>CAXBNF010000003.1:0-231252 GCA_963977065.1 uncultured Flavobacteriaceae bacterium | reverse complement strand
CTCCCTTTTGTAAAAATACAAAAAACCTAAAAACAGACCCCAGAGGGGTCAAATATTTGTAATAAATATATACCCGAAAAAATATATACCCGAAAGCTATAAACATATGACCCCGCTGGGGTCAATCATTGGATGGTAACCTTTGCTACAAGCATTGGACCCCGATGGGGTCAATCATTGAAAGATTCCATTTAATAAAATCCAGACCCTGAAGGGTCTCCCTTTTGTAAAAATACAAAAAACCTAAAAACAGACCCCAGAGGGGTCAAATAATTGTAATATAAATAAATACTTGAAAAGACAAACGACCCCAGCGGGGTCGAATATGAAACTCAGCTACAAGCATTGGACCTCAAGGTGATTCCTTTGGAATTCTACCTTACATTCAGGTATCCTAACTAATAAAAGATTGTTTTATGAAACCTCAGTGGCAAGCTGCTTAAGAGTGCAGCAATCGATTCGCCGGCTTTTCCTGTGCCATAAATTGATGAAGTTTGAAGTCGGCCTTGTAGTAAATGAGATTCGATGGCATTTTGTATCAACGCTTCCTCATACCCAATATCAATCACATTATTTGCGCGTTGCCTGCGAAACTGTCGCGAACCAATATTCACTACCGGGACTCCCAAAAAAGCACACTCCCTGATACCCACACTGCTATTGCCCACCAGTCCTTTGCTGTGGTAAAGCAACTGCAGAAAATCTTCGCCTTCCATATTTTTAAAAAAGTGCACATGCTCCAAGTCATACCGTTCCCTGAAGCTTCTTATACCGGTGGAGGTTCCATCGGCTCCTGCATCTACATTGGGCCAAAACCAAAGGGTGGGTATCTTCAGATTGTTGATAGCGTGCAGCGTGGCTTCTATCTGCTTTCGCGAAAGCGCATATTCATTGGTTACCGGGTGTTGCATTACCACCAAATAACCTTGATCCAAAGGCGGTTTTGCTCCCACACCTCCGTATTTTTGAAAGGGGTCAAAAGTCAGGTTTGTACTTTCTGTTACCGGGAGTGCCAAATCGATGGACGGGCAACCGGTATTGAAGACCACTTCAGGGTCTTCGCCTAGTTTTAAAACACGTGCTTTGGCATCTTCTGAAGCCACAAAATGATAATCAGCCAGTTTGGTGATGGCGTGGCGCACTTTTTCATCAATGTTTCCTGTGACTTCGCCGCCTTGAATGTGTGCCAGGGGAATGTTCATATAAGAAGCAGAAATGGCGGTTGCCATAGTTTCAAAGCGATCGGCTACGGTAACGACGATATCGGGACTCAAGTTGTCAAAAACAGTGGATAACTCCAGGATACCGATACCCGTTGTTTTTGCTGCAGCCGTCAAGTTTTCGCCTTCGAGCACATTAAATACTTTGGCGGCAATGGGAAAGCCGTCTTTTTCGATATAATTCACCGCAGACCCATAGCGGTCCAACAGCGCTGAAGCAGCAACAATGAGTTGCAACTCGAGTTCAGGATGCTTGTTGATGGCTTGCAAAACCGATTTCACCCTGCTGTATGAAGGCCGGGCGGTGATAACAACTGCAATCTTGCGTTTGGTCATGGAGTAGTGTTGATTGGTTAAAAATATAAAAATGCGTGGAGATACTTCGGTTTATTGGTTATTTTTTTTGGAAATGGTTTCAGGAGTGTGATTGACTTTGAGAAAGGGTGATTATAATTAGTAAATAAACAGTGGTCAACCCGGCTGAATGATGTCGAACCTTATTGTCAATAAATATAGTTTTAAGAAAATTGGGCTTTTTGGTTATTAGTTAAAGCTTAATAGTACTAGGAATTTGCTTCGCCAAACGTAAGTTTACTGAAGGTTGGGTGCTTGGAATTTTGAATTTTGAAATTAAGCAACCCTATTTAGTTGAATTATTTCATTGATTTTTTCAACAAAATAAAGCAAAAGACCTGCTTTTTAGCAAAAAAAAACGTGTTAGTGCAACGTTCAAATTGGGTTAGTGTATAGTTCGTGTGGGGCTAATGCGATGTTCGAGGGGTGTTTATGTAGGATTCGAAGGAGTAGAATGCAACGCAAAGGCAACAATTTCTCAACACAAAGGCAACAAAAAGGCTACTTGTATAGCACAGG
Source organism: uncultured Flavobacteriaceae bacterium (assembly GCA_963977065.1). Taxonomy (GTDB): domain Bacteria; phylum Bacteroidota; class Bacteroidia; order Flavobacteriales; family Flavobacteriaceae; genus Planktosalinus. Next base: position 229,159 of record CAXBNF010000003.1, on the reverse strand, counting down.
TATGGCAGGATAAAGGCATGGAAATGTTATAAATGGTCCTTTTTACTAACATTTGCTATTTTAAAGTAAATAGTAGTTTAAATCCAATTAGAGACATAAACGAACACTTGTTTTTAGGAGTAAAAAGGGAAACAATTTGTAAACAAAATGTTATTTAAAAACCAAATCCACCGGCTTTAATTTAGCATTTGTATCTTTGCCGTTAACTTTAACCTATTTAGAAAATGAAGAATATTTTACTATGCTTGGTGGTCGCGTTAGGAACGATGGCGATACAAGCTCAAGAAGAGAAGAACTTTAACAGGTGGTCTATTGAACTCGAAGCCGGAACCCACAAACCTGCAACTCCTTTTTCGCCCGGCTATTATACCTCAACACCTCATCTTTGGCAAGGTGGTCTTGGAGTGCGGTATATGTTTAATGAAAAATTTGGAACAAAACTGGACTTTGGTTACAACAGCATCAACAGTGCCGATAAGAGTCTGGAGTTTGAATCAGAATACTATCGTGCCAGTTTACAAGGCGTGGTCAATATGGGAAGTGTCCTCAACTTTAGAAACTGGACCAATACCTTCAATGTGCTCATTCACGGTGGATTTGGGTATTCAGCAAACAAACCCTCTCAACCCAACGAATTTTCAAGTGCAGATCAAATGCTGAACTTAATGGCAGGGATTACACCGCAAATTCGTTTGGGCAACAGTGTCGCCTTGACTGGTGATTTAAGTGTTTTAGGTCACGTAAGACACTCTGCGACCTGGGATGGCGCACAGCCTTTGAATACAGTAGTGAATAACAACCAACTGCGCGGATTGAACGGCTATATTGTCAACGCCTCTTTAGGTTTGACACTGTATTTAGGGAAAAATGACGTTCACGCCGACTGGTATTCTGAAGAAGCTGCTATTTACAGTGAGCTCGAGGAACTGGATAGCCGTATTTCAAAAATAGAAACTGATTTGATCGATACAGACCAGGACGGTGTGCCCGATTATCTGGATCGCGAACCAAACACACCTTCAGGAGCTGTGGTTGACACCAAAGGACGTGCTTTAGACACAAATAACAACGGAATTCCTGACCATATGGAGGCGGCACTGGATGCCCGCTATGCTTCCAAAGCTGATCTGGAAAGAACCGGTGGCGGACTCGATATGAAGAAGTTGATTGATGCCGGGTATGTGAATGTGTATTTCAGATTCAACAGCGATGAGCCGGAAGTGTATTCTTTACAAGCCGTCAATTATATAATTACTTATATGAAAGAAAACCCGTCTGCTTCTGCAACTTTAATTGGTTTTGCTGACGAAATTGGCAATGAGCAATACAACTTGCAACTGTCAGAACGCCGGGCCGAGAAAGTAAAAGAATTAATGATCGCAGCCGGAATCGACGGTAACAGATTAACCACTAGAGGAGGTGGTGAAGATACTACTGTAAACAAAGATTCATCGCAAGCCCGCCAATTGGTGAGACGTGTGACGTTTAGACTGAATTAAAGACAATTATCAATATATTGAATCCCTGCTATCTTTTGATGGCGGGGATTTTTTTTGGTAATTATTATAGCAAACTTTTGATCCTAGATATTACATATATTTGAACCCGCTGGGGTCTATTTGTAGATTTTATTTGATTTTCATAAATAGTTGACCCCATAGGGGTCTCATATATGTAGAAAAAATAATCGAAAAGAAATCCGACCCCAGCGGGGATCGCATATTCGTTGCTACAATGAGAGAAAATTAATATAATTATCTGCTATTTTTGTTAAAAAGCACTTTAGGCATCACATCGCTATCATAAAGCTCAATAGAAAAATAATTTAGTACCTCTATCATTTGATTTATTTGCTTATCATTAAAGCTTGTTTTCCAATAACCAAGTTGATCTTTTGGAAGTATGGGACTTCCTTGTCGGGTAGTAGAACTTTTTTTTTGAAAGTTAATAGAATTAACATTTGTTTCAATTCCCCATTCATCAAAAATTCTTTTTACAGTTAATTGAGGATTCAAAATCATCTCTTCATAGGTTATTGTTATCCAGTCTTTATTGTTTTGAGAATCATCCAATGGCACCTTATTTGTTATACACCACTGAGCTAATAAAATCAATTCTTTGGATTTTAAAGTTTTCAAATAATCTTGATGCCTTGTATAAACTTCATTGTGTTGATTCTTAGGAATTTCAAAAGTTGATTTCACATCTTTCCATCCAATATGTTTCATTTGAGAAGCCACAACAGCAAAAGGATGTCTGATTAAAAATACAGGCTTCTTTTTAAAATTAAACTGATTTGTTATATAAGGAAGTAGCATATTTCCCCTACAAAATTTTATCAAAACCTTGTTTGATTTTATCAGTGATTTTGAATCTGTTTTTTGTTTTTCCCAAGCATCAATCCCTTTTCCCTTTAAAAGTCGCTGAAATTGTTTAATTACCTCCTCATTTGGATCTTCTTTTGGGAGGTATTGCATCTCTGCAAAATTTAATTTATAAAATCTTGACGAAGTCCTTTTAAGCATAGGTTCCCATAACACAGGCACATCTAATATATTTGACAAAACCTCAGCTAACCAGGTACTGCCACCTCTAGGACTACTAAAAACTAAAATATGTTCATCTTCATCAAAATTGATATTATAATTAAGAAAATGTGTATTTAATTTTTTTATTACCTTTCTTATTTTCCAATAGCCTGGATACTGTAAAGGTGTTTTTGTTTTCATGGACTTTGAATAAAATTTACTTCGAATATTTGTGAGTTATAATTGAATTGTCCAAAGTATGGTTTTTAGGTCATTCGAAATTTCAAACCGATAATTATGATTTTGATACCTTGATATTATTTTTCCCAATACCATATCTGATGCATTTTTCATTGAAATTGGCACTTGGTCTTTCTTTTTTAATATTCTTTTTAAGAAAAATTTTGTGGAATTAAAATAGGAATCTTCAGTGATAGTGAATTTTACAACTTTACCGGAATAATGATTTATACCAACATTAAGAAAATGCCATACCTTGGCATGTTCATTATTTATTGAAATAATAATTTCAGGATGATCAAGTACCTTTTCATCCTCTTTAATAAAAACCTCCCCAAAATTAATATTTGTGTTTGGCTTTATAATTTTTAATTCTTTGTTATGAATAAGATGCTGTAAGTTAATTTTTTTGATATTGAAATGTCTTGGTGTTACTTCAAATCTTGAGTCGTCGAAAGAATTATATATTCTATGCCAGATGTGATAAAAAAAATCTTCAGTACAATTGACTTTTTTAAGTCCAAATTGCTCCAATCGATTAAAAAAATCTACATCCTCTGAACCATAGAAATGAAAAAAATCATCCAACCCATTTACATTAATAAAAGCCTCTTTTGATAACAACACGAGTCCATTTATAACTCCAAAATGTTTCACTCTAAGCTGTTCAAAACTTGTTGAGTTTATCACTTTATTTGATTCCGTTTGATTTAAATATCCCAAACGAAATAAATAGAAAGAATTGTTTGTATTCTTTGAAAGTAAAAAATCAACTGCGCCAGTTTTAAAAATAATATCTACATCAGCTATAAACACAGAAGTTCCTTTAGCTTGCTTTACTGCAAAATTTAATGCTCTACTTTTATTCCATAAAAGACCGGGGTGTGCAACATAATAATAGTTTGTAAATTCAAAAGTTCCAACTGTCTCTTTAATGGGTTTTGAAAAGGCATCATCACTCCCATAATCAACAAAAATCACTTCAAAGTCTTTATTATATTGAGTTTTCAGGCTTTCAAGACACCGTTTAATTCTTGAAACTTCCCTGTTTCGATATGCAAATAGAATTGATAACTTAGTCATGGTTGTCAAAAAATAAAGCTTTATTTTTAATGATATAGTGTACACTCAGATACTCCACTAAATCTTCCCTATTTAATAAAAAATCTTCAGGATTAGTTTTCCATTTACTAAAAGCTATTTTTATACAATTTTTTATATCATCCTCGTTTTTATTTTCTATTTGAAAAGGATAATTTTTCCCTAAAAGGTTTGCTGTTTCACTTTGTTTTGGTCCGATATGCAGTATGTATTTATTTGTTTGAACTGCATGTGGAAATTTACCGGGAAGAAATGGGCTTATTTCTGCATTAGATTCTAATATTATATTCATTGAGGCTAATCGTTGTAAATTTGAAGCTTGATTAAATTCCATATACTTATCTTGAATAACTATTTGTTTATGATTTGCAGCAACTTGATTTAAAAAATCTTTGTGATTTTCATCTATAGTGCCAATAAATATTAATTGAGATTGTTCTTTAGCTCCCGGGGTTTCCTGTAGAAATTTTATATATCCGTTTACTAGAGGTCTTGGATTGCGTTGTTTCATCAAGCTACCGGCATGAATTAGTGAAAAAAAATCAGCTTTAAAAAACAATGGTGAATTTTCATTGATAGTTTCTAAAGGGAATATTTGATGAGGAATTATTAAAGATTTATCCTTCAAAGGAGGATAATAACTTTCCATCCATTCCGCAAGAAGCCCACTTGGATAAATTACTTTCTTAGATTTTTCAGCAACTTGCATAAAAAAATCTCTTTTTTGATTGTGCCCGGGTTCTACCCAATCATAGGGACGTGGATAACTGTGCATGGGGTAAGGATCGTGAACATAAGCCAGCCATTTGTCATGCCACTTTGGAATGCCGAGTAACGCTTTATGAGGTCGAAAGCTCCCTGCCTTACTCAAAGTAAGTACCCAGTCTGGATTAAAGTTGGTTTCCTTTAACAAGCCCTTTTTAATACTCAGGGTATCATTAAAATGAGTAAACGAAAAACCAAAATACTTTTCAATCAGAAGGTTTAGATTGATGGAGGTAATCCGTCTTAAAAAAAGTTGTGCTTTACTTAAAAAATACCAATGAGTGAGTTTCTGCTCTTTTACGGGAACACAGGCTATTCCCTCCAATTGAATTTCTTTTCGAGTATAATGATAGACTTTTAAATGAAACCCGGCTTTTTTAAGATTTTTAATCAGTGCTACATTAGCTTTACTACCACTACTGTCATTGATGTTTATAGAGTCTAATACTACTAATATTCTCATTTTAAGATGGATTCTTTTTAAAAACGTTTTCAAATTATTCAAAAGTTCACTGTGTTTTTTCCGTAAATTGAATCATTTGGAAAAATATCAATATTTAGTTTGTGATAAAAACGGAAAATTTCCAGATAGCGATTCACGTCTGTTCTTGGAAAGTTTTTTAGTAGGAAGGTTTATAAGCTTCCCAAACTTTTTTGTTATCACATTAATTTGAGAAAAATTTAACTTAAATATTACTTGAAAAAATTCTCCTATCAATTTTAATACAAAATAAGTAATTCCTAAATTTTGATTTACACTTGAAAAATTTTTAACTAATTCTCTTTCAAAAGTCAAAACAGCATCCTTTTCATAAATATTTAACTTTCTCTTTTCCCTGTCGTGATAAATTACAGCAGATGGAACAACTCCTATTTTAAAACCAGCATACAACACTCTTTCACAATAATTGGTGTCTTCACCATAATGAAAAAAAGATGGATTAAATCCCCCAATTTTTCTAAGAGTTTGTGAAGGAAGTAACCAGGCTGCAGCGTTTACCATAGTTGTAGCATAAATAGCTTCTATTTTTTTTCCTACAATCAAATCTGAAATGTATTTATTACATCTCGGAGGTGATATATAGGTTGAAAACCAAAAATCCAACCCGTCTCCCTTACCATTAAAATGCAATGGACTTAATATACCAAAATCAGGGTTATTTTTTGATACATATATTAGCTTTTCAATCGTGTCAGAATCTATCCATGCATCTTGATTCAATAAAAAAATAAAATCTGCATCCTCATCACAGGCTTTTTTAATTCCTATATTATTGGCAGCACCAAAACCTAAATTGGTCTCTAAGGCTATAAAATCAACTTCAGGATATTCGGTTTGAATCCTTTCCCGGGAGCCGTCTGTTGAATTATTATCAATAACGATTGTGCTTAAAGGCAAAGTACTTTGGCGCAAGCTCTGAAAGCATTTTTCTATCCATTGCAATGGATTAAAGGTTACTATGACAACATAAACTTTCATTTTAGTGCTTCTAAATAGGCCTTACCCCACTTTTGACAAGGCTCCAGGTGATTGCCCTCAGCCCACTCATTCCATGCGTTAATAAATAAAAAGTTTTCTTCTTCACTAAAGGGGGTAAATTTTTCACTTTTGCCCTGATACCATTTTTTAAATAGTTCAGGTGTACTGTTTTTAAATACCGTTGCTTTTTGATTCACCCTTCGTGACGAATTGTCCCACATAGGGCTTATGCCCGGATACACTTTTGACTTAACCTTTTCACGAGACAAATCAAACTCGACAAACTCTTTATAATCAATTATTCTTGTGAATAATTTAGTGTCCTTACCTATCATTTCAATTATTTTGTTCTTAGCAGAAATAGATTTCCTCTTAAGATTCTTAAAAGTAATTTTTTTATTTTTTTTGCTTTTCATATTGAAAAACTCATTATAAGTTTTGGAGAGAGGCTGAAATTCTGCGGAGGCATCAAAATCTGCATCTTTGGCGTCCTCATTTATCCACCCAAGATGTCTTTCAAACCAACATAAATACAATTCCAACCCAGCATTACGGGCTTCCTCCCTGAAAATTTCCAAAGTTTTTTTCATGTTGGGAAACATGGAAGGCTTGTAAAAAAAGAATACCGGTTTTCCTTGCACTTTGATATACCGTTCATCCTTAAATAGGGGGATTAAAAATTTAATATGCTGCCTGTCATCGTCTTCATTATACTCCTGTTTTAACAATACCAGGTGTTCTGAACCATCCCAGGCCCGGGTCCAGTTTTCATTGGCCCAGCACAACATAAAGGGCAAATCTTCTTTGGGGCTATTTAATTTCCTATCCAAAGGTTCATGGAGTACCCTTTTGCCGTTAAACCAGTAATGATAATAACAAAAGCCATAGATATTATTCTCTTTAGCAAGGGCTTCCTGTGCCAATCTGGACTCTTCCAATCGCAAATCATAAAAACCTAAATCTGCAGGCATATGGGGCTGGTAATGTCCTTTAAACCTAGGCTTTCCTTTGGTAACATTGGTCCACTCAGTAAATCCTTTGCCCCACCATTCATCATTTTCAGGTATGGGATGGAATTGTGGTAAATAAATAGCAATATTTCTTATCTTTTTATCCAATTTGTTATTTTTTATAGCAAATGACTACTTCGTTATATTCGCCCAAAATACCATGTCTTTTTGAATAATTAGAAATTATTTGAGCATTCATCCCTGACGATTCTTTGATAAAATCAACAATATCAAAACCCCAGTGCATGGTCACCGGCGACCCTTTAGCATCCACGGGATTTCCGTGATATTCTGGTGTTTTTAAAAAAACAGGATTGCCATCATCACCCAACGTTGCCCAAACCTCGGATTTTTTGTGCTTGTTGACCAAAGGAACTGTAAACACATAAGCTCCACCCGGTTTTAATGTTCTGGCTATTTCCTTAAATGCTTTATGGGGGTGATAAATGTGTTCCATTACATCCTGAGTAATTACCAAATCAAAAGTAGCATCTTCAAATGTTTGGCTCTCCAAATTTTCATTTCTAAAGCCCTGCACAATAGTTCCAAAAGTTGATTTGGGGTAAAACTGTGTCTGCATATAATTTTTAACGTGTTTTTTTAGTTTCAAGCTTCCACCCCTTTTACCGGGTGATGATTCGTGAACATGAAGGTTTACCCAATTTGGAAAAAACTCCTCAATTGTTAACATCAAGGCACGTTCTCTGGGGATACATCTGCACTTACTACATAAAAAATGATCTCTTAACCAACTATCATAAGAAGTAAAAACCACCTCTTGATCACAACACATACAAACACCTTTGGTTGAAAAATAAAAATCACGAGGTAAAATTAGTTTCAAAATGCCATGCCTGAAAAACTTTTTCAACCTACGAAACCTAAGTTTAATAGCTTTGTATATCCTGTTCTGCATAAAACCTATTTATTTATCTTTTGTTTTATCAAACGAACCATTTCTGATCCAATAATTTCAATATCATATTTTGCTATAATCTTATCTTTTAATCTTTTTCCCGTTAATTTTCTTTCCGTTTCATTAGCAAGCAAATATATAATCTTATCAGTCATGGCTGAAAGGTTGGCATAGGGCACTGCAAAACCGCAGCCGTCTTCGATAAGTTCGTTTGTTCCTCCGGTGTTAAAAAAGCACAGGATGGGAGTTTCCCATATACCGGCTTCCAGATTTACCGTAGGAAAAGGATCTTCCCTGGAGAGCATTAAAAAAAGGCTTAGTTCATTAAAATAAGTATGTGCATCAGGCAATTGCTCTATAAAATGAATATTATTTTTATACCCACATCGATTTAAATCAAATTGCAGCTCCGCTGAATTTTTGCCGCCAATCCAAACAAAATGAAGTTTTTCATTTTTTGTTTGTTCTAGTACTTGAACTGCAATGGGAATAAACCAATCCTTCCCTTTTCTAAAACTTTCTGTACCACAAGCACCTATTAAAATGGTATTCTTATCCAACCCTAAATAGCTTCTTAAACTTTGTTTTTGGTTAACACTTAGTATTTTCTTTATGTCTATGGGCACATATACAGGGACAATTTTACTTTCAGGAATCTCATAGGATGCTGTAAGGATAGATTTTACAGCTTTTGAAGCAGAGAAAAAATAACTTGTTTTTTCTTTAATCAAATCAATATTTTCAGCCCCTGCTTTTGATATCCAATAATCCATTTCATGGACATGACAAATTACTGGTGTCGAACCGGTGTTTAGCATGCGTAACAATTCTCCATTTAAAATAGTATTGCTGTAATAAAGATCATAGGTGTTTTTGTTTATGGTATTGATCCTTTTTTTATTTTTAATTTGGTTGGTGAGTCTTGATAAATTCCCCTTTTTTAATGCACCGGTATCTACCAAATAGGTTTTAGCAAGCTGTTCAAACTCTTTAAGGAGTGCTCCTTTACCGCCCATCAATATTTCCAAATCTATATTTTTATGATGCGCTTTCAGCCATCTTATAAAATTAAGCAAGAGTAACTGTGCCCCGGCCCGGTGTGCATTGTGGGAAATAAAGAGTATTTTCATAGGGCAGCAGTATTTTTTAAATGTTCCTTTACGGTAACTTTACCAAGAGTGGAACCTTTGGGTGGCAAGTATTGCGTTCTTTTTTCAAAATTAAAAAAAGTATAGAGGTCTATAAGCTTTCTAAACACTTTATTGTAAAATTTACTACGCAATTGGATAAACCATTGGTCAAAAAACAAAGTTATTGCATACAAATAAAGACCGTTTTTAAAAAAGAGGCCGGGTATTTTTAAATAAAGTTTGCTTTCACCTTGGCTTTTAAACAAAAGCATGTAAGACAAAGCTAAGCCATAAAGTGGTTTTTTGTATTTGAAAACAAGATTTTTAGCTTTTAAGTTTGAAAATATACTTTTTAGATAGTTGTATTTACCCACAAGTTTTGTGGTATTGTATTTTTGTAAGGAGAGTTTATCTTGTCCATTAAAACGAATATAAACGTCCGGCTCGGATATATTTTTTTTGTAACTGGGAGTTATACTTAAAATTTGAATATAAAAATCTAAATCCTGATGGAGTACCAAATTCTCATTCCACCAAATTGAATTCAATTCCAAAAATTTCTTTTTTAAGATAGTTGAACTTATGTTCCAAGGATAATCATAAGCAATAAATCTACTCAAATCATCTCTATCTTTATTTAAAAGATTAGGTACTTTATTAGTGTCGCCCGGTTTTTCAAGAAATAAAACCGACTGAAAAACCAGAAAATCATGTTCTGGGTTTTCATTAAAACACAATACTCTGTTCTCAAGACAGGTGGATGTTAACAAGTCATCTGAATCCAAAAATACCAACAACGCCCCTTTTGATTTTTCCAAACCGGTATTTCGGGCACCCTGGCCTCCTTTTATTTTTGTGTTTTTAGTGAAATAAAACCTGGAGTCTTTCTGTTGGTAATCAAAGATTAAATCTGAGGTTGAATCTGTAGAAAAATCATCCACCACAATGCATTCCCAGTTATTATAAGTTTGTACCAAAACACTTTCTAGAGTCTCACCAATTAAGTGTGCCCGGTTGTAGGTGGGTATGATGATAGAGACTAGGGGTTGTTGCATATTTATGTTTTGAAAATACTACTGTAAAAATAGGGAAAGTTTGGGAGAATTAATTTCTCATACCTTATCATTAAAGTATCAAGCGATAACTTTAAAATTTTGTTTAATAAATCTAGAACTAAGGCTTGAATGAAATTTGCTCTTCTAAAAGTTACTTGTTTTGTTCTAATAACATATAAAAGAGAGACTTAAAAAAATATCCCCTCTTAAAAAGTTTCATACTCATCATATAAAGCAAATGATATACTGCCGAAAACCCTAGATATTTAAACATTTCTCTATAAAAGTGAATTTTAGACACTCCAAAAAACTGAAGTCGGTGCATCGTAAACCCGGCACAATTTTTAATTAAATAATACAAGGTATTTTCGTGAGCTAAGGTTTTAAGGTCTATAAATGTATGCCAGGCAGTTTGAAAATAACTATTGAAGGTGTCATCTTTTGTTTTTAATCCGCTTCTAATTGATTTGTCGTGGTGTCTTCTATGCGTTACGACCTTATCTAAAAAAAAAGCGTTTACTGATTTATGAACAAGTTTACAAAAATAATTATACTCCTGCCCTGATTGTAAGTTTTCATTAAATGCAATAGATTTTGCCAAGTCACTTTTTATACACACATCATAAGTCAACCAATTAATTTTCTGTGTTACATAGTTGTATGGAGTAATTCCAAATTGGTCAAATTTGTAATAACCATCAATTTGGGATGAATCTTTATTAAAAAATTGGGTTCGAGTAATCACATAATCAACACCTGAAGTAATGATTCCATTAAATTTTATTTCCAAATGGTCTGGAGTCATTAAGTCATCGCTGTCAAAAAAAACGATATAAGCTCCATTTGCTTCTTGCAGACCTAGATTTCTACACGCATTAGCACCTTTGAGTTTATGAATCGGACGGGATAAAAACCGAAAGCGTTTGTCTTTTTTTGCATACCTATCAAAAAGATTTTGTGAATCATCGGTACTGCCATCATCCACAACAATACATTCCCAATCTGTATAACTTTGCGATAAAATACTATCCAGCGTTTCGCCAATTAAATTGGCGCGGTTGTATGTAGGGATGACGATGGAAATGAGACCCATTTTTATAAACATTTCTTAAGAATCTCTTCAAGACCGTTGATATGTTTTTGAAAAGAAAAGTTAGCGTTAATATGTTTTTTTCCCATTTGACCCATCTCTATGGCTAAATTTTTATTTTCAATCAACCAATTCATATTTTGTGACATAGCATCAATATCTAGCTCTTGAGACAACAAGCCCGTTTTTTGATGTATAATTACATCAGGTATTCCTGCATGTATTGTGCTAATTACTGGAAGACCCGCAGCTGATGCTTCCAAAATAGAAACTGGAGTTCCTTCCATATCGCCATCTTCTGCTTCTATTGAATGTTGAATATATGCTAGTGAATTAGCTAGAAAACTCATGTATCTTTCTGGTGATATGTGACCTGGAAAATACACTTCATCTTCAATTTGTAATGCTTTTGTTAGCGAAATACAACTATCAAGTAAGGGGCCGTCACCAGCCATGATTAATTTAATGTCGGGATGCTTTTCTAATGATTTTTTAAATGCCAAAAGCAATAAATGTGGTGCTTTTTTTTCTACAAACCTTCCGATAAAAACAAATTGTTTTTGAGAATAAAGTGGGGTTAATGATAAAAACAATTTGTTGGGACCATACGTGTTGTATAGAATTTTTTCTTTTGGGCAGCCCAATGCAATTAGACGATTTGTCATTTCATGACTTACACTTATAATCTTAAGCTTTGGATAATTAAACATATTTTTATAAGATTCCCTGTAACTTTGAACAACACTTTTTCTTACAGCGTCGTGACCGTGAAAATGAACCACTAAAGGAAGATTTAATTTTTGACAAACATTAAACACTAACGTTCCCATCATTCCATAATGAGCCAAAACCAATTGAATATTGTGTTTATTTAAATCATGAATAAACAAATCTTCTGAATTACTTTTTTTAGTTTTTACTTTTGATAAAAGCTTATGAAAAAAACTTGTTTTTATATTAGGTTTTAGTTGAAAAGGAATTGCAGTACCCCAGTAGTGAAAGCAATTAAAAGGCAAATGGTCAATTTGAGCCTTAATAAAGGTTTCACTATTGCCGTAGGGTTTGTTTGTGATGATAGCGATATTCATTCTACTTTTTTATAATTCCATAGATACCCGTAATCATTTGACCTTCCTTAAACTGCACTTGTTTGGGTTTGTCCATTTTAATTAAATAACTGATTACAGGTTTTAAAAGTACGGAAAGATATTTTCGTTTATTTTTTGACATAGGGCTTCTGCGCACCCATAGGCCCAACATTTGAGCCATAGCGGCATGCCAACCCCCGGTAGCCTTGAGTTCAATCTCTTTAAAGCCGGCGTTTTTTAAATGACGCTCCAAAGCAAAAGGGGTATAACGGTATTCGTCGTGTGGTGTCTCGTGTAAATTCCACAGAAAAGGCACCGTAAAAAAGAACACCCCCCCCGGTTTTAAAACCCGGTGTACTTCTTTTAATACTACCTCCGGCTCCGGACAATGTTCTAAAACTTCTGTGCCAAAAGCGCAATCAAAATGTTCACTTTCAAATGGCATTTTTATCCCGTCCCAGGTAAAATCAGGTTGGACATTATCATCATATACACGGGCTGTTTCAATGTCCAGACCGGTGTATGATTTTACATTGGAGTGATCTAATATATATTTTTTATAAGGCATTTTACCACAACCGATGTCCAGAAGACTTCCTTGAAATAAAGGTAACGATTCCTTTAAAGCATTAAAGATGGAAGTTCTTATAAAAAAAACATCCAAAGTCGCTTTATTGAGCTCAATATTTATGAATCTACTATCACTCATTTTTTTTTCTTTTATGAATCAACTTACTTAATAGATTGGGCTTTTTCTTTTCCTGACTTATTGTTTTTATTTCATAATTAAACTTAAAAGATGCATTGTGATTTAAGAGAGTTTCTTTGTATATTCTTAAATGCGGTTTGAGTATAGCGTCTTTACCGAAAGCAATAAAGTTTATCGTAGCATTTGTAAAATGAATAAAAATTAGGGGGAATTTTTTATCAATAATAACATCATCTTTTACAAGTGAACGTTGACACTCAATCATGTTCCAGTTTGAAATATTGCATCCTTTATGTTGAATAACTTCAACCTGTTCAGTAAAATAGATGGGCATAAGATTTAGATAGGCTTGATCCACATAAAATCCACCTTCCTTTACCATTTTATAGGCACAGACTTTTAACCACCAGTCCAAAATGTTTATTGCATTTTTATTACATCCAAAAAAACCGGCATTAAACAAGCCTCCTGTAAACAAACTTTCAAAGTTTGCTTGATCAAATTCAGGATCTTTTGAACGCCAATGTGGTGTAAGGATGACATCTGACGAAACTAACTTTTCAAACAAAAAAGAAGGGTCATTGTAAAAGAAGAGGTCCGGGTCTAAAAAGAGTACCTTATCAAATTTTTCAGAAAGCAATAGATATTTTAAAAAAATAGGTTTTAATGCCCATCTTAAATTACTCTCCGGGTCAGATTCATAGTGGGCAATTTTTGTGTAATCATCTGGAAAAGATTCCTTAATTTCAATTAAGGAGACCACGTCAATACCATTGTAAGCTAATTCTTTATTTTTAGCATCAACAACCAATACTTTAAAACTAGCATTTGGTTGAAACTGTGCTAAGGAATCAAAAAGTGCTTTAGCATAGAAAAAATAATTGGCAGTTATAATTGTACAATAGCAGTTCATAAAGGGTCTGATTGATCTATCTTTTAATAATTTTATAATATAATGACTTAAAAAAAACTTTAATCATTCTATATAATTGCTTTGAAGTAATTAAATTAGATGCAAAACTCATTTTTATAATTATCAATAATTCTTTAAGATTTATTTTTTTTAAACCCTTTAAGTAATTACTTATTGCAAATTTTATTTCATTTCTATATTTGTTTTTATAATGCTCATTTAGGTTAATTAACGTTTCGATACGATTGATTAATATTTTGTTTCCTCTATGGTAAACTGTTATTCCTTTTTCATGCCTTCTATAGACACACATTATTTCATTAATAAATTTTATTTTATTTTCTCCTAAGATCAACGCATACAAAGTGATATCTCCACTCATAGTTTGACAAAACCAACTAGGAAAATCAAATATAGGTTTCCTAAATACAACACTTGCAGTAGCCATAAATGGGCCATTGAACACATCAGCAATCACATAGTCACTTTTAGACACCTCCATCTTGTTCCATTTATAATCGCTATTTAAAATTATAGTATTATTTTTAAGTTCTTGATCCCATATAATTTTAGCTTCGTGAAAACATATACCATACTCCTTATTCCCCTCCAAAAAATCCACCTGCTTTTGCAGTTTTAACGGGTCGGTCCAGTAGTCGTCGCCTTCACAGAGGGCGATGTAGTTGCCTCGAGCATTGTAGAGGTTGTATAAAAAATTAAAACGACCAGTAGGGTTGCCGTTGATGGCGATGTTGTTTTCTCGGTGGTGTAAAAAGAGTCTTATTTTATCACGGTGCTTTTGTGCATACTCCATACAAATCTTCCGGGTGCCATCGGTACTTGCATCCTCGCCCAACAGGATTTCAAAAGGGAAAGTAGTTTGCTGCATCAAAATGCTGTCGAGGCATTGTTTGATGTAGTTAACATGTTGGTAGGTAACTACACAAATTGTTACTGCGGGGTTTTTAATGCTAGGATTACTATAAACCTCAACTTTTTTTTTCTCAAACCCACGTAAAAACTCTTCTTTTTTCATTATTCTAAAAACAATTCAAGATTTGTATTTTTTAAATCATTTTGTATTTTTTTAATCACTTGCTTTGGTAAATCACCCCAAATGTCATCAGAGTTTTTAAGCCTATACACACTATTTTTATCTTCAATTGTCTTACTCTTGCTTTCAACAATAAATCTTTCAACTTGAGAAGACATAGGTATTTGAGAAAATTCAAATAGCTTTTTTACATTTTTCAATGTATCCTGGAGCAAGTCTATATATCTTACTATAAAAACTCTATCAGGGTTATTTTCTTTTAATTTCAAAAAAAGGGATGTTGCTTCTTTCCATTTAAAGTAACCAAAATATTCTTCCTTTCTCTTTTGATTTTTATTCAAAGCGAACTCCCATTCTTGCATAAAATCCCAGTCCCTTTTAAATTCTATTGGGGCATTTTTCCAGGAGCTTAAAACTGATAATGGGTTTCTTATTATTAAAATAAACTTTACAAGATTATTGGTTTTTAAAATGTACTCTATCAAATAATGGTACCTGATGTGTTTAAAGACTAAATGTTCAGGACTCTCATTTTTTTTAAAAACTGGATATGAATAATGAATTTTTTTATCTTTCATATTAATAAATTCATCATTGCTACGATAAATCTCACGAAAAAAAGTGTCAATTTCATCCTTATCAGAATCTAGAGATATATACCCTTTAAACGAGTAAGAAAAGAGTGGTTGAAATTTTAATGCTACATCAGGTGATGCATTAAAAATTTGTGCTAACCAAGAAGTTCCTGAGCGAGGCACTCCATGTATTCCTGTTATTGTTTTTAATTGCATTTAAAGTTTTTGATTAGTTCAATGGTTTCATCTAGAGAATTATGCATGAGAATATCAATAATAGATAAATTATCAACAAATGAACCCATATTTTGGTAGTATTTTAAATCAGGCATAGATAAAGTATGCTTACTAATCCCTTCTGGATTCCATTGTTGGTATAATTCTTTACTTCCGGGCGGTAAAAAAATACTTTTTCCACCCAAACTGTTAATTATATACTCTAGTTTTTCTTCTTTTGCAAATCGCTTATCTATATTCAATTCACTTGACCTAACAAAGTTTGTCTGAATATTTAAAATATTGCAAATAAACTTTATTGATGAAATTGAGAAGTCGTCAATTTTTTCAAACTCCCTATTCATAAAATAATCTTGAAGTAGTTTGAAAGTGAAATCAAAGTTTTTTGCTTTCTTGTAATTTTGAGATAAGGTTGTTAAAAAAGTCTTTTTCCATGAATTAAAATCAACAATATAAACGTCTTTTATGGCTGTGCCAAGACTACTTTTTTTTACTGATATTGTAAAATATTTTGGTTCTTTATTAATCAATATCCTATTTCTGTTAATCCATCCTCTTTGGATATAATCAACATCATTATAAAATACAAAACAATCAACAACATTAATTAACTGAAAATACCCAATATAAGGAAACAAATAAGGCTGCATAATGGCTACCTTCATAAAGTTTTATTTAAAGTTCTTGCTACCAAATTAACTTGTTCAGCAGTCAATTCATGACTTACAGGCAAACACAACACTCGTTTGTACACACTATCACTAACCTCCAATTCTGTTTGCTTAATATACGGCAAAGTATTTAATCCGGGGTAAAAATACCTTCGTGGGATGATACTTTGAGCCTTTAGGGCGGCTTCTGCTTTTAATAAGATGTCTTCGGTTTCAAACAATACCGGGTAGTAACTGTAATTCCAGTCAGTGCCCTCCCTGAGTTTAAGTTTTTGGAGTTTGGAAAAGTCTAAGGTCGCGTCATACTGTTCAATCACTCGTTTACGCTCCTTTAAAATGGTCTCCATATAGGGCAATACCGCCAGTCCCATGGCGGCTTGCAGTTCGTTCATTTTTCCGTTAATTCCCAAACCGTGAAATGCCAGCGGACCGTCATGCCCAAAGTTGTGGTAGTTGAACAACTGCTTGTGCAGGGTTTCATCGTTGGTAAATAGCGCTCCTCCCTCCCCGGTATGAAAGAGTTTGGTGGCGTGAAAACTGCAGGTACTTACATCACCATAGTTAAAAATGGATTGCCCATTGTAGCGCACCCCAAAGGCATGGGCAGCATCATAAATAACTTTGAGGTTGTGTTTCTGAGCAATGGCCTCAATTTCTTCCACCGCACAGGGATTGCCAAACACATGGGTGGCAAGGATAGCAGTGGTTTTGGGTGTGATGGCGGCTTCAATCAACCGTTCATCAATGGTGAAATACTCCGGGTGGATGTCCACAAACACCGGTGTGCAGTGCTGCCACACAATGGCGGCTGTGGTGGCTACATAACTAAAAGGGGTGGTGATGATTTCACCCTCTTTCCCAAAAAGCTCCAAAGCAATTTGCAAAGGCACTGTCCCGTTGTTTGTACAGGTGAGATGGGGTACTTCTAAATAGGTTTTTAATTTGTCTTCCAGTTCTAAAACCAGTTCGCCCCGGTTGGTTAACCATTGCTTATCCCAAGCACGTCGCAGGATGGCCTGATATTCATCTATGGGCGGGAGAAAGGTTTTGGTGACGGTGATGGTTTTTTCCATATAGCTAATGTACCTATAAAATATTTTCAACACAATTAATCAGACAATTCCTTTAAATATGAATTAAAAGCACTTGTAAACTTTTTTGCACCTTCAGAATTTAAATGGTCTCCATCATAAAAATCGGTCTCAATGAACCCTGCATCGTTTAACAAATTAAACCTAAAAGCATTGTTGTTTGAATGTGCTATTGAATCTAAGGTTTTGTTCATTAAATTTAATTGATGTGGATTTAATTCGATTAAATAAGATTTGTAAGCCGGTGTTGTTGTAATTATAACTTTTACATTATTTTCTTTTGCTACTTTTATAATTTCATTTAATCTTATAATGTAATCTTTAAAATAGGGTAAGTCGGGTTTTGTATGCCTTTCTGCAGCAATTTTTCCTGATTTTACTAAGTCGATACTACCTTCCTTTGTTCCACTTCCTAATTCTGAACTTTGAATTAAGTTAACTTCAGAATTTACATAGTATTGCTTGAGTCTTTTCCAATTTAAATTAAATGAATTACTCAACACTTCAGAATAGTTGGTGGGTTTTAGATCTAGATTAAAATTATAATAAAGGTTATAGTTTTTTACCCTCCAACTTTCAGTAGAAGTTTTCACTGAACTAAATAAACTTGGGTAAGTTATGTTAATAATTAAGAATTCTAAGTTTTTAAGTTCATTTTGATATTTATCAAAAATTAAAAAATCAATATCTAAAGATTGAGAAATATAAGCTGCATTAAATGTCATACTATCAAAATCCTCAGCAATAATACCTCTATAGGCATGAGAATTTCCTAAAATTAATCCATTCAGATTATTTACGTTTTTATCTAAATAGTATCTTTTATAGTTATAATCATTGGGAATACTTCTAAGTAGGTATTCACCAACCATAAACAATAAAATTATTGGTATAGAAAAAAATATCACCCGTATGATCAATTTTTTAATCATCTTTAGAACTGAAAATAAATAAACTGTTGTTCTTTAATACCATAAACATATAAGGATAAAATAAGGATGTAATAAACGCTCCATCTTATAACTAGAGGTTTGTCCAGTAAGAAGTTTTCTAAACCATATTGATCACGTTTTCCAATCCATTCAACAATTAAAAAACAAATTATTAGTATGACTAAATATATGGGGCGTATTTGGGGAATGCTTAAAATTGAGTAGGTAAACATGGATTCAATATAATCAAATGCAAAAGCAATGGTTTCAGATCTGAAGAATATCCAGGCTATTACAGTTATAAAGAATGTAAGCAAAATTTGAGACCACTGTTTTAATGCAAATAATCCTTGACCTATTTTAAATTCTCCTACATTTTTTCTGTTTTTGTTTAATAATAATAATGGTAAAAAATAAAGTGCATTCAATCCACCCCAAAATATAAATGTCCAATTTGCTCCGTGCCAAAAACCACTTATAAGAAAAACTATAAAAACATTTCTTATTACTTTTATTTTAGAGCCTTTACTACCGCCCAATGGTATATATAAGTAGTCTCTAAACCAGGTAGACAATGAAATGTGCCACCTTCGCCAAAACTCAGCAATATCTCTTGAAAAGTATGGGAACGCAAAGTTCTGACTTAGCTTGATGCCAAATAACTTTGATGTGCCAATTGCAATATCACTATAACCCGAGAAGTCGCCATAAATCTGAAAAGCGAATAAAACACCTCCCAGAAAAAGAGTGCTACTATTGTAATTAGCCGGATTATCAAATATTATATTAACGTAAGTCGCACAATTATCAGCAATAACCACTTTCTTAAATAGCCCCCAAAGTATTTGTCTTAAGCCATCTTTTGCAGATTCATAGTTGAAGTTTCGCTTATTTAAAAATTGCGGCAACAAATTGGAAGCCCTTTCGATAGGGCCTGCAACCAACTGTGGAAAGAAACTAACAAATACTCCAAATGAAATGAGGTCATTTGTGGGTTTAATTTTCCCTCTATAGATGTCAATGGTGTAGCTCAACGTTTGAAAAGTATAAAAGCTGATTCCTACCGGAAGAATAATATTTAAAGAACTTGTTTCAAAGTGTTGACCGAAAAATGAAAACACCTGAGTAAAGTTTTCTACAAAAAAATTGAAATACTTAAAAACCCCTAAAAGGCCAAGATTCACAAACAAACTGACCAGTAAGAGCTGTTTCTTTTTAGCTTTTAAACTTGTTTCATCAATTTTTTTCCCAATAGAAAAATCTACTAAAGTGCTAAATAATATTAAAACCAGAAACCTCCAGTCCCACCAGGCATAAAAGAGATAACTTGAGAAGATTAAAAAAAGGTTTTGCTTTTTTACATTCTTAGCACCAATAAGCCAATATATTAGAAACACTAAAGGAAGGAAAATCGCAAAATCAATAGAGTTAAAAAGCATCTATCAGACCATTTTAGGAATGTATATTATTAGTAAGTGTTGAATGGAGTATAGTTTTATTGATGGTGTTCATGTTTTTTAGATTTGTTAGAATGAACTTCATAACCATCTTGAACATTAATGCCAAAAAAAACACCTAATTTCTGCCATTTCAATGGGTCTTCAAGCTCTAAAGATATTATCCTATCTGGTCCAAATTGTTCAAAAAACAATTTAGTATCTCTATTCCATATTTCATAAATGCTCTTATAGTGTTCTCTATGAGCTTCATTTAATTCTAAAAGATTATCAATTTCGTTAAAATTGAAATCATGACTATGTGGATATAATTTATCAAACTCCCATTCCCTTCTATATATCCTGGAGTGTCTGTATGTGTTTCCTAATGTTTTTCCTTTTGAATGGCTTACCATAGAATCAAACCATTTATCTGAATTCCTTGTAAAAAGTATGAATTTTGCGTTTGGAAAACGATGAAACAAAATTTTATAGAAACCAGGTGACCACCAAGGACTATCTTCAAATACCTGATGCTTTTTAAAATCTTTACTCTTAAATATAGCTTCAAAATTTCCTGATAACCATAAGCTTGACCATTTTAAGCTTCTATGCTTTTCATAACCTGCTACACTATACTTATGATCTTTAAAAAACTGTCCTACTGAAGTAGTACCTGTCCTTTGAATTGATATACAAAAAATCTTAGGCTGTTGCTTTTTAAAAATCATTTCAGTACAAAGTTTGAGTCTAGGAGAAATGGTTGCCATACTTCAACGTCGTGAATTAATTGAAAAGATAAACACTCGTTGATTCTTAACAAAGGTTGATTATTTAATTTGTCTTGAACTGAAATATTTAAACTGTATACTCCCTTTGATAATTGTATATTACTATGAGTCAAGACAAAGTCTATAGAATCATTACTTAAATTAATTTTAGCATCTTTATCGTTTTCTTTAATTATTGCCACGGGTCGTTGCTCTTTATCAAAGATGATTATTTTAAAAATCGGCACCTCCCTAAAAGAGCGTTTCAATTTAAACTTGAAATACAATTTCAAATCCTTCCCCCAGTTCAATTGGCTGGTGGGTTCGCCGGTTGTTGGGTCTAAAAGGTGTACTTCATCCAACGCAATACTTCCATCATCAAAAACCACACTACTTTCGTTATTGACAAAACGGGTGTAATAGAGGTCAATAGCCTTGGAAACCTCTTCCCCTTGAAACTTTGAAATACCGTTTTCCATTAAAATAATTTGGTTGCAAATGCGTGATACCATGGGCATACTGTGGGATACAAAAATAATGGCTGTTCTAGGCAAGATAGTATCAATCGTCTTAAAACACTTCAACACAAACCCCAAATCCCCCACAGCCAATACCTCATCAATAATCAATACATCCGGTTCCATTTGTGCCGCCACAGCAAAGCCCAAACGCACTTTCATCCCGCTGCTGTAATTTTGTACGGGCATATCGATAAATGCTTCCAGCTCGGCAAAGTCAATGATGTGGTCGAGTTTGCTGTCAATCTCTTTTCTGCTAAACCCTAGGATGGCGCCGTTGTTATAGATATTTTCACGTCCGCTGAGGATGGGGTTAAACCCGGCTCCCAGTTCAATCAGGGCACCCACCCGCCCTTTGATGGTCACCTTCCCGGCATCGGGGTTGATGAGTCCGTTTAATATTTTGAGTAGCGTGCTCTTCCCCGCCCCATTATGGCCAATCAATCCCAGGCACTCCCCACGGCGCAATGTAAAACTAATGTCCTTCACTGCCCAAAACTCCTTGTCCCGCAACAGGCGTTCGTTCTTATTACCGGTCACCCCACCCCACAAGTCCTTCACCCCATACCAAAGGCTAGTCTTGAGGTCTTTGCAGAACTTTTTGGAGAGTCCCTCCACGCTTACTAATACTTCGTTTTGGTTTGTAGTTTCTTGTTTCAAGTTTCTTGTTTCAGGTTTCAAAGTTTTGGGCTTCGCCCACCGTATCCGTCAAAGGCGAAGAAGGTGGGGTTAAAAATAAGGATATTTCGGGTAATTCCTATTCTGAATGAGAGGTTTTCTAATATTGCGGATTTGCGAATTTGCAAATTTGCAGATTTGCCTATTTGCCTTTTGTTGCTCACTCTTGTTTGGGGTTCTCGCTAAGGCCGCTAAGGATTTCCGCAAAGGTAACGCTAAGAGTTTTGGAATTTGAGATTTGGAATTTTTATGCGCGGTGGATCCCTGGTCACTGAGCGGAGCGTTGCACTGAGCCTGTCGAAGTGTCGAAGTGCAGGGGACGGGGCAAAGAACGCGGGTTTAAAATTAATGAGTTTTAGCAGAAATCCTATTTCTTCTCATAAGGAATTATATTAATTGGTTTTGCTATTGATTTTTTGTTGCTGCTTTGTTTGAAGATTGGGTTTGAGTTATACCACAGAGTTGCACAGAGCAGGCACAGAGTTCCACAGAGAAATTTCCTCATTTGGCAAACACAGGTTTCAATTCTACTTCGGCGTAGCCGGAATTAGTAAAAGCCAAAACATGCTGAACCTATAAGTCATTGCGATCTGCCGGTCCCTGAGCGGAGCGTTGCACTGAGCCTGTCGAAGTGTCGAAGGGCGGCGGAGAAGCAATCTCAACCACCCGGTAACAATCATCATTAACAATCCCCTTACCCTTTTGGAATTTGCTTCGCCATCCGAAGTCGCCCTAAGCGATGAAGTATGGGTACTCTGAAATTTGGTGCTCGTTAAATAATAAGCGTTCCATCCGCCTTTGGCGGAACGGGGAAAAGAACGCGGGTTTTGCTTCCCCATCCAAAATCACCCCAACCAATAAAAGGTGGGTGCTTTGAATTTTTAAACTTCCCTGACAAACGTTGACCGTCTTTACGCTTATATTTACTCGCTGATTTACGCTGCTGATACTCAGTGTTAATCTGCGATTCTCTGCGTGAAACCCTTTAAACTCATTTCTTGCTCCCTGTCTCCCCATCACCACGTCTCCCTATCATCCCATCACCCTTCAACTGTTATCGGTCATCCAGCAAATAACCTATCTATATTCATAATACCGCTTTAAAATAATCCCCCCCAAACAACGTTTTATAGAAAACTCATTAAAAACCCACAATAAATAATTCATTTGGGCTATTTTTGTACTTTTGAGAACCTAATTTTAATTCAACACTTCAAATGAGATTTTTATATACCCTGGGATTGCTTGCATTGATTGTTTTATGGAGTTCGTGCCGAAATGATTTTGACACCCTTCCCAGTACCGGAAATCTTGAGTTTTCAAGAGACACCGTCTATCTGGACACCGTGTTTAGCAATATTGGTTCGAGTACATACAACCTCAAAGTCTATAACCGCAGTGATGAGGATATCTCCATTCCCAGCGTGCGATTGGGACAGGGTGAAAATTCGTTTTACCGTTTGAACGTCAACGGTAGCGCCGGAAAAACCTTTAGCAATGTGGAAATTCTTGCTAAAGACAGCATTTTTGTCTTTGTTGAAACCACCATCGATGTCAATAGCTTTCCTAATAATCTTCAGTTTTTATATACAGATGCCATCGAGTTTGACACCGGAAGCAATCAGCAAAATGTCGAATTGGTGACTCTTGTTCAAGATGCCGTTTTTCTCTTTCCGGAACGCTTTGGTGATGGTACCACCGAAACCCTGAATCTGGGGATGGATGCTGAAGGAAACGATGTGCTTATCGAAGGCTTCTTCCTGGATGATGATGAATTGAATTTCACAAATGAAAAACCCTATGTGATTTATGGTTACGCCGCCGTACCGCCCACCAAAACACTAACGGTAGATGCCGGTGCACGAGTACATTTTCACGAAAACAGCGGTCTGCTGGTTGCCAATCAAGCCACTATCAAAGCCAATGGCGCTTTGAGTGCAGACCCCGAATTACTCGAAAACGAAATTATCTTTCAGGGCGACCGTCTGGAACCCGCTTTTGAGGATGTTCCCGGTCAATGGGGCACCATCTGGCTTACCGCCGGAAGTACGGCACACGAATTCAACTTTACGACCATCAAAAATGCAGTCGTGGGGATTCTTATGGACAGCAATGATGGGTCAAACAACCCTACCTTAAGCCTCAAAAACACTCAAATATACAACAGTGGAAACGTGGGACTACTCGCCCGCACCGGAAATGTAGATGGAGAAAATCTTGTGATTACAAACAGCGGACAGTCTTCTTTGTTCTTATCGCTTGGCGGAACGTATAACTTCAGGCATTCCACCTTCGGGAATTACTGGAACCGAAGCTTTAGAAACTTCCCGGCGGTGGTGATTGACAATTCGCTTCAGGTAAGTGAAACTGAAATTGATGTGGAAGACTTGGAGGCTAATTTCAGCAATTGTATTATTTATGGCAGTGAAGCCAGGGAATTTTTCCTGAATGCAGAACCCGAGGCTGCGTTCAATTTTAATTTCAGCAACAGCTTGCTGCGCTTTGAAGACCCGCAAGGGCAATTTGCCGGAAATCCTTTGTTTGATTTTTCAAATACTACCTTTTATACCAATTGTGTTTTCAATGCAGATCCTGTATTTTTTAATACGCAACTCAACCAACTTTTCATAAGCAATGAATCTGCTGCAAACGGTATAGGCAACCCGGCAACAGCCCAACAGGTTCCCTTTGACCTACTGGGAACTCCCAGAGGAAACCCTTCAGATGCCGGGGCGTATGAAAGTGTTGTATTTCCGGAAGATTAATACATCTAAATTAGTTCTTAGGCGTAAGATACTTATTTGCCCCTTTCATAAATTGACCATTTAATGCTGGTTGTTTAAATGGCATGAATATTGAATCTAATATCTGACCCCTCTGGGGTCGGTTCTTTTTTCTCATTTTCGTTATTTTACAAATAGAAGACCCCTCTGGGGTCAGGTCTTTTTAACAAATGAGAATCTAATTATTGACCCCGGGCGGGGTCATATGTTTGTTATCTTAATCTGATGTCTGACCTCTCTGGGGTCTGGTATTTTTAAAAAGGGAATCAAATTTTTGACCCTGGAGGGGTCATATATTTGTGGCAAGATATTCAAAACATGTATTGACCCCGGAGGGGTCATATGTTTGTTATCTTAATCTGATGTCTGACCTCTCTGGGGTCTGGTATTTTTAAAAAGGGAATCAAATTTTTGACCCTGGAGGGGTCATATATTTGTAGCAAGAAATTCAAAACAAGTATTGACCCCGGAGGGGTCATATGTTTGTTATCTTAATCTAATATCTGACCCATCTGGGGTCGGTTCTTTTTTCTCATTTTCGTTATTTTACAAATAGAAGACCCCTCTGGGGTCAGGTCTTTTTAACAAATGAGAATCTAATTATTGACCCCGGGCGGGGTCATATGTTTGTGGCAAGAAATTCAAAACAAGTATTGACCCCGGAGGGGTCATATGTTTGTTATCTATAATCTTTTATCTAACCTCTCTTTAAGCTACAAAAAGAGGATTTTAGACATCAGCTTGTAGTAAGAAGCATATGAATATTCCAAAAAACTAGTCAATGACCACCCGCTTGGTCACTTGAGAAAACTCATTTTTTAAGGTAAAGAAATAGAGTCCGCTTGAAAACTCAGAAAGATTCAATGCGGTTTTTTCCTGTGTTATTGGAATCGTTTTTAAAACCTGTCCCAAAACCGTACTAATCTCCATTTGGGCTTGTGATTCACTAAAAGGAGTGTATTTTACTTCCAGCTTTTTGTCCTTACTTGGATTTGGATACACATTAAAATCTGCGCTCACTGCAAGAAAATCATCATCTGCCAGTGGGTGTTCACCCTCAATGATAAGAATTTGATCATTGATATCAGGGTTTTCAATATAATCAACTATCCCGCTCAACCAGGTCACTTTTACATAATCAATGGCATTTGCCTCCCCAATGCCAAAAAATTCTGAAGCACTGTTTTGCCCTAAAAAGCCTTCTCCCAGCAAGGTGTAGTTGTATTGTAGTTCACCACCAACGGCAATCTCAATCCAGGAGCCAATGCCTTGCCTGTTGCTTTCTGTGCCTTGCAGTTTTACTTTTAGCCAGTTGTTTGATTGTGGGGTGTTATTTTCCCATAATTGATTGTCTGAGGGCGAAAAATTAAGCACTGCAATATCAGGGAATCCATCGTTATTACTATCTCCAATGGCATTTGAAAAACTTCTGGATTCTTCATTAAATATCCCACTATCTGTGGGTATTGTAAAAGTACCGTCACCGTTATTGTGATAAAAGGCAGAAGAAATAAAGTTTGGGGAGTTGAGTACCTCTCCCACAACGTGTAAATCTTTAAAGCCATCGTTGTCTGCATCCAAAAAAGCAGCTCCCCAGCCTATACTGTCAAATGTGGTTCCTGAAACATCAGCAACATCTGTAAAGGTTCCATCCCCATTGTTTCTAAAAAGGACGTTGCCCAGCGGCGTGTTGGTTATATAAATATCAAGCCAGCCGTCGTTGTTGTAATCGTCAATTGTGGTTGACATGGCGTCAATCATAATATCTGTTCCCGAAACTTCACTAACATTTGTAAAGGTATTGTCGCCGTTGTTTTTATAGAGTAAATTGGACGTGTCATATTTGTCGTTGGCAATATAAATGTCCTGAAAACCATCCTTGTCATAATCAAAAAAAGCAGCACAAAAGGAAAGGTAATTCTCTAATTCCAAACCTGCTGATAGGGTAATATCTGTAAAGGTTTCATCGCCATTATTGAGAAATAACAAATTATACTCAGCTGTATTGACTACATTTCTTGATGCAATAAAGACATCTAAAAAGCCATCGTTGTTAATGTCCCCCCAAGAGGCTCCAAAAGAAACATGGTCATTATTGAATAAGCCAGAACTCACGGTTATGTCTTCAAAAACCATATTTCCCAAATTCTTGTAAAGTCTGTTTGCACTGTTATCAAAGGTTACAAAAAAGTCATTTTGACCGTTGTTATTGATATCGACCCATTGCACCGTTTTTATTTGGTGGGCATCATTGGAAATATTGAAAAAAACTTCTTCAAATAGACCCTGGTTGTTTTTAAAAAACCGCACCGAACTGCCGTCTTCTGTAGCGAGGGTTAAGTCATCCCAACCATCATTATCAAAATCATAAAAGGAAATTCCACCACCCAAAATACCCGTTCCATAAGAGCTGTTATCCAATCCCAGTTGAGATGCTTTTTCTTCAAATAAAATTTGTGCACTGCAAATACTTGCTGTCAATACAAAGAATAATAAATAATATAGTTTCATCTTCTTAAATTTCGAATTAATTAGTCGGTTCGGCAGAATCTATAATCCAAGAAGGCCTTTTTAAAAATAACTTTTACAAACTATAATTAGTGACCCAAAATACTTACTGTCTGAATAAATAAAATACAAGCAAGCATTTCAGAATAAATTAATAGGACGCAAAGGCCAGATGCTAATTTATGAAAAAATTAACTGAAAAAAGAGAAATAGAATCCTCTTTTAAAATTGAACTCGTTTAAACTTTTTTGACTGATTCGAAAAATGAAGATTTTTATTTAATTTGAAGATTTTTTTGCACGGCACAACTCTCTGGCTGAGTTGTAAAAAAACAAACCATTTCCTTGTAAAAAGGGAAGATTAAAGGCTCTTCCCTTTTTTCTTTAAATAGTTCTCTATCGATTTTTTGGAGGTGTACCATACCCGCCCTTCTTTGTATGCCTCAATTTTTCCCTGGCGCGCCAATAGACTCACATACTCCTGCCCATAAGGCACATCGGGCTCTTTGACGATAGTTGAAATAGCATCAAAATCTCCGGTGGTATCCTCTAGGCTATTCAGATAGATAGTAAGCGACCTGTCTGCAGCTTGGGCAATCAAAAACAATAGCTTATCAAAATTACCTGCATTGGCTTGATTCAATGCTTGGTAATAGCGCTTCCAATCTACACCTAAAATAATGGCCGGCGGATAGCCCTCTTTCATTAAAAGCAAATTCATTAGCAAGCGCACCGTGCGGCCATTGCCATCAAAAAATGGATGTACCCATACAAATCGATGATGAAACAAGCTAACCTTTTGAAGAATATCCAAAGTGCAAGAATTTTCCCAATCGATAAGCTCGGTAATCAAATCGGGTACTTTTAAGGCATTGGGCGGAATAAAATTAGCCCCGCCAATGCGCACCCCGGCCGTGCGAAACCTTCCTGCAAAATCCTTTTGAATTTTGTTCAGCACCAACTCGTGTACATCCAGAATATCTCTTTCTTTGAGTTTATAATTTGGCGAAACCAATGATTCAATATAGTGAATAGCCTCTTTGTGATTCACAATTTCCAAATGCTCATTTAAGGATTTGCCGCCTATGGTAATACCATCTTCCAGCACCATTCGGGTTTCTTGAAGGGTGAGCGTATTACCCTCAATGTGATTGGAATTGTATGTCCATTCTACATTCAAGGTGTCATTAATACTTCGTAATAGGGCATCAGGTAGAGGACGGAAGCTGTCTAATCGTTGCTTCTTTTGATGCACCGATTCAACCAATCTTAGAGTGGTTTCACTCAATATCCCTATATTAAATTCATACTTCACAACACAAAGGTATAAATTTTTTAAGGAATATCGGTAAATTAAATATTCATTTTATCCGATATTATAATGGTGTGAATTGGCAGTTTATAAAAATCAACTGCTTCCCTTTACATTCTCAGTGCCACACTTGCTCTTGAAAAGGATTTAATAAAATTTCAATTATGCTACAAAAAGAGGCTTTTGAAACATCAACTCATTGACTTTTTCACCAATCTCCTCAAGAACAGCATCATCTTCAAAATGAGTAAGGGCTTTATCGATGAAATCTACAATCGTGTGCATATCGGCTTCTTTCAATCCGCGTGTAGTGACCGCCGGTGTACCAATTCTAATGCCTGAAGTCACAAAAGGCGATTTATCATCAAAAGGCACCATATTTTTATTCACAGTAATACTTGCTTTACCTAACGCGGCTTCAGCTTGCTTGCCCGAAAGATTTTTATTGCGCAAATCAATCAACATCATATGATTGTCTGTCCCGCCCGAAATGACTTTATAGCCTTTCCCAACAAAAGCATCAGCCATCACTTTGGCGTTCTTTTTCACCTGAACCATATAATGCAAAAAGTCATCTGTCAAAGCCTCCCCAAAAGCAACCGCTTTCGCAGCAATGATATGCTCTAAAGGCCCACCTTGATTTCCGGGAAAGATACCGCTGTCAAGCAAGGAAGACATCTTTCTGAGGCTTCCATCCTTTAATTTTATTCCAAACGGATTATCAAAATCTTTACCCATCACGATGATACCACCACGAGGACCGCGAAGGGTTTTGTGGGTGGTACTGGTACACACATGGCAATGAGGCACCGGGTCTGAAAGGATTCCTTTGGCAATCAAGCCGGCAGGATGTGCCATATCGGCCAAAAGAATGGCGCCTACTTTGTCTGCGATTTCGCGAAAGCGTTTGTAATCAATTTCTCTTGAATAAGCGGAAGCCCCGGCAATAATCATTTTAGGTTTTTCGCGTACAGCAATTTCTTCAATTGTATCATAATTCAACATACCCGTTTCTTGATCCACTCCATAAAAAACCGGATTGTAGAGCTTGCCTGAAAA
Organism: uncultured Flavobacteriaceae bacterium; assembly: GCA_963977065.1. Lineage (GTDB taxonomy): Bacteria > Bacteroidota > Bacteroidia > Flavobacteriales > Flavobacteriaceae > Planktosalinus. Next base: position 199,511 of record CAXBNF010000003.1, on the reverse strand, counting down.
ATTCACCGGCGAGCCATGGGTTAAATGACCGCCATGAGACAAATCAAAACCTAAAAATTTGTCTCCCGGTTTCAAACACACTGAAAAAACTGCCGTGTTTGCCTGCGAACCGGAATGGGGTTGCACATTGACATACTCAGCACCAAAGAGTTCTTTGGCCCGGTCAATCGCAAGCTGTTCCACTTGATCGACAATTTCACAACCGCCATAATAGCGTTTCCCGGGATAGCCCTCGGCATATTTGTTAGTGAGTACAGAACCCGCCGCAGCAAGCACCGCTTCACTTACAAAATTCTCTGAGGCAATGAGTTCGAGTCCGTTTTTTTGTCTTTTTTCTTCGGCTTTAATGAGGTCAAATAGTGCTGTGTCTTTGTGCATCGTTTATTTTTTGTTAAATCTGAATCAAAAATAAGAATATCATTCGGTTCCTATTCATAAAATTATATATTTGAATAGAATTTTTTCAACACTAACAAAAACGTAAACTATGCCTATTACAGCAAACGATCCCAATAGAAAATCCTGGTTGCCTGTTGATAAAGACTCCGATTTTCCCATACAAAATATTCCCTTTGGCGTTTTTTTAACCCGTGATGATATCATTACTGTGGGGACACGCATCGGTGATTTTGCCATTGACCTGGGTGCTTTACACCAACTCGGTTATTTTAACGGTATTGAATTGACTGATGATATTTTTCTTCAGGACACCCTCAACGATTTTATTTCTGACGGAAAAAAAACCTGGCGACTGGTGCGCAACCGCATTGCTGAAATTTTTGACGAAAAAAATACAGCACTCAAAGACAACAAGGCGCATCACGACCGCGTCATATTTACTATGGATGAGATTGAAATGCAATTGCCCGTTCAGGTGGGTGACTATACAGACTTTTATTCCAGTAAAGAACACGCCACCAATGTGGGAACGATGTTCAGAGACCCAGACAATGCGCTCTTGCCCAACTGGCTGCACATCCCGGTGGGCTATCACGGAAGAAGTTCGTCCATCATTCCAAGCGGTATCAATGTGCGCCGTCCCAACGGACAAACACTACCCGCAGGTGCAGACAAACCGGTATTTGGACCCTCAAAACTGGTTGACTTTGAACTGGAAATGGCGTTTATCACCACAGATGCCAATGACCTGGGCGAGCCCATACCCATTGAGGAGGCTGAAGACTATATTTTTGGATTGGTATTGTTCAATGACTGGAGTGCCCGTGACATTCAAAAATGGGAGTATGTGCCTTTAGGACCGTTTTTAGCAAAGAGTTTTGCATCGACTATTTCGCCGTGGATTGTGACGATGGATGCCTTACATCCGTTTAAAGTGGAAAGTCCTAAGCAGGAAGCAGAGCCCCTGCCCTATTTGCGCACCAAAGGAAAAAAGAGTTATGACATCAAGCTGGAGGCCTATATCACCCCCGAAAATGGCACACCAAACTGTGTTACAAAATCCAACTTCAAGTATATGTACTGGAATATGAGTCAGCAATTGGCGCATCATACCAGTAACGGCTGCCCGGTGAAAAGTGGTGATATGATGGGAAGCGGGACCATCTCCGGTCCCACACCCGATTCGTATGGCTCGATGCTCGAACTTTCCTGGCGCGGTGAAAAACCATTAAAACTCAACGACGGTTCAGAACGCAAGTTCATCAATGACAACGATACTGTTACCTTGAGAGGCTATTGTCAAAATGAACATGTTCGCATTGGCTTTGGGGAATGCACTACCAAAATTTTACCGGCTTTGAAGATGTAGTCCCCCCTCTGTCCCCCCGAAGGGGGGATGTTTTATTTACTGAAAAAATTGTTTTTATTCATAATTTAACTTTCAACAAATAACTATTTTCTATTTAACTTGAAACTTGAAACAACAAACCAGAAACTTTTTTGGCATCACAATTGTATTCCTACTAAAATAACCAACACCCTACGATCATGAAAAGAGCAATCCAGTTACTCGTTTGTTTTGTGCTTGTGGCTTCTTGCAGCAGCATAAAACGCAGTCAAAAAGAACTCAACAAAGGGAATTACCACGCGGCAATCGATATTGCGGTGGGAAAATTGCAAAAAAACAAAACCAAAAAAAGCAATCAGGAGCTGATTCCCATTTTAGAAGATGCCTATCAAAAAGTAACGCAAACATCTTTAGAGCGCATCAACTTTCTTGAAAGAGAAGGCCACGCCTCCAATAAAAAAGAAATATTTAATCTGTATTCAAACCTCAATCGCATTCAAAACCGATTGAGACCTTTACTTCCTTTATACAATTTGAAAGAAGGCCGGGAAGCGCGTTTTGAATTTACAGATTACAGTGCCAACTTAATCGAGGCCAAGGAAGATTATGCCGCTTCGTTGTATGAAGAGGCGCGTTCCCTCATGGACAGAAACAACAAAATCGATTTCAGAAAGGCGCACAAATCATTGACTGAACTTCAAAAGTTGTCACCCAATTTCAAGGATGCTGATCAACTTTTAAGGGAAGCCCATTATTATGGAACTGATTATGTGTTTGTCGAATTAAACAACCGTACCAACCAAATCATTCCCGCCCGAATGGAACAGGACCTCTTGGATTTCAATACCTATGGTCTGGACGATTTCTGGACTGAATATCACAGCCTGAACCGCAGGGACATTGATTATGATTTTGAGGTGAGGATGGAATTCCGGGAGTTGCTAATATCGCCTGAGCGCATTCAGGAACGTCAAATACCCCTGGAAAAAGAAGTCAAAGACGGATTTACCTATCAGGTGGATCGCAGCGGGAATTATGTTTTGGACTCATTGGGCAACCGTATCAAAGTAGATCGCTTTATTACCGTCAAAGGTACTTTATTTGAAACCATACAAACCAAAGCACTCGCCCTGAGCGGAAAAGTGGATTACTATGATGTTCAAAGAAGACAAGTGATGAACAGCCATCCCCTGGAAACCGAATTTGTTTTTGAACATGTATTTGCCACTTTCAAAGGAGATGAACGTGTTTTGAGTACAGATGATAAACGTTTACTAAGGAACCGGTTTATGCCATTTCCTTCAAATGAACAGATGTTGATTGATGCCTCAGACGAAATAAAAGGCAGACTAAGCGCCATCCTTAAACGAAATAAATTCAGGTAAGCGGGTACGCGAAAGCAATCAACATAAAGAATCTTCTGCAAGAATCTTCTGCGTATATCTGCGTAATCTGCGGGAAAATAGTAGCCCGCAGATTTCGCAGATTTTTTATTTTATATCCATCTCCAAAATCTCATAATGCGAGCCTTGCGACACACACGCCCCATTTTTAATTACCAACAACTGTGGTGATTGGTGAAATACCTGAAAACGGGCAGCAATTGCATCTGAAATCGTTCGAAAGTTCAACAAGTCCAGATAATAAAACACCTTCTCTTCCTGATTCTCCAATTGGTTTTCTTCAAAACGGCTCAACACCATCCGGCTAATGCCGCAGCGGGTGGAGTGTTTAAAAATCAGTACCGTTTTAGTTTTGGAAAGTTCTACAATTTCATCCAGTTGAGATGCTGAAGTTAATGACTTCCAGGGAAAAGGAATTTGGGGTTCTTTTTCGGGTTTGTTGGAGTTGAAAAGGTTTTTGAGGATGGACATATTTTTTTTGCAAAGATAGTAATCTTAGCAACAGTATGCTTGGAATGAATTAAAACAGGTCGTTTAGATCCTGTCTCCCAACTTTGGTCATAATTTCAACCATATCATCATTTATTCTGTAGTAAATGCTGTCAACTCCGCAAACACAGCGTCTATAGCCTTCTTTGATATAATCAACAGCTTCAAAGGAATAAGGACTTTGAGCAATAAGGTCAAAATATTCAAAAAAAGTTTCAAAATATGTATCAGCTTGAGCCATACCAAATTTTTTGACTCCGTAATGATGAATTCGAATTAAATCTTCTTTAGCCGCTTTGCTTAATCTATATTTAGCCATCCAAAGCAGACTTTGATTGTTTTAAGATTTGGGCTTTACTGTCATTAGTAAAACCACTTTTCTCAGCTTTCTCTAACTTAGCTCTAATCCAATCAATCTGTGCCTGCTGTTTTCTTGCCTGCCTGATTAAATCATTTACAAGTTCGCTCTTACTACTGTATTCTTTGCTGTCCACCTGGGCTCTTAACCATTCATCATTTGGCGGGGTGAATGAAATGCTTTGTCTTGACATGGTTTCTTGTTTTGGTGTAAATTTACACCAGTAGTGAATCAAAAACAAGTATTAATGAAAACTTTTTATTTGAACTTTAAAAGATTAATTATATTACAATTCAATCTTGTAGTAACTGTCTAAATACAATAATCTGTATAGTTATTTTAGGACGGGTCACAGGATGGGTCAAAGTTAGGCTCATGTATGGATACTCCTACCTTACTAAATAGCAAAGGCAAGGATAAAGCAACCCTTGGCTTTTTTAGAAATATTCTAAATAAAATACAACAACCAATCATATGACGCTGAAATTATTTGAAAACAGTCAAAAAGTCAGCCGTTAGCCCTTGTTTTCAGGACATTTTGTCGTAAATTACAAATGGTGCGGGATTTGTTTGTAACGACGTAAGATTGCAGGACGTAAGACGTAAGACGTAAGACTTAACTTTTTAGTCTCTTATAAAATTGTCGTAAGTCCTAAGTCCTGCAGTCCTAAGTCAAATTAAGAACCTTAAAATAACGAGATACCTCCCCAAGTCAACTTGGGGACGGGCATTAGAAAATATGAATTTCAACAAATTTACCATCAAATCACAGGAAGCTGTGCAGCAGGCACAGCAACTGGCACAAAGTCTGGAACACCAGCAAATTGAACCGGAGCACATTCTCAAAGCCATGCTTGAAGTGGATGAAAACGTCATTCCCTTTTTGCTAAAGAAGCTCAACGTCAATGTGCAAACCCTAAAACAGGTGCTCGATGCTTCTGTTAAAGGCTTTCCTAAAGTGAGCGGCGGACAGCTCATGCTGTCCCGCACTGCGCAAACCGTCTTGAACGACGCTAGCATCATTGCAGAAAAGCGCAAAGATGAGTTTGTATCCATCGAACACTTGCTTCTCGGCTTGTTTAAATCGGGCGGAAAAGTATCACAGCTTTTAAAGGACCAGGGCGTCACTCAAAAAGGGGTGGATGCCGCTATTGATGAACTCCGAAAAGGCGACCGGGTGACCTCACAAAGTGCAGAGGAAACTTACAATGCTTTGAACAAATATGCCAAAAACCTCAACCAAATGGCACGGGATAATAAGTTGGACCCCGTTATTGGACGTGATGAGGAAATACGCCGCATTCTGCAAATCCTTACCCGAAGAACCAAAAACAATCCCATGCTGGTAGGTGAACCCGGAACCGGTAAGACCGCTATTGCGGAAGGACTCGCCCACAGAATCGTGGACGGCGATGTACCCGAAAACCTGAAATCCAAAGAAATCTACTCCCTGGATATGGGCGCACTCATCGCCGGAGCGAAATACAAAGGAGAATTTGAAGAGCGTCTGAAAGCGGTCATCAAGGAAGTCACCTCCAGCGACGGAAACATCGTCCTTTTTATCGACGAAATTCACACCCTGGTGGGGGCCGGTGGCGGTGAAGGCGCGATGGATGCCGCCAACATTTTAAAACCTGCATTAGCACGCGGTGAACTGCGAGCCATTGGTGCAACCACCTTGGACGAGTACCAAAAATATTTTGAAAAGGACAAAGCACTGGAACGTCGTTTTCAAAAGGTAGTCGTTGATGAACCCGATACAGAAAGTGCCATTTCAATCTTACGCGGAATCAAAGAAAAATATGAAACCCACCACAAGGTGCGCATCAAAGACGATGCAATTATTGCTGCAGTGGAGCTTTCGCAACGCTATATCACCAATCGGTTCCTGCCCGATAAAGCCATTGACTTAATGGATGAAGCCGCTTCTAAACTGCGTATGGAAATCAATTCCAAACCGGAAGAGTTGGATGTATTGGATCGAAAAATCATGCAACTCGAAATAGAAATCGAGGCAATCAAACGCGAGAAAGATGAAGCCAAACTAAAATCACTCCGCTCTGAACTAGGCAATCTAAAAGAAGAACGCAACGAATTAAACGCCAAATGGAAAAGCGAAAAGGAGTTGGTGGAAAGCATTCAAAGCATCAAAACCGAAATCGAGGAATACAAACTCGAAGCAGAACGCGCCGAGCGTGATGGGGATTATGGAAAAGTAGCCGAGTTGCGCTATGGAAAAATCAAAGAAGCGCAGGAAAAACTGGACCAACAACAAAAATTGGTCGCTCAGCAGGAAAGTTCGATGATAAAAGAAGAAGTCACCAACGAAGACATCGCCGAAGTGGTTGCTAAATGGACCGGTATTCCCGTTACCAAAATGCTGCAGAGCGACCGTGAAAAATTACTCAAACTGGAAGACCACCTCCACAAACGTGTGGTGGGACAACAAGAAGCGATCGTTGCAGTAAGTGACGCCATAAGAAGAAGCCGCGCCGGATTGCAAGATCCCAAAAAACCATTGGGTTCCTTCCTTTTTCTGGGAACCACCGGGGTGGGTAAAACTGAGCTTGCCAAAGCCCTGGCCGAATACCTTTTTGACGATGAAAATGCGATGACGCGCATCGATATGAGTGAATACCAGGAACGCCACAGCGTGAGCCGACTCGTGGGTGCCCCTCCGGGCTATGTGGGTTATGATGAAGGGGGTCAGTTAACCGAGGCTGTGAGACGTCGCCCCTATTCTGTGGTACTTTTAGACGAAATCGAAAAAGCGCATCCTGATACATTTAACGTGCTGCTTCAAGTGCTGGATGAAGGCCGTTTAACAGACAACAAAGGCCGTGTAGCCGACTTTAAAAACACCATCATCGTGATGACTTCCAATATGGGAAGCCATATCATACAAGAGAAATTTGATACGGTCAAAGACATAGACAGTGCCATGGAAGGTGCCAAAGTCGAAGTCCTGGCGCTACTCAAACAAAGTGTGCGTCCCGAGTTCCTGAACCGTATTGATGATATTGTTATGTTCACACCACTTAACAAAGCCAACATCAAAGAAATCGTGGGGTTACAGTTAAAAGGGTTGAGTAAAATGCTGTCAAAACAAAACATCACCCTTGATGCGACTGAAGAAGCTATCAGCTATCTGGCAGCACGCGGATATGACCCTCAATATGGTGCCAGACCGGTAAAACGTGTGATTCAAAGAGAAGTGCTTAACGAACTCTCCAAGGAAATCCTCGCCGGCAACGTCACCACTGACAGCATCATATTACTGGATGCCTTTGACGATAAGCTGGTGTTTAGGAATCAGGCAAGCGAGCGTCCGGTGGTATAATTAAGTTGACAGACATTTTAGAACACTAAAAAGTTGAGTTCAATTAGTGATTATATGAAGTACTCACTGATTAACAAACTATAAAAAACATTAAGGAATTAAGAAAATTAAGTACATCATTAAGTTTTTCTAAATGACCTTAATTTCTTAATGTTTAAAAATAAGTTAGAATTACACACAGATGATTTAGAAAATAATTTAAATCTCTTTGAGTATATAAACTAATCACTAAAAGTGAGAATTCTCATAAAATTTAGGCTGTAAAAAAAGTATCTTTGTAGCCTATGCAAGACCTAAACAAATACATCGATCATACACTGCTAAAAGCTTTTGCTACAGAAGAAGACATACTGAAACTTTGTCAAGAAGCCGTAGAATATGAGTTTTATGCAGTTTGTGTAAACAGTTGTTATGTTGCTTTCGCGAAAGCACAATTGGCCCAAAGCCCTGTAAAAATCTGTGCCGTTGTGGGCTTTCCTTTGGGTGCTATGAGTACCGCTGCAAAGGCTTTTGAAGCAAAACAAGCCATACTGGATGGTGCCGATGAAATCGATATGGTCATCAACATTGGTCTGCTCAAGAGCGAAAACTTTGATGCCGTTTGGAAAGATATCGAAGGGGTTAAAAATGCGATTGGAGACAAGGTGTTGAAAGTGATTCTGGAGACCTGTTACCTCAACAAACCCGAAATCATCAAAGCCAGCGAACTCGCACTGCTTTCCGGAGCTGATTTTGTTAAAACTTCCACAGGATTTGGTACCGGAGGTGCCACTTTTGAAGATGTGCAGCTTATGAAGTCGGTTGTGAAAGACCAGGCAAAAGTGAAAGCCTCAGGAGGCATCAAAGACCGGGTAACGGCCTTGGAATATATTGCTTTGGGTGCAGAACGCATTGGTACTTCCTCAGGAATAGATATCGTAACAAACAAAAAACTAGACGATGAGCATACATATTAATGCAAAAAAAGGCGACATCGCCGAAACCATTTTACTTCCCGGAGATCCTTTAAGAGCCAAATGGATTGCTGAAACCTTTTTTGAAAATCCCGTTTGTTTTAATGAAGTGCGCGGTATGTTAGGCTATACAGGAACATACAAAGGAAAAAAAATATCTGCGATGGGTACGGGAATGGGTGTCCCTTCTATTTCTATTTATGCACACGAACTCATTACAGAGTTTGGCGTTAAAAACCTCATTAGAGTGGGCAGTGCCGGGTCATATCAAGAGCATATTAATGTGAGAGACATTGTACTGGCGATGGCAGCTTCATCAACCTCAGGGGTGAATGAATTGCGTTTTGGAGGAGCTGATTTTGCACCCACAGCCAATTTTGAGCTATTCCAAAAAGCGGTGGAAATCGCAAAAGCTAAAAACATTCCCATCAAAGCCGGAAATGTATTGACCAGCGATGAATTTTATGAAGACGAATTTGAAAGCTATAAAAAGTGGTCCAAATTTGGTGTGCTTTGTGTAGAAATGGAAACTGCCGGGCTTTATACCATCGCTGCGAAACACAAAGTCAATGCCTTGTCCATTTTAACCATATCAGATTCGTTAGTTTCAGGAGAAAAAACGACTTCTATTGAACGCGAGACTACTTTTGAAGAAATGATTAAAATCGCGCTTGAATTGGCATAAACTTAAAAACCCCACATTGATAAATAAATTTAGAATTCTTAAAGACCAAAAAAGAGCCCAAACCAAAAAGGATTTGTTTAAAGAATACATACCTTCCCATTCAAAAATCATTGATATAGGTACCGGTTCAGGGCAGTTTTCTTTGATTTTAAAAGAAGATGGGCATCAAATTACCTCAGTTGATATTAAAGATAAAACCAACACAAACTTAATTACCCCCACCGTCTATGACGGAGAAAAGCTTCCTTTTGAAAACAACTGTTTTGACATTAGTATGCTTATAACAGTGCTGCATCATTGCCCAAATCCTGAAAAAGTGTTTCAAGAAGCCGTGAGAGTTTCAAAAAGTCGCATTTTTGTTCTTGAAGATGTGTATACTAATAAACTAATGAAGTATCTCACATGGGGAATGGACAGTTTAATGAATTTAGAATTTTTTGGTCATCCACATACCAATAAAAGTGAAGGTGAATGGGAAGCGCTGTTTATGGAAAATAATCTAACTGTGATTCACAAAAAAAGAGTCAAGGTGTTGTTTATTTTTACGCAAGTGGTCTATGCGCTTGAGAAAAAAGCATAAAAAAACCCTGAAATTTCAGGGTTTAATATCTTGTTTATTAAATCAGGAGTTTTAGAAGCTTTCAATTTCTTTGATTAACTCATTTTTAGCTTTTCCGGTTTTTTCTTGTAACCGGCCTAAAAGTTCGTCAGATTTTCCTTCAGCATATTGCAAATCATCTTCGGTGAGTTCACCATATTTTTGCTTTAGTTTTCCTTTTGCCTGATTCCATTTTCCTTTAAATTGATCTTCATTCATAATCGTTTCGTTTTATTAGGTTAATACTTCTCATAGTATAACGAAAATTATCTGTAAACTATGTCAACGAACTTATAAAAAAAATTAAAGAGTTGTTAATGAGCCATAAAAAATCGCCCATTTGCTATTAGAAACAGCAGTGGGCGATACTCTCCATCTTAGCAGAATTTAGGAAAGGGGATTTCAATAAAATTCTTAGCTATACTTCATTTACGAAAAAAAGCATCTTGTGGTTTTAAAAGCTTCATTTTTAATATCTTTGGTAAAATTCTATTGTTATGCAGAAACTGGTTTCCCTTGTTTTATTTATTATAATTATTGCTTGTGCAGACAACAAAAAATCAGAAATTCCAGAAAATAAACAATCTGAAAAAACAACAACCTATTATCTGATTCGCCACGCAGAAAAAGACAGAACAAATCCTGATGAAAAGGACCCCGCTCTCAACGACGACGGACTAAAAAGAGCTGAAAACTGGGCTGTAATTTTTTCTGAAATTGAATTGGATGCGATTTACTCTTCAGATTTTAAACGAACACAACAAACCGCAAAACCAACAGCCAACTCAAGAAACTTCCCGGTGAACAGTTATGATCCTCATAAAATTTATGAAACCAACTTTTTTGAAAAGACAGAAGGATTGCAAGTGCTAGTTGTGGGTCATAGCAATACCATTCCAAAGTTGGCGAATTTTCTTTTGAAAGAAGAACGCTATGAAAACATTCCGGACAGTATTGACGGGAGGCTTTACATTGTGACTAAAAAAGGGGAACAGGTGAGTAGTATGGTATTAAATCTGGAATAAACTTACTTCAATAGCCTTACACTAATTTTTTCAGTCTCTATCAAGGAGAGTTCTAACAGTTCCTCTTTTTCAAAGAGTTCATCAATTTTATAAAAATCAACCTCCTTTTCCTTGGGTCTAAAGTTTTTGTAATCTACAAAACGAATGCCTTCAATGACCTGTGGGTTGTAGCTTTCGCGAAAGCGAATACCGCCGTCATTGGTAAAGAATTTGTAAGCAAGATAATCAACGGTAAAATTGTCTTTAGAAATCCAGTAGATAAAGATGTCTTCAAAATCAACCCCGCCCCCTTCTTTAGAAAAAGTAATTTCGACTTTGTAATACTCCTTTCCCTTTATGGTCACAGGTTCTAAAAGTTTTTTCTGCACCGCCGGGTCATTCAATCCATAAGGCAATTGATTAAAATAATGCACCGAGTTCACACTCTCCATATACTTGAAAGCAACTGTGTCCGGCAGAGTCACACGCTCTCCTTTTTGCAGACGATAAAATCCTTCATTGGTTATGATATCAATTGTATTTAAAGTATCCGGTAAAATACGCTGAAGCGAAAATTGTCCGTTTTGACGCTCACTTTTATAGATGATATTTCTAAAAGTAAAGGTTACTTCTGCATTTTCATAAAGATGCCCACCTGCAGTTTCAATCGCTTTGTCAATTACTTGATCGGCGGTTAATTCTGTTTTCTTTTGATTACAGGAAATCAATAAAAGCGTCAAAAATGGAATAAAAAGCTTCATAGTTTATCTTTTTTAATGCGATTTAATTACAAAGATAAAAGTTTATGAATGGTCTGGTGAAAATCTTTTTTTAATTTAAAAAAATCAATAAATATGACTATATTTGTCAAGTTATTTTTTGTCAAATATGAAAGCGTTATTAAAAAACAAAAGGCTAGAAAAAGGTTTAAAGTTAAAAGATGTGGCTATTCAAACTCAAATTGATCAGGCATTAATCAGTAAGTTTGAAAGCGGCAGCCGCAAACCCACACGCGAGCAATTGTCAAAACTTGCATTGGTCCTAGACATAGACTACAATACACTGCTTGTTGCGTGGTTAAAGGAAAAGATTCTTTATGAAATTGAAGATAACAGTTTAGGTCTGGAAGCGCTAAAACTTGCAGAAAAAGAGTTGGAGTATAAAATAAGCCAATCTAAAAAGCAAGTTTCAAAAAGCTTGCAGTCGATTCTGGATGAAATTGATGTTTTAAAAAATAAGTTGGATGCTTTAAGAAATTATGACAGTTACCGTATAACACAGGCTTTAGACTTAGAATACACCTATGAAAGCAACCGCATTGAGGGCAACACACTCACTTTGCGTGAAACAGACCTTGTCATTAATGAGGGGTTGACGGTTTCAGGAAAAAGTATGCGCGAGCATCTGGAGGCCATCAACCATAAAGATGCCATTGATTTTATCAAGGATTTGATTACTAAAAATGCTTCATTTTCTGAAAGCAAATTACTAAGCATTCACAACTTGATTTTGAGAGGAATTCAACCGGAAGAAGCCGGTGCTTATCGTTCAGTGCAAGTGATGATTCAAGGGAGTAAGCATATGCCCCCTCAACCTTTTTTAGTGAGAAAACAAATGGAAGATTTTTTTATTTGGTATGAGCGCAATAAAAACTTGTTGCACCCGGTGATTTTGGCTGCAGAGCTTCATGAGCGCATTGTTACTATACATCCATTTATTGATGGTAATGGCAGGACTTCACGCCTTGCGATGAACCTCATTTTACTGAATCATGGTTATGTAATTGCCAATATAAAAGGCGATTATGAGTCCAGAATGCGCTATTATGAAGCGCTTGAAAGTGTTCAAACTTCTGGAAATAAAACACCCTTTCATGAATTTATTGCACAAGTTGAGAAAGAATCTTTAGAACGATATCTTTCTATTTTAAGCCCTTAAATTATTAAGGGCTTAACTCGTATAATTATATTATTTTTGCATCCTATGAAGCAACAAAAAACAATCAATATAAAAAACCGAAAGGCCAAATTTAACTATGAGTTTCTCGATAAATTCACAGCCGGTATTGTATTGAAGGGAACCGAAATAAAATCCATCAGAGAAGGAAAAGCCTCCATCGCTGAGAGTTTTTGTGAATTTCAGGATGGAGAGTTGTTTGTGATTAATATGAATGTAGAAGAATATTCACATGCTTCACATTTTAACCACGCACCCAAAAGTGAACGAAAATTACTCCTCAACAAAAGAGAATTGATGAAACTCCATAAAGAAGTGCGTGCCGGCGGCTTGACCATCGTGCCACTCAATTTGTTTATCAATGAAAATGGGCTCGCCAAACTCACCATCGCCCTTGCTAAAGGTAAGAAAGAATATGATAAACGTGATACAATCAAAGAGCGAGACACCAAACGCAACTTGAGTCGCATCAAAAAATCATTCAACCAAAGATGATCAAACAGCTTTATTTAATTTGTTTCTTATTTGTATCCACCATTGCAACTAGTCAGGTAATTGGAAAAGTTACTGATACAGAAGGTATTCCATTACCCTTTGTGAATGTTTATATCGAAAATTCATACATAGGCACCACCACAAATGATGATGGTAATTACAAACTTGATACCGATGGCTATCAGGATGCCAATCTTGATAAAGCAACTGTGGTCTTTCAGTTTTTGGGGTTTAAAACTCAAAAAAAAGAGGTTGTTTTAGATAAAAAAACAATCCTTCTCAATATAACCCTAGAACCGGAAACCTTCAGCCTGGATCAGGTTGTTATTTCTTCCGGTGAAAACCCCGCAGACCGCATTGTGAGAATGGCGATAGAAAATCGCAAACAAAACTCAGAAAAACTCAATGCCTTCACTGCCGACTTTTACTCACGTGGATTGTGGAAAATGAAAGATGTCCCGTTGAAAATAATGGGACAAGAAGTGGGTGATATGGATGGTGCGCTCGACTCCACCCGTACAGGAATTGTTTACTTAAGTGAAACGATTTCAAAAATAGCTTATCAAAAACCCAATGACTTTTTTGAACGCGTGGTGGCTTCAAAAGTAAGCGGCAACGATAACGGATTTAGTTTTAACAGTGCCCGTGATGCCAATTTTAGTTTTTATGAAAACACCATCGACATCAATGCCGCCCTTGTTTCCCCCATTGCAAACAATGGGTTTAGCTACTACACATACAAATTGGAAGGCGTTTTTTATGAAAATGGACAGCTTATAAATAGAATCAAGGTAACCCCAAAAAGACCCAACGACCGCATTTTTTCAGGGTTGATCTATATAGTGGAAGACAGCTGGCAGTTATATGGTGTTGAACTCACCACAAATGGAACCGCCATTCAAGTTCCTTTTGTTGAAAAACTTGTGTTTAAGCAAAATTTTAGCTTTGATGACACTGAAGATTTTTGGGTAAAGCGTTCACAAACCATCGATTTTAGTTTTGGTTTTTTAGGTTTTAATGGAGATGGTCGCTTTACGGCTGTTTATAGCAACTATGATTTTAATCCGGCGTTTGATGGGAACACATTTAGCAACGAAGTCCTGTTTTTTGAACCAGAAGCCAATAAAAAAGACACCTTATTTTGGACCGGAATTCGTCCCGTTCCATTGACAGATGAAGAAATAACAGATTATATAAGAAGAGATAGCATACAAACCCTGAGACAGTCAAAGACGTATCTCGATTCCATCGATCAAAAGTCAAATAAGTTTTCACTTTTAGACCCCATCATGGGTTATGCTTATACCAATTCTTACGAAAAGTGGCGATTGAATTACAAAGGTGTTTTTCAAAAAATCAACTTTAATACTTTACAAGGATGGAATGTTTCCAATGGATTGTCATTCAACAAATGGTATGATGAAAACAGAACGAAAGCACTTTTTGTAAATCTCGACGCCAACTATGGATTTGAAGATGACAAATTACGCTTTAGCGGAAGCATTTCAAAACGCTTCAATCGCTTAAAGCGAAATACAATAAGTGTTTCAGCCGGAAAAAAGGTGCAGCAATTTAACACTTCTGAACCGATCTCTCCTCTCATAAACACCCTAAGCAGTTTATTTTTTGAACGCAATTTCTTAAAAGCATATGACCTCACCTATGCGAGAGTGAACTACAGTCAGGAACTCTTCAACGGTTTGAGTTTGTGGGCAGGCGTGGGCTATGAAGAGCGACAACCGCTCTTCAATCAATCAGACCAAGTTACAATTAGAAACAAAGGCGTTTCATATACCTCAAACAACCCCCTGGCACCAGATGATTTTGAAAATGCGGCTATTGACTCCCATACTATCTGGAAATCCAGTCTTGCTGTTGCCATACGTTTTGGCCAAAAATACATGACCTATCCGGATGGAAAATTCAATATTTCCAGTGGTAATTATCCTGCCATAAACCTATTTCACACTAAGGGATTTGCAGCTTCAAACAGTGCCTATAACTTTGACCAATTACATCTGCGGGTTTTTCAATCCATCAACTTAAAAAACAAAGGACGATTGAATTATAACCTAAAAACCGGTACGTTTATAAACGGTGATGACATCTCTTTTGCAGATTACCAACATTTTAATGGAAACCAAACCCGCGTGGGGACCACCTTTAATTACACCAATGTGTTCAACCTACTTCCTTATTATGCCTTGAGTACAAATGGAAGTTATGTTGAAGGGCATATAGAACACGATTTTAAAGGTTTTCTACTAGGAAAAGTTCCTTTGATTAACAAACTCAACTACAACCTGGTAGCGGGCGCTCATTTTTTAAGCACTGAAAATAATAAACCCTACACTGAGGTCTCTATCGGAATGGATAATTTAGGCTTTGGAAAATTTAGGTTTTTACGTTTGGACTATGTGTACTCTTTCTTCGACGGAAATGACAAAGGTGCCTTTATTTTTGGATTGAAGTTTTTGAATATTATTGAGTAAAAAACGGATTTACTGATTTGCACCGATTTAAAGATAAGTGCTAAATCAATTTTTATCCTCCAAAAGCGGCACAAACCGAAACTCCCCATATTCTTTTTTCTCAAATTCCTTTTCAGACTTACGGGTATAAACGGTCATTATCTGCACATTTTCACCCACAGGAATCACCAGCTTCCCTCCCACTTTGAGTTGTTCCATCAACGGTTTTGGAACAAAAGGGGCACCTGCTGTGACGACAATTCCGTCAAACGGGGCAAATTCCGGGAGGCCTTTGTACCCATCTCCAAAAACCATTTTTTTAGGTCGGTATCCAATTTTTGGCAGAAATAAATTGGTTCTTTTAAACAATTCTCTTTGCCGTTCAATGGTGTAAACCACAACCCCCATCTCAAGAAGAACTGCAGCCTGGTAACCACTTCCGGTACCAATTTCTAAAACAACATCACCTTTTTTCACCTCCAGCAATTCAGTTTGCCTTGCTACTGTATAAGGCTGTGAGATGGTCTGGTCTGCACCAATGGGAAAGGGTTTGTCCTCATAAGCATGGTCTTCAAAACCGGAGTCCATAAATAAGTGTCGGGGAATTTTACCAATCGCCTTCAAAACCATTTCATTTTGAATGCCTTTGGCTTTTATTATTTTAACGAGTTGTTGTCGTTTGCCTTGATGTCGTAACGTATCTTTCAATTTGGTTGTTTGTTATTGGTCCCGATAGCTATCGGGATTGGTTATGGGTTTAATGGTTAATTGTAAAACAGTATTCGGTCCTTTAGTTTCATATTTTGTTATTCAAAATGGTGTCAATTCCCCAGTCTTTTAAAGTGTTGTATGTTAAGAATCCATCTTTAACTTCTAAGGGAGATTGTACATTATTTTCATACAAACTTCCGGTTCCCAATCCTTGTGGCAAGTTACTATTTTTTGTAAAAGTATATTGTGCTATGGCGTTCAATCCCACATTGCTTTCAAGTGCTGAGGTAATCCACCACCCACAGTTTTGATTTTCAGCAATTCTAATCCAGGAATCGCTTCCGCGAAAGCCCCCAATCAAACTGGGTTTTAATATAATGTATTGTGGTTGAATGGTTTGAAGCAGTTTTTGCTTTTCTTTTTCATCAAAAATACCAATTAACTCCTCATCCAATGCAATGGGCAAAGGGGTTTGTTCACAAAGTTTTGCCATGGCTTCCCATTGCCCGGCTTTAATGGGTTGCTCGATAGAATGCAAATTATATTCTGAAAGGCGATTGAGTTTTTCCAAAGCTTCCACAGGGGAAAAAGCACCATTGGCATCTACCCGAAGCTCGATTTCGTTGGCTGAAAATTCTTGTCTGATGGCTTTGAGCAATTCCATTTCGGTTTCAAAGTCAATCGCACCAATTTTCATTTTGATGCACTTAAATCCGGCGGCAATTTTCTCCTTTATCTGAGAGCTCATAAAGGCCTTATCACCCATCCATACAAGTCCGTTGATGGGAATTGCTGCGTTTCCCCCTGTAAATTCTGAAGGAAACAATTCAAAAGGAAGTTTCGCTTTAAGTGAAAGAAAAGCTGTCTCGACTCCAATTTGAATGGATGGGAATTCTATTAATTTTTCATAAAGGGTTTTCTCGCCCAGATTGATGTTTTCACAAACCCACTTTAATTTGTCTTCATAATCCGGTCGATCATCAATACTGAGTCCTTTTAACAATCCGCACTCTCCAATACCGGTTTTGTCACCGTCCTGAATGATTAAAAACCAGGTTTCTTTGGTTTCCAAAATACCTCGCGAAGTGCCGCTGGGGCGTTTGAATTTTAGGGTGTGTTTTTTGAATGTTGCTTTCATTATTTGATAGGGAGACAGGGTGAGAGGGAGACAGGGTGAGCGGGAGATAAGGAGAATGGCAGCATTTTTCTATTTATTTTTTACTAAGAGTCCATTGTTTCGGATTAAATATCATTTTAACAAGCATTGCCAGAATGTGGTCATATTTTGCATAAAGCTCATTATAAATCTCTTCATTTATATACTTACAGGCAAATGAGTAGTCTAACCAAACCTGCGTTTCAGCAGCTTCTCCTTCAGAATCTGATAATTTAGCTACAAATGATTTTTCATACCTTCTCTTTCGCCAGGCCTCCGCAATAGTACCAGAAACTGACCTCGAAGATCTTCTAATTTGATCTGTTAAAGAATATTTTTCCTCAGAAGGGAAAGATTTCGAGATTTCAAAAATTTGCATTGCAGCTTCAAAAGATAGCTGAAAAACTTTTAATTCTTTGTGAGAAATAATTTTACTCATAAACAAACTATTTTTAATAAATTACTAATTCACCCTGTCTCCAAGTCTCCCCATCACCAAGTCATCAATTCAAAGCTCAATACTTTCCCCAACCTCAAGCAACATCAAGTCCTTATCGGCATTATAAAATTTGCGTTTGGCTTCTTCGTGGTCGATTTCAATGTAGCCAAAAGTATCATAATGACACCCGATGATTTTATCACATTCCACAAAATTTGAAGCGATGATGGCATCTTCAATACCCATCGTAAAATTGTCACCAATTGGTAAAATGGCAATATCAAGTTTTGTGTGCAAGGGAATGAGTTTCATATCCATAGTGAGGGCCGTGTCTCCGGCGATGTAGATATTTTTATGTTCGCCTTCAATGACAAAACCGCCGGGTTGTCCGCCATAACTTCCATCAGGAAAGGAGCTTGTGTGAATGGCATTGACATATTTTACCTTTCCAAAATCAAATTCCCAGCTACCGCCGTGATTCATGGGGTGGACGGTAATGCCTTTGCTTTCATAATGGGTTGTGATTTCAAAATTACTTACAATGACAGCTCCTGTGTTTTTGGCAATGGCTTCTGCATCCAGTGTATGGTCTTGATGAGCGTGTGTGAGAAGTATATAATCTGCCTTTAAATCATGGATGTTAATTTTTCCATTCGCTAAGGGATTGCCACTAATAAATGGGTCGATTAGTATGTTCTTACCTTTGATTTCAATTGAGAAACTGTTGTGTCCAAAGTATGTTATCTTCATCTTTAAATGTTTTAAAGTTTAGATTTTAAAGATACTAAAATCGAGATGGAGAAGTCTAAAAATTATTTTAAAAAACAGCAACCGCAAAAAACAAAACTGCAAACAAAAAAGTACTCAATGCCACTTTTTTTAACTCTGAGTCAAGTGCAGCGGGGTTTCTGTTCACCATAACAACACCATAGTGTTTTAACAAT
This sequence comes from uncultured Flavobacteriaceae bacterium, assembly GCA_963977065.1. Classification (GTDB taxonomy): domain Bacteria; phylum Bacteroidota; class Bacteroidia; order Flavobacteriales; family Flavobacteriaceae; genus Planktosalinus. Next base: position 180,762 of record CAXBNF010000003.1, on the reverse strand, counting down.
GGAAGAAATGCTATCAAGGGTAAAAACTGCCACCAAGCAGAGGCGGAAATGTAACAGTAAAAGAAGGCGGCTGTATAGGCTCCCGATAATAAGAAAGCGTGATACTTTTTTGATTTTTTTTCGCCAAGCAATACCGGAATGGTAATTTTATTAACCTTTGCATCAGATATTCTGTCACGCATATTGTTTAAGTTCAAGACAGCCGTACTAAGAAAACCAATGGTGATAGCAGGCAAAAGCACCATTAAAGAAAGTTGCTGCACATATAAGAAATAACTCCCTAAAACCGAAAGCAATCCAAAAAACACAAAGACAAATACATCACCCATCGCACGGTATCCATAAGCATTTACGCCCACAGTATATTTGATAGCAGCAATAATAGCGGCCACACCCAAAAGTAAAAAAAGCACAAAATACCCTATATTTTCTAGCCCAAATGACACATAAATTAAGACTATTGCAACAATTAGCGTGAGAATGATTGTTATAATCATTCCTTTTTTAAGTTCGCTTTCGGTAAGTAAACCGCTTTGCAAGGCACGTTTGGGTCCCACACGGTCGTCATTATCGGTGCCTTTTACTCCGTCACCAAAATCGTTTGCAAAATTTGACAATACCTGAAAGCCTAAAGTGGTGAGCAATGCCAGTAAAAAGATTGGAATTTCAAAAGCATTTTCCCGAAATGCCAAAGCAGCACCCACAATAATACCGGAAAAAGACAAAGGAAGTGTGCGTAAACGGGCGGCATTGAGCCAGGCTTTGGTTTTTGACATATTAAATATTGAAGCGGTAAAATTAAATAAATTAAATCACTTAATTAAAAATCTCAACAAGCAGTTCTTTTAATAAATCCCCGTCATTCACCCCGGCAGCTCCCACTCCTTTGCTTTTCATATCGGTATCACGCAGTTTTGATAGGATACCACTCACTTTTTTCATAGGATAATTTTTTGCTGCCAATTGATAATCTTTAATAAAGTAAGGATTGATGCCCAACTCTCTTGCTGCATTGTTTTTATTGGGAAGTGAATGATACATCATCAGTTTTGAATAGAAACTAAAGAGTAATGCCACTGTCATCACCAATGGGTTGTCTTTTGGGTTTTGAGAAAAGTAATTAATAATTCTAAAGGCCTTATTGATATCTTTACTACCCAGGGCATTTTGCAATTCAAAATTGTTATAATCTTTACTAATACCAATATTTTGCTCGATGAGCTCAGGAGTGATTTGTTGTTCCGGTTTAAGAATTTGGGTGAGTTTATCGAGTTCGTTGGAAATTTTACTCAAGTCATTCCCCAAAAATTCAACCAGCATAATGGCCGCTTTTGGCGAAATTTGATATCCTTTGGAAGTTAATACCTTTGAAATCCAGGGAGCTACTTTATTCTCATAGAGCTTTTTTTCGTCAAGAATAACTCCATTGGCTTTGATTGTTTTGTATAGTGTTTTTCGTTTATCTATTTTCTTGTACTTATAGCAAATTACCAGCACCGTTGTGGGTTGTGGGTTTTTACAATAGGCCTCAAGATTATCTATGGTGCGTGCTAATTCTTGTGCTTCCTTGACAATGATTACCTGACGTTCTGCCATCATTGGATAGCGTTTTGCGTGGCTTACCATGTCATCGATTGTTACATCGCGTCCATAGAACACCATCTGATTAAAAGCTTTCTCTTCCTCTGGTAGCAAGTTTTTTTCGATATAATCTGAAAGAAAGTCAATAAAATAAGGTTCTTCACCGGTAAGAAGGTAAATTGGTTTTACTTTTCCTGATTTTAGTTCGTTTACAATGCGTTTTACTTCTTCCATTAAAAAAAAATTATCATTTTTGTGGGATGCAGCAACTCCATTTTCCGGTATACAGCTTTCGATTCAAAAGTAGCGAAAATAAAATTTCTATCTTTGATGAAATCCGTAAAAAGTTTGTTATTCTCACTCCGGAAGAATGGGTGCGTCAACACGTGATTCAATTTTTAATACACGAAAAAAAATATCCGAGAAGTCACATCAATGTTGAAAAAGAATTGGTGTTGAATCAAACCAAAAAACGCTATGATATTGTGATTTATAACAAAGACGGAAGTATTTTTTTAATCGTGGAATGCAAAGCACCACAAATTGAGATCTCACAAAACACATTTGACCAAATAGCGCGATATAATTTGAGTTTGAAGGCAAATTATTTAATGGTGACCAATGGGCTTTATCACTATTATTGCCAACTCGATTATGAGAATGAAAAATATCAATTTTTAGAGGAAATTCCGAATTATAAAGTGATTAACTGATGAATTTGATCAACAAAACAACCAAGGTAGTACCTTTACAGCATTGAAAACGGCGGTAGTCATATTAAACTGGAATGGAAGAAAACTCCTGGATGAATTTTTACCCAGTGTGGTAAGGCATTCTCAAGGAGAGGCTGAAATTTATGTTGTGGATAATGCTTCTACTGATAATTCTATTTCATTTTTAGAATACAACTTTCCCGAAGTTAAAGTTATACAAAACCAAACTAACGGCGGGTATGCAAAAGGGTACAATGAAGGATTAAAACACATTGATGCCGATGTGTTTGTGTTACTAAACTCTGATGTTGAAGTTTCTGAAAACTGGTTGCACCCGGTAATTCAGGAGTTTAAAAACAACTCAAAACTTGCTGCAGCACAACCGAAGATCCTCGATTATAAAAACAAGGACTATTTTGAATATGCCGGTGCCGCGGGTGGTTTTATAGATAAGTATGGGTACCCTTTTTGTCGCGGGCGCATTTTTAACACCCTTGAAAAAGATGAGGGGCAGTATGATGGCGTTTCAGAAATATTCTGGGCCAGTGGCGCTTGTTTATTTGTGAAAAAAGAAGCTTTTTGGGAAGCAGGAGGTTTTGACGAAGCCTATTTTGCTCATCAGGAGGAAATTGATTTGTGCTGGCGATTCTTTAATTTGGATTATAAAGTAATTTGTGTCAGCGAATCTAAAGTATATCACCTTGGTGGCGGAACCCTTAAAAATACAAATCCAAATAAGACTTTTTTAAACTTTAGAAATTCACTTTTTAATATAATTAAAAATGCTCCAAAGTCTAAAATTGCAACACGGGTCTTTATTAGAATGGTTTTGGATGGCTTAGCCGGAATTCAATTCATATTTAGTTTAAAACTTATTCATTTTATAGCCGTTTTAAGAGCTCATATAAGTTTTTACACCAACCTCAGAAAAATACTACAAAAACGGACCAAAACGTTAAAAAAAGAGTGTTATTATCATCATAAATCCATTGTTTTTTCGTATTTTGTTAAACAAATTAAATCATTTAACAAACTATAATACAATAAGCCTAAATTATTGTTAAGTTTCATGAAAATGGCTTAATAATTGATAATTTTGGAATTCAATTTAACTATTAAAAAACCAAAAAATTATGAAAAAAATAATCGTATTTGGAAGTGTAATCGCACTTCTTTTTTCATCCTGTGTATCTCAGAAAAAATATGCAGAATTGGAAAATCAACACAAAAACACCCAGGACCTTCTTAACAGTGCAACTGTAAAGCTAAACAGTTGTCTTGAAGAAAGATCTGCGTTACAAGCAAAAGCTAATTCGCTAGAAAGTCAAGTTGCCTCCCTCAATGCAACAAACAAAGATTTGATTAGAAGCATTGGTGACTTTACAGATTTGACGAAAAAAGGTGCTGAAAACTTACAGAAATCACTTCAAAGTCTTCAAGAAAAAGACCTTACTATCAGAAAATTACAGGATGCCGTTAATAGAAGAGACTCTGTTAACCTTGCCTTGGTTCAAAGCTTAAAAGGTGCAGTAGGCAATATGGATGACTCTGACATTGAAATAAGTGTTGAAAAAGGTGTCGTTTTTGTTAACATTTCTGATAAACTTTTATTCTCCAGCGGTAGTTACAATCTTACCAGTCGGGCTAAAGAAGTACTAGGAAAAGTAGCTCTAGTGGTTAAAAACAAACCTGATTTTGAGTTCCTAGTTGAAGGTCACACAGATAACGTGCCAATCAGCAGACCCGGAATTCAAGACAACTGGGACTTAAGTGTTCTTAGAGCTACAGCGGTTGTAAGAACATTACAAAATGAATTTGGAGTTGACCCTGCGAGAATGACTGCCGGTGGTAGAGGTGAATATGTGCCTGTTGCCAGCAACGCAACTGCAGATGGTAAATCTAAAAACAGAAGAACCAGAATTGTTGTATTACCAAAATTAGAGCAGTTCTATGAAATGATTGAGGAAGGTTTAAAAGACCCTGCTATCAACTAATTCTTAGAAGATATATGTATATAAAAGAGTCCGGGTTTTCCCGGACTCTTTTTTTTATATCTCTAAACTTCCTTTTCCTTCTCTTATTAAAATTGGTTCACCTTGAGTTAAATCAATAACTGTTGAAGGAATATTTCCGCCATAGCCGCCATCAATCACGATATCCACAAGATTTTCCCACTTTTCAAATATTAACTCAGGGTCTGTGGTATATTCTATTACTTCATCTTCATCTCTTATAGAGGTTGAGATAATGGGATTTCCCAATTCCCTTACAATCGCTCTGGCAATGTTATTATCAGGAACCCGTAGGCCCACTGTTTTTTTCTTTTTAAATACGGAAGGCATATTGTTATTTCCTTCTAAAATAAAGGTATAAGGCCCAGGTAACGAGCGTTTTAATATTTTAAATGTGGTGGTATCCATTTGTTTGACATAATCTGAAACATTGCTCAAACTTTCACAAACAAATGAAAAATTAGCCTTTTCCAACTTCACTCCCCTAATTTGAGCTATCTTCTCTAAAGCTCTGTTATTATTAATATCGCAACCCAAACCATAAACGGTGTCTGTGGGATAAATAATAATCCCTCCATTTCTAAGTACTTTTACAACCTCAAGGATTTGCTTTTCATTGGGGTTTTCTTCATAAAGTTTAATTAACTTAGCCATAAGTTTTTGTATTTTAATAACATAAAGAACAAAGTTATTCGTTTTAAAATGAAATACTTCTCCCCAATGAAAAAATATCTTGTTTTATTTTTAATACTTTCACTTTTTTCAATTTCTTGTAGTTCAGATGATGATACAATAGAAGATGATCCAATCCAGGTTTTAGAGGAAGAAACACGACTTAATGTTTCCTATGGACAACACCCCAGACAGGTTTATGATTTATACCTTCCTGAAGGTCGCACAAGTGAGAAAACGAAGGTAATTGTTTTGGTGCATGGCGGTGGCTGGACTTCAGGTGATAAAAGTGATATGAGTCAATTTGTAACTTTTTTGAGAGAAAATCATCCTGATTATGCAATCGCTAATATCAATTATGTACTGGCTGATTTTGGAGTGCCCGCTTTTCCCAATCAGTTTTTGGATTTAGGCAGGGTCATTTCTCAATTAACAACACAGCAAAATGAGTTGCAAATTCAACCCCAATTTGGTTTGATTGGCACCAGTGCCGGTGCTCATATTTCCCTGATGTATGATTATGTATATGATACCAATTCGCAAATAAAGTTTGTAGCAGATATAGTGGGACCCACAGATTTTACAGACCCCTTTTATGCAAACGACCCCAATTTTCCACTTGCACTGCTATTGCTAGCAGATGCAAGTGCTTATCCCCCAGGAACAGACCTCGCTGTAGCTTTGAGTCCGGCGCTTCAGGTGTCATCCTCAAGTGCACCCACCATTTTATTTTATGGAGACCAGGATCCAATTGTACCCTTAACTAATGGTCAATCGCTTGCCACAGCATTAAAAGAAGAAGGTATTACACATTCATTTACAGTATATGAAGGAGGTCACGGTGATGATTGGAGTGCCTCAGACCTAGTGGATCTTCAACAAAAATTAGAAAACTTTATTTTAACCCACCTTCCTTTACAATAAATGTTGTGTATAATTTTGACAATCGCTTGAGAATTTTTAAAAACATGTTGCTTTTTCAAAGAAGAATTTTTTTTACATCTTATTTTTTAGCCTTAACTCTTGCACTGTTAATTAAAGCAAGTCCTAAAATAATTGGAATATTCTATTTAATGATAGCTTTATTTGTTCACCTATTTTCTTATGACATACTGAATAAAAATAAATACTATTACTACTTCAATTTAGGGATAAGCAAAACAAAATTATGGGTTTCAACAATTCTTATTGGATTCATTAACCTTTTTATTTTAAGCTTAATATGAACAAACTTCATATAGATAGCATAACCAAATCCTATAATAATAATGTTATTTTAAGTGATGTATTTATTTCTTGTAAAAAAGGAGAAATTAAAGGCCTAATTGGACGAAATGGTTCTGGAAAAACTACGCTTCTAAAAATTGTTTTCGGTACTGAAAAAGCAGATACCAAATTTATTAAAATTGGAAATAAAATCATTAGAAACATATCTGATGGAAGAAATTTAATCAACTATTTACCTCAAGATAACTTCTTGCCAAATAACATTTCAATAAAATCAATAATACATTTATTCCTTCAAAAAGAAAATAGAAAAATTGTACTGGAAAACGAATATGTAAAACCCTTATTAAATAAGAAAAATCAGGATTTATCAACTGGAGAAAAAAGGATTATTGAAATCTTACTTGTTATTCACTCAAGAGCTGAATTTATTTTACTTGACGAACCTTTTAATGGAATTAGCCCAATTATGAGAGCGTATATTATTAAATATATTAGAAAATTAAAATCTTCAAAAGGCTATATTATAACTGATCACGACTATGAAAATGTAATCAACTTGGCAGATAGCATTGTATACTTACAAGATGGATTTTTAAAAGAAATTAAGGATGAAAATGAATTGATAGATTTAGGGTACTTAACAAAAAACTACTTACAAAAAAGCCGCGAATAGCTAATTGCGTTTGAAATGCTTTTGCTATGATTATTAAATTTTTGCTAAAATTTCTGTTTAACCAAAAAAACTCTGATTTAAAACCCATCAAGAAATACAAAAAATGGTGTTAGCCATTTTTTTCTTTAAAGCTTGACGCTTTTTCAGTAATGTATGAAATGGTGGCGCCAAAAGTGGCAATCCCACAAACAATTAAAATAAAAGCGATTAACTTCCCTATGTTAGTTACCGGATAAAAATCGCCATAGCCCACTGTTGTGATTGTAATAAAACTCCACCACAAGGCATCTTCTGCTGTGGTGATATTCCCAACATCTTTTTCCACATACAAAATAGCTGTAGTTGCTATTACTAAAATTGTAAACGCACAAAATACCACAAATCCATAAATAGAGGCCGATTTGTTTTTCATTACAAACTCAACTAGCAATTTAATGGATTTAATGATTCTAAAAACTCTGAATATTCTAAAAACTCGAATGTATCGAAACTCAGACACCAGTGGAATTGAAGATAATAAGTCCAGCCAACCCACAGTATAAAAATAGCGCCATTTATTTTTTGCCTGAAACAATTGACTAAAAAAGTCATACAGAAAAATCATGCATAATATAAAATCAAAATATTCAATCAATCGATACACTTCAGAATCTGTGGGAATAAAGAAGAGCAATGAAAGCAAAAGGATACTGAAAATTGACAACAACAAAATGATGATATTGGAAACACTCATATCAATGATTTAGTTTTCTAAAATAGTCAATTTTGCAAAACGTAACAATAGCCTTTTTAGTCCGCCATTTTCAAAGTTTATCTCTGCTTTTTTATCGGCTCCCACTCCTTCAAAATTGATGATTTTACCTTTTCCAAACCGTATATGCTCAACCAGAGAGCCCACTTTTAAGTTACTGTCAACCAATCCTTTACTTTCTGTTGAGGAACTTACAGGTCGCAATCTGCGCAATTTTTTCAATTGATCCTCACTGGGACCTCTGGGAGGTGTTCCATTTGAGGGCTTACGAAGTCGTAGTTTGCTTTTGTCTATTTCGTCAAAGATATCAGCATCCAGTAAAGGTTTGTACTTGTTTTCAGTAAGGGGTGTGAGGTATTCAAGGTATTGTTCATCAATTTCTTCAATAAAACGGCTGGGTTCGGCATCTATCAACTTTCCCCATCGGTACCGGGTTTGCGCATAGGTGAGATAAGCTTGTTTTTCGGCTCTGGTTATGGCTACATAAAACAATCGTCTTTCTTCTTCCAGTTCAGCTCGGGTATTCATGCTCATTCCACTGGGAAAAAGGTCTTCTTCTAGGCCCACAATATAAACATAAGGAAACTCAAGCCCTTTAGCAAGGTGAATGGTCATCAAAGCGACACGGTCTTCATCACCCTTGTCATTGTCGAGGTCTGTTGCCAGAGCGACATCTTCCAAAAATTCAGCAAGTGAACCTGTGGCTTCATCCAGTTCTTTTTGTTCTTCCACAAAATCCCTAAGACCGTTTAAAAGTTCCTCAATATTCTCAATTCGGGCAATGCCTTCCGGGGTGGCGTCTTTTTTTAGTTCCTGAACCAATCCGGTTTTTTTCACGACAAGTTCAGCAATTTCAAAAGCATTGTAATTTTGGTTTAAAACCTGAAAGCTTTTTATAGTGGTTACAAAATCCTGAAGTTTTCCTTTGGTGCCGCTATTGATTTTTAAATCAATTTTATCCAGATGCTCCATCACTTCAAAAATGGAACGTTTGTAGTGGTTTGCGGCAACAATCAATTTTTCGATGGTCGTATTTCCAATACCTCTAGCCGGATAATTAATCACTCGCTTGAGTGCTTCTTCATCTTTTGGATTTAAAATAAGTCGCAAATAGGAAATCACATCTTTTATTTCCTTGCGTTGATAAAAACTCAATCCGCCATAAATTCTGTAAGGAATGTCTTTTTTTCGCAGGGCATCTTCCATCGCTCTGGACTGGGCGTTGGTGCGATATAAAATAGCAAAGTCACCGTTCTTGAGCTGGTGATTCATTTTATTTTCAAAAATTGAACTCGCTACAAATCGTCCTTCATCACCATCAGTCATGGTGCGATTGACAAGAATTTTTGTGCCTGATTCGTTTTCAGTCCAAACCACTTTTTCAAGTTTGGTTTTGTTTTTTTCTATAATGGAGTTTGCAGCTTCAACGATGTTTTTTGTGGAGCGGTAATTTTGCTCAAGGCGAAAAACTTTCACATCATCATAATCCCTTTGGAAATTTAATATATTGTTGATATTGGCTCCGCGAAAAGCATAAATACTCTGTGCATCATCTCCCACTACACAAATGTTTTGAAAGCGGTCTGAAAGCGCCCTTACTATCAAATATTGACTGTGGTTGGTATCCTGATACTCATCTACAAGTATATACCTGAATCTGTTTTGGTATTTTGCCAATACTTCAGGAAAACGGGTTAACAGTTCATTGGTTTTTAAAAGCAAATCATCAAAGTCCATGGCTCCAGCTTTAAAGCATTTTGCTACATATTCTTTGTAAATATCACCCAGTCTGGGCATTTTTGCCATGGCATCTGCTTCCATTAACTCTGGATTGTTGAAATAGGCTTTTACGGTAATTAAGCTGTTTTTATAGGAAGAAATTCTGGAATATACTTGTTTGTATTTATAGACATCTTTATCCAGGTTCATCTCTTTAATGATAGCTCTAATCACACTTTGAGAATCCTGTGTGTCATAAATTGTAAAATTGGAAGGATAACCCAACCGTTCAGCTTCAATGCGAAGTATTTTTGCAAAAACCGAATGAAAGGTTCCCATCCAGAGGTTTTTGGCTTCACTGGCTCCTACAATTTCGGCGATTCGTTTTTTCATTTCTCGAGCAGCCTTATTAGTAAAGGTGAGTGCTAAAATGCTAAAAGCATCTACATCTTGCTCCATTAAATGAGCAATGCGATAGGTAAGCACACGGGTCTTTCCGGAACCGGCACCGGCAATAACAATCATGGCACCGTCTTTTTGTAAAACAGGTGCCAATTGAGCCTCATTTAATTGTTTTAAGTAGTGTTGCAATAGATTTATTTTATGCTGTGAAAATAACAAATCAAAGATTAAAAATCACATTTAATACTTATAAATTACAAACAAAAAATGGACGTTGTAAAATTTATATTTATCTTTAAAAATTCAATCTTCAATTCATTCTATGCGATTATCAACCAGTATACTCATTTGTCTTTTCGCTTTGCAAACTCAAAGTCAGGTACTCCCATCAATTGAAAGTTTCGGTCCGGTTTTTAAAATTAAAAACCCAGATTATAAAACAGATACTTCTCAAAGTTTCAAAGCAGTTTTTGATGTTGGCAGAGCCTTTGACGATACTGAAAAGACAAACAAACTTCTGGAGAGTGCGGCTAGATTCATCAGGCTGCATCGAGAGGCAGGCGTTCCAATAAATAAAATACAAGTAGCATTGGTAATTCACGGAAGTGCCATTTTTGATTTACTAAATCACGTAGACTATCAATCATACCGGATAAGCAAAGACCCATTTAACCCAAATTATGAACTTATAACTGCACTAGCCCAAGAAGGTGTGGAAATTATTTTATGTGGTCAAACAGCTTCATTTAGAGAGATTGCTGTGACTCAATTACATCCAGATGTTAGGATAGCGCTTTCTGCGATGACTGCTTTAGTTCAATTACAAAATGAGGGTTATCGTCTAATTAATTTTTAATTTGGATGAAAGCTTAGATCATTTGCCAAGAAAAAACTAAAACGATATCTAGACTTTTTAAATGCAAATTAATTTATGGAAAGACTATTGAATTTTTTAATCTTAACTCCTTGGTGGGCGTGGCTTCTTTTTATATTAGCAATCATTTTTATTAGAGATGTTTTTGTACAAAAGCGCTATGCTGTTTTACATAATTTTCCTGTAATAGGTCATTTGCGTTATTTTCTCATTGGAATTGGACCTGAAATAAGACAGTATTTGGTTGCAAGCAATCGGGAAGAAAGACCTTTCAACCGCATTGAACGCAATTGGATCTACAATTCGTCCCGTCGGGAAAATAACTATGAGGGTTTTGGTACCGATAGTGATATCTACAAACATCAGCATATTTTCATCAACAATGCGATGATTCCTTATAAATTGGATAATAATCATCCAAACATCAAAAACCCCAGTTTTGTTCCCTGCGCTAAGGTAATGGGACTTTATAATGAGCGTAAAAAGCCCTATCGCCCTGCTTCTATAATTAATGTATCGGCTATGAGTTTTGGTGCGCTTTCTGCAAAAGCTATAGAATCGCTCAATATAGGTTGCAAAAAAGCGGGTGCCTACCACAATACTGGTGAGGGTGGTTTGTCACCTTACCATTCTAACGGAGCTGATGTTATTTTCCATTTTGGAACCGGTTATTTTGGTGTAAGAGATGAAAATGGTAACTTTTCTATGGGAAAATTAGTCGAATTAGTAAACAACAATCCGTTTGTAAAAGCCATTGAAATTAAGTTATCACAAGGAGCCAAACCTGGAAAAGGAGGAGTATTACCCGGAGCAAAGATTTCACCTGAAATTGCAAAAATAAGAGGTGTTGAAGTAGGTAAAGATGTTTTGTCCCCTCCCAATCATACTGCCTTTAGTACTGTTCCAGAGTTAATGAATTTTATTGAAGAAATAGCAGAAGCTACCGGATTGCCGGTGGGTGTAAAAGCTGCTATTGGCAAACTAGAACAATGGGAGGAACTCGCAGAACTCATGGTTAAAACCGGAAAAGGACCCGATTTTATTACTGTTGATGGCGGTGAAGGTGGAACCGGTGCTGCACCACCCAGTTTTGCAGACCATGTATCACTTCCTTTTGTTTATGGTTTTTCAGAACTTTATAAAGTATTTCAAAAAAGAAAGCTCACCCATCGAATTGTTTTTATTGGAAGTGGAAAATTGGGTTTTCCGGGAGTGGCTGCGATGGCATTTGGTATGGGGGTTGATGTGATAAACGTAGCTCGTGAAGCAATGATGAGTATTGGATGCATACAGGCACAACTTTGTCATACAAACCGATGTCCCAGCGGAGTTGCCACTCAAAAAAAATGGTTACAAAATGGAATTCACGTACCCTTGAAGTCTGATATGGCCTTTCAGTATTTTAAAACGTTTAAAAAGGAGCTTTTGGAAATTACTCACGCTAGTGGCTATGAGCATCCCTGTCAATATACTATGGATGATATTGAAGTAAATGCAGATGACATCAATATTTCATCAAATATGAGTTTGGCGTATCAATATAAAAAAGATAATGTTGATTTTGAAGGAATGCAAACTTTGATGGAATGTCCTTATTTGGGAGGAAAATAAAATAACCCAACGCCCACTTTGGGTGTTGGGTTATTTATCAAAAAAAAGTCAAGTTATTTTTTTATTAATTTGAGTGTTTGAGTTTGATTATTGACTCCGGTAACAGAAACAAAATAGACTCCATTTTTAAGATTCCCCACATACAATCCACCCGCATTATAGTAATCAGTCTGTTCAATGATTATGCTGCCTCCTATATCAACCACTTGTATTGATTGTATGTTCTCACCAGTGATAAAAATACGCTCTGAGGCAGGATTAGGATACATTTTTATTTCCTTATATTCATTGCTTCCCACAGACAATGGATCACAACTGTCCTCGTTATAGGTCACTGAAGTATTTGTCAAAGCCAAAGCAACAGGTAAAACAGGTGTGTTTCCAGTTGACACTGTTGTTATCGGGGTCAATGTAGTCAATGCAGAGACAGTGAAATTTAAATTTTCCTGATCACATTGATTGAGTTTGTTCAACGGGGTCACAAAGAATTCAATATTGGTGAAACCGGTGGCATCTGTACGGTAGCCACCCAGTGCATAACTGGCATTTCCGGCTGTATCAATATACAAAAGTCCCATATCAGGATAATAAATCAACGGCATTTGCCCGTTCCAAAAATTAAATACTTCACCTACAGGCTCAGTATGAGGTAAAAGGTACTGGTAACTGTCTCCCACCTGATTACCTGTGGCCATATCAAATTCATATATAAACGGATTGGTTTGATCCAAAGTACCCGTTACTGTATTATCCCTATTGTACCCCTGAATCACTAGATTGTTGGCACTGCTGGCGGAACGGAGCAATTTAAATCCGTAATAATCAAGAAAAGGTGATGTTGCAGACCACGATTTTATTGGAACAATTGTTCCTGTGGCATTGTTAAGTACCGTAATACCAAAGTGATGTGAAGATGAATAATTGGTCAGCATATAAATTTCATTGGAGCCATTATCAAAATAACCGTCCACACTCACGTCATTGGAGTTTCCAAAAAGGTAGCTGGAATCCCATTGTGAAACACCCAAAAAATCAATTTTATGCGCAAGTACACCTTGTTGAAAGATCCCGGGTACAGTGGATTGACCCGTTACACTTCCTGTTAAAAGATAGCCGTCTGATGTTTCAACAATACCATTGATGAAATCGTAATCCAACGAACTGGTCACTATGGACTCCAATTCAATTGACCACAAAATATTCAAACTTAGGTCTGTTCTTAAAACAAAACCGGCATTCAGTCCACAAGAAACATTGATGGGCGCACACGAACTAAAAAATCCGGTAACCACAAGACCGGGATCGGGAGTGGAATTTCCAGTAGCATCACTTTCCGTGTACATGATTTTTAAGGGTGTGGAGTGAAAATTGGGTGAGACCACATCAAAAATCTCTGCATTGAGTAAATTTCCATTAATTCCATCAACAACAGCGATAAAAGAACGGTTTATACCGGTATCTTCAATAGAACCCGCAACAAAAATCAGGTCGAGATGGGTGGTAATGTCAAAAACCCTGGCGCGTCCAATAGTTGTGTTTGCATATGTTTCCATCCAGACAATGGCACCCGAAGCATCAATGCGTTTAAGAATGAGCTCTACACCTCCCATTGAAGCATCATAGAGGTTGGAAGCTGAAATAACATCATTGGCCGCACCTATACTTATGGGTTCGGCATTTACATTGTGAAAGTTTTTTTGATTAACCCCCACATTTTTCTGAAGTTGGCTGCTTGCCGAAAAGGCAATAAAAAAGCCGGCGAGAAATAATAATTTTGTTTTCATAATACTAAAATTTTATGGTTATAGTTGTATATCAATAGAAACTAAAAATTGTTACCCAATAAACAAGTTTTAATTTTAAAAGTTTAATTTAGCAGGGTTGCTTTAGGTAAAAAATGGGCAAAATGGAGGGTTGAGCAGATTACTATATTTTTATGATAAATATTTTAATTTTATACAAATTTAAAAACCTGTTCAATAGATTTTAAAAAATTTACCTGAGATGATTTTAAACCCAAAATACCTTATTAATATAACCATATTTAACAAATAAAAAAATATAAAGAGCTTAAAATCAATGGAAGAAATCATACAAGTACTAAATTATATTGCTTATTTATTACCTGCAATCGTAGTGGGTATTGTAGCCTATTATTTTTTTAAAGGACATACTGCGAATGAAGAGGGACGCAGACGATTTTTACTCCAAAAAGAAGCTCAAAAAAACATGTTACCCTTGCGATTGCAAGCTTATGAACGCTTTACATTATTTTTAGAGCGAATCGCACCCAACAAACTTATGGTTAGAATCGCCCCATTTTCTGATGATGTTGAAGAGTATGAAAAGCTACTAACGAGAAATATAGAGCAGGAATTTGAACACAATATCGCACAGCAAATCTATGTTACAAATGATTGCTGGAATATGATTAATGCTGCTAAAAATGCGACCATTCAAATCATCAGAAAGACCGCTATGAACGAAAAAGTAGATTCTGCAAATAAATTACGGGAAACCATTATTCAGCATTTTATGGATGAAACCTCACCTTCTCAAAAAGCGATGCTTTATTTAAAACAAGAAGTTTCTGAAATGATATAATCTTAAAGGCAGAGATATGATTTTTCGTTTTGGAGTTTTCATTATGTTATTAGCTGTGGTTTCTTGTAAAGAGTTCATTCCCATAAATGAAACCTCTATTAATACTCACAATTACTTAATTGATTTTCCAGCCTTTTCAAAGGATAGTCTTGTAAACATAGTAATTGAAATACCGGCAGGAACAGATCAAAAGTGGGAAGTGAATAAAACCACAGGTCATTTGGAGTGGGAACGAATAAATAAAGATTCCCTGCGAATCATTAAATTTTTACCTTATCCAGCGAACTATGGCTTTATTCCGAAAACCCTCCTTCCCAAAGAACTTGGAGGTGATGGTGATCCATTGGATGTTTTTCTTTTGGGTCCGGCCATAGATCGAGGCAATATAATACCATCACAGATAATTGGAGTTATTAAAATGCTAGACAAGGGTGAGCAAGACGATAAATTGATTGCTGTTTCTTCCGGCTCCCCTTTTAGCCACATAAAATCTTTAGAACAATTAATAGAGGAATTTCCGGGTGTAATTGAAGTATTGAAAAGCTGGCTTTCAAATTATAAAGGTGAGGGCTCTATTGAAATCGTAGCGGTTGAAAATAAAGAATCGGCTATTTTTCTATTACAAACTGCGATTGAGGGTTTCCAAAAAAAAGCCAATTAAAAAACTAAAGCTCAAGAATTGAATACAACTTTACTGGATGCAATTCGTTTTGCTGCTGCATCAAATCCTCTCTGCCACCAGCTTGTCATCAAGGTTTTATCAAAAATCAGTGAGTTTTCTGTAAGTTTTGTGGGTGTATAATAGAGATTCAATTCTACATCTTTTGCAAGTGCAGCCAGTTTTCCCTCAGCAATGTTATGATATTCAATTTGATCTATCACAAACCCAAAAAGATTTACCATTAATGAAAATGGATTTTTACCAAGCACTATGTTGTGCTCCATGTTTTCGGCTTCCAATATAATGGCATCTACCTCCTTTGCTCCTCTTCTTATGGCTTCACGTATGGGTGATACAGCACCAAAACCACCATCAGCATATTCACAATCATTTTTAGTTACTAAAGACATAAAAGGCACATAATTTGCCGAAATCCACATCCAGTCACAAAAATCATCATAGCTATGATCTTTAAGTCGTTTATATTCAACCACATTTTTTGTAAGATTTGAAACAGTAACCACTATTTCAATGTTTGATTTTTTCAAGGTATTAAATTCCTCAATGGTAAAGTTTCTTGAGATATTCCTGCGCAGGTTTTTACTTTCGCCAAATGTGCGTTTGTTCCGCATCAACTGCCACAATACATTCCAGTGTTTTATGGCAACATACTCTCTGTTTCCCTTTCGTTTGACTATAAAAGGATTGATGTTGAATATATCTTTTGGATTTACATTGGTATAAATAGATTTAAGTTTTTCGGCTTTTCCCAATGCCAGATGAGGTAATAACAGGCTTCCGGTAGAAGTGCCAATTAAAAGATTGTACTGTTTGGCTTGTTCTACTATGAGGTGATGAGCGACTCCTCCAGCATAAGCGCCCTTGCTTCCTCCTCCGGAAATTACCAATGCTTTCATATTGAACTAAGCTTTTTATGTGAATATACTAAAAAACTAGGGCTTTGTTGCTCTTAGCATTTCTCGTTTTCCTGGCGGGCCGGGCAATCGCTCAACAATAAATCCTACTTCTTGTAAAGCGCGTCTCACACTTCCTTTAGCCGAATATGTTACTAAAACACCCTTTTGCTGCAGTGATTTGAATTGAATTTGAAATTGATCTACCGTCCAAAGTTCAGGTTGTACCCGAGGTCCAAATGCATCAAAGTATATTAAATTAAATTTGTTTTCATCTGATATTTCACTAAAGAATTGTTTTCGTTTTTTTAGTTTAAAAATGTCGTTAATTCTTGTATTGGTTTCCCAATCTGATGTATGTAGTTTTTCAAAAACTTCTTTTGATTTTTTGAGCTGCTCAGGAAAATTAAAGTACTTAATTTCATCAAATAAAACCGGATAGGCCTCTACGCCCACATAGTTTACTTTAAGATTTTTAGACTGAGCATCAAGCAAGGTCAAGTAGGCATTCAGTCCTGTACCAAATCCTACTTCCAGGATGGTTACTTCTTTAAAATCATAAAAAAGTGACAAGCCCATTTTCAAGAAAACGTGCATCGCTTCCTGAATAGCACCGTGTTTGGAATGATAATTTTCATTCCATTCGGGCAGATGAATTGTAGTTGAGCCGTCTGCCGTTATGAGAAATTGTCTTTTCAAAAATTATTTTATTATGAGTTTTTGAATGCGTGGTATAGGGCCGGTACATTCAGTTTGATGACAGGAGATACAAAGATTCACAACATCGTTGTATCGTTGTTTTAAAGGGACAGAGGATGTGGTGTCAAAAATCAATTCAAATCGTTCTAAAAATAAATGAGAAAATGCTTCAAAAGTTTGATTCCGTTCTTTAAAGTCAGAGAGCTTTGCTGTGTGGATTTTTAAAATCTCTTCCGGAAATTCATTTGGAATTATGCCAGATTGTATTTGACTTTTGATGTTTTCCTGAATATCAAACATACGATTCATATGTGTTGCCATCTCTGATGGTACATACATATCATATTCTTTTTTTGAAGTTTCTGACTCTGAAATTTTTTGCTTTTCAGAATTACAGGAAATGAAGAGTATCCCGATAAATAAAATAGTACGCATTTTTTATTCTCTAAGAAGTACGCCTTTTGCTTCAAAGGAAAAAGTCTTTTTGGGCGTTGTAATTTTTGCTATTTCAGCATCAGTGGCTTTGGCATCTTCTGCATAATGACGCTGTTCTTCAACACTCATCTCTTCAACATAAGCTTTGCCTTCAAGAATTACCTCGTGACCGGCTATGTTTTTTGGCATAAAAAATCCATAATCCTTAAAACGCACCATAGATTCATGGTCTCCTAAATCAATTTTCATCCAGCAACCTTTACTTTGGCATACCTCATTGACTGTCGAAGTAAATTTTACATCAATAGTATCTCCGGGTTTTAAATTTTTGAATATTACTGCCATTTCTTCTTTCGTTTTAGCTTCTTTTTGAGAAATTGATTCTCCAAAAGTTGCATACGATATTTCTTGTACAAGCTCATCCGCAGTTACTTGTTGGTTTTCAGAATTGTTTTTACAAGCAATAATCACTAAGAATATGATTAAAATAGAAAGAATATTTTTCATTTTTGATAATTTAATTTTTCTTATTGGTTTAAACTTTAAATATACTGCAATTTTATGAAATTTTTACCTTTTTATTGCCTAAAAATTTAACTACTTTTGTTGGGCGAAAAACAATCCCGAAATGCAACAACAAAACACCCTACCGATAGAAATAAAACGAATTGAGAGTTCTAAAATTAATCAAGTTGATTTTGAGAATTTAACTTTTGGAAATGTCTTTACTGATCACATGTTGAGTTGTGATTATTTGAATGGAAAATGGCAAAATCCTGTTATTGAACCCTATGGAACTATAACGATTTCGCCGGGAGCTCGTGTGTTTCATTATGGCCAAGCCATTTTTGAAGGAATGAAAGCATACCGTGACGAACAAGATGATGTATGGCTTTTTAGACCCGAAGAGAATTTTATTAGATTTAATAAATCCTCAGTGCGTTTGGCTATTCCCGAAGTTCCCAGAGAGGTATTTTTTGAGGGGCTTCAAGCATTATTAAACCTCGATAAGCACTGGTGTCCAAAAGGTTATGGAAATTCGCTTTACATACGGCCTTTTGTTTTTGGCAATCAGGTAGGTGTTTCTGCAGCTCCATCAAGCAATTATAAATTTATGATTTTATTATCGCCTGTTAATGCTTATTATAAAGGGGATGTCAAAGTTTTAATTGCAGAAAACTACAGTCGCGCTGCAAATGGTGGTGTGGGTGCCGCAAAAGCTGCTGGGAATTATGGAGCACAATTCTATCCCACAAACCTAGCAAAAGAAAAGGGCTTTGACCAAATAATCTGGACAGATGATTGCTCGCATCAATACCTTGAGGAAGCAGGCACTATGAATGTGTTTTTCAGGATAAATGACACTTTAATCACAGCCCCCACTAGTGACCGAATTCTTGATGGTGTAACGCGAAAAAGTATTATTGACTTAGCTCAACGTGATGGTCTCGCTGTTGAGGTTAGAAAAATAACTGTAACAGAACTTATTGATGCTGCAAAAAACAAATCTTTAAAAGAAATTTTTGGTGCAGGAACTGCTGCTGTAATTAGTCCGGTTTCTGGCTTTGGTTTTAAAGAAGATTATTTTGATTTACCATCTCTTGAAGATTCTTTCGCAAAACGTATGAAAAAAAGTCTGCTGGACATTCAGCATAACAAAGCAGAAGACACCTTTAACTGGACGTATAAAGTTTAGTTAAAAGCTGTTTTTTTATTTTTGAATTGCTTTATCTAATATTTTTTCAATATTGGGTTTGAAGTAATTGGGTCCCTTAAGAACTTTACCATCTTCTCTGTAAATGGGTTTTCCATCTAATCCTAGTTTGCTCATGTTGCTTCTTTGAATTTCTTCAAACACTTCTTCAATAACCTCTTGCATGCCGTGTTCTATGATTGTACCGCAAAGAATATAAAGCATATCGCCCAATGCATCTGCAATTTCAACAAGGTCATTGTTGTTTGCAGCTTCAAGGTACTCTTCGTTTTCCTCTCGCATTAATTTATACCTCAATAGATTTTTAGCTTCACCCAAGTCTGCTTTTGGGGTATTTTTAATTCCAAGTCCAAAAGCCTTATGGAATTCAGTAACTGCTTCAATTTTTCGATTCATAATAGTAAATTTGTTTGTATTTTTGCTTTATAAAACTACACAATTATGTTTACTTCCGGTCAATGGGTGGTTGCAATTTTATTTTTTATTGTATTTGTTGTTGTGATGATTTACAGTTATACAAAGGACAAGGCACTACACAAAAAATACTATAAAGGGGCGGCTTGGGTTTTAGTAGGTTTCATTACATTTATTTTATTACTTTTTTTAATCAAAGTTTTTATAAAGGGTTGATAAAATTTGCTGTGTAATATTGATTAACTTAGCTGTTAAGAATTTAAAAAACAATTCATATGAAATTTTTTAAATATTTATTTTTTCTGGTATTGATTCTATTTATTGGTGTTGCACTTTATTTTGGCACTCAAGATGGTCATTTTTCTGTTTCTGAAACGAGAGAAATGAATGCTCCGCCAGAGGTTGTTTTTGAAGAAGTAAACGACTTTAAAAATTGGCAGAAATGGGGATCATGGATGAATGACGAAAGTTTAAAAATTAATTATCCGGATATAACTTCAGGTAAAGGGGCTTTTTATTCCTGGAGCAGCGATAAGGATGGAGAAGGAGCTATGGAGAATTTATATATTGAAATAAATAAAAAAATAACTCAAAAAATCGTTTTTAATGGTTCACTTGAAGATGAAGGAAATCAAGTAACCTGGACATTTGAACCCCAAAACAATGGAAAAAGCACGCTGGTGAGCTGGTATATGGAAGGAAGCTTGAATCTTTTTGAAAAAATCTATTTTGCAACTCAAGATCAATCTTTGGAGGAGATGGTGCGTTTTATGTACAGGGAGAGTCTTGAAAATCTCGACGCTGTTTTGCAAAAAGAAATGAATGAATATACTATTGAAACGAAAGGAATAACTAATTACAGCGGGGGTTTTTATTTATACAATACAACTGCTTCCAAGCAGAGTGAAATTGGCACTAAAATAACTCCAATGATTGAACAAATTACCGATTTTATGTCTGAGAATAACATCCCTGCTCAAGGAAACCCTTTTGTTATCTATCTTGATTGGGATGAGATGAGCAAAACCTCCATTTTTTCTGTTGGCATTCACACGTCAGACATGGTTATTTTACCCGATGGAAGTCCTGTTATAAGCGGTTATATGGAGGCCAGCACAGCGATAAAAACAACGCTCACAGGAAACTATTCATATCTAACAAAAGCGTGGGAAACAACTGAAAAATATATACAAGATGGTGGTTTTGTCAAAAATGAAACAAAGCATCCTTTTGAGGTGTTTGTGATTAAAGCTCCACAGGAAAAAAATCCTTCAAGATGGGTGACAGATATCTATATTCCCATTGAAACGAATCAAAATGAATACAGAGAGCTTGAATAGCTAATTAACAAATCCCTTATATAATGTAATTGAAAATGAAAACTCTTATATTCATCTTTCTTGGAGGCGGTTTGGGAAGTGTCGTTCGGTATGGTTTGAGTAAATTTTTAAACATGAGTTTTGTTTTTCCTATCGGGACTTTTGCTGTGAATATTTTGGGAAGTCTAATACTCGGGTTTATTATGGGAATTGTGATTAAAAACAATCTCAACTTGAGCCCTTTTATATTGTTTTTAACCGTTGGTTTTTGTGGGGGTTTCACCACTTTTTCGGCATTTGCATTTGAAAATTTAAATTTTCTTAAAAACGGAGATTATGCAAGCTTTGCTTCTTATACAGCAGCAAGTCTCCTGATAGGTATTCTGGCAGTTTTTATAGGGTTTTGGATTTCCAAATTTATATAAGTCCGGCTTACTCTTGTTTTTTGAAATCTTTGATCCCTGCTTCTATTCTAATTTTAATATCGTTTTGTTCAGGAGGTATTGGGCAGGAATATTTTGAATTATACACACAATAGGGATTGTAAGATTGGTTAAAATCGAGTATTATTTCATCGCCATCGGGTTCAAAAATATCCATATAGCGACCTCCTCCATAGGAACCGTTACCACTTGTAAGGTCTGTGAAAGGTAAAAACAAATAGTTTTCATAGCCTTCTTTAGGGTTTGTATTTTGAAAAACTTCTAGAACAAAATTTTGATTATCAACCTCAAAATGCAATTCGGCATACTTTACATATTCAGGGAGTCTATCAGTAGTCGTTGGCATTAAAAAAGGTTTTTCTCCGGGTGTTCTTACAAATGAAGCTGTTACTCTATATTTTAAATTGATCGGATAAAATTCAAGACCTTCGAAATTCCCAAAGTCTTCCGGTAAAAGAATAGAGGTTTCTTTATTAAGAAATTCTTGATTAAGGGTATTCTGAAATGCAAAAATTTCATTATGAGTTATTACTTCTTGCATTGCATATACATTTGCTTGAATAAAAAAGAAAGTGATATAGAGGTAGAAATATTTCATTTTTTATATTGAAATTTAAATTACAAATAGATTGTACTTCAAATATAGTTAATAATCTCCTCGATGTGGAGGTAAAATAGGCGCATTCTCTACTTTATTTGAAAGCACAATGTGCGTTTTTGTCTCGCCATAAGAAATGAGTTGATCAATAAAAGTCTCTAGGTGTTTCTGGTTCATTAAAACCACTTCCATGATAATGTTTTCATTTCCGGTAATCCTAAAACAATTAATAACTTCCTTAAATTCTGTCACTTTCTCTAAAAATGGCTTGAGTCTTCCCATAAATACTTTTAAGGTAATAATCGCTTTTAATTGATAACCTGTTTTGATGTAAGAAAGTTGAGTGTAATAGCCCCTAATAATTCCCAAATCTTCCATTTTCTTTATTCGTTCCACAACTGCCGGAGCCGATAAACCTACTTTCTTGCTTAAGTCTGACATTGATATTCTTGCATTTTCCTGCAGATGTTTCAGTATTTTCCAATTGGTATCATCAACCTTATAATTCATAGTTTTAATATTTAATTCTTAATTAATTAAAGTAAATATACGCTATTTATTAATTATAATAAGCGTAAAAATAAATCTAATCTCTAAATTTGTATAAATTTTGGATCCCTAAATCTAACAAGAATGCATTACAGTTTTTCCATACCTATTCCTCACTCGCCTATATATAAAAAGGCTTTAGAGATTTTTACATTGTCTAAAAATATCTCTCAATTTCTTGTGTGTGACATGTCTGGTTTGGATGAAGAAGGAAAAGAACATCCTGATATTTATTTTACAGGAGATATTGTTCAAAAGTCGATTTCTTTGTTTCCTGAAATAATAAATGCTGAGCAAAAGACCTATTCTGAAGAAAAGCAAAAACATGCAGAATCTGTGGAGCATTTAACGAAAATGCTATATAAAAACTGTGAGCGACTGGAGCGTTCCGTTCCCAATGGGAAAGAATTCATTAGCTTACTTCGGAAAGAGATTAGACGTTTCAGAAAAATGCAACACAATTGGGCGTTAACTTTATAGTAAAATTAGATATACTTTTAAACGCTTTCAATGTACATTTTCTATTGCTAATTTTAGAATAATGTTTAACTAAAAGTTTCAGAATTCATTCAAGTGCAGGTCCATCTGCATAATCAACTCACTTATTTTTTTCTGCGGCAATCTTTCAAAACATCA
The DNA here is from genome assembly GCA_963977065.1 of uncultured Flavobacteriaceae bacterium. Classification (GTDB taxonomy): domain Bacteria; phylum Bacteroidota; class Bacteroidia; order Flavobacteriales; family Flavobacteriaceae; genus Planktosalinus. Next base: position 157,538 of record CAXBNF010000003.1, on the reverse strand, counting down.
ATTTGCTGCTTACATATTTCTCCTATACTGCCCACCCACTTCAAACAAAGCGAAAGTTATTTGGCCCAAAGAACAAACTTTAGTTGCTTCCATCAATTCATTAAACATATTCTGGTTGTTTATGGCAGCCTCTTTAACTTTTGTCAACGCATCTTCTGCTTTGTCTTCAAAGGTTTTGTGAAGATTTTTTAAGGTATTGATTTGAAATTGTTTTTCCTCTTCTGTGGCTCTTATCACCTCTGATGGAATGATTGTTGGCGATCCTTTGGAACTCAAAAAAGTATTAACCCCAATAATGGGAAACTCGCCGGTGTGCTTTAAAGTTTCATAATACAAACTTTCTTCTTGGATTTTACTTCTTTGGTACATTGTTTCCATAGCACCCAACACACCTCCTCTTTCGGTAATTCTATCAAATTCGAGCAAGACGGCTTCTTCAACCAAATCTGTGAGCTCTTCAATAATAAAAGCACCCTGAATGGGGTTTTCATTTTTAGTCAAACCAAGTTCTTTATTGATAATCAATTGAATAGCCATAGCCCGTCTTACAGAGTCTTCTGTGGGAGTAGTGATGGCTTCATCATAGGCATTTGTATGAAGTGAATTGCAGTTATCATAAATCGCATACAAGGCTTGAAGTGTAGTTCTTATGTCATTAAAGTCAATCTCCTGTGCATGCAGGGAACGCCCGGAAGTCTGAATGTGGTATTTCAACATCTGCGCTCTTGGATTGGCTTTGTATTTTTCTTTTAAGGCTTTCGCCCAAATGCGTCTGGCAACACGACCAATCACCGCATATTCAGGGTCAATGCCGTTTGAGAAAAAGAAGGATAAATTAGGCCCAAATTCATTGATGTCCATTCCACGGCTCAGATAATATTCCACGTAAGTGAATCCGTTTGACAAAGTGAGTGCCAATTGTGTAATGGGGTTTGCGCCTGCCTCGGCAATGTGATATCCAGAAATAGAAACCGAATAGAAGTTCCTTACTTTTTCTTTGATAAAATATTCCTGAACATCGCCCATCAACCTAAGCGCAAATTCTGTTGAAAAAATACAGGTGTTTTGTGCCTGGTCTTCTTTTAAAATATCTGCTTGTACAGTACCACGTACTTGCTTGAGTGTTTCAGCTTTAATTTTTTGATAAACGTCTTTTGGTAAAACCTGGTCGCCTGTTACCCCCAACAACATCAATCCCAAACCGTTATTCCCTTCAGGAAGCTGACCATTATATTTGGGTCTCTCTACACTTTTATCTTTGTAAATTTTTGCGATTTTAGTTTCTACATCTTTTTCAAGATTGTTTTCTATGATGTATTTTTCACAATTCTGATCGATGGCGGCATTCATAAAGAAACCGAGTAACATAGGTGCAGGACCATTAATGGTCATACTCACAGAGGTCATTGGGTGACTCAGGTCAAAACCGGAATATAATTTTTTTGCATCGTCCAAACAACAAATAGACACACCGGCATTTCCAATTTTTCCGTAAATATCAGGGCGGTAATCCGGGTCGTTTCCATAAAGGGTCACACTGTCAAATGCTGTTGAAAGACGTTTTGCCGGCAATCCCAGACTTACATAGTGAAATCGTTTGTTTGTGCGTTCAGGGCCACCTTCGCCGGCAAACATTCGGGTTGGATCTTCACCTTGTCGTTTGAATGGGTAAAGTCCGGAAGTATAAGGAAACTCACCGGGCACATTTTCCTGTAACATCCAGCGCAATAAATCACCCCAGGCTTGGTATTTAGGCAAGGCCACTTTGGGTATTTGCAGATGTGAAAGTGATTCTGAGTGTGTTTCGATTTTTAGTTCTTTATCTCTTACTTTGAATGAATATACTGGCGTTTTGTATTTTGCGACGGTACTTTCCCAATTGACAATTTTTTCCCAATTATAAGGGTTTAAATTCATTTTTGTGCTATCAAACTCAGCAAGAAGTAATTTGGACAATTCTTTTTCTGAAGATTTTTCATTTTCAAACTCAAGTCCGGCGGTAGTTAATTGTAAGCTTGAATTTGAAACTGTTTCCAAAGTTTTGAAAATTCCATATAGCTTTTGAGCAACCTCGATTTGTTCGTCAGCCTTTTTATCATAGGCTCTATTATTTTCAGCAATTTCTGAGAGATATCTTGTTCTTGCCGGTGGAATGACAAATATTTTTTCAGACATTTCGTCTGTAATTTTGAAAGTGCTTTTTAATTGCGTTTCTGTTTTTTCAGAAAGTTCTTTCATCACTTTCATATACAGAGTGTTCATTCCCGGGTCATTAAACTGAGATGCTATGGTTCCAAATACAGGAAGTGATTCCGGTTTGGCATCCCACAATTGGTGGTTGCGTTGGTATTGTTTTTTAACATCGCGCAAGGCATCAAGTGCGCCCCGCTTATCAAATTTGTTGATAGCAACAATATCAGCAAAGTCAAGCATATCAATTTTTTCGAGCTGGGTGGCAGCACCAAACTCCGGGGTCATCACATAAAGTGACAAGTCACTATGTTCAATGATTTCTGTATCGCTCTGCCCAATTCCTGATGTTTCCAAGATGATTAAGTCAAATTTTGCGGCTTTTAGAACTTCAATGGCTTCGGCTACATATTTTGAAAGCGCGAGATTGGACTGGCGTGTTGCTAGAGAACGCATATAAACTCTAGGGTTATTGATCGCATTCATTCTTATTCTATCACCTAATAATGCACCTCCGGTTTTACGTTTTGAGGGATCGACAGAAATAATTCCCAAAGTTTTATCAGGAAAATCAACCAGAAAACGTCTTACCAATTCGTCAACTAAAGAAGATTTGCCCGCACCCCCGGTTCCGGTGATTCCTAAAACAGGCGTTTTTGAAGTTTTATTTTTTTTGTGGATTTTGGCTAAGGTTTCTTTGGCTATTTCTGGAAAATTTTCGGCAGATGAAATAACCCGTGCTATAGCTGTAGGATTCTTTTTATCTAGATTTTCAATTTCAGTATCTAATTGCTCTCCGATTGGAAAGTCTGATTGTTTTACCAAATCATTAATCATACCCTGAAGGCCAAGTTCGCGGCCGTCATCAGGTGAATAAATTTTGGTTATACCATAATTCATTAATTCCTTGATTTCTTCGGGAAGAATCACACCGCCACCCCCACCAAATATTTTAATGTGACCTGCTCCCTTTTCTTGTAACAAATCATACATATACTTGAAGTATTCATTGTGTCCTCCTTGATAGGAAGTCATAGCAATAGCATTTGCATCTTCCTGAATAGCAGTATTCACAACTTCTTCCACACTTCTGTCATGACCCAGATGAATTACTTCAACACCTGTGGACTGGATGATGCGCCGCATAATATTGATTGCTGCATCATGACCATCAAAAAGAGAGGCTGCTGTCACAATTCTAACTTTATTTTTTGGGGTATAAGGGGTTTGGTCTTGCATACTAAAATTTTCTTACTTTGGAGGTGCAATTTACAAAAACAACTTTAAAGAAGGTCAATAAATACTGCAGAACAGTAATGTTAAAAAAGTAGTTAAAATAGAAAATGAATCAAAAGAAATTTTTATTAGAGTATAATCTTTGTTACATTTGTTGATACAGACTATTTCAAAATAGTCATATAAAAAATTTTAAAATTAAACTCAAATCTTAAATTATGAAAAAAATTTACTTTTTAGCATTTGCTTTAGCATTTTTTGCTATTGACACAAATGCCCAAATTATTTTACAAGATGATTTTGAATCCTATTCCATAGGAAACATTTCGGCACAAGCTGACCACTTTCGAACTTGGTCTGGAACACCCTCTGATGACGCTGATGTAGTTCTTGATTTTTCCAACTCTGGAGATCTTTCTTTACTTATTGATGGTTCTGGAGTTACTGATGTACTTTTACTTATTCCAGATGCACCAACAAGCGGTATTTATACTGTTCAATGGTTTTCATACATACCAACAGGAAAGGGTGGATATTTTAACATGCAAGCATCTTTAACTGCTGATGGAGTTGCTTGGAATCAAGCACTTATGGGTGGTAACGTTTATTTCAATTGTGATGAAGCCAGTGGTGGTACTGGTGGAGTTACCGGTGTGATTGATTGTTCAGTTTTTGATTTCAATTTTACCTATCCTGAGGATGAATGGTTTAAAACAACTGCTGTTTATGATTTAGATGGTGAAACTTGGTCACTGGATATTAATGATGTGAACCAATTTTCAAATCAGCCCTTTGAATTTGGTGGACAAGTGTTTTTTGAATTTGCAGCCATTAATTTATTCTCAGCAAGTACAAATAACGAAATGTACATAGACGACCTAACTATAGCTCAAGGAGTTTTATCAACATCTGACTTTGATGCTGAAACATTTAAGGTATATCCAAATCCAGTGAAAGATGTTTTAAACATTCAATCAAATGAGGCTGTTAATAAAGTAGCCGTTTACAATGTATTGGGACAAAATGTGTATTCAAACGCTCCTAACACAATTTCTCCAACTGTAAATATGAGTACTTTTAAATCTGGTATTTACTTTGTAGAAGTAACTATTGGAAACACTACCAAAACAGTTAAAGTTGTGAAATAATTTAAACAACATATATTTTAAAACATCCCGAAGTTTTCGGGATGTTTTTTTTTATATTTATCAAAAAAATGATTTCTATGAAAAAGACACTTTTTTTATTCATTTCGATAAGCTTAATTTCTTGTGCAGAATTGCAGCAAGTTGTTAATTCCCTTCCTCAAGGTGGTGGAGAACTCACTAATGCTGATATTGCATCAGGATTGAGACAGGCTCTTGATAAGGGTATTGATAAACAAGTTTCCAAACTCACTCAGACTGATGGTTTTTTCAAAAACGAACTCGTTAAAGTTTTGCTTCCACAAGAACTTCAAAAGGTTGACAAAACCTTGCGAGATATAGGTCTTGGTAATCTGGCAGATGAAGGTTTAAAGGTTCTTAACCGTGCTGCAGAAGATGCTGTCAAAGAGGCAACTCCCATTTTTGTTAGTGCCGTACAAGAAATCACATTTGATGACGCAAAGAATATATTGTTGGGCTCAGATAATGCTGCAACTCAATATTTAGCTAATAAAACAACAAGTCAACTTTATAATAGTTTTAGTCCTGTAATTTCAAATTCGCTTGACAAAGTTGGAGCAACGCAGGTTTGGAGTAATATCATTACACAGTATAATGCGATTCCGCTTACAAATAATGTGAATCCAGATCTTACAGATTATGTTACTCAAGAGGCATTAAAAGGTGTTTTTACTATGATTGCTGTTGAAGAAAAGGAAATCAGAACTAACTTCTCATCGAGAACAACCGATTTGCTAAGAAAGGTGTTTGCGCTTCAAGACCGCTAATGGATTTATAGTTTTGAATGTAATTTCTTAAAATAGGAAAAGGCCTTTAAAAGCCTTGAACCATACCAACTAAAATACTCCCCGTCTACAAGGAGTATTTTTTTATTTTTAACCACCTCTTCAATTTCTAAAATGTGTTTTTCACTAAATGGATATGGTTCTGATGAGAGCAAAATTAGGTCTACTTTTTTTAATTCTTCAAGTGTTACTTTGGGATATCTCCCTTCTATATTTAAAAATATATTTTTGAAATTATTCAGTTCTAAAAGTGTGTTTATAAAAGTATCTTTTCCAGCGACCATATAGGGGTCTTTCCAAATGAGATAGGCAACTTTAAATGAGGGTTTATTGTTGATAAATTCAGCGAATATTTTTGTTTCAACTTGAATTTGTTGAGTGATTTTAAAGGCAACATCTTGTTTTGCAAAAAGTTGACCCAAACTTAAAATCATTTCGCAACAGTCTTCAACAGTCTTAATATCACTTACCCAAACCGGAGCAATTTTCTCGAGTTCAAGAACCATTTCTTGTGTATTTTCTTCTTTATTGCAAAGAATAATATCGGGTTTCAGGTCTTTGATTTTATCAAAATGCACCTGTTTTGTACCGCCAACAATCGTTTTTTCTTTTCTAAGGTCATCCGGATGTACGCAAAATTTGGTGATTCCTACGATTTGCTTTCTAAGGCCTAAATCAACTAATAATTCTGTTTGTGAAGGAACAAGGGAAACTATACGTTGAGGCGTTCCGGGAAGGGAAACTTTTCGGTTTAGGGCGTCTGTAATTTCCATAAAAGTGAGATTTAGTATCGCTCTTTCAGGATTTGTTGCATTTCTTTTTTTAGTTTTTCTGCTTCTTGTGCTGCTCTTGTGGCAAAATCCTTTTCGCTTGAAGCGAAAATAACTCCCCGGGATGAGTTAATCAGCAATCCCACATCCTTGTTTAATCCGAATTGACAAGCATCTTGAAGACTTCCGCCTTGAGCACCCACTCCGGGAACAAGAAGGAAACTATCAGGGATAATTTTTCTGATTTCCGAAAAATATTCAGCTTTGGTAGCGCCCACAACATACATCAGTCTTTCACTATTCTTCCAATTTTTTGAAGTCTTTAATACGTGTTTGTAGAGTTGTGTTGATTCGATTTTTTGAGTTTGAAAATCAAATGCTCCCGCATTTGATGTAAGCGCTAACAAAATGGCAAATTTATTTTCGAAATTTAAGAACGGTTCCACAGAATCTTTTCCCATATAGGGAGCTACGGTAACCGCATCAAATTGCAGGTCTTCAAAAAAAGCTTTGGCATACATCGTCGAAGTGTTGCCAATATCACCCCGCTTGGCGTCTGCTATAGTGAAAAGATCAGGATAGTTATTGTTGAGATACTGAATGGTTTTTTCAAGGGATTGCCAACCCTTGATTCCATAAGCTTCATAAAAGGCCGTATTGGGTTTGTAAGCAACAGCCAAATGATGTGTGGCATCAATAATGGCTTTGTTGAATTCAAAAATGGGGTCATCTGTATCCAGTAGATGTTTTGGAATTTTATGTAAATCAACATCCAGTCCAATACAAAGAAAGGATTGTTTTTGTTTGATTTGTTCTATTAAAAATTCCCTAGTCAATTAATTTCAGTTTTTATAAAAGTCTTTTATTTACGTTTAACATCTATCAAAAAACATCACTATTTACCTTTAATTTCTCTGTATTGTCAACTAGTTGAAGCTCGTCTATAATTTTTTGAATATCACCATTGATTATATTTCCTAAATCATATAGAGTTAAACCAATGCGGTGGTCTGTCACCCTTCCCTGAGAATAGTTATAGGTTCTAATTTTTGCACTTCGGTCGCCACTGCTTACTTGTGAGTTTCGTTTGGCGGCATCCTCTTCCTGGCGTTTTGCCAACTCGATGTCATACAATCTGGAACGCAATACTTTAAAGGCTTTGTCTTTATTTTTATGTTGGGATTTTTCATCCTGACATTGTGCTACAATTCCTGTGGGAACGTGTGTTAAACGCACAGCAGAATAAGTGGTGTTAACTGATTGTCCACCGGGTCCAGACGAACAGAAAAAGTCGATACGCACATCTTTTGGGTCGATTTGGACATCAAATTCTTCGGCTTCTGGAAGTACCATGACTGTTGCGGCACTGGTATGCACGCGACCTTGTGTTTCAGTTTGGGGAACTCTTTGCACACGGTGCACACCCGCTTCAAACTTAAGGGTTCCATACACATCTTCGCCATTGACTTCAAACTGAATTTCCTTATAGCCACCGTTGGTGCCTTCACTAAAATCCATCACATGAGTATTCCATCCTCTACTTTCACAATATTTTGTGTACATTCTGTACAAGTCACCTGCAAAAATACTGGCTTCGTCTCCACCGGTACCGGCTCTAATTTCCATAACAACATTTTTGGCATCTTCCGGATCTTTCGGGATTAGCAAGAATTTAATTTCCTCTTCTAGCACTGGTAGGCGTTCTTTAGCAGCTTCCATTTCCATTTTTGCCATTTCCATCATTTCGGCATCACTACCGTCATTGATGATTTCTTCAGCTTCACTAATACTGTTTGAAAGCGTGACATACTCTTCACGCTTGTCCATCAACTTGCGTAAATCTTTGTATTCCTTATTAAGTTGAACATAGCGCTTTTGATCTGAAATGATATCGGGTTGAATGATTAAATCACTCACTTCATCAAAGCGTTGTTTTACAATTTGCAGTTTTTCTAACATAGTCTCCCTCTGTATTTGAGTGGTGCAAATTTAATATAATAAAATGTATTTATTAGAATATCATAGTGAAATGAAATTTTATTCTTTTTCTTGGTAAAACTAATGGGTGTTTTATAAATAATTCTCTTGTTCAATCTGTAATTTACCTTCATTTTCGGGGTGAGCTACAGTAAAAGCAAAGTTAACGAGAAGATAAAGTCCAAGGATATAGAAAAACCTTTCAAAATAAAAGGCAACTTCAATTTCGTAAAAATATGCTGCCAATCCGCTTAGGTCAGAAAAAACAAAACACAGCACAAAAAACAGATAATGCAAGGGTGTTTTACCAAAAAATCGATCATAATACCAATAAGCAACAAAAGCTAGTATCAACAAGATACAGCCTTGTAAATAAAACAAAATTAGTTGAAGCCCATTTTCCAACTTATCAGTTAATATTTCTGACAAATAATATAAATTGAAAAGGTTTAATCCCACCAATATCAATATAAATAAAGCTAAAGAAGTGGTAAACTTTATAATTTTCAATTTTGGGATGACATAATAAATTAATGTTGCATAAGCGAAAATTGTAAATATAAACGAAGACGTTTTGTAGGCGCTCAGTTCATAGTTTATGATGAAAAGATCCCTCAATGTAAAAAGGATTAATGCCAAAAAAACAAATCCTTTCCAGTAATTTCTATAGAATATAAAGAAAATAAAGAATGTAAATGCCGTGAGAACCCTCACCATTCTTGAAATTTCGATTTCAAATTTTGAAATAATAATTGCATTTATTGCAATGAGAAACACGACCAGAAAAAGTAGTGCACCATTCTTTGAGCGGAGATTTAACAACATGTAGTTTTAGTTTTGTTAGTTAATAAGATTTTTCTTACATAACTACTTACGAAAAACTATACATATTGGTTTTAAATATTAAAAAAATCGCGCTAAAAATTCGATTTATGAATACTCAAAGGTTCCAAACTCACTATTTATTGTAAGTTTCTTTTTTTCTGAAGCTTCTACTCTACCTATAATTTGAGCTTCAACATTGAAAGATTTAGAAATAGTTATTAATTCTTTTGCTATGGAAGCGGAGCAATAAATTTCCATTCGATGGCCCATATTGAAGACTTGATACATTTCTTTCCACTCGGTTTTGGATTCTTTTTGAATGAGTTGAAATAAGGGTGGAACTTCAAATAAATTATCTTTTACAATGTGATGTTGGTCAACAAAATGAAGGATTTTTGTTTGCGCTCCACCACTGCAATGTACCATTCCGTGAATGTCATTTGAGCTGTATTTTGAAAGGATTTCCTTGATCACAGGGGCATAAGTCCTTGTTGGTGAAAGAACCAGTTTTCCGGCATCGAGTGAACTGTTTTCAATGGGTTCTGTCAACTTTTTAGAACCGGAATACACTAATTCTTTAGGGACTGAAGCGTCATAGCTTTCAGGGTATTTCGCCGCAAGGTATTTTGAAAACACATCATGACGTGCAGAGGTGAGCCCGTTACTTCCCATCCCGCCATTGTAATCCTTTTCATAGGTGGCTTGACCAAAAGAAGCCAGCCCCACTATTACATCACCAGGTTGGATATTTGCATTATCAATCACATCACTTCGTTTCATTCTGGCTGTGACAGTGGAGTCAACAATGATAGTTCTCACCAAATCACCAACATCTGCCGTTTCACCTCCTGTGGAATGAATTGTAACACCAAATGGTTTCAAGTCTTTTATGAGTTCTTCTGTTCCATTTATGATGGCTGAGATGACTTCACCGGGAATGAGGTTTTTGTTTCGGCCTATTGTAGAAGAAAGCAAAATAGTATCTGTAGCACCCACACACAGTAAATCATCCACATTCATAATGAGTGCATCCTGAGCAATTCCTTTCCAAACAGAAAGGTCTCCGGTTTCTTTCCAATACATATAAGCAAGAGACGATTTTGTGCCTGCACCATCTGCGTGCATAATAAGGCAATAATCTTCATCATTTGTTAAATAATCAGGTATGATTTTACAGAATGCTTTGGGGAATAGACCTTTGTCAATGTTTTTTATAGCATTGTGAACATCTTCCTTGTCTGCTGAAACCCCTCTTTGGCTGTAACGTTTGCTGCTGTCTTGACTCATTTTTTCATCTAAAATGCAAATATACACAGAATATAACTGCCTGTAAACTTCTTCAAACTAAAAAACGACACCTTTTAAGTGTCGTTTTTGTAAATTTTGATTGGTTAATTAGTTATTCCCAGTCTGGCATAAATCCGTTTGAAAATAGTTGTAATCTGGTGTTGGTATCGTTTAATGTTGTTTTCCAAATATTTTTCTGAGAAATACCATCGTTTGATGTATTTACAAAAATTATTTCAGCTTCGTTTGGTGAAAATCGCACGTCCAGATCATTAGTTCCTCCCGGTTTATCTCCAGACACATCTGTAGTTGTATCGTCTGGAATGTTATAAATAAAGGCTCTGGAGTTCAATCTTCTGTATGTTGCATTTTGGTTTGCTGAAACATCATAAGTATATAATACATTCTGACCGTCAAAAGAAAGGTTCAATCCGCTTGCAGCACCTTGTACTCCAGTTAAAGCAGTTGCTATAAGGCTTCCACTAAAATCTATGACAAAAATATTGATATTATACCCGTTTTGATTATTTGTTTTTAAGGCGATTCTATTTACATTCTCATTAACATCAACTTCAGAAATAAATGAACCGTCCGGTGTTTGATAAACTAATTGAAGGCCTTGTCCATTTGAATTGATGCTGTAGAGTTTATCAAAATTTGGGAAATAAATCTTGTCACTATTTTCCGGCCAAGAAATGTTGATTTCGTTCAAATTGAAACCTGCCGGTTTTAGGGACGAAGTCACTTTAAATTTCCCTGAACCGTCTCTATTCATAGTATAAATATCAACTTGGGCTCCATTTGTCTGTAGATAAGCAATTTTATTTGCTGCTACATTGCGTCTGGCCCTAAAGCTATTTTCAGCCTGGGAGGTCAATTGAAATTCAACTCCATCTTGATCAGCAGAAAAAATCACGTTGTTTCCATCGGTTTGTCGTGTAAATAAAAATCGGTTGTCAATAGGAGCAGGAATAACTTCAAAGCTCCTAACAGAACTAAAGACAGGGCTGTTGATTCCATCGCTTGCACTTACCTGCCAAAAATATTTGGCACCTAATAAAAGGGGAGAATAAGTAAAAACAGGCTCAGTAATGTCTTCAAAAATGAGTACATCATTGTTTAGGTCATTTCTAAGCTCTAATGTAAAAGTTAATTCATCTTCATCGGGATCTGTTGTCACCCAAACAAAGTTGGCTTCAATACTTTCAAGAATTTGACCTTCACCGGGTGAGAGTAAATCTGGTATTTCAGGAGGTCTGTTGCTTGCTGTGGATTCTTCAAGTTCAAAAACTACATTATTAGTTTGACCTGAAACAACTCTTGATGCTTTAAAAGCCGTAATAAAACCATCCAATTGAGCTTGAACAGAATACTCACCTTCGGTTACCTCATTGATTATAAAATCACCGTTTTCATCAGAAAAAACGGTATTTGATACTGGGGTTGTTTCTATTTTAACATTAGGTAATGGTGCATTTGATCCTTTTGCTACAACTTTACCGGTAATGGTTCCCTCACCGGAGTCATCGATACCTTCTTCGCTGCAACTTACTGTAATTAATAGTGCAAAAATCCAGCAATATTTTATAAGTTTACTATTCATTTTAACTAGGGTGTTTCTGTTGTTTGATCATTATTTCTTCCAAGATTGAAATAATATTTTAATCCTATTCCAAAATTATAATAAAAATCGTCTCTTTTTCCACTTACTACTTTATCGAGTCCATCTGTGAAGGATATATGTTGCTCTGCAAACCCTCTAATACCGACTCTTTCAGAAATAAAATACTCGAGGGCGATACCATACTGAGTCTTGAAAAATAAGTCTCCAAATTGTATATTGTCTTGAGGTTTCACCAAATCATTTATGATTCCAAATCCTCCATAAATATATGGCGAGAAATCATCATCTGGCAATATTTTGAATTCGAGGTTGACATCTCCACTTATCATCCTGTTAGTATAAGATTTTCCTGTTCTGAATTGAAAGGCATTGGCATTGAGGTTTAGACTAAAATTGCGAGAGAGTTTTCGGGTATATTCAATTCGTGCCAAATAACCTAAGCGTTTTTTAGAGTAGTCACCATCAAGTACATTGGCTCCACCATAAACTCCAATAGCGTTATCATAATCTCTGGCAACTTGTTCTCTGTGATATAGCAACATTGACTCTTCTTGAGCTTTCTCTTCCAAATAATCATTTACAAGTTTATCGTTTGTTTCTTTTCCTTCTTTTGATGACCATAAGTTATCTTTTATTCCTTCGATAATTAAAGCTTCAACAGATTTTTCAATGGCGTCTTGCATAGCAAGTTGAACCGGTTCATTCACTGTAAATCCAGTTTCTACTTCCAGAAGTCTTTGAAAATTAACAAATTTAAAAAGGTTTGCACTTACAGCTTGTGAGAGTATTGTTTTAGAGACATAAACTGTTTTTAATATTTTTCCACTTGAAGTGGATACAGCTCTCAAATAAACAGTAATGCGATCTTCCCGATATTGAGTTGACCCCCCCACTCCAAAGTATCTCGCACCTGCACCACCTGTTATAATATTGGAATCATAAGAAATGATACCCCCTTCAAGCAAAACTCCCGCAAATAATAATGGAGGTAAATTGGGCTCATTTGAGTTGTTTTTGCGAAATTCATCTCGAGTAGCTCTTATAATATTCCTTTCGTTCAAAAGATTGTTTAGGTTTTCTCTTTCTATGGGTGTAAACCACTTTGAGTCTTCCAGAGCTTTAATTAAAATGGTAGTAGCACCTTGAGACACGGCTGTACTAAAAGAACTACCGGTCTCTATATTTTTATATTGCCCTGTCTGATCTTTGAAGTTATAAACACCCACTACTACCGGCTCTGCTGGAAGCGGCAGGTTTTCAAGTGTTTTAGATTTGGGGGTAAGTTCGCCAAAACGCGCGTCTTGTTTTACAACAGGTTGATTAAAATAGGCTCCACAACTCGTTAAAAATAAGCTCAAGCTAAATAAAACTAAATAGTAACTTTTTTTCATGAAAAAAATTAATTAGGAATAACGATTTGTGTTTGTTCTCCTGTATTTGTATCTAAAATATTAATAACTAAGCCCTCTAAGGTTTCAAATATTTCTAATGCTAAACTTCCAAAAGTAAAAGTACCTTCTTCTAAACCTGCACCCAACTGATCATCAAAAAGACCCCTGGATAACTGGTTGAGTAACTGTCTGTTTAGATTATCAGCAAATTGACCTAAAGTTGATCTGTCATCTCTGTCTGCCGATGGGTCTTTAAAAGAGTTTTGTGCATTGGCAGAACTTAATAACCATTGGTAATTAAAAGTGTCGCCGCCAAAGGCAGGATTTATGGGTTGATAAGTTAATTGTTGACTAAAGCCATAAAAAGAAAATAGCAGAAATAGGGTTGTAAATGTTGTTTTCATTTTAAGGGTTTTAAATAAAACTAATATCTATAAATATTAATAGCGTTTAATACTATTTGCCTCTCTTTTTAAACGCTCAAAATGTTGAGCAACCCTGCGAATGGAAGCGTCAGACATTGTTTTTAAAAATTCTCTTTGTGGTCTCAGAAAAAACTCTACCACTTTATCATCTCCTACAAATATCTCAATTTTTGTGTTATTACCAAGTGCAATAACTTCTTTAATCGCGACTATTTTTTCTCCATTGATATTATTTAAATTATAATCTGAAAAAAACATAGTATAGAAATCCCTCCCGGGTTTCGTTTTTGTATCTTCAGTAACAATTCCTCTGAGCGTTAAACCATCTTGAGAAGCTGTATCTAAATCATCTGAGTAAACAGTTTGTTCTACTTTTTTTTGAAGTTGCTGTTTTATTTCTTCATCAGATATGTTATCGTTTATTACAATGCGGTCTTGACCAATTATTTTTTCCTCTAAATTATAAATTAATAAAAGAAGTATAATACGGTCTTCATTATTGGAGTTTATTGTAGTAGAAGATAAATTTTGCTTTTCTGCAGGTTTTAATACGATTCTTCCACTTTGATCATTCTTTGATGTATTTGAATTTTCCGGATTTGTTTTAATTACTGAAAGTACGTATCGCACACTTTGGTCGATTTCTGTCTTATTGTATGCCGTTCCGGTAATTTGTAGCATTCCATTTCTTTCTTCAATATTAATCTTTGCTTCGACTTCTGTATTGTATATTTGAGAAAATGTCTGTAGTGGCAATAAGATTGAAACCAAAAAAAGTAGGTGTTTTTTTTGAAAAGGATGCATGATTGTGTTTTTTTAATTAAAGTTCCTTACAATGAGGGAGCGATCACTACCTTGCATATTGATTTTTATGTTTTCTGAGAGCGAGTTGCTTCCAAAAATGGTAATATCTTGATTGATTCCATTTTGAAGAATCTCCATGTTTTGAATGGCCGATGGGTTATTTGAAAAATTATAAAAACGGTTGCTTTCACCGTTTTGAGTAAGGTTTTGGTTTATTTCAGCAGCAGTTACATCAACGAGCATCAGGTTACTAAGGCCATTTTGCAAAAGGTTTACAAAACTGTTTGCTGCATTTACTTTTACTTGCGCTTCATTGTTAGAACCAATTTGATTGATAAACACAGAACTGCCGGTTGCAGCTTGATTACTTCTTGCGGTTTGTTGGTTTTGGGAAGAGATAAAAGAGAGCGCAGAAGCATTTGATTGAAAACTTTCTATTTCAGATGCTTGTGGTACTGAATAGGTTTGGGCATCTACAGTCACCAGCATACAAAAAAGAGCCAGGAAGGTGAGTGTATATTTTAAAGTTTTCATGGTCTTGGTATTTTTAATTTTTAATTGCATTATATAAATGTACGAAATAAAAATAACTCATATCATACATCTTTTTTAAAATAGGTATAAGAGCAGGTTTTAGCTGCTCTTATACCGTTTTAGATTAACCTACAGCTATTAACCTCATAGGCAATCGAATTTTGACCTTAGTTACTTTGAGTAACTACTGAACTATTTCCATTACCAATTTGGTTTACCAAACTGTTGTGGTTGTTACCTGTTTGAAGTACTGTACTAGTATTAGAGTTGCCTGTTTGGTTTACTTCACTCGTATGCAAGAATCCAGTTTGAATCACACCACTAATATTGAAGTCTCCAGATTGGTTAACATCACTAAAGTTATCATCCCCAAACTGCTTAACATCACTAAAGTTACCTAAACCAAATTGGTCAACCTCAGAATAGTTGTTATCACCAGATTGTAAAACACTACTATTGTTAAGGGTACCTACTTGAAGTACATAACTCTCATTGTCGTCACCAACTTGTGCAACCCCTGATCCATTGTTATTTCCAATTTGTTCAACAATAGATAAGTTGTCATTTCCGTTTTGATTCACTAGTGAATTGTTAGCATTACCATCCTGAAAAACATCACTAATGTTATCATTACCGGTTTGATTCACGGCACTACCATTAAAATTACCATCCTGAATAACTAAACTATAGTTATCATCACCAGTTTGATTAACAATACTGGTATTGTTGTCACCATACTGTCCTGTACCGGCATAGTTATTGTCACCAACTTGATTAATGGATTGGGTATTGTCATTACCAAATTGCTCTGTGATTGCTACATTGTCATCTCCTAATTGATCCATATCAGAATCATTGTCATTTCCTAGCTGAATAGCAATTGAAAAATTATCATCTCCAGTTTGGTCAACTTCAGAAGTGTTATCATCACCTTGTTGTTCAACACCTGAGTAATTGTCATTGCCAATTTGTGTTACTTCACTATCATTTCCATTACCAATTTGGTAAACTTCAGAAAAGTTTGAATCTCCATCTTGACCTACCCAAGATGTATTGTCATTTCCAACTTGCAATACTATACTAGTATGGTTATCACCGTTATAGCCTTGTAAAACAGTAGATGAGTTGTTGTTACCTGTTTGATCAACATCACTGTCGTTGTTGTCACCATATTGGTCAACAAAAGAATCGTTGTCGTTTCCGGTTTGATCTACTTCAGAGTCGTTGAAATCACCATCTTGCCAAACGAAAGAATCGTTGTCATTTCCTGTTTGGGTAACATCACTTTCATTGTCATTACTGGCAGGACCTTGTAATACAATAGAACCATTTTCAGCACCGGTTTGTGTTACGTCAGAATCGTTGTTGTCACCAAGTTGGTCAACATCAGAATCATTCATAAACCCGGTTTGTGTTACTGTAGAAGCGTTTCCACTTCCCACTTGATTCACATCACTGTTATTGAATTGCGCAAAACCTGTTGCTGCAAAAATTAGTGCTGCTGCACTTAATACTATTTTTTTCATAATTATATTTTAGAATTGAATATTAAATTATTTCAAAACAAAGCTGCCTTTAACCGGCAGCTTTGATTTTAAAAATATTAATTAGTTGCTTTGAGTTACAACAGAACCGTTACCGTTACCCACTTGGTTTACTAAACTGTTGTGAGATAAACCTGTTTGAGAAACTGAACTTGTGTTCATATTACCTAATTGGTTAACAACACTCATATTAGTTAAACCGTTTTGTAAAACAGAACTTGTGTTATCGTCACCCGTTTGGTTTACATCAGAGTTGTTTGAATCTCCTAATTGATCAACATCAGATGAGTTACCATTACCAAGCTGATCTACAGTACTGATGTTAAAATCACCAATACCGCCAAGTCCTTGATTTACAGATGAAGAGTTACCGTTACCTATTTGGTTTACCCAGCTATCATTGTCATCACCCCACTGGTCAACAAATGAAGAGTTGCTGTCACCATCTTGATTTACAATACTCATGTTGTTATCGTTAGTGAATCCTTGGATAACGAATGAGTCGTTGTTGTCACCATTTTGGTCAACATCAGAGTTGTTGTTTGCACCACCTTGTTGAACAGTAGATACATTTGAGTTTCCAATTTGATCTACATCAGAGATGTTTGAAGTTCCTACTTGAGCAACAAAAGAGTCATTTCCATCTCCTGTTTGAAAAACATCAGAATCGTTAGTTGTACCATCTTGAATTACTGTACTTGAGTGGTTGTCACCATTATACCCTTGTAAAACAAAAGAATCGTTTGAAGTTCCATCTTGATCAACGATGTTATCGTTGTTGTCACCCCACTGATCTACATAAGATACGTTAGTGGTTCCATTCTGATCAACATCACTTGTGTTGTCATCACCATCTTGCCAAACAAAAGAATCATTTGACAAACCATTTTGTGATACTGCACTTGTGTTGTCATTTCTGGTTCCAATTAGAAACCCTTGAGACTGCCATACAGTTGACTCGTTAGTTGTTCCTACTTGATCAACTGATGAGTCATTACCGTCACCCACTTGCTCTACATAAGAGTCATTGGATAAACCTGATTGTCCTACAGCTGAGGCATTTCCATTGCCTATTTGCTGTACTTCACTGTTGTTGAATTGCGCAAAACCTGTTGCTGCAAAAATTAGTGCTGCTGCACTTAAAACTACTTTTTTCATAATAATAAAAATTTAAAATTGGTTAATAAATATATTTCTGGTTAATAAATAAAATTCAAATAAAAAAGCCATAAGAATAACTTATGGCTTTTGTATGTATGTACAAATAAGATTCACAGATCCATTATTATTTGAATTGATCTGATTCAACAGCTGCCACTGTGATTTTAATTGATTATTTGTATGTTCTAACTTCATTGTTTTTCTTAATTCTAACTAATTGTCGCTATTCTTTAGAAACATGGTTAATCTTATCTTGTTGACGATTATTAAATCGACAACTCATTATATTTGAATTTGGGGATAAATAGTAATTACCTGGGGGTGGGCAATTAAAACAAAACTGGGGAAGTGATTTTGTTCTTACAGTGTAAACTTACATAAAGATGTTCCTTTAAAAAAGCATAAAAAGTTCTTTTCGTTGTTTTGTTATAAAAATTCGATAAAGTGTAAGAAATTACGTGTTTTTAATATATATCACTAAAATGCAAATACGTACATACACTTAGAAATATCAATGGTTGTGTTATTTAATTGTAAAATTAATGATTCTCACTGTTTTGTAAGAATAGAAAAACCCATCACTTAATTAGGATGGGTTTATATATCAGAAATAAATTAATTATTTAGTAAACAGCAATTCTCTGTACTTGGTCAATGGCCAAAGCTCATCATCAACAAGAAGCTCCAGTTTATCACAATGATATCTTATCTCGTCAAAAAGAGGTTTTACATTATCACAATAGGCTTTTGCTGCTTTCTCAAAGTCATCAAGGTTATTGGCTTTTTTGCGCTCCTCGGTCATTTGAGTAACACCCTGATTGATTTTTTCGATATGCTCGCTAATGGCTTCAATAATTTCCAATTGTTGCTCGGCCATTTTGGTAAAACCTCCACCATAAATTTCCTTTAGTCCTTTTACATTATTTACCACGACACTTTGATATTTAATCGCTGTGGGTATCACGTGGTTCCTGGCTATATCACCCAGAACACGTCCTTCGATTTGGATGCGTTTTGTGTATTCTTCAACTTCAATTTCATAACGGGCTTTGGATTCAACCTCAGTCATAATACCCATTTCTTTGAAAAGGCTAATATTTTTCATTGAAACTTTTGCCTTTAACGCTTCCGGAGTGGTTTTGTGGTTGCTCAATTTGCGTTTTTTAGCTTCCTTTTCCCAGGCTTCACTGTAACCGTCACCTTCAAACAAAATGCGCTTTGACTCCTTAATATACTCTCTCAGTACATTAAAAATAGCATCATCTTTCTTCATCTTCTTCTCTTTGATTAAGGCATCAACGGCTACTTTAAATTCTTTAAGTTGTTTTGCTACAATGGTATTTAAAACCGTCATGGGGTTGGCGCAGTTTGCCTTGGAGCCCACAGCTCTGAATTCCCATTTATTTCCGGTAAAAGCAAAAGGGGACGTTCGGTTTCTGTCTGTGTTGTCTAGAAGAATTTCCGGGATTTTACCAACGATGTTTAATTTTAAATCGGTTTTTTCTTGAGGCGAAAGCTTTCCTTTAGTTACATTTTCTAAATTATCTAAAACTTTCGTCAACTGCTCTCCAATAAACACAGAGATTATTGCCGGTGGTGCTTCATTGGCTCCTAATCGGTGGTCATTACTGGCACTTGCAATACTCGCTCTTATTAATTCTTCATTGTCGTTCATCGCCTTGATGGTATTGATAAAGAATGTCAAAAACTGAAGGTTGCTCATAGGCGTACTACCGGGGCCCAATAGATTCACACCGGTATTGGTTGCCAGCGACCAGTTATTGTGCTTTCCGGAACCATTTACTCCTTTAAAGGGCTTTTCGTGAAACAACACGACAAAATTGTGACGTTCTGCCACCTTAGCCATTACATCCATCAATAAAGAGTTGTGGTCAACTGCCAGATTTGATTCTTCAAAAATGGGTGCTAACTCAAACTGATTGGGTGCAACCTCATTGTGTCTTGTTTTTACCGGAATCCCCAGCAACATACAATCCCTTTCCAAATCGCGCATATAATTTAATACGCGCGTTGGAATCGAGCCAAAATAGTGATCTTCCAATTGTTGCCCTTTCGCAGATGTG
This sequence comes from uncultured Flavobacteriaceae bacterium, assembly GCA_963977065.1. GTDB lineage: Bacteria > Bacteroidota > Bacteroidia > Flavobacteriales > Flavobacteriaceae > Planktosalinus. The sequence goes on along the minus strand of CAXBNF010000003.1, from coordinate 137,735 downwards.
TGCCCTAATAAAGTTCTTCCGGTCATCATTAAATCGGGTCTTGAGGTCGCTAAAGCGGAATCAATTAAAAAGTATTCCTGCTCCCAGCCTAGGGTTGCCTGAACTTTAGTCACATTTTTATCAAAATATTTAGCAACTGCGGTAGCTGCTTCATCAACTGCTGAAAGTGCTTTTAAAAGGGGGGTTTTATAATCTAAAGCCTCTCCTGTATATGAAACAAACACAGTGGGAATACAGAGTGTTGTGCCAATTATGAAAGCCGGCGAAGTGGGATCCCAGGCGGTATAGCCTCTTGCTTCAAATGTATTTCTTATTCCCCCGCTTGGAAAACTTGATGCATCCGGTTCTTGTTGTACTAACTGTCCTCCACCAAACTTTTCAATTGCCGAACCATTTGAAGTGGTTTCAAAAAAGGCATCATGCTTCTCAGCTGTCGCACCTGTCAACGGCTGAAACCAGTGAGTATAGTGGGTTACTCCTTTTGATATCGCCCACTCTTTCATTCCTGTAGAAATGTGGTCTGCCAGTTCGCGTGGTATTTTTGTACCATACTCGTGCGCATTGCTTACTGCATTAAATGCCTCTTTGGTAAGGTATTGACGCATGGCATTTTCATTAAAAACGTTTTGACCAAATAAATTGGAACGTCTTTCTTTTTCTTCAATAAATATAGGTTTTCTGTTTAGGGTTTCTGTGATGGCTCGAAAGCGAAGCGTTGACATAAAGATAGAGTTTTAAGTTTGACAAGGCAAAACTACACTATTTTTACTTTTTTTTAAAACAATACCCCTAATATTTCAGGGGTAAGTTATCAACAAATTAACTTTTTTTGATGTTGACCCCCTATTTTTTCACCCATGTTTGATGTTGGTAAACTAATAAGTCTCTTTGAAATATTGATCGTTAGATTACATTTCACGCAAAGTTCACAAAGTAAAAAACGCGACGAAACAAAAAGTATTGGTTATAAATAACATATAAATTTGAGGTCTTTGCGAAATGTTCAGCGGTCATTAGGTGAATAAAAACGTACATATTTTTGATAATTAATCACTTGTATATAAAAATTGTATGATTTTGGAAACTGATTAATTGTAAAATGCAAGAAATGTAAATGTGAGATAGGCTATAAAGATAAAAAGTCCTTTTGGTCTGTTAAAAATTAATTTTTTTGGAATAAACGCCAACGGAATCAAAACAATTGCAAATCCCAGCATCCAAAAAATATCGTTGGTTAATACTTCACTACTTTGAACTGTTATGGGGTGAATAATTGCTGTAATTCCAAGCACAGAACCAATATTAAAGACATTAGAACCAATTAGGTTTCCAAAAGAAATAGCCTTCTCCTTTTTGAGAGCTGCAATCACTGAGGCTGCCAGTTCAGGAACACTAGTTCCAATGGCAATCATAGTAACTGCAATGACACGTTCACTCACTCCCATTGCGGTTGCCAATTCTACAGCTCCTTTTACCAATAGCTCAGAGCCTCCCCAGAGTGCCGCTCCACCAATTAATAACCAAAGAAGAATTTTAATATAAGATATTCCTTTTAAGGTATCTCCTGCTGCTATTTCATCAACTTCAATTTTGGATTTTCTTCTGGATTGTGCAATTAAAAAATACAAGTAAAATATCATTGCTATGATAAAACCTACGCCTTCAAAAAAGCTAAGGACGTTGTCATTTAAAAGAAAAAGATAAAGCGCAACTGAAAAAAGCATCATTACCGGCCAATTGTACTTGTAAAAATCTTTATCTATCACAATAGGAGAAATGATGGCTGTTATGCCCAAAACCAATCCTATATTTGCAATATTTGAACCTATGACATTCCCTAAAGAAATGTCTGAAAATCCTTTTAACGCAGCTTGTAAACTCACTATTAATTCTGGCATGGAGGTAGCAAAAGAAACCACTGTTAAGCCAATAACCATTTTAGACAATTTTACCTTGAAGGAAAGGCCCACAGCAGAGCGAACTAAATACTCACCTCCTACAACTAATAAAGTCAACCCAATTATGATGTAAACAATACTCATTTAATTATTTTTTCGCGAAGATACATAAACCTTAAACACATAAAAAAAGCCCTGAAATATTCAGGGCTTTTTTTATTTACAATTGTGAATTGTATTAACCGTTCATAGAAATTAAAAACTCTTCGTTATTTCTGGTTTGTTTGATTCTTTCGTTAATAAACTCCATTGCTTCAACAGGATTCATATCTGCCAGGTATTTTCTCATCACCCACATACGCTGTAAGGTTTTTTCGTCAAGTAATAAGTCATCACGACGAGTGCTTGACGCATTCAAATCAACAGCAGGGAATATTCTGCGATTTGAAATTTTTCTATCAAGTTGTAGTTCCATATTTCCGGTACCCTTAAATTCTTCAAAGATAACCTCATCCATTTTAGACCCTGTATCAGTCAAAGCCGTTGCGATGATACTTAATGACCCTCCATTTTCAATATTTCGCGCAGCTCCAAAAAAGCGCTTTGGTTTATGTAATGCATTGGCATCCACACCTCCACTCAATATTTTTCCTGAAGCAGGCTGAACTGTGTTGTAAGCTCTTGCCAAACGAGTGATTGAATCAAGCAGAATCACCACATCGTGACCACACTCCACCAGTCGTTTCGCTTTTTCTAAAACAATATTGGCAACGCGCACGTGCTCGTTGGCTTCTTTATCAAAAGTGGAAGCCACCACTTCGCCGTTCACATTGCGCTGCATATCGGTTACTTCTTCGGGACGTTCATCAATTAATAAAATCATTTGATACACTTCCGGGTGATTTGCGGCAATGGCATTGGCTATTTCTTTTAACAAAACAGTTTTACCTGTTTTTGGTTGAGAAACAATCATACCCCTTTGTCCTTTTCCAATGGGCGAAAACAAATCCATTATTCTTGTTGAAACCGTGCTTTGCTTTTCAGCTAATTTGAATTTTTCCTGTGGAAATAGTGGTAATAAATGTTCAAAAGCAATGCGGTCTCTCACCACATTTGGGTTCAAACCGTTTATTCTGATGACCTTAATTAAAGGAAAGTATTTTTCACCTTCTTTGGGCGGTCTCACTTCACCAAGAACGGTATCTCCCGTTTTTAAACCAAAAAGGCGTATCTGTGATTGGGAAACATAAATATCATCTGGTGATGAAAGGTAGTTATAATCACTTGAGCGCAAAAATCCATAACCATCTTGCATGATATCTAGTACACCTTCACTTTGGATGATGCTGTCAAACTCATAATCTGGCTCCCGGTAGCGGTTGCGCTTGTCCTTGTTGCCCTGGTCTTTGTTACTTTGATTTCCGTTTTGAGAATTGCTGTGTCTGTTCCCCGAATTTTGTGAATCATTTTGGTTTTGATTCTGTCTGGGTTTGTTTTCATTTCTATTCTCTGATTTATTATCAGATGTGTCCTTTTTGGATTCAGCCCTTTCAGCTACATTACCGTCTTTTCCTGAATTAGGATTGGGACGATTTTGTTTAGTATCCTGATGACGCGGATTTTTGTGATTGCTTTGCTCTCTGCGTTCCTGATTTTTTTGAGGAGTATCCTGCTTGGATACTTCTTGTTTGGGAGCCTCTTTTGATTCATCCTTTTCCTTTGATGAGTCACTTGACTGTTTTTTTTGAGGATGTGGTTTTTTATTTTGAGGTCTGTTGTCACGACCGTCTTTTTGTCCCCGCAAATCTTTTTGATCTCTCGGGTTCTTTTGTTCCTCCTTTTTTGGAGTTTCTTTTGATTCTCCTTTTGATTCTTTTACAAGAGGTTCGACGGCTTTTGGATTGGCAGCCTGGTAATCAAGAATTTGATAGACCAACTCTAATTTTTTTAAAGTGCGGTATTTGGGCACACCTAAAGTTTTAGCAATTTCCTGAAGTTCAGGTAGCTTCTGCTCTTTTAAATCTGAAATTTCAAACATGTATAATATTGAATTATGTTGTTGTAATAGTTTTTACAAATAAGTTTTAAGAAGATGGTAATTTTTTTGATTTTATCCGGAAGATAAACAACCGCAGTTGAGTGGGTTGTGAATTACTGATGCAATAATACAACAATATTTTAATTTTTGATAGGAATTTTTTTAAAAAGAAACATTATTTTTGCATCACAAAGCACATTAAAATATGATTCAGCGCATCCAGACAATATTTATGATTCTAGTCGTTCTCATAATGGGCGGTCTATTTATCTGGTTTCCGGAAGTGAAAAATGAAACGGGCGAGCTTTTGTACACTCGTGAAGAACCCTTGTTTTTTGCGTTAATTTTTATTTCAATAGCATTGGCGATTATCGCTATATTATCATATAAGAAAAGAAAAAATCAGTTTGTTTTTAATCGATTAAACATACTGACAAACTTTATTTTACTAGGAGTTTTCGTTTATCGGTCGCTAACGGTACCCGGAGAGACTTTAGTTTCAGAGAAGGGTATTGGGATGTTTCTTCCTATTCTTTCTATCGTTTTTTTAGTAATGGCCAATCGTGCCATTCAAAAGGATGAGAATCTCGTAAAATCTGTTGACAGATTACGCTAAACCTTAAATCTTAGTAGTATTAGTGAGGAAAACCCGAAGCATGCCAACTTCGGGTTTTTTGTTTTGAAAGAGCGGATATTTACTGAATCGAAAAATTGCTTTCTCTAAGGAACAGCATATTTAGTTTCTTTAAAATACTTCATAATATCTTCATACAAATAGGTCATCAATCTTTCTTGTCCCACCAGTTCATTAAATCGCAACTGAAACTGAATTAGAATAGCGTCAATATCTTCCATCCTGTGAGTACTAGGTTCAAAATAATAATCCAGAATTTTTCCAATTGTTTTTTCACTGATTAGCTCTTGCATGGCATACACCCGTGTTAACTTTTGTGTTATTTCAAAATCAAATTCTGAGATAATACCAGTGGTTTTAGCAGATTCCCAGGCTGTACTGGTCAATACATCATCTACTAATGACCTATTCTCGGTCAAGAGGCCAATATTGAAATAATCATGCTTTTTCATTTCGCCTTTCAAGCTGTCTTTTTTATCTTCAATAAGTTGATTGAGATTCTCATTAATGCGGGTATGTCTTTCTACCCAATCTTTAAGAATTGTCTCATTTCTGTGAAGTTCTTTAGCTATACTTTCCATAGCTATTTCCTTTTTTTTCAATGTTTGATAGTTATCATAGAGCTTATTTATAAACAAAGCAAATAACACACTAAATACAATGAGTAAGCCTTCAGCAAAATGCTTTTGAATCTTTTTTTTCATAGGGGTTGGTCTATTAGATTGCTTTTCAAATATACCAAATTTGAGTGACCTTAGGAATAGTATATCAACAACTTAGGTTGAATTTGCAATAAATCATATCAAAATTTAATTACCAAAATGGATTCTATCTTTTAAACTCTACAACTTCCAAATCTTTTATACTTCCGGAATCAACCACAAAACGCAGCATCGTGCACACTTTGTGAAAACCGTGTTTTCCCGCTGCACCGGGGTTCATATATAAAACCCCGTGTTTTTTATCGTGCATCACTTTTAAAATATGTGAATGGCCGCAGATGAACAATTTTGGAGGATTGGTCTTCATTTCCTCTCTGATATCTGGATTGTACCTGCCCGGCGAACCACCAATATGAGTCATCCACACATCCACACCCTCACAAAAAAAACGGTGGTGAAGAGGAAATTCGCCCCTTATTTTGGCATCATCAATGTTTCCGTAAACAGCGCGTAACGGTTTTAATTTTTCAATAGCATCTGTCACTTCAAGGCTTCCAATATCCCCGGCATGCCATACCTCATTAGCCTGATTGACATATTTTAATATGGTCTCATCAATATAACTATGGGTATCTGAAAGTAAAAGTATTTTTTTCATGTTTACTACCCGCGAAGGCGGGTATCTCATTAATGGTATTTCTTATTTATTTCAAATTTGTTATTTCAACCTTCACTAGTATTACCCTCAACACAAAATTGTTTTTTTAGCTTATAAACATCCTCACCCTCAGAAAAACAAAATCTCACCTCTAACTTCTAACTTTCTACTTCTAACTTAATTTTCACAATTAAGTAACTATCTTTGCTAAGTTTACAAAAATAGAAGAATCTTTGCGATATTTTATCGAAATAGCATTTAACGGCAAAAACTACCACGGCTGGCAAATCCAACCCGACGCAGTTTCTGTCCAACAAACACTGGAGGAGGCGCTTAGTACTTTGTTACGGAAAAAAATTGATATTGTGGGTGCAGGACGGACAGATGCTGGCGTGCACGCCAAACAAATTTTTGCTCATTTTGATTTCCCAGAAGCAATTGAACTCAAAGAACTTTGCTATAAGCTCAATTCTTTTTTGCCTAAAGATATAGCAATCAAGAAAATAGCTCTCGCAAAAGATGACGCTCATGCCCGCTTTGATGCCATTAGTCGTACTTATGAATACCAAATCTGTTTGGAAAAAAATCCATTTACAATAGATTTTTCCTATCAATTAAATCAAATCCCTGATTTAAAAAAGATGAACGAAGCTGCAAAAATCTTATTGAACTATAACGATTTTCAATGCTTTTCAAAATCAAAAACAGATGTAAAAACCTATCATTGTATCATTACCTTTGCCGAATGGACATTGACAGACAATACGCTTCTTTTTACAATCACAGCTGATCGTTTTTTGCGAAATATGGTGCGTGCCATTGTGGGCACTTTGCTTGAAATTGGGCTGGGAAAACTGGAAGTCAATGACATACACGACATCATCAAAAGCAAAAACCGAAGCAAAGCAGGCACATCAGTTCCTGCAGAAGGCTTGTATTTAATCCGGGTTACTTACCCAAAAGAACTCTTTATTTAACTATGGCAGCATCAGGCAGGGCATTTGATTTTAAACTTTTTAAGCGATTGCTTCAGTTTACAAAACCTTACAAACTCACGTTTTGGTTTGTGGGAATCTCTGCTATTTTGGTTTCAGGGTTCTCTGTTTTACAACCCATTTTACTAGAAAAAGTAATTGATGACTCCATCATCCCAAAAGATTATGAAAATCTCATTTTTTTCATTTCGTTAATGGGTGCCTTTTTACTTGCGGAAGTATTTTTTCAATTTTCGTTTATATACTATTCAAACTGGCTTGGTTTGAGTGTAGTGCGAGACATTCGTATTAAGTTATTTGACAAAATACTGCAGTTTAAAATGAAGTATTTTGACAAAAGTTCTGTGGGTCGTTTGACAACACGAGCCGTCAATGATATTGAGACAATTTCCAGTATTTTTAGTCAAGGGCTATTTACTATTGCAAGTGATCTATTGAAAATGATAGCCATACTGGGCTTTATGTTTTATCGAAGCTGGGAATTAACGCTCATTGTATTAGCCGTTTTCCCACTCATTATTTATGCAACCCGACTATTTCAAAGAGCTATGAAAGCTGCTTTTGAAGAAGTGCGTGCTCAGGTAGCCAACTTAAATACCTTTGTTCAAGAGCGTATCACCGGAATGAAAATCGTGCAGCTTTTTACGCGCGAAGAAACCGAAGATAAAAACTTTACTGAAATTAATAGAAAACACAAAGTTGCCTGGATTAAAACTGTATGGTATAACTCCATATTTTTTGCTGTTACTGAAATGACAGCATCCATAACAATTGGGTTGATTATGTGGTATGGTGGTCTTCAAGTACTAGGTGGCGGAGCCATCACATTGGGACTTATTGTTGCTTTTATCCGTTTGTCACAAATGCTTTTCAGACCGCTCAATCAGATTGCAGATAAGTTCAATACCCTGCAAATGGGAATGGTGGCGGCCAATAGGGTATTTGAAATTCTGGATACAAATGCATCTATTGAAGACACAGGAAATGAATCTTTTGAAAACATCAAAGGACATATTGTTTTTGATAACGTATTTTTTAGCTATGATGATTCCGAAATGGTTATTAAAGGTATTTCATTTGAAGTACAGCCTAACCAAACCGTCGCCATAGTAGGAGCAACCGGTGCCGGAAAATCGACCATCATCAATCTCCTTTCCCGTTTTTACGAAATCAAAGCGGGAACCATTACAGTTGATGGCAAAAACATCAAAGATGTTCCTATCAACAATTTGAGAAAAAGTATTGGTGTAGTCTTGCAGGATGTTTTTCTTTTTGCTGACACCATAATGAATAATATCACACTCAACAATCCACTAGTAACTGAAGAAGAAGTTATACAGGCTGCAAAAGATATTGGAGTTCATTCTTTCATAATGTCCTTACCGGATGGTTATCATTACAACGTCAAGGAACGAGGCAGTATGTTATCATCAGGTCAAAGGCAACTCATTTCGTTTTTAAGAGCTTATGTAAGCAATCCGAGCATTCTTGTCCTTGATGAAGCGACCTCATCTGTTGATTCTCACGCTGAACAATTAATCCAAAATGCCACGGCAAAACTTACCCAGGGTCGTACATCCATAGTAATTGCTCATCGTCTAGCAACTATTAAAAAAGCAGATGTCATTATTGTGATGGATGCCGGTCATGTAGTAGAAATGGGCAATCACACAACCCTTCTCAAAATTGAAAATGGTCATTATCGTAAGTTGTATGAGGTGCAATTTGAAAAAGAGGAAATTCTTTAGTGACCTAAAAGAATTTACGGTTTCATAACTTTAAAACAGATAAATTTTATTAAATTTAGTGTCCATTAACTTTAAAATTAAAACAGAATGATTAAAGCAAAATACCAAAACGTTCTTGAGCTTGGAGAAAAACTTCAAATTCAAAATGGAGACGTGAGAGAAGAAAACGGTGTTCTAAAAATTCATGGAACAGCAAAAACTCCCTATGAAAAAGACCTTCTTTGGAATGAAATAAAAAAAGTGGGGGGAGAAAACCCAACAGATTTAATGGCAGATATTAAAGTAGCAGATGACTCTGTTTATGCAGTTCATGAAGTTAAAAGTGGTGAATCTTTGTCTAAAATCGCACAGCAATATTATGGTAGTGCAGGAAAATACAACGCTATTTTTCAAGCTAATACCGATCAGCTTAAAAATCCCGATTTGATACATCCCGGACAGGTTTTGAAAATTCCAAACCTGTAATAGTTATTTATTTAAAAAAGAGTCGCCATTTTTGCGACTTTTTTTATATCCATTTATCTGTTTAAAGTATAGATCTGACAGGTTTTTAGAACCTGTGAAAATTATCTAAGAACAAAATACTTTAAAAATAGAATTTCTTAGTATCACACAGTGCCCTTGTATCTAAGTGGAAAATTTATCCCTACTGAAGTTTAAAAAGATAAATTATCAACACATTTTCCATTAAGAAATCCTTAATACACTTACATCCTTAAATTTGGTAATTTTGTATTCCTAAAATTTAAATTATGTCTGCAATAAAAAAAGTAAAACAGCTAGGTTTCCAGTGGGAAACCCAAGACCCCTTTTTATTTTGTGCCTACCACAAAGATGATTTCCCAAAAGGCAACGAGCACCTTGGTCCGAATCCTTCTCTTCTAAAAGGAAGATACATTGGTCAGGATTTTACCATTAAAGATGGCTGGCGCATGTATCACGGTCAAAAAGTCCCCGGTTTTCCTGCCCACCCTCACAGCGGGTTTGAGACAGTTACCCTAGTGGAACAAGGCTTTGCAGACCATAGTGACTCTTTGGGTGCTGCGGGGCGTTTTGGCAATGGCGATGTGCAATGGATGACTGCCGGAAAAGGCGTGATGCATTGTGAAATGTTTCCGTTGTTGAATCAAGATAAAGAAAACCCTTTTTTATTGTTCCAGCTTTGGCTGAACTTACCCAGTAAAAGCAAAGGGGTTGACCCATACTTTCGTATGTTATGGAATGAAGAAATTCCCGTGGTTGAAGACAATGGTGTAAAACTAAAAATCGTTGCCGGTAATTACAAAGGCACACAAGCAGCAGCACCTACCCCCAACTCTTGGGCTGCAGATCCTGCAAATGAAGTTGCAATTTGGACCATAAAAATGGAACCCGGAGCCTCCTGGGAAATTCCATTAGCATCTGATGAAACAAACAGAACACTCTTTTTTTATAACGGAAATGAAATTGAAACTGAAGGATTCACCATCCCTAAAGAGCATTCATTGGATTTATTTCCCACTAAAAAAATCACAATAAAAAACGGTGACTCTCCGGCTGAATTCCTTTTTTTGCAAGGCAAACCCATAGGCGAACCGGTCGTACAGCAAGGTCCATTTGTTGCCAATTCCCATCAAGGGATCCAAGAAGCGATTGCTCAGTATCAAAAGGATCAGTTTGGTGGTTGGCCGTGGGATAGTTATGAACATGTTCACGATGCTCAAAGAGGTCGCTTTGCCATTCACGCAGATGGAAAAGAGGAAATAAAATATTGATAATTTTCTATTGATTATTGTTGGTTTTATATAGTTGATTGATCATCCATAGAATCTCCCAATTACGTCCTATTTAATCATCTAGCTCCCATCACCCGGTATCCAGAGAATCTATTGTGTGTTTTTTATTGTCTCTGAGTGTACTCTATGTCTTAGTTTTTTACATTTTAATATTAGAATATTTTATGTAGTTTTGGTTGAATCAAATGGAATTGTTCCGGCAATCTACCTAACACTAAAACTTCATGAACTTAAGCACGCTTGATCTCGTCATTATTTTCTCCTTTTTTACCTTAACGCTTCTTATTGGCATTTTTACAGCAAAAAAAGCCGGAAAGGGATTCAATGAATATTTTTTATCCGGAAGAAATATGCCTTGGTGGCTTTTGGGAATTTCTATGGTGGCCACAACCTTCTCTGCAGACACACCCAATCTTGTTACTGATATTGTTAGAAAAAACGGCATTGCCGGAAACTGGGTTTGGTGGGCTTTTTTACTCACAGGAATGCTTACTGTTTTTGTGTATGCGAAATTATGGCGCAGGTCTGGTTTTTCAACAGACCTGGAGTTTTATGAACTCCGGTATGGAGGTAAGGCAGCTGCTTTTTTAAGAGCGTTTAGAGCCATCTATCTGGGGATTATTTTTAATATTTTAATTTTAGCATCCGTCTTGTTGGCAGGAATCAAAATTAGCGCTACCATGCTGGGAATGAGTGCTGTTGAGACTGTCGTTATCGTTTCTGTAATTACACTTATTTATACGGTTTTAGGAGGGTTGCGGTCTGTGATATTGACTGACTTATTTCAATTTGCCATTGCAATGGCAGGAGCTATTTTTGCTGCAATTTATGTAGTCAATCTTCCTGAAGTGGGTGGTTTATCTCAACTTTTAGCCAAACCAGAACTCCAGGATTCGTTGCGCTTTATTCCGGAATTTAATGATACAACGGCATGGGTATCCTTGTTGATTATTCCACTGGCTGTGCAGTGGTGGGCGGTTTGGTATCCCGGTGCAGAACCCGGCGGTGGTGGCTATATTGTGCAACGCATGCTTGCGGCAAAAGATGAGAAACACGCCGTGAAAGCTTCACTTTTATTTAATATTGCTCATTATGGAATCAGACCATGGCCCTGGATTTTAATCGCTTTGGCATCAATGGTTGTTTTTCCAGACTTGGATGCGTTAAGAACAGCTTTTCCTAATGTTGAAGAGTCAGTAATTAACGACGATATGGCTTATCCGGCGATGCTTACTTTTTTACCTGCCGGATTGCTGGGCCTTGTCTTAGCTTCCTTGATTGCTGCATTGATGTCCACACTTTCTACCCATTTAAACTGGGGAGCGAGTTATGCAGTTCACGATTTTTACCATCGTTTTATAAGACCTAAAGCAAAAGATAACGAACTTGTTTCCGTGGGGCGTTTGTTTACGGTTTTTATCATGGTTGCAGCTGCATTTTTAGCACTGGTTTTGCAAAATGCCTTGCAAGTTTTTCAAATCATATTACTCATTGGTGCCGGTACCGGTTTGCTTTTTATTTTAAGATGGTTTTGGTGGCGTATCAATGCATTGAGCGAAATTTCCGCAATGGTTATTTCATTTATATCTGCTTTATTGTTTACAGTTGTATTGCCTAAATATTCTGAATTCTGGAGCGATTTTCCTGAACATTATCGATTGCTTCTCTCCATTGTAATTTCAACTGTGGGATGGATTGCAGTTACTCTTCTCACAAAACCTGAAAAAGATAGCGTTCTCATAAATTTCATACAAAAAGTAAAACCGCATCTTTTTGGATTTAAAAAAGTAGTTCAACGAAATGCGCTTGATACAACATCATTCAAAACTTCCAATTTCACTAAAGAATTGAGCGCTATGTTTGCCGGGGTGTTTATGGTTTATGCGGCTTTGTTTGGCACCGGATTTTGGATTTACGGTCAATGGACACAGGCACTCATTGCAACTTCCATTTTTGTTCTTTGCGGATGGTTTATACACAAAAGCCGGAAATCTGTTTTTTAATCTAAGAAAAATTGAAAACACCACATCATAAGAGTCCTTCACTTCTTGTACTCGCTGCCGGAATGGGTAGTAGATATGGGCAATTAAAACAAATCGATGTGGTCAATTCTTCAGAAAATAGCCTGCTCGATTATGCCCTCTATGATGCATTAAAAGCCGGTTTTAAAAAAATAACTTTTGTCATTAGAAAATCATTTGGGAAATCTTTTATTGAGAAATATGACCAAAAACTAAAACATCTTGTAGAAGTTAACTATGTTTTTCAAGAGATTGACTTGCTTCCCCCACCCTTCAAACCAAATCTTCTAAGGCAAAAGCCCTGGGGAACCGGACACGCCATTTGGACAGCTAAAGAGATAATCAATGAACCTTTTTTAGTCATCAATGCAGATGATTATTATGGGAGCTCTTCTTACAAATTAATGTTTGATTATCTAAAACACTATTTGAGTTTTAATCTAAAAGAATTTGCATTAATGGCTTTTCCTGTTGAAAAAACCTTATCAGAAAATGGAGCCGTTTCAAGAGGAATTTGTAAAATAAATGATGACAATTTTCTGCTAACTGTAGAAGAAAAAACAGCCATTAAACTTGAAAATAATCAAATCATATCCTCACATAATTCCGTAAAGGAAGTAATTCCTAAAAACACCCTTGTATCTATGAATATGTGGGGGTTAACTCCTTTCTATTTTAAATGGGCAGCACCTTGTTTCAAATTGTTTTTGAAAGCAAACTTCAACTCACTTGATAAAGAATATTTTCTGCCAAAAACCATCGATCAAATCATAAAAAGTCATGATGTGAAAATTAAAGTTTTAAGTTCTGGAGAAAGTTGGTTTGGATTAACCTTTCCAGAAGATAAAATACTGGCCAAGAGTAATCTCGAAGAAATGACCCGAAAGGGTCTGTATCCCAAAAATCTTTTTAACCTTTAATTTTATTTTTTTAATGTGTTCAACCACCCATTTATTAGAAACTTTAAAACAGTTCAAAGTCAAATCTTTAGATGTAAAAATTGAAACTGTACAAGAGGGTCATATTCACAATTCTTATAAAGTTCTACACAATTCACCACCAAACATCGGTTATTTTCTCCAAAAGATTAATCAATCTGTTTTTAAAGATGTTGAAAAGTTAATGACTTCTATTGATTTGGTTACAAAACACATATCCCACAAACTCGATAAGCTCACAGACACCCGTTTTTCTGTTTTTAAGGTAATACCCACAAAAGATGACAAACTGTTTTACAAAAATTCAAAAAATTCACAATGGCGCTTATACTCCCTCCTTCCTGAAACTCATTCTTTTCAAAAAATGGAAACACAGGAAATTGCTTATGAATGTGGAAAAATTCAGGGGCAATTTATCAATTTGTTGAGTGATTTTCCTGTTCAAAAGATGTACACTGCCATTCCAAATTTTCACAATTTGGAAAAACGATGGGAGGACTTTCAGTCTATCCTGCAAAAAGATTCAAAAAACAGAGCAAAAGTGGCTATTGATGAAATTGATTTCGCCTTTCAAAAAATAGACACCTTTTTAAAACTCCATCATTTTATTGAAGAAGGTTCTGTCCCAAAACGCTTAATTCATAATGACACCAAATGTAACAATGTGCTGTTTGATATAAACAACAAAGCTATTGCGGTGATTGATTTAGATACCGTCATGCCGGGTAGCCTATTATTTGATTTTGGTGATGCTATCAGGACCGGTGCAAATACAGCTTCAGAGGATGAAAAAAACCTTCAAAAAGTTACTTTGGATTTAAACCTCTTTAAAAGTTATACTAAAGGATTCTTACAAAGCACATCTGCCATTTTAACTCAAAACGAAATTTCTCATCTAGTTTCCTCAACTCACTATATGACGTTCATCATCGGACTGCGGTTTTTAACAGATTACTTAGATGGCGATCTGTATTATAAAACCACTTATTCAGAACACAACCTCATCCGCACTAGAGTACAGTGGAAATTCCTTCAAAAACTGGAAAAAAATGAAAAGGAAATGCACAAAATTGTAATGGATTTAAGATAGCTTACACGAAAGAAAATACAGCTTTCTCCGCACACTTCTCCCCATCAATTGCAGCAGAAACAATTCCCCCGGCATAACCGGCACCTTCGCCACAAGGATACAAACCCTTGATTTGAATATGCTCTAATGTTTCTTGATCTCTGGGAATACGCACCGGTGAAGAAGTTCTAGATTCTGTGGCATGTACCACGGCTTCATTGGTAAAATAGCCTTTCATGCTTTTTCCAAATTCTACAAAACCCTTTTGCAATCTATTGTAAATAAAATCAGGTAATACACTCCCCAATTCAACCGATTGCACTCCGGGTTTATAGGAAGTTACCGGTAAGTCTGCTGACAGTTTTCCAGAGCTGAAATCTACCAGTCGTTGTGCGGGTGCGGTTTGGGTTTTTCCGCCTTCCAACCACGCTTTTTGTTCCACTTGCTGCTGAAAATACATTGCAGACAAGGGTGTGTCTCCAAATTTTTTAAAGTCTTTGGGACCTACCTCCACAACAATACCTGAATTGGCCGTGGCCTGATCCCTTTTACTCGGTGACCAGCCATTTGTAACTATTTCACCCGGTGAGGTCGCACAGGGAGCAATAATCCCACCCGGACACATACAAAAGGAATAAACTCCTCTTCCATCCACTTGTTTCACAATGCTGTATGGTGCCGGTGGTAGAAATTCGCCACGATAATCACATTTGTATTGAATACTGTCAATGAGTTCCTGAGGGTGTTCTACACGCACCCCAAGAGCAAAAGGTTTGGCCTCAATGGCGATTCCCTTATGATATAATAATTCAAAGATATCCCTTGCAGAATGGCCAGTGGCAAGAATTAGTTTTTTAGCCTCGAGGGCATCGCCTTTTTGAAGTCTTACACCTAAAATTTCATTGTTTTTAATTTGAATATCCACAACCCTGCTTTCAAAATGAACTTCACCTCCACAATCAATAATGGTTTGCGTTATTTCCTGAATAATAGCGGGAAGTTTATTAGTGCCAATGTGCGGGTGGGCTTCTACCAAAATTTGTCGTGTTGCACCAAAAGCAACAAGTAACTCCAAAATGCGCTGAACATCGCCGCGTTTTTTACTTCGGGTGTAGAGTTTCCCATCTGAGTAGGTGCCGGCACCACCTTCCCCAAAACAATAATTGGAATCTTCATTGACAATGTGCTCAATATTTAGTTTTTTTAAATCTCTGCGTCGTGCCCTCACATCTTTACCTCTTTCTATTACTATTGGTTTTTTTCCCAATTCAATGCAGCGAAGGGCTGCAAACAATCCTGCAGGGCCGGCACCTATTATTAAAATAGATGCTGCTTTGGTTACATCTTTGTATTCCGGCTTTTTTATTGGTGTTTCTTCAAAATCTTCATTGACAAAAATCTGTACTTTCAAGTTGATTTTTATACTTTTTTGACGGGCATCAATACTGCGTTTTAGGATTTCAACATGCCTGATTTCATTAAATGAAATGCCACTTTTTTTGGAAACAAAATGATACAATGCGTTTTTGTTTGAAGCAACTTCGGGTGAAACTTGTATGGAGATTTCTTTTTGCATGGGTTATATTGACACTACAAATATAGGTTATGATTAACATTTATTTTTTAGGTTATCAACGGGATTTATGTATTTTTGATTTTCAAAAAAAAATTCTTGGAAAATTCCACTAAAAAAATTGCAAAATCCACACGCTGGTTCCGAAAAATTCATAAATACATTGCGATCGCAACTTTTGTATTTATGTTTATCATTGCCGCTACAGGTTTACTTTTAGCCTGGAAAAAAGAATTTAAATTTATACCTCCAACTCAAAAGGATACAGTCAATTTACCATCACTTTCTTTAGATGAAATTGAAAAAATCGCCACTACTTATATTCTAGAAAATACAGATCTTGATCCTGAAGTAAACAGACTTGATATCAGACCACGTCAAGGTGTTGCAAAAGTGCGTTTTGAGCACCATTATAGCGAAGTTCAGGTGGGGATTAAATCTGGTGAAATCCTTTCGGTGAAAACCAGAACATCAGACATCATTGAGCAAATTCACGATGGCTCCATCCTTGATTTTTTATTCAAAACAAACAATGAAGAGGTTAAGAAAACCTATGTTACCATTACATGTTTGGCACTTATGTTTCTCTCTGTTACCGGTTTTTATCTTTGGTGGAATCCAAGAAGAATTAAGAAACTAAAGAAGAATTAAACTTCTTTTTCTTAAAACACAATCCGCTTGTTATCAGTATTTTTACTACCTTAGAGCAATTAATAACCAAAACTTATCAATCAATGAAACAAATCAGTTTAGTTGCAGCATTGCTGTTTCTGCTTATTTCCTGCGCGGAAAAAGAAACACAACTAGAAAAAGAAATCGCTCAATACACCATTGCTCAGTTTATGGACAATGAAGCCGTTTTTGGAAGCGGTTTTTCAAAAGACAACTCCACAGTACTCGTTAGCAGTAATCGATCAGGAATTTATAATATCTACACACTTCCTGCATCAGGTGGTGAAATGACTCCTGTTACGGCTTCAGACTCTTCCTCTGTGTACTCTATTTCTTATTTTCCAAACGATGACAGAATTCTTTTTAGAATGGATGGAAACGGCGATGAGATCTACAAAATATTTATGATGGATGATGGTGAAATCACTCGCTTAACACCTGCAGAAAATGCGCGTGCTTTATTTTATGGCTGGTCAAAAGATGGCAACAAACTTTATTATGGAAGTAATGAAAGAGACCCACGTTTCACAGACGTGTATGAAATGGATTTGCAAACCTTCAGTTCATCTCTAATTTTTGACAACAAAGATGCTTATGATTTTGGTGGAATTTCAAATACCGGAAAATACATTGCTTTTTCAAAAGCATTGAATACAAACGATTCTGATTTGTATGTATATGATATCGCTGAACAGAGTTTTACTAAAATAAACGAAAACCAAAGCGGAAACTCTGCTCAGGATTTTTCTGTTGACGATACTTATCTTTATTATACAACTGATGCCGATGGCGAATTTGCTGTGGCAATGCGATATGATATCACAAACAAAACCTCAGAAAAAGTACTCGAAAAAGAGTGGGATATCAGGGGAGTTGGATTTAGTCATAACGGAAAATACCGCACGGTTTTCATCAATGAAGATGCTGCCAACACATTAGAAATTACTGAAACAGCAACAGGCAAAAACCTTGACTTACCAAATTTTGACAATGAATTTATCACCGGAATACGGTTTTCACAAGATGAAACCATGGCATTGCTAAATGTAGGCGGATCACATACACCCACAAATTTGTATGCTTACAATCTTGAAAATAAGGAGCACGTAAAATTAACTGATGCTTTAAATGATGAAATCAATCCTGAAGACCTTGTTGCTGCTGAAATTATTAGGTACCCATCGTTTGACGGTCTTGAAATACCATCTGTTTATTACAAACCACACAACGCCTCTGCAGACAATCCCGTACCGGCATTGGTTTGGGTTCATGGCGGTCCCGGGGGCCAATCAAGACAAGGGTTTAGTTCCCTTATTCAGTACTTGGTAAATCACGGTTATGCAGTGCTTGCAGTAAATAATCGTGGCAGCAGTGGTTATGGAAAAACATTTTTTCAACTAGATGATCAAAACCATGGCGAAGGAGATTTACAAGATTGCATTGAAGGCAAAAATTGGCTGGCTCAACAACCTGATATAGACGGAGAAAGAATTGGGATAATTGGGGGTTCCTATGGTGGTTATATGACTATGGCTGCCCTTACTTTTGCGCCTGAAGAGTTTGATGTGGGTGTAAATATTTATGGTGTTACAAACTGGTTGCGAACATTAAAAAGCATTCCGCCCTGGTGGGAATCTTTTAAAGATGCATTATATCTTGAAATGGGTGACCCTAACACAGAAGATAGCATTCGATTGCATCGAATTTCGCCCTTATTTCATACCGAAAATGTAACAAAGCCACTTTTAGTACTTCAAGGGGCTACAGATCCCAGGGTTTTACAAATAGAATCTGATGAAATAGTTGAAAACGTACGGAAAAATGGAGTTCCCGTTGAATATGTTTTGTTTGAGGATGAAGGTCATGGCTTTGTAAAAAAAGAAAATCAAATTAAAGCCAATGAAAATATTCTTGAGTTTTTAAATACACATTTAAAAGGTGAAACTGAAATCTATTAGTCTATAAATAATTTTAAAAATGTTTATTAAAATTTTGTTTAGTTCTGCTACAACTTGTAACTTGTAGAAAAAATTAAAAATTAAATCAAACTAGTATGAATATTAAATTTTTAGCCATTTATATGTTTCTTTTTGTTGCTTTTATTAGTTGCAAAAACAATAAGAATGATACTAATGAGACTCAAGAAGAAATCGTTAAAGAAACCGTTGAAGAAAATGTTGAAGTAAAAGAACTCATTATAATGATGGAACCCAGAAGTAATTCAAACACTAAGGGAAAAGTTACATTTAGTGAAAAAGAAGGGATTGTATCAATGCACGGTGAATTTGAAGGCTTAACTCCCGGAATGCATGCCATTCATTTACACGAGAAAGCCGATTGTTCTGCTCCTGATGGCACTTCAACTGGGGGGCATTGGAACCCAACTTTTGAACGCCATGGAAAATGGGGGGATGCAGAGGGGTATCACAAAGGAGATATAGGCAACTTTGAAGCTGATGAAAACGGAAATGGAATGATTCATTTTGAAACAGACCAATGGTGTATTGGCTGCGATGATGAAACCAAGAACATCCTTGGAAAGTCTGTCATTGTTCACGAAGGTGTGGATGATTTTGTAACACAACCCACCGGTGATGCAGGTGGACGCATTAGTTGTGGTGGAATTATAAAATAAGAATGCTTTCCACAATAATTAAAAAAGACCTGTTTTAGCTAAAACAGGTCTTTTTTATATTAAATTTATTTGTAAAATGTTTCTTTTTAGGGACTTTCCGGTTCTTAGAAAGTTTACTTTATGTTTCATTAGTACGTTCTGTTATTTATATAACAAAACACATGCCAAAAACCCTAAATAAAAAAATATTTTCTATCATTATTCATCCAAAAGCAAATTTAACGTCACATCAATATTATCTCTTGTGGCTCTGGAAAATGGGCAAATTTTGTGTGCTTCATTCACAAGCTTTTCGCCGGTTTCAATATCATGACCCGGTAGATAACAATCCATAACCGCTTTTAGGTTTAAATCTCCTTCTTCAGATTTTGTCAAGCTAATGTTTGCAGTAACAGTAAAGTTTCCTAATGATAGTTTATGATCTTTAGCAACAGCCAGCAAAGCACTACCAAAACAAGCTGAATAAGCTCCCCCAAATAGTTGCTCTGGGTTGGTGCCGTCACCTCCATCTCCACCCATAGATTTGGGGACAGAAAGTTGCATGTCTATTTTACCATCTTCAGATTTGATTTTTCCGGCCCTGGCCCCTGATGCTGTTACCGCTGTTTTGTACAAAGTTTTCATGTTTTTAATTTTATTAGATTATTTTCAAATTTAAATATACAAGAGAAAACGATGGTTATCAAATTCATATTATTAAATTTGTCTTAAAGGAATCTAATGAGTAATAAGCAGCAAACAAAATCTGCAATCAATAAAAAAACTTCTGGAGTTACCAAAACTTCTGTAGATGCAACTGCTGCTGAACACATCAAACAACAACGTCTTAAACAACCTGATGCCGAAATACTCATTAAAGAAATTCGTAAAGGAGACCAAGTTGCACTAAGCCGTGGAATTACCTTTGTTGAAAGTACTTCTAGCAAACACACGACAATTGCACAAAAAATCATTGAAGGCTGCCTTCCCTTTGCAAATAAATCAATTCGTATTGGAATTACCGGAGTTCCCGGTGTGGGAAAAAGTACTTTTATTGAAAGTTTTGGAAAACTCCTTATTGCTAAAGGCAAAAAAGTTGCTGTTCTCACTGTAGATCCAAGTAGCACCGTGAGTGGAGGTAGTATTCTTGGTGACAAAACCCGAATGGAGGAACTTGTAAAAGAAGAAAATGCTTTTATACGCCCTTCAGCTTCCGGAAATTCTTTAGGCGGAGTGGCGCGAAAAACCCGTGAGAGTATCATACTTTGTGAAGCTGCAGGATTTGATGTAATCCTTATAGAGACCGTGGGCGTGGGACAGAGTGAAACTACTGTCCACTCTATGACTGATTTCTTTTTACTGCTAAAACTAGCCGGAGCCGGTGATGAGCTTCAAGGCATCAAAAGGGGTATTATGGAAATGGCTGATGCTATCGTCATCAATAAAGCCGATGGCGAAAATATCAAAGCCGCACAGCAAGCCAAAGTAGAATTTCAGAGGGCTTTACACCTGTTCCCATCTAAAGAAAGCAATTGGACTCCCAAAACTGCAACTTGTAGCGCTATAAACAACGAAGGTATAGAAGCAATCTGGGAGTTTGTTCAAGGGTATATAAAATTAACTAAAGAAAATGGTTTTTTTGAATACAAGCGCATCGAGCAGAATAAATTTTGGTTGCACCAAACCATCGAAGAAAAATTAAAAACAGTTTTTTATACAAACACACTAGTAAAAAAAGAACTTCCCAAGTTACTTAAAGCTCTGGAAAATCATAAAACATCTCCCTTTGAAGCCGCAAATAAATTATTTAAACTTTTTTCAAAAAAGTAGCTTTGTACCATGCTACTTGTTGCTCTAAGCCTTGTTTCAAATTCGTTTTTGGATTATAATTTAACAACTTTCTTGCTTTGTCAATAACAGCGCGTGTGCGCAACTGGTCTCCTGTTCTTTTACTCGGTAAGTAATTTATTTGAATATTTTTGCCCAAAATAGCTTCCACAATTTGAATTCCTGCTTGAGTTGTATTTTCTTTTTCAGTTCCCAGGTTTATTATTTCCCCATTACAAATATCCATAAGACCTAATACACTTACAATTCCATCAACAATATCCTGCACATAAGTAAAACTTCTTAAATGCTCTAAGCTTCCCTGAAACAAAGGAAAAGCTTCTCCTTTTAATCCGCAGGCAATGAGTTTTGTGTAAAGCTTGTCAGGTCGTTCTCTTGGTCCATAAACCGAATAAAGCCTCAAAGAACATCCTTTCAATACATTCAGCCGCACCTTTGCCATCACCAGTTGTTCAGCAGCTAGTTTTGTCACGCCATAATACGAAGTTGGTTTTGGGGTGTTTGTCTCATCAAATGCTGCTTCAGCACCATAAATGGAGGAGGTGGCAATATTAATAAAGTAAGGAGGTTTTTCACAGCTTTCGACAAAATCCAGCAAATTTTTTGTCCCTAAAACATTATTTGAAAAATAATCATCAAAAGAAGAACTTTCAGAAATTCCCGGATGTGCAGCAAAATGAATCACCACATCAAAATCCTTTGGCAATAATTTAAAAGAAATGGCCTCTCTTAAATCACACTCCAAAAATTGAATATTGTTATTATTAAGTTCGTCAACGTTGATTTTTTTTAAATCAACACTGTAATACGGTGAAAAATTATCTAAACCAATTACTTCGTGTCCATATTTCTGAAGTCGTTCTGCTGTATGGGAACCAATAAAACCGGCAGCACCGGTAATGAGGATTTTCATTGTATTCTTTTTTTGAGGCAACAAGGTAAGAAGATTTTAGATTTGCACTTAAAAAAAATTGTTGTTTTAAAAAAAGAAATACTTTTGTTATCAGAAATAAAACAGCATGAATGTAGCTTTAACAATTATTGTTCCCATATACAATGAAGAAGATAATATGTTGCGGCTTGAACAAGAACTGAGTGATTATCTTAAAATTGCCACAGTAAAAACTTCAGTATTATTTGTAAATGATGGCTCAAAAGACAACAGTCAGCAATTCATAGAAGCAATTTGTTCCCGCAGGCCTGAATTTCATTACATTGCTTTCGAAAAAAACTGTGGCCTAAGCGCGGCTATCAAAGCCGGATTTGATTATGTCACCTCACCTCTAGTGGGTTATATCGATGCTGACCTCCAAACCAGTCCACAAGACTTTAACCTTTTACTTGAAGAGATTGAGCAATATGATCTTGTTACAGGTGTGCGTTCCAACAGAAAAGACAGTTTTGTCAAAAACATGTCATCCAAAATTGCAAACGGGATTCGTCGTGCCTTTACTAAAGACGGTATGGATGATACCGGCTGCCCTTTAAAAATAATCAAATCAGATTTTGCGAAACGCATCCCAATGTTCAAAGGCTTACACCGATTTTTACCTGCCATGATTCTTTTACAAAATGGAAAGATAAAACAAGTACCCGTAAGGCATTTTCCAAGAATAGCCGGACAAGCTAAGTTTGGTTTATGGAACCGGCTTGTGGGTCCTTTAATGGATTGTTTTGCCTATCTGTGGATGAAAAAAAAATACATTAATTACAAGATTAATAAAAAATCATGAGTCATTGGTGGATATACAGTTTGGGTTTTTTAGCACAAATTCTATTTTCTGCCAGAACACTTGTACAGTGGGTACTTTCTGAGAAAAACAAAAAAGTAATTACTCCCACACTGTTTTGGCAACTTTCACTTTTAGCATCCTTTTTACTATTTGTTTACGGCTATTTTAGAGATGATTTTGCCATTATGCTTGGGCAAACACTGACTTATTTTATTTATATTAGAAATTTACAGTTACAGGGACAGTGGAAACAAATTCATCGATTTTTAAGATGGTTTGTATTTATTTTCCCAGTCCTGATTGTGATTTATTCCTACCACAACAACACCTATGATTTAGAAAATTTATTAAAAAATGAAGCCATCCCGTTTTGGCTGCTTTTATTGGGAATCATTGCTCAAATCACATTTACATTTCGGTTTATCTACCAATGGATTTATTCTGAAAAAAAGAAGGAATCTTTACTTCCCTTAGGATTTTGGATTTTGAGTTTATCAGGCAGTCTATTGATTTTAATATATGCTATATTTAGGGAAGACCCTGTTTTGCTAGCCGGTCATATTTTTGGCTCAATAGTCTATGTGAGGAACATTTATTTGAATTACAATGAAAAAAAATAAAGAACTTTTCTGGCTACTATTAGTTTGCATACTAGTATTTTTTATAAATCTTGACGCCATTTTTATCAATATTATGGAAGCCCGCAATTTTATCACAGCACGCGAAATGCTTCAAGATGGTAACTGGATTTTTACCACCCTCAACGAGTTGCCACGCTATCAAAAACCACCACTACCCACCTGGTTGACTGCCATTTCAGCTAGTGTCTTTGGGCTGGACAGTCTTTTTGGACTTCGGCTTCCTGCTGCAATTTTAGGACTCATTGGTGTCTTGATGACTTATTTTATCTCATTAAAAATCACAGCTGAAAAACGGTTTTCATTTCTTGCGGGGCTTATTGCCGTCACCTCTTTCCATATTATTTTTTCAAGCAGAGATGGGCAATGGGACATTTTCACACACGGCTTTATGCTTGTTGCAATTTTCTATATTATTAAACTTTTTAGAGAAAGTAAAAATTTATACAGAAATGCGCTTATAGCAGGTCTCTTTTTTGGATTTTCATTTTTAAGTAAAGGGCCGGTTTCTCTGTATGCATTGCTTCTCCCCTTTTTAATTGCTTATGGCGTAGTGTTTAAGTTCACAAAAGGAAGACTTTTTCCCATAGTGTTGAGTATTCTCGCAGCTGCAATTGTTTCAGGCTCGTGGAGTTTGTATGTTTATTTCTTTGACACCCGCGCTGTAACAGAAATTACTTCTCTGGAAGCTGGAAGATGGATTAACTACAACGTGCGTCCCTTTTATTATTACTGGAGTTTTGTTGTACAAAGCGGACTATGGACAATTCCCGCATTTGTAGCCTTACTTTACCCCTATTTAAAGGACAAAGTATTTCATAAAAAAGCCTACCAGTTTAGTTTGTTATGGACACTCATAGCGGTCGTATTACTCTCAATCATTCCGGAAAAAAAATCACGGTACCTCTTACCTGTTTTATTTCCTTTAGCCATCAACACAGCATTTTATATGGAATATTTGTTCAGATGTTTTAAATCGCTTAAAGTGAAAGAAACCTGGCCGGTGTATTTTCATTTTGGTTTGATTGCATTGATTGGGATTGCTTTTCCAATTGCCGGGTATTTATATTTCGGCGAAAGCCTTCAAAACTCCTTTGTTTGGTTTGTACTTTCAGCCATTCTTCTTTTTGTTATTGGTGTGTATATGGCCTTCCATTTATTCAGAAAAAACATTCAAAAGGTGTTTTATGCTTCCATTGCTTTTATTGTTACTGTAATTTGTTTTGGAATGCCGCTTGCCAAAGAAATCAACCCCAATACTGAATATCGTGGACCTGAAATTTTAAATTCCCACATTCAAACACTGAACGTTCCGGTATATGAGTTTTTCAATTTTGTGCCAGAGCTTGTTTGGGAATATGGCTCGGCCATTCCTGTTTTACATGATGGAAATAACTATCAATTACCCAGAGAAGAAACATTTTTATTATTAGTGAGGGATATTGAAAATCAATTGGAAGATGCAGAAAATGTATTTACAAATTACAATCTAAAAAAGCTGGACAGCATTGATGTCAATCCAACAGAAAATAGAAGGAGCCGCTTGAAACGAATTGTTTTTTATGTAACTAAACAATAATATTAGTATTTATATCTGGAAAATAACCTCCCTCCTGCTTAACTATTTAAGCTTAGTATCCAACCACTCCTTTTGAGGTTCAGTCAATTCATTTTTAATTTGAATTAATTGAAGTTTTGTTTCCTCTTCTTTAAGCAATTCATCAAGTAATTGGCTGCTGCTGCTCCTAAAACGCCAATTAGGATGCTGGCAAGCATCAATAAGATATTTTAAGTTTTGATTGGTAAATCCGTCGAGCCCTACTAAAAACTGAAAGGCATTTTGGCGAACTTCAAAACTGAATTTTGGGGATGCATAACTGCTCAATTCATCAAAAAATGCTTGTTTGTTTTCGTTTTGAAAATTATCCGTTACAATTGCAAGTGTCAACCACAATTGGCGGATGTTCTTGTCCTGAAAGCCCGTCACTCCGTTCATTTTTTCTAAAAACCGATTGCGGTCTTCGGGAAAATTGAGCCATAGATAATACAGAGCGGCCTCTTGTGTTACATAAGATGCATCATCCAATAGAGATTCATATTGGGTTTTAAGTTGAGGAGGAATTTTTTCTATACTCAAAGCAATAGCTTGCCTCACATAGAGATTACCGCTTTCAAAGGCTTTTAGATATAAGGGAAGGCTTTCGCCGAAAGGCTCATCAGCCAATTGATAGACAACCGCCTGACCCAGATAGTCATTGACAGGCGCTTTCAAAAACCCGGAAAGCACTGTTACCTTTTCAGCTAAAGGTCGTTGTGCAATGGCAGACAAACCCAAATAATTTTCCATAAAAGGGGATTTTCGCATAGACTCCAGCGCTTGGGTTGACCTAAAAGCACCTTGATTTAACCAATCATCTTTAAACCACCGCAGGTCATCACCGTTGAGTAACGTGATTTCGTTTAAAAAATCGTCTGTTGTAACTGAGCCAAATTTATGTTTATTCAAAAAATTCTGTACCGCTTGCTTAAACACTAGAGGTCCTACACGCTCATTGAGAATATGCAGTGCCCAGGCTCCTTTTTGGTAATAAGTTAGCGAACTCGCCCCTGCTTTGAGAATGGGTTCCCCTTTGCCTTGATCACTCAATTCAGTGAGTTGCTCAGCGCTTTGGTATAGTTTCCAATAGTAATAGTCATCTCCAAAAATTTCGCGTTCAGCGAGTAAGGCATAGTAAGTAGAAAAACCTTCCTGTAACCAATGATGTTGACTACTTTGGGCTGTTACCAAATTTCCAAACCATTGATGGGCGAGCTCGTGTGCATTAACGTTTACGTAGTTTCTATCAACAAAACCAATAGAATCCACAACAAACGCTTCAGAAAAAATGGTGAGGGTGGTGTTTTCCATTCCGGCATAGAGGAAATCCCTTACCGGTACCTGTTTGTAGTTCTGCCAGGGATAAGGCACTCCGATTTCAGCTTCCAGAAAATCAAACATTTCTTTCGTGTAGCGATAAGTTGATTCAGCTTTGAATTGATTGCCTGCGGAATAATAATATTCTAGTGGAATTCCACTTGAAGAGGTTGCTGTTTGCTTTTCAAAAGGTCCTATTGCAACCGCCACAAGGTAACTGCTCATAGGGTTTTTCATACTATATTTCCACTGCTTGTGTTTATTTGAAATAGGAGATTCATTTTCTAAATTTCCGTTTGCTAAAACAGTGAGTTCTGTTGGAGCGGTGATGGCGAGATTGAATATGATTTTATCATTAACGTCATCTATAGAGGGCAACCAGTGTGAGGTGTATTTGCCCTGCCCCTGCGTCCAGACTTGGTCACCAAAAAAGTACATGGCTTGTTTTGGAAAAACTTCATAATCAATGGTAATTTTGTAATGCTTTCCTGCTCTAAAAGGATGCTTAATCCATATTTTATCTTCTGTGACATTTAAAGAAACCTTAGTTTGGGAAGCTGAGCTTAACTGAGCAGTCATATTTTTGGCATCCAAATAAATTGAGTCTGTATTTTGGAGAATGTCAAACTTATATTCCAGAAATCCAATCACTTTTTTATCTTCTGGAAAGATTTTAATATCGGCATCTACTTTCTGAAAATCAACCATTTGAAGTTGTTGCGCAAAAGTAGTCGTTACCAAAAACAAAAAAAGCAAGTTGAATCGCACGTTGATGAATTAAGGATTATAAAAGTCCACAAATTACTTAAATTTTCGCTTAAAGCGAAAAAAACAAACACACTTAAAATTGATACCTATGAAAACTGAAATTTCTCTTTTACATTCCTTTTGAATGCTTTAATTTAGTCCAATGAACGCAAGCTTCCTTCAAACTCCCATTGAATATTTAAAAGGCGTGGGCCCCAACCGGGCTGATTTGCTGCGCAAGGAAGCAGGCATATTCACTTATCAGGACTTGCTTCACTTTTTTCCAAACCGTTATATTGACCGCACCCGTTACTACAAAATCAATGAATTGCAGCAAAACAATGCTGAAATGCAGATTATAGGCAAGATTACCCATATCAAAACGGTGGAGCAAAATAAGAGAAAACGCCTGGTCGCCACTTTTACTGATGAAACCGGCACTATGGAATTGGTATGGTTTCGGGGTTTGAAGTGGATTAAAGAGAGCTTAAAAATCAATGTGCCCTATGTGATTTTTGGAAAAGTCAATTGGTTTAACGGATGTTTCTCCATGCCACACCCTGAAATGGAATTAATGGAAGAACACGAGCAAAGTTTACGCTCTGCCATGCAACCGGTGTACCCCTCAACAGAAAAATTATCCAACAGCGGAATCACCAACAGAATCATCAACAAATTGATGCAACAATTGTTTCTGGATTCCAAAAATAAATTCAGTGAAACGCTCTCAAAAAACATTCTTGAAGAACTCAAATTACTACCCAAAAATGAGTCGCTTTTTAATGTGCATTTTCCGAAAAGTCAGGTGCTATTATCTAAGGCACAATACCGATTAAAATTTGAAGAATTTTTTTACATTCAGTTGCAACTCATCAGAAAAAATCTGATTCATAAAAGCAAAATAAAAGGTTACCGTTTTGAAAAAGTGGGACCACTCTTTAACACCTTTTACAATGCCCATTTACCTTTTGATTTGACCGAGGCTCAAAAACGGGTCATCAAGGAAATTAGAAATGATTTGGGCAGTAATGCACAGATGAACCGACTTTTACAGGGAGACGTGGGATCAGGAAAAACTATAGTTGCACTCATGTCAATGATAATAGCACTTGACAACGGTTTTCAAGCCTGTTTAATGGCCCCGACTGAAATTTTGTCAGTCCAACACTACAACAGTTTAGTTGAGATGTGTAATAATTTGGAAATCAGTATTTCATTACTCACTGGTTCAACTAAAACTTCAGAAAGAAAAATAATTCACGAAAATCTGGAAAACGGCACTTTAGACATCTTAATTGGCACCCATGCACTGATAGAAAACAAGGTAAAATTTAAAAATTTAGGGCTTGCAATCATCGATGAGCAACACCGTTTTGGGGTTGAGCAACGGGCAAAATTATGGCACAAAAATGAATTTCCGCCACACATTTTGGTGATGACCGCCACCCCTATTCCGCGTACTTTGGCGATGAGTGTTTATGGCGATTTGGACATCTCGGTTATCGACGAATTACCCCCCGGAAGAAAGCAAATTAAAACCGTGCATCGCTATGATTCAAACCGCTTAAAAGTCTTCAAATTCATCAGGGATGAAATTGCAAAAGGAAGGCAAATTTATATCGTTTATCCATTGATTCAAGAGAGTGAAAAAATGGACTATAAAGATTTGATGGATGGCTATGAAAGTATCGAAAGAGAGTTTCCAAAACCAAAATATCAGGTATCCATTGTTCACGGACAAATGAAAGCGGCAGATAAAGATTATGAAATGCAACGCTTTGTCAAAGGAGAAACACAAATTATGGTCGCCACCACGGTTATTGAGGTGGGTGTCAATGTTCCCAATGCCAGTGTTATGATTATTGAAAGTGCAGAGCGGTTTGGATTGTCACAGCTACATCAGCTAAGAGGCCGTGTGGGACGCGGAGCTGATCAAAGTTATTGCATTTTAATGACTTCGTTTAAACTCTCTAGTGATGCAAAAACGCGCTTAGAAACAATGGTGCGCACCAATGACGGTTTTGAAATTTCTGAAGTGGATTTAAAATTACGCGGACCCGGAGATATGATGGGAACCCAACAAAGTGGAGTCTTACAACTCAAAATTGCAGACATTATGAAAGACGGTGACATTTTAAAAATAGCGCGCAGTTATGCCTGGCAACTATTAAAACAAGACCCTTCTCTAACCAACCCTGAGAATATTGCTGTTAAAAACACCTATGCCCAGTTGACGAGATATAAAAATATATGGAATTATATTTCTTAAAAAATTGGTCATAAATGGAACTCCATTTTATTTTAAAACCACATACCTAAAATTAAGTTCAAGAGGATTTAAGGATTCAAACAGCCGTGGAATTAATTCTTCTCCATACGCATCATAAAATTCAGAAAAATTGGTGTTACGCTCTTGTAGACTTCCATTTGGAAAGAGTTCATCTTGCTGATTAGCAATCCTTTCTAAATGATCTGAAAGTTTTCTTTTTTGTGCTTTTAGTAATCGCTTTTCAAGTGAATCCAGCCCATTGAGTTGCTTTTTCTCCTGAGCTGCAACAGCACCTTTGAATGATTTATCTGTTTGTTCTGCTAGTTTGTAAAGGTCCTTAAATTGTTGTTGTAAGTGGTTTCGCTGTAGCGAAAAATCAATTTTTATTGCTGAAATCTGCCGGGTTACTTTATCCTCCAATTTGTGTTTGGGTAGAAATAAATCTTCTATAGAAACATTGAGCTTTTGAATTTTTGACTTTTGTTTTTCCGAAAGGATTAAAGCCGAATTACGAAGCATCAGCATGGGGAATGTGATTTTTAATTCATTAAAATAACCTTTTAACTGAAGCCAGTATGCAAGCTCTCCTCCTCCTCCAATGTAGCAAAGATTGGGCAAAATAACTTCCTGATAAAGGGGTCGCAATAAAACATTGGGACTAAAACGCTCCGGGTGGTTTTCAATTTCAGAAAGCATACTCTCCTTGTCAAATTTTATTTCTGTGTTATTGACGAAGTAAAGACCTCCTTTTTCAATGATGCGTTCGCGCAGTCCTTTCTTCAGATAAAATAAATTGATCTCGCGAGGGTTTACTTGAAGTTTGTAGTTTTTGTTGGGGATCGCATTGATTTCACGATTTGTTTTTTCAACAAATTCTGATGTGGTATTTTTAATTATTTCATCCTTAATGTATGGAATAAAAAGCTGTTTCAATTCCTTTTCATTGGCATCGAGTATGACCAAACCATACTCCCCAAACAGTTCATTTGCAAGGTATCGCGTAGCATCAGCCAGGTTGGTGTGATTGAGATATGCTTCTTCAAAGAGTTTTTTTAATTTTTCGGAATTGGGTGAAGTGCCTAGTTGTTCAGAAAAGGTTTTGTACACTTTATCCAGTTCATCTGTGGACAGTTCACCCACTGCCCCGCCTGATTTTCTGTCCCAAACCACCTTTTTATTTTTAAAATTAAAAAAATTGATTTCTTCAAAATCATGGTCTTCGGTGGCCATCCAATAAATTGGCACAAACTGATATTCAGGGTGCTCCTTTCGCAATTGTGAACATAAATTAATTGTAGAAATAATTTTATACAAAAAGTACAAGGGACCGGTAAATAAATTGAGTTGATGGCCGGTTGTGATAGTAAATGTATTTGATTCTTTAAGTGTGTTTATGTTAACATTGGTAGTAGCAGACGTTGGTATATTTTGGTATTGCTTTTTTAAGATTTGAACAAGTGACACTCTGTTTTCTGGAGGATAGTTGTCTTTCTTTTCTTTTAGCTGATTCACAAATTCCTCTTTATGAGGAAATCGCTTATATAAAAATTGAATTGCTTCATCCTGAGCAAGATAGTCATTAATGAGATTGGAAAAATATCCCGTTTTATGATAAGAAATACAGTCTTCTGGCATAATTGAATTTAAAACGAAAATCAAAGATAGTTTTTTGCAGGACTTATTTCTCAAAAATTCCGTTAATCTTAAAGTGAATTATCATTGTTTTTAGTAGTTTTAGCAACACAAAAAATAAAACAACACAACAAATGAAAAAACTTCTACCTTCACTTCTTTTCTTTTTAATATTTAGCTTTGGTTTTGGGCAATCTATCCAATCCCCTTCAGAGTTTTTAGGGTATGAAATCGGTACCCAATTCACAAGACACGCAGACATTGTCAACTATTTCAATCACGTCGCTGAGAACAGTTCTATGGTTACTTATCAGGAATATGGACAAACCAATGAAAGACGCAAACTTACTTATGCCGTTGTCACTTCAGAAAACAATATAAGAAATATTGAAACCATCCGAACTAATAATCTAAAACAAATCGGTTTGGCAGAAGGCTCTGCAAATCCAGATATTGCAATCGTTTGGTTGAGTTACAATGTACACGGAAACGAAGCATCCAGCAGTGAAGCCGCTATGCAAACCCTTTATGAATTAATTACCCAAAAACAGGCCTGGCTTGAAAATACAGTTGTCATCATAGACCCCAACCTGAATCCTGACGGTCGTGATCGTTATGTTAACTGGTACAATCAGGTAAAAGCAACTCCCTACAATGCAGCTCAGGTTGCCGCAGAACATATGGAACCGTGGCCGGGCGGACGTCCAAATCATTATCTCTTTGACCTTAACCGCGATTGGGCCTGGGCCACACAGGTAGAAACACAGCAACGTTTGAAGGTTTACAACCAATGGATGCCCCATATTCACGTGGATTTTCATGAACAAGGCATCAATGAGCCCTACTATTTTGCTCCGGCAGCAGAACCATTTCACGAAGTTATTACAGATTGGCAGCGTGATTTTCAAACGCAAATTGGAAAAAATCACGCCAGCTACTTTGATAAAGAAGGCTGGTTATTTTTCACTAGAGAACGTTTTGATTTGCTCTATCCCAGTTATGGAGATACTTATCCCACTTATGTGGGTGCCATTGGGATGACTTATGAACAAGCCGGTCACGGCCGTGCAGGATTGGGTATCGATACCGATGAAGGCTATGAGCTCACCCTTGTTGACCGTGTTGAGCATCAAAAAACCACCGGACTTTCCACCGTTGAAATTTCTTCAAAAAATGCTAAAAAGCTAAATACCGAATTCCAGAAATTCTTTCAACCAAATTTAAAATACAAAAGCTATGCCTTGCAGGGCGAAGAGGATAAAATCAATGCCCTGGCGAGATTACTTGATAAGCATGAGATAAAATATGGTTTTTCTAATAGCGGAAGTGCCAGCGGTTTTCATTATGGCACTAACAAAAACGGAAGCATGAATTTGAAGAATGCTCTGTTAGTGAGTACAAATCAGCCCAAGGGCAGAATGGTGCAAGCGCTTTTTGAGCCGGAAACAAAATTGAGCACACCACTCACTTATGATATCACCGCCTGGAATTTACCACATGCTTACGGTCTGGATGCCATTGCAAGCACTTCGCTTATAACCGCTAATGAAGTCCAAACAAAAACACCTATGCTCAATGGGATGGATCCCAATGCGGCAGGATACATCAGCAAATGGAACAGCATGCAAGATGCTGCTTTCCTTTCAGAATTGGTTCAGGCAGGAATAAAAGTGCGCTTTAGCGAAAAGAAATTTGGCCTTGCCGGCGAAAGTTTTGACAGAGGAAGTCTTATCATCACAAAAAGTGATAATCGCTCTGTTGAAAACTATAACCAAAAAGTTACTGAAATTGCAAATAAACACAAAAGGAAATTATTTATCGCGCCCACCAGCTTTTCAGACACCGGAACCGATTTTGGTTCGCCTGATGTAAAGATTATCCACCCACCAAAAGTGGCTTTAATGAGAGGAAGATATACCTCTTCACTAAGTTATGGGGCTTTGTGGCATTTCTTTGAGCAACAATTGCACTATCCCGTAACCTCCATTGACACCGATTATTTTAAAAATATAACCCTCGATCAGTTTGACGTCTTGATATTGCCCTCAGGGTTTTATCAAAGTTATCTTGACGAAAGCACACTAGGAAAACTTAAAGAGTGGGTAAGTAAAGGCGGAACTCTCGTTGCCATTGATAATGCCCTAAGCACTTTTGTTGACAAAGAAGGTTTTGGACTCAAAAGAAATGAGACCGATGAAGCAGAAAAAGAAGAACCAAATCTACTCATTCCTTATGACCAAAGAGAAAACGAAAGCGTGAAAAATTTCATCACAGGAAGTATTTTTAAAACCAAAGTGGATGTATCACACCCACTTGCTTTTGGTTACTCAGAGAACTATTTTACGCTAAAAGCAGGAACAAGTGCTTATAGCTTTTTAGAAAGTGGTTATAACGTGGCTTACATTGAAGGCGATGCAGAGCGTGTAAGTGGTTTTGCCGGTGAAGAAGCTTTGAAAGGGTTGAAAAATTCATTGGTGTTTGGTGAACACAAAATGGGCCGTGGCAGCGTGATTTATCTTGCTGATGATGTCATGTTTCGTTCCTTTTGGGAAAATGGGAAGTTGTTTTTAGTCAACAGTTTGTTTTTTATTAATAACAAGGTGGTGGTGTTTTAGTCCTCAATCCTCCCCCTAGCCCCCTCCAAAGGAGGGGGAACTCTTATGGATGTACTTTTTATTATAGGATTGGCACTAGCGCCCGGGGCGGCTATAGGTTTGTTTATCTGGCTTAAAGATCAATATGAGCGTGAGCCGTTAAAGCATCTATTTATCAGCTTTATGTTGGGTGTACTTTGTGCGATACCTGCTGTGATCCTGTCAATTGTTCTGGGAAAGTTTATTCCTGTGGATTTTGGAAACATTGTTTCTGTAGCTATATATGCGCTTATCGTGGTAGCATTCGCAGAAGAATTTGCTAAATTTTTAGTCCTTAGATTTTATGCGTATCGCCAAAAAGAATTTAATGAACCTTTTGACGGCATCGTTTATGGGGCCATTATCAGTCTCGGTTTTGCCGGAATTGAAAACATACTTTATGTCTCAGATGGAGGAGTTCAAGTGGGCCTACTAAGAATGTTTACGGCGGTTCCTGCGCATGCCAGTTTTGGAATTATTATGGGCTATTATTTTGGAATGGCCTGGCAATATAAAGAAAGAGCAAAAGAATTTAAGTTGAAGGGTTTGCTAGCAGCTATCGTTCTTCATGGGCTTTATAACTTCTTTTTAATGCAACAAAGCTACCCTGCCTTTTGGTTTTTATCTTTTGTAGGGCTAGCTATCAGTATTCGCTTGTGTTTTAAAGCGATGAAAGCGCATAGTGAGCGGTCTCCGTTTAAATTTAAGAAAAAAATATAATTATTCAGATTTTAATGTAGCTTTGCCACCGTTAATAAATAAACTAAAAAAAAATGAAAAAATTATTTGTATTATTTGTATTTGCCGCCTCGGCTATGTTTGTTTCATGTAGCAGTGATGATGACAATGGAGGAAATGAAGAAAAAATTATTGGTAAATGGGAGTTTACTCAAGAAGGCACCATAGTTGATGGACAGGAAGTCCTTTTACCCTATGAAAACGATGCCCCTGAATGCGGTAAAGACTTCATTGATTTTAAAGCAGACAATACTGTTCAAAGTGTTATATTCTTTTTAGATTTTAATGAAGAGTGTGATTCTGAAACAGATACCGGAACTTATTCAGTATCAGGAAAAAATATTACATTAACAACAGGTGGTGAAACAGTTGTCGCAGAAATTGTAACATTAAACAATACGACATTAAAAGTAAAAGTAACTGAAGAGTTTGGAGGAGAGACTTTTATATTTATATCAGTACTTAAGAAGGTATAGTATTTAACTTTTATTATAATATTAAAGATGGGTTTACTTTTTGTAAGTCCATCTTTTTTTTATTCAAACCTGATAGCCTTCACCGGCGAAATCTTTGTGATAATATATGATGGTATCAAAAGCATCAACAAACACAACAAGAAGGTGCCTGCGTTGAGGATTAAAATATAACCCAAGTCCAGATAAACGGGAGCCTCAGTGACATAATAGGTGTCAGGATTTAAGGGAAACAACTTAAAATATTTTTGAGCCAATAGCAGTCCTATTCCAATCAAATTCCCCCAAAAAAGACCAATACCAATTAAATAGACCGCATTGTAAATAAAAACTTTTCTTATGCTCAAGTTTGAGGAGCCCAAAGATTTTAAGATGCCTATCATTTTGGTGCGTTCCAGGATCAACACGAGCAAAGCGGTAATCATATTGATCCCCGCCACAAGAATCATTATCCCAATAATAAGCGCTATATTGAAATCAAACAAATCCAGCCATTCAAAAATGGAAAAATACTTGTCTCGTATTGTTTGGGTGTCGAGTGTGGAATCCACATTATAATACACTTTATTTCCGGTTTCCTGAATTTTATCAAAATCGGTTACAAAGAGTTCAAAAGCACCAATCTGGTCTGCTTCCCAGCGATTCAAACGCTGAATGTGCCTGATATCTGCTATCAAATAACTTTCATCAAACTCTTGAAAACCACTGTTGTAAATACCCACCAACGTAAACCCACGAGGTCTTAATGGCCTTTCTTTGCTCTCTTCATCAAAGAAATAGGTAATCACTTTATCCCCTATTTTTAAATTCAGCCTGTTTGTAATGAATTCAGACAGTAGAATTTCATCATTGAGTGTTTCTTCATATACAGGCAAACGACCTTCCCTTAAAAATTCCTCAAAATACTGCCAGTTATAATCATCACCCACACCTTTGACAACCACCCCTTCAAAATCGGTTTCAGTCCTAATAATTCCACCTTTTAAAGCGGTAATCTGTATGTGCTTAATTTCGGGGATATCTTCAAAAACAGGATAAAAAGGTTGGTTGATGGATATGGGATTTTGAGAATCATTTGAAAAATTTGTATCAAAGTGAGAAATGATAATATCACCGTTGAAAGCAGAAACCTTTTCACGCACCTTTTGTTGCAACCCCACACCGGTTGCAATTGAAACAAGCATCATGATCATCCCTAAAGCAATTGCAGTAATCGCGATTTTTATTATTGGCGCCGATATACTACTTTTATAGTCCTTAGACCGTATGATTCGTTTTGCTATGAAAAACTCAAAATTCAATATTCCAGGTAATTTTAGGCTCAAAAATACCACTTTATTTTTGATGCTCGTAGTGTTGGTTTCTATTTCCTGCAAAGGTCAGGAAAAGAATTTCAATGTAGAAACCTCATTTGAAGAAAGTGAAGTAGCTACTTATCCGGTGGTGGGTGCTAACCAAACGGGGGCATATCTTCCCTTTTTGAGAGACAAGCGCGTGGCCATCGTCGCCAATCAAACCAGCGTGGTTTTCAAGCCCGAAAACTTTATTTTTATGGAAGACTTTTGGGATGAAACAACAAGGTCCTATAAACAACGCCAAACCCAGCGCTGGGTTTTCAGCAAGCGCACCCATTTGGTAGATTCGCTTTTGGCACACAACATTCAGGTTACTAAAGTTTTCGCTCCCGAGCATGGTTTCAGAGGAACTGCAGATGCCGGCGAACTCGTTAAAGACGGAAAAGACAGCAGAACCGGTGTGCCCATTATTTCGCTTTACGGAAGCAATAAAAAACCCACTCCTGAGCAAATGAAAGACCTCGATGTAGTGATTTTTGACATTCAGGATGTGGGGGCACGTTTTTACACTTATATTTCCACATTACACTATGTCATGGAAGCTTGCGCGGAAGCGGGAATTCCCTTGTTAATCCTCGACCGACCTAACCCAAATATCCATTATATCGATGGACCCATACTCGAGCCTACTCACAAAAGTTTTGTGGGGATGCACCCCATTCCCGTTGTACACGGAATGACCATTGCAGAATATGCCCAAATGATCAACGGCGAAGGTTGGCTTGAAAACGGCCTGAAGTGTGAGCTTGAAATCGTGCCGGTAAAAGACTACAATCGAAACATGTCTTACAGCTTGCCCATCAAACCATCACCAAATTTGCCAAACGACAAATCAATCAACCTCTACCCTAGCACCTGTTTTTTTGAAGGAACAACACTCAGTGAAGGCCGCGGTACCTCTATGCAATTTCAGATATTTGGCAGCCCCACATTGCCAAAAGACACATACACTTTTACCTTTACACCCCAACCCAACGAAGGAGCTAAAAATCCAAAATTCAGCGGTCAACTCTGTTATGGCAAAGACCTAAGAGGTGAAGATAAATTGGACTACCTCAACTTGCAATGGTTGATTGATGTTTACAACGCCACAGGAAAACAAGCTTCTTTTTTTACTAATTTCTTTACAACTCTGGCAGGAACTAAAACCCTGCAGCAACAAATTGAACAAGGCATGAACGCTGAGGAAATCAGGTTAACTTGGAAGGAAGGACTGGAGAAGTATGATTTGATGAGGAAGGCGTATATGTTGTATAATGATGGGAAGTGATTTAAAGCTAATTTATTTATAAATAATCTTTACTAATATGGAAAAAGTCAATGAATACTCAAACGGTGAAATCACCATATTCTGGAAACCTGCACTTTGCACCCATGCCGGTTTATGTGTGAAAACATTGCCTCAGGTTTACAACCCCAAGGAAAGACCATGGATCAAAATTGAAAACGCCACTTCAGAGGAGCTAATGAATCAAGTTAGCAAATGTCCTTCGGGAGCGTTGAGCTTTAAAATAAATCAATAAGTCTATGGAAATTCAACATATCAATAGAGAAACCAAAGGTTTTTTTAAAGCCGTTTCAGGCGAGAATGAAGCCGGCAGAATGACCTATTCTTGGGCGGGCAAAGAGAGGTTCATTATTGACCACACAGAAGTAAATTCTGAATTCAATAGACAGGGAGTTGGAAAAAAAATGGTGTTTGCAGCTGTGGATTATGCTCGTGAAAACAATTTAAAAATTATTCCGCTGTGTCCTTTTGCAAAAGCGATGTTTGATAAAATTGCTGAAATAAGAGATGTGATTTAGTCGATTTACAGTATTTTCCAGAAACAAAGACTTCAAGGAAAAAGAGTTTTTAATCCTTTAATTTTATAAAGAGTGATCAAGCAAATACTACTCATTCTTCTAGGCTTGTTTTTTCTTCTAAATGGAGTTAACCATTTTTATAACACTCATATTTTGAAAGAATATGCTGCTAATAGATCGTTAATTGCACCTAAATTAATGGTGATTTTAAGTGGTATTTTATTAGTAGTCGGAGGTCTAACTCTTATCAGCGGTTACTTTATAATAGAAGGTATTATCGCATTGTGTGTTTTTCTAGCAGTGGCGTCGTTTATGTTACACAAATTCTGGACAGTCAAAAAAAGGGAGGTCGTTATGCTGGAAGCCATGCACTTTATAAAAAACTGGGCAATTCTTTTTGAGTTGCTTTATATTGCTACTACGCTGGAATAAAATTCCAAATACCAAACCCGCCTGCCGGAAGGGCAGGTTCCAAATATGGAAAAACAGTCTCTTTTCTTTATTCTATTTACTATTTTCTAAAACACCCGCCATCCTCTCCACTATATTAAACGCTGCCGGGCAAATGGCCACATTTTTTAATGTTAGGTTTGAAATTTGATGGAATTTTTTTCGATTAGTGTGAGGAAATTCTCGGCAGGCTTTGGGTCTTACTTCATATATGGAGCAGTAATTGTCGGTCCCCAAAAAAGTACACGGCACACTTTGCAACACATAATCTTTGTCTTCATCGACACGTAGAAAAGCATCTATAAACTGCTGCGGTTTCATTTTAAAATGTTTGGAAATGCGCTCAATATCTTTATCGGTAAACAAGGGTCCGGTTGTCTTACAGCAATTGGCACAGGACAAACAATCTGTTTGGCTAAACTCCTGATCATGCAATTGTTGCATAACCAAATCCAGATTTTTGGGTGGCTTTTTTTTTAGCTTGGTAAAAAACTTTTTATGCTCGCTATTCTTATCTTTTGCTCGCGAGGGGAGTTGTTTCAGGATTTCTTCCATTTTAAAGAAATTTTGCAAGTTTTAAATCAAACATAAGTATTAAATTTTATAAATTCGATTGACTTTTAATTTCAATCAAAAAAGTGTAACAAATTTAACTCTAAATTGACTAACTGGTTATTAAAAAAACTAATAAGATTATGAAAACTAAACTTCTGTTCATGTGTATTACATTTTGCTTTACTTTGCTTAGTTATGGGCAATCCCCTATTATAGACCGCGAAGTATTTTTTGGAAACCCTGAAATTTCTTCGGGACAATTAAGTCCTGATGGAAATTTTATTTCCTTTATGAAAGAATATGACGGAATTATGAATGTTTGGGTAAAAGGTTTTGATGAGCCTTTTGAAAACGCTAAGCCTCTTACCAACAGTAAAAGACCATTGTATGGCTATTTTTGGACTTACGATAGTAAATACATACTTTATGCTAAGGATGAAGATGGTGATGAAAATATCAATATTTTTGCTGTAAACCCTAAAGATGCAGGTAAAGAATCCTTTCCTGAATCCAGAAACTTGACTCCATTAAAGAACGTGCAAGCGCGCATCAATATGGTAAGCAGAAACAATCCAGACATCTTAATGATTGGTCTAAACGACCGTGACAAGGCTTGGCACGATCTCTATCAATTAGAAATTAGTACCGGAAGACTCACATTAATACAAGAAAACAACGATCGTATTACCGGTTATAATTTTGACTGGGATGAGAAACTAAGAGTTGTTTCAAGAACAGACGAAAAAGGAAATACTGTTATGCTTTATAGAGATGGTGACAAACTCACACCTATTTATGAAACAACCGTAACAGAGCAAGCTTATATTGCAAGTTGGACACCAGACAATAAAGAGTTTTACCTTGTTTCCAATACAGGTGACTTAAACCTAAGCACTCTTTTCTTGATGGATCCAAAAACAAAAAAGAAAACAAAAATAGAAAGTGATCCTGAAAACCGTGTTGATTTTGGAGGCTTGTCAGTAAGCCAATTGACTCGGGAAATCATATCTACCAGTTATACAGACGATAAAACGCGTAGATATTTTAAAAACAAAGAAAGAGAAGCAGATTTCAACTTCCTTCTTGAGCAGTTTCCAGGAAGAGAAGTGAGTATTCAAAGTGCTACTAATGATGAGAAAAAATTCCTAATTAATGTATGGGGTGATAAATATGCTTCAGACTCTTATTTCTTTGATTCTGAAACAAGAGAGCTCATCCATCAATACACACCCAGACCCAAACTAAAAGATGTGGAGCAATATCTTGCTCCAATGACTCCTATAAGTTACCCAAGTAGTGATGGTCTTACCATACCGGCATACTTAACGGTACCGGCAGGAAAAGAAGCAAAAAATCTACCGGTAGTTGTATTGGTGCACGGAGGTCCAAAAGGTCCCAGAGACTTTTGGGGCTATAGTTCTACCGTTCAGTTTTTAGCAAATAGAGGTTATGCTGTTTTACAGCCCAATTTTAGAGCCAGTGGTGGTTATGGAAAGGAGTTTCTCAATGCCGGTGATTTGCAATGGGGAAAATTAATGCAAGACGATATCACCTGGGGGGTTAAACACTTAATTAATGAAGGCATAGCACACAAAGACAAAGTGGCTATTATGGGAGGGAGCTATGGAGGTTATGCCACCCTTGCCGGTTTGGCGTTCACTCCAGATGTGTATGCTGCTGGTGTAGATATTGTAGGTCCAAGTAATATTTTCACACTTCTGGAGTCTGTCCCTGCCTATTGGGAAGCCGGGAGAGCCTTTTTGTATGGTATGGTGGGTGACCCTAACACTGAAGAAGGCCAAAAACTAATTAAAGAAGCAAGTCCATTATTTAAAGCTGATAAGATTGATCGTCCCTTGTTAATCATTCAGGGTGCAAACGACCCCAGGGTGAAACAAGCAGAAGCAGACCAAATTGTGATTGCCCTTAGGGACCGTGGTAAACAAGTGAGTTACATACTAGCTGATGACGAAGGCCATGGGTTTGCAAAGCCAGTTAACAATATGGCAATGTATGCAGAAATCGAACGCTTTTTAGCACCTATTCTTGGAGGTCGTTATCAGGAAGAAATGCCAGAAGAAATATCAAAAAGACTTGAAGAAATGCGTGTTGATATCAATAGTGTAACCTATGAAGAAGCAGAAGAAATTGTAATATCAAATGAACTCCCCGTTTTAAAAAATAACTTGCAGGTGGGAACTCAAAATTATAAAATGAATGTTGAAGTGCAAGGTCAAAATATCGAGGCATCTAAAGTGCGTACCATTACAAAAGATGGTGCCAACTGGAGTGTAAATGAGGTTTCTACCTCGATGATGGGAGAGACTAAAGACCTAGTTGTGCTTTCGGGAGACCTGAAGCCTTTGAGCAGAACGATCAACCAAATGGGAATGACCATACCTATGACATTTTCAGACAAAAAAGCTTCGATGGAAATCCAAGGCAATGCCATGGAAATTCCATTTAAAGGAGCTTATATTGTGGATGGAGCAGCTATGGATATTGTTATCTCAGCACTTCCGTTAAAAGAAGGCTATCAATTTGGATTTGAAATGCCTGACTTGATGACCGCCAAAGCAAAAGCAATGAAGCTTGAAGTAACAGGCTCTGAATTGCTCAATGATTCTGAATGCTATATTGTTGAAATTAAAGCTATTGATAATCCAAATGACAAAACAACACTTTGGGTCAACAAAAAATCACAACAAACTGAAAAAATAGTGCAAATTGCCCCCGCGATGGGTAATGCAAAAATCACTACGGTTAAACAATAATTTATTTTTTAGTTCGAAAAAGCAGTCCTTTTTATAATGGACTGCTTTTTTTTTGCTGGAAAGTAGATAAAAAACCTATTTATCAAATTCTTAAAAACAGTAAATTTGACCTATGCAAAAAGACATTTTAGGTAAAGCCTTACTAGATTATTTTCATAATAGATATACTGAAGATATCCTTACTGAAACCAACATTTCAGAAGAGGACGTGTTACCTCTACCCTATTTTTTCAGAGATTTTGAGGAAATGCCCCTTATAGAGCAGAAAGCACTAGACCTTGCCAAGGGAAAAGTTCTTGATGTGGGCTGCGGCGCAGGTAGTCATTCGCTTTACATACAAAAACGTGGACTTGATGTTAAAGGAATTGATGTGTCTCCAGGAGCAATTGAAGTATGTAAAAAAAGAGGTTTGAATCAAGTGAAAATACAAAATATCCTAGATGTAACAGAAAAATTTGACACCATTCTACTTTTGATGAACGGTACCGGAATATTTCAAAACCTAGAAAAGGCCACTCAGTATTTAAATCATCTAAAGACCCTTCTCAATCCGGACGGACAAATTTTAATCGATTCAAGTGATCTCATTTATATGTTTGACGTTGATGACGATGGTGGTGTTTGGGTTTCCACCGAAAGGGAATACTATGGTGAGCTCACCTTTAGAATGACTTATAAAGGGGAAGTGTCAGACGTATTTGAGTGGTTGTATCTCGATTTTGATAGACTTAAAAAACTTGCCATAGAGGCGGGTTTAAATTGTGACCAAATTGCAGAAGGCGTCCATTATGATTATCTTGCAAAACTCTCACTGTAAAATAATCGTAGATAAATTGAGTTGTATTCCAAATAAAAGTTTCTTTATGACAAACCCCATTTTTAAAATCAGTTACTCACGAATATTATTTAGTTTTATTGCATTTTTTTTACTAACTGCATGTAAAAAGGAGGATAATAATCCTCCTGAAGACCCAAAGTTAGCAAACAAACAAGCCACAGGGTCTTCTGCTGAAGATTTTTTAAGAGATACTGATTTTTCAAGTCTTACTCTTGAATTTGTCTATCCTGAAGGCTTTCAGCCTGAAACAGGCACTATTGATAATTTAGTTCACTTTCTGGAAGAGCGGCTCCACAAACCGGCCGAAATTTCTATAGTACAAAATGTGATTCCCACTCCTGAAGGCACCTCTTTCAATATCAATAAGATAATAAGTATTGAGGAGGAACACAGAATTAATTATAACGATGGAAACAATCTGGCAGTTTATATCTTTTTCTCAAATAAAAGTTCAAGCAACGATACTCCCAACCGAGTTACACTAGGTTCTGCTTACCGAAACACCTCTATTGTGATATACAAAAAAACCATCAGAGACATTGCTATTTCAAACGGAATCAATATTCCAATTGCTGAAAGAACCACATTAAACCATGAGTTTGGTCACTTACTAGGATTGGTCAACCTCCAATTAGATGATATACATCAGGAACATGAAGACACACAAAACAGCAAACACTGTATGGTAGAAGATTGTTTGATGTATTTTGAAACTTCAGGTGGAAGAGCCGCAATCACATCAGCACTTTTAAGGAAAAACTTGGATAGCAACTTAGACCCATTATGTATTGAGGATCTTCAGGCAAAAGGAGGAAAATAAGGTATACTTA
This sequence comes from uncultured Flavobacteriaceae bacterium, assembly GCA_963977065.1. GTDB lineage: Bacteria > Bacteroidota > Bacteroidia > Flavobacteriales > Flavobacteriaceae > Planktosalinus. The sequence continues at coordinate 94,207 of CAXBNF010000003.1, read as the reverse complement.
TTTGCTATAAACCTTTTTACCTCCTACAAAAGTCGCTTCTACTTTGATGTTTGGAATAGTATCTTCATCACAGGTCATAATGTCTTTATCTAACACAATAAAATCGGCAAATTTTCCCACTTCGATACTTCCTTTTTCATGGTCTTCAAAGTTGGAATAAGCTGCCCAGATGGTCATCCCTTTGAGGGTTTCTTCTCTTGATAGAGCCTCAATTTTTTGAAAACCGTGTTCAGGATATTGTTTTAAATCCTTTCGAGCAACAGCCGCATAGAAGGTATAAAAAGGGCTTACGTGCTCCACCGGAAAATCGGTTCCTAGTGCCACTATTCCGGCTTTGTCAAGTAATGTTTTATAAGCATAGGCACCTTTCATTCTATCTGCGCCAACCCGATCTTCTGCCCAATACATATCACTGGTGGCGTGAGTGGGTTGTACCGATGGAATAATTCCGTTTTTAAAATAATTAAAATCGGTAACATCCACTACTTGGGCGTGTTCAATTTTCCAGCGACTGTCATTTTGAGTTTCCAAAGCTTCAGTATAAGCTTTCAGTACAACAAGGTTTGCAGAATCTCCAATGGCATGCGTATTCATTTGATAGTCTGAAGCTGCAATTCTCTTAGCGAGATTTGCAATTTCGCTTACAGGCGTCAAAAACAAACCGTGATTGTGAGGATCGTCTGAGTAAGGTTGTTTTAATGCCGCCCCACGTGAACCTAGAGCACCATCTCCATAAACTTTTACTGAACGTACGTTAAGTTTGTCAGTTTTAATAATTCCCTTATTGAGGTAGTAATCTAAATTATCGGGACTGTTTGAAACCATTGCATAAATGCGCATTTTCAGTTGGTCATTTTTATGCATTTTATCTATCAATTCAATCACTTCTCTATCCAAACCAGCATCATTGATTGTTGTTAACCCATAAGAGAAGCAAATTTCCTGAGCGTCTTTCAGGGCCTGCCTTTTGTCACTCTCGCTTATTTCTGGCTTAATGGCATTGACAAGTCCCATAGCGGTATCTATCAAAATTCCGGTTAATTTTCCATCCTTTACTTCGACGAGTCCTCCATCAATTTTTGTTTCAGTGGTAATATTTGCAAGGTCTAGTGCTTTTTGATTGACCAGGTAGGCATGACCATCGATGCGAGTAAGAGCCACCGGTGTGTCTGGAAACAATTCATCCAACTTATCTTTTGTTGGAAATTCCTTTACTTCCCAAAGATTTTGATTCCAGCCGCGACCTTCAATAAAATCAACTTGCTTTTCTTCCTGAAAATCCACAACCCTTTCAATCATTTCTTCTTCACTTGCTGCACCCACAAGATTCACAACCCGCTGGTTGAGTCCCAAACCATAAAAATGTGCGTGTGCATCAATAAACCCGGGAAGAAGTGTTTTACCGTCAAAGTCGATGGTTTCTGTTGCCGTGTATTTTTCGCTTAAAGCGGAAGAAGTCCCCACTTCAATGATTTTACCATTATGCACTGCAAAAGCCTCGGCATTGTCAAAGCTATCGTTTACCGTATAGATATTGGCATTTATAACCAGTAAGTCTGCAACTTGCTTTTCACTACAAGAAGTTAAAAAAAGCACTGAGATAAATAGAAGAAAAGGTTTCATTGTTTTAAAGGATTAATTGGGAGGTAAAAATAAGGATTTTAGAGAGACTGGTGAAATGGTTTTAGGAAAATGGTTAACTGGGGAATTGTTAATGGTGGGCTGCTGGTTACTGGGTGCTAAAACACACGGGTAAATATCCCATTCTGTACTTTTTGAATTGAAATCAATTTACTTTTTTGCTTTTGATGGACGAAATCCCCAAATTCACTTCGACTGCGCTCAGTGACCATGTGAGAGATTGATTACCAATCAAACTTATAAGTCGCTCCACCCAATACTTGTATGCCTTGTACCGGTGTGTTCAGCCATTTTTCATAATTGTCACTCAGCAGATTGCTTCCTTTTAAAAATACAGTGAGTTGTGGATTGATGTGATAGCCGGCGTGAAGGTTTACATCCACATATCCATCAAGTGTTTGTGTAACAGGTTGAACGGGCAATAAGGGGTCAAAACTGAATTGGTCTTTACGCTCGCCCACATAAAACAGACTCAAACCTCCATAAATTTTTTCAGTAAAAGCGGCATTGGCAAAAACAGTGGCTTTTAATTCGGGTAAGTTGAATGCCTCGGGAAGTGCATCCAGGGAATAATTAAAAAAGCTTGCATTGATACCCACTGTGACGTTTGTAGTTACTTCAGCTTGCAATTCTCCAAAAACTTCTAAGGTGGTTACTTCATCATATACCACTCCAAAAGAATTTCCAAATTCATAACCCTCCGGATTTTGAATTGAATTTATTAAAGGGTTGGAAAGAAAAAATGGTTTGTTGATTTCGTTTGTGTAACTTCCCTTTAAATTGTAGCTCACTGTGTTTGTAAATTTTCCTTTTACCCCTGCAAAACCTTCATATTGCCTGTCTGTGGGTGCCACAAAAAGTGTAGGCGAAACAAAAGGGTTTGCTTGCGAAAAATCGTAATAGGAGTTTTGATCCAATCCGCCATCGGCTCCGGCATAAAGGGTAAGGAATTCGTCCACAAGTTTGTATGAGGCAGCCACTTTTGGGTAAATAAACACATCGCTTTCACTATTTTCTGTATCCATTCCAAACACAACCTGAGCTCCTAAGTTTACAGAAAAGTCATCATCTTGAAACCTTATAAATGGATGGATTCCGGTATTTAGGTAACTGTATTTTATGTCCATTTGAGGATCAAAAAAGCTTTTATCAAAGCTTCCGTTAAGGTAATCCACGGAGGCATTAATCCCCACATCCTGACCACCAAGGTCAAAGAGAAACTCGGGTTTTGCAATAAAATTAATTTCAGAAGAACTGTATGAGTCACCAAAATATCTCAAAAGAACATCTCCTCCTGAAAAGGGCGAATCTTCCATTTTAAAGTTTCCATTGAGTGCAATTCCATAAAATGAATGGTTCACACCGGCTTTGTCAGCAATTTGCACCTGATTTTCTGCTGTAAAATCCGGTGGGAGTCCATACCAGTTGTATAACTGATGAATGATTCCGGCTCCCAGATTATAACTCATAAATCGGCCACTGCTTTTGTAATTGACGTCTAGTGCCGTATTGTAAAAATGATCATCGAGCAACACCTCTTTTATTCCTCCCTGTGAAGAATTGTGTTTAAAAAACAATTCTACCTCATCGTCGCGATTCACTTCAAAACGGCTGTAAAATTCGCCTAAAACCGAAGTGTAATTCCCAAAGCCCAAGGTGGCATAATTGGTGAATATTTTTTCAGGCCTTTTGCGTTCAACGGTGGTAGCCTGTCCTTTAGCAGGTGTAAAAGTAGAAGCTACGGGCACTGAAAATATCCCATATTGCACCTCCTTTTTTGTGTCATTTAAAGAATCTTGCATCACCGGTGTCTCTTTGATTTTAAAAGCATCTGAAACAGTGGGCGTGTAAGGTTTCACCACATTAATCACTTCGGTGCCAATGGGATCCTGGGCATAGAGCGAAGTGGCAATCAAACAAAATGAAAGTAGTGTAAGAAAGTTTGAGGTTTTATAAAACATATTCTTGATATCGTTAATTGTTAATTGTTATTGGTTTGTTGTTTTGCTTCGCACAGTTCGCTGCGCTCGTGTCAAGTTTCTGGTTTCAGGTTAAAGTTTGTATCCAACTAGAAACCATAAACTTGAAACCTTAATTCTCCCCCGCTTCCACAGAGGCGTTTGTTTTGGCTTCTTCGGCTTTGATTTTGTTGAGCTCTGTGCGGGCTTCTTCAACTATCTCTTGGAAATCGGCAAAATTTTCTATCACACTTTCCAAAATATAAGTCGCTTGAAAAGCATCCTTTAGAGCGTAGAAATTTTTAGCCATTACAACAAGTCCTTTTCCTCCCCAAATTTTATATCCTGAAAAATCTTTAGCCAGTTTTTGCACGGTGGCATTGGATTGTTGAAACGCACCTGATTTATTTTCAAAATAAGCCTGATAGTACAATGCCTCTGCTGCCAACTGTCCACTTGCTGTTTTTTGTACTTCAGCATAGGCGTTTTTGGCTTTGGTTTCATCACCGGTTTTCATTGCAGAACGGGCAATGATACTTTGCGCATCGTTTATGGCTCTGGGATCGGCGCTTGCATCTTTCAAAACTTTTTCTGCAAACACCACTGCCTGTTGATAGTTTTCGCCTTCATAATAAACCTTCATCAAGTTGGATTGCGCAAATATGATATTCTGGGCGCGGGTGCCTTCTTTCTCCAATCGTTCTAAAAGGGGTTTCGCTTTCGCGAAATCATTTCGTTCCAGGTGAATTTGAGAAACACGTGACAAAGCTTGTTCTGTAAATTCATTCCGTTCTCTGGAAATCACAAAGGTGTAATTGGTGACTGCTTTGTCTTTTTGGTTCCCCGAAAAGTACAATTCGGCCAGGTAAAAGTTTGCAGGTAAACTATGGATTCCATTAGGGAAATCCTTGATGTATTTTTCCAAAAGTCCTAAAGCTTGTGCGTCATTTTGTAAATACCTGTTTTCAGCTGCTGCGAAAGAAGCCTGATCGAGTTCAGCATCTGCTATATCAATAAAATCAAGTGTTTGAACCCAACGTGCATATTCATCCACTTTACCCAAATCAATATAAATCAACTTTGCAGAAGACACCGCCTGAATGGCTTCCGGCGAAGAGGGATAGTCATTTGCTACCTTTTTGAAAACAGTCAATGACTGCTCAAGTCGCTCTGTATTGTTTAAAATCAATCCTTTTTTTAGTAATGCTTTTGGTACATAACTACTTCGAGGCACATTGGTTATGAGTTTATCATAAGCGGCGATGGCTTCGTTGTTTTTATTGAGAGCCAGTTGGGTATTTCCCAATTCATAAAGCGCCACATCGCGGTAGCTTGAGTTGGGAAAGTTTCTGTCAAAAGCGGTGAGTTCTTCCAGCTTGGTAGCGGTTCTATCGACAAACCCATAACTGATGGCTTTTTGAAAAGCTGCATAATCTGCTTCTGCTCCACCTGCTTCAATCACTTTGTTATAGCTTTCCATTGCCGGCCAGTATTGACTACTTACAAAATAGCTGTCTGCAAGTCGCAGGTTGGCATCTTTTTGTCTGGCCGGGTCAATACCCGGTTGGGATAAATAGTTTTGGAAAGCAGTAATGGCTTCTGTGTAGTTTTTGGTTTTAAATTGAGTGTAAGCCAGATGGTAGTTGCTGTTTTTTGCCTCGGGGGTGTTTCTATTTTCAGGAAGCTGCTGAAACTGCCTGAAACCAATAAGAGCTTGCTCAAAATTATTTAATTGAAAATCGGTTTCTGCTTTCCAAAAGGTGGCTCTTGCTGTGTATTTGGCATCCCGGGGCTCCTTGAGTGATTTTTCAAAATGCTGCTTTGCCAATGCATAGTCTCTTTCTTGATAAAGTTCCAATCCCCGGAGGAAAGCAACCTTTTGATAAGCGAGTTTGTTTCCAAAATTTTTGTTGTTTTCCAGTAACTCCAGCGCGGCTTTGTAGTTTTTTGAGGAAATATAAGAATCGATTAACAGGTCTTCTATTTCGGTTTTGTTGTTTGTTTGCGGGTATTTCTCCAAAAAGGCAGTGAGTACCTGTGGTACAGAGGTGTAGGCATTACCAATTTCATAACTCAATTTGGCATAATTGTAAAAAGCATCTTCCTGAATCTGGGCACTAAAACTCATTTCAGAAGCATTTTTAAATGCGTTTAGTGCTTGTTGCTTTTTGTCTTGCTTGAGGTATGAATCACCCAGATGGTAATACGCATTTTGAGCAACGGCATTACGCCCGTCGATGATTTTATTGAATTCTGTAATGGCTTTTGCATAATCTTTTTGCATATAGTAGGCATAGCCTAACTGGTAATAATCAGTGTTGTTCCACCTCCCGCGGGCACCCCTGTATTCGCTCAAATAGGGAATAGCTGCTTCATATTGTCCTAAGTTAAAATAACTCTCCCCTATGATTTTTGAAAGTTCTGATTTTTCGCGAGGATTTGATTTTCCATACTGTTCTTTTCCTAAACGAATGGCTTCTTCAAAATTGCCCAATTTAAAATTCATATCTGCCTGAAAGTAAGACAGGTTTTCAGACAATCGTTCATCGTCTGCAACACCTTCAAAAAATTGACTTGCTTCTTGATAGTCATCACCTTCATATGCCATATAACCCAAATAGTATTTTGCCTGTGCACCATATTCTTTTGAGGTCGTAATGCGGTTGAAGTATTTTTGAGCTTCGGTGGGGCGTTTGTTTTGAAAATAAGTATATCCTTTTTGAAAATAAAAGCTTTCGCGTTCAGCGAAACTTAAATTACCCTCATCAACTTTGTCAAACCACTTCATCGCTTGTGGAAATCTTCCTATTTCAAAATAGTAGGTTCCCACCTCCATAAAGGCATTGTTTCTCTTTGTGCTGGTGGGATGATTTGCGACAAAATCTTCCATCATTTGCTCAGCGCCCTGTTGGTTCATTCTTATGGCAGCATTTGCAGCATAATAAGCACAATCTGCTTTGATGCTCTCATTGTTAGAGGCACGTTCAATTTTTAAAAACTGGGATTGTGCTGCACTGTATTGCTTGTTTTGGTAGAGTGTTAATGCATTTTGAAAAGCAGCAAAATCATTAGTATAAATCGCCGTTTGTTGTGCAGAAACAGAAATAGTAAAAAGAAAAAAACAGCCAAGTAAAAGGATGTGCTTTTTAATCATAGTGTGTGGGTTTATCGTTGACCAAAGATATTGTAATCTCTATTTATTTTATTCATTTTAAACGTGAGAATTTTGTTAATGTTGCTTATGATTTTTGTAAATTGAGCTTTTCGGTTGTAGATTCGTTTTTTAGAAACCTAATAATCAGACTGATTCTTAAATACTCTTCTTTTTTATGAAAAACTCCATTCTCATCACCTTTGTATTTTGTGCGATTACTTTTGGCTATAGCCAAAATCAATCGACATATAAAAATATCACTGAGGCTCAAAACGGCTATATAGGCATCAATACAAAAACTCCGGATGCCATGCTCACAGTAAAAGGAACCATTCACACCCAGGAAGTGGTGGTTGACCTTGAAGGAGCTGTAGCACCAGACTATGTATTTGAAAAATACTTCACGGGAAGCTCTCTTTTGAATCCGGCTTATGAGTTTCTTTCGTTAAACGAAATTGAGCAATTCATTGAGCAAAACCACCATTTGCCAAAAATACCTTCAGCCGGTGAGTTTGATAAAAAGGGGCTCTCCTTAAAAGAAATGAACTTGTTGTTGCTTGAAAAATTAGAAGAACTCACGCTTCATACCATCGCTCAACAAAAACAAATTGATGCACTTTCAAAAAGAATTGAAAATCTGGAACATGAATAAAAGCATCCTTTTAGTTTTTATGTTGTTTGGTTTTATGTTTTTTGGACAAGAGCAAGATAAATTGTACCACTATCATGTGACCATTTCAAATCCGGAGTCTTTAAAAATTACCAAACAAAACAACGGCATCCTTAAAATTGAAAACCCGAGGAACAGGACTGAAAATCAAATTTTTGCAAGACATATCGTTTATGTATTTCAACCTGCTTTCCCAAATACCCTGAAAGAAAACCTTAAAAATGTTTACCGAGTTTCCACAAACAGCGATGTTCTTTTAGGACAACTTCAAAATCAACAGCCTGAAAAATACACTAGAATTGGTCAATATTTCCCGGCACCCAATGCCTATTACCCCAATGATTATGGAACCACCAGCCCGGTGGAGAATTTGGGAGTACCTTTCCCAATGACAGGACTTGATTTAATAAATGCGCCTGGCGCTTGGGGCATAACAAGAGGTGATAAAAAAGTGGTGATTGGAATTTCTGATGGCAGGATTGATTCTACAAATGTCGATTTGATGGGAAGAGTGAGTAATTATTTGAAATACTTCAAAAAAACAGGTGGTACAGTTTGTTATCACGGCACCGGTATTGCATCAATTATTGGAGCCAGAGCAGACAATGGCTTTGGAATTCCAGGCATTTGCTCAGATTGTGACCTAATTGCAAATGGTTATGGTAGTTTTGAATATATCCAGGAACTTGTTGATGCTGGTGCAAAAGTAATCAATACAAGTTGGGCACTCTGCGGGTTTGGTGCTTATCATCAAAATGTGCAAGAGCGCATCAATGAATGGTATGATGAGGGAATTTTAATTGTTTCCAGCGCAGGAAATTCAAAAAAATGCAACCAATACTTAAGAGATTATGCCTCCAATTATGCCTACCCGGCTTCATATAAACGGGTGATTTCTGTGACTAAGGTTTTTGGGGATTGTGGTCATTATGAAGATTGTATTATCAATGATGAAAAATATGGCAGAATCGCATATAAACTCAAAGACACACACGTTAGACGCTTAAAAATGAAAAGGGATGGTTATTTTGATGAAGTTACGCCCCTCAATGCTCAATATGGTGCTCAGCACAATCTAGCCGTTGATATTTCTGCACCGGCTGAAACCTTTAATATGGGGAGACCCGAATGTGGTTATGAGGATGAACTGTTTGTGGGTATGACCTCAGCTTCAGCGGCGTTTGTCACCGGAGTTATTGGACTCATTTGGTCTGCAAATTACTGTTTGGCAAGTGCTGAGGTCGAAAGTATCCTTAAACTGAGTTCGGCAGATATTGAAAACCTTCCGGGTAACGAGCCCTTTAAAATGCAATTGGGTGCCGGTAGAGTTGATGCATACAAAGCCGTAAAAATGGCTCACGAAATGCAGCTTGACAAAGGTATCGTAGATATATCAGGGAGAGACTTTTACCGTTTTGATTTTAAATTATTCTCATCACCCCATCAAATTAACATCTCAAACCAAACCTTCAGAGATTCAACAACCGTTGACTTTAAAGCCCGTAAGCGTATACTTTTAAAATCGGGAACCACTTTAAAACCCGATGCAAATGGATTTGTAAAATTAACTATAGACCCCAGTTTACCCACAGAAGAATGCTTTCCAAAGCCTCCAAAAAAACGCCCAAAAATAGAACGCGATTCTATTTCTAATGCACCAAAATATGATGCCCCTTATGAAATCAAAGCAGATAATTCTATTAAAGGAATAAAGGTGAAGCCAATTGAGGGAGTTATTGACTCAGATTATATTGTAACTGTTGAAACAGATAAAGAAATATTCAAAAAGACATTTAAGAAAACAGAAATAGCAGAAATTCCTTTACAGGAAATTGTAAATGAAACCGTCACAATCACAGTGAGAACAAACCTATACAGAACTCAAAGAAAAATGAACATTAACAGGGAATGAGTTAAAGAATTCAAATTTAAAATTTTTAACACTCAATTTTTCTATTCAAGTCTCACAACTCAATACTTAACTTAATACTCACATATGATTTTCCAATCTTTTTCGTTCTCATAAAGAAAATATCTTGTAATTTCGCTGTAAAGCTACTCATCACTATGTCAAAGCCTGTTTTATATTTAAAAAATGCCTCTATTTTTCAGCGGGAGTCTTTAATCCTTTCTGAGGTAAATGTATCTGTAGAAAAAGGAGAGTTTGTTTATCTCATTGGTAAAACCGGCACCGGTAAAAGTAGTTTTATGAAGACGCTTTATGGTGATATACCCTTAATGGAAGGTGAAGGAGAAATTGTAGATTTTAACTTAAAAACACTAAAGGAAAATGACATACCGTTTTTACGCAGAAAACTGGGCGTGGTATTTCAGGATTTTAAATTACTCAATGACCGAACTGTCAATGAGAACTTATTGTTTGTGCTCAAAGCAACCGGTTGGACAGATAAAAAAGCGATGGACAATAAAGTGGAAGAAGTTTTGAATAAAGTTGCTATGAAAACCAAAGGCTTTAAGTTTCCTTATCAGCTTTCGGGTGGTGAGCAACAACGTGTGGCGATTGCACGCGCACTTTTAAACGACCCCGAACTCATTCTCGCTGACGAACCCACGGGTAACCTCGACCCACAAACTTCTGTCGAAGTGATGGAAGTTTTGCAGGAAATCAACAAAAACGGTAATACCATTTTGATGGCCACACACGATTATGCACTCTTACTTAAATATCCTTCCAAAACACTCAAATGTGATGAAAACCAGATATTTGAAGTCGTGCAAAAGACGGTTTAATCCAGAATGATGCTTTCTATACTAATACCTACATACAACTACAACATCACAGGTCTGGTAGAAATTCTTTCTAAACAATTGGAAAACACTCCTTATAAGTTTGAAATTTTAGTCCTTGATGATTGTTCCTCAATATCAGAAATAGCAGAAGCCAATAAATCCGTTGAAAAATTTGCAAACTGTTTTTATTTTCAAAGTACAGAAAACAAAGGCAGAACCGCAACCAGGCAAGCACTTGCAGAAAAATCTCAGTTTGATTGGCTGCTTTTTATGGATGCTGATGTACTTCCGAAAAGCAACAATTTTATTCAAAATTTTGACATAGAAAACCAAACCGCAGATGTAGTTTTCGGCGGAATTTCATATGATGAAAAAAAGCCGGATAAGGAGAAAATTCTTCGATGGAAATATGGGAAAGCACGCGAAGCAAAACCGGTTTCAGAACGTGAAAAAATGCCCTATCTTTCAATCATTTCTCAGTGTTTTTTGATTAAAAAAAGTGTATTTTTAAAAGCCAATGATTTTCACGACAATGTGTATGGTGTCGATGTGCTTTTTGCTCAAAATCTGGAAAAAATGCAAGTAGCTGTTTTACACTTTATGAACCCGATAGTTCATCTTGGTTTGGAAAGTAGCGAAAGCTTTATTAGAAAAACCAAAAAAGGGTTAAAGTCTTTATATCTATTTGAAAAAGAAAACAAGATTCCAAAAGATTACCGACCTATTCAAAATGCTTATTTGAGCTTAAAGCGAAATTATTTTTTGAATCTGTTTATATTTACCATTAAGTTATTTAAACCTCAAATTGAAAAAAATCTGAGAGGCAAAACCCCTTCTTTATTTTTATTTGATTTGTATCGTTTGTATTATTTTTCACAATTAAAAAATAACCTCTAAAAATCCCCCTCTCTTGTAGGTTTTATAGGGGGAGAATAAAAATTATGCCCAAATTCTCAGTCGTCATAGCCGTTTACAATAAAGAGCAACACATTGGCAAAACCTTAGAGTCTGTGTTGAATCAAACCTTTACAGACTTTGAAATCATCATCGTCAACGACGGCTCAACTGATGGCAGTGCAGCAATCATCAACTCATTTGAAGATAAAAGAATTCACTATTTCTCTCAGGAAAACCAAGGCGCAGCAGCAGGTAGAAATGCTGCAATTAAAAAAGCTTCTGCCCCTTATATTGCATTGCTTGATGCTGATGATTTTTGGTTTCCACACTATTTGGAAGAGCAAAATCGTTTGATTGAAAAATATCCCGACGAATCTGTTTTTGCCACAGCACAGGAAATTATTAAAAACAATAAATCCTTTCCCAAACCATACTCGCTTCCAAAAAACTTTGAAGAAGAAGGCCTTTTAAATTATTTTAAAGCAAGTAGTCAGGCATCTATTCTTCACAGTTCGAGTACCGTATTAAAAAAAGAAGTATTTGATAAGGTTGGTTATTATGACCATTCCATAAAGATTGAACAGGATACCGATTTGTACATTCGCATTGGATTAAACTATAAAGTTGTATTTAGTAATCGTATTTGTTCAAGTTATTATATCATTGAAAATAGCCTGTTTCGATCAGCAAAATCTTTAGATGATAAAGCAGATTTTTCAAATTATAGTCATTTGGAAGCTGATAACCCTCCTTTAAAAAAGTTTCTTGATCTAAACCGATTTTCGCTTGCCATTTATGCTAAGTTAATTAACGACAGAGATGGTTTTAAACGCAATTTTGAAAAAATAAATTTAAAGAATCTCAATAAAAAACAACGTCTTTTACTTCGGCTTTCACCAAAAAGCACCCGGTTTTTATACAGTTTGAAAAACTTTTTTGAGCGTTTTGGGATTCGGTTGAGTGCATTTAAGTAGTATGGAAATAGATTTTTTTTAATTAAAACTAAAATCTACCTAGTTTTATAAATTACAAAATCTTTATAATCCCTTATGTAGTCTTCTTCTTTATAAATATCAGAAACAAGTGCAAGACAAACCGCTCCTGAAGAAAAATTTTCCAATTCACGCCAAATTCCGCTGGGTATAATCAATCCCCTATTGGGTTTGTTTAAATGTACTTTTGTGCGATTTTTGCCGTCATCAAGAAGTACATCAAAACTTCCGCTAAGAGCAATCAGACACTGTTGCAATTGAAGATGTGCGTGACCGCCACGTGTGGCATCACTGGGCACATCATATAAATAATAAACCCGTTTGACCTCATAAGGTAAGGTTCCTTTTTCAATCACTGACAGATTCCCACGACCGTCGGGGTCAGAAATTTTTGAAATTTCTATGAGTTCAATAGAATCAATTCTTTGGTTTTGCATTTCTCATTAAGTTTAACCACTGTTGTGCTATGTTTTCTTGTTTTAAATGTTGTACACTGGATATTGCATTTGCTTTGCAATTTTGATAAAGTGTAGTATCAAAGATAAAACGATTCATTGCATTTGCGAGTGCTTGTTCATTAAAATTTTCTATGAGCAAACCATTGTGCTCATTAATAATAATTTCATCTGGACCACTTTTACAATCTACTGAAAGAACGGGTGTACCTACAGACAAAGCCTCAAGCAACACTCTGGGAAATCCTTCATAGCGGCTCGTAAGCGTCAAAAATAAAGCATTTTTTAAAACCCCATAGATAATAGGTGTAAATGGGTGAACTGAAACTTGTGCTGTTAAATTCATATTTTCAATCATCTCAAGCAACGCATTCCTGTCCTTGCCGTCCCCATAAATTTTTAATGCAATTCCTTTTTGTGAAAGTTCTGATGACTGATACCCTTTTAAAAGTAAAGTGAAGTTTTTGACATCTTCTTCAATTCTTCCTAAAAATAAAATAAAAGGAATATCTGGTTTTTTAATTTCAATCTCATCAAATTCAGGTAACGGGTTGTATATCGTCTCAGCTTTCTGGGTGTTGAATTTGATATTGACTTCGTCAGATATTACTTTGGAAACTCCTACAACTTTTAAAGACCTTTTTATCATCTGAGATGAAATCCATTTATTTTTCGGAAAATAATTAGCTAAATGAAAACTTCTCACAACATAAATCACCTTTTGGTTACAATAGATATAATTTAAATAAACAAATTCTTTAAAGGCAGACCCTCTGGTTCTATTGTCAATAATAAAATCAAAATTATTTTCTTTAATGTAGTGTTTCAATCGTCTTAAGTGATTTATTTTTTCTAAACCAGTATCATTGAGAGATTTAAAACGTCCTAGATTGAATAGCGTACCTGAAAAATCATAATCAACTGAGTCTGTCAATGTTATTAAATGCACATCCAACCCTTTTGAATCGAGTATTTTTGATAACAAAGCCGTTGATCGCTCTGCGCCTCCTTTTGACAATGAAATTGCAACTATAGCTACCTTCATAGGTTAATGCTCATTTTTTATAGTATTTTTGATGAAATAATCATTGCGTAAATATAAGTTATTTATGAAGATTTTATTGGTGGGTGAATACAGCAGATTACACAACTCTTTAAAGGAAGGGTTGATAACTTTGGGACACGAAGTCACACTTGTGGGTACAGGAGATTATTTCAAAAATTTTCCTGCAGATATACTGCTAAAGCGAAAGTATCAAAAAGGACTACAAAAAAAAATAAAAGTACTCATTTACAGACTTTTCAAAATTGATATGACATCTGTAAATCTTAAAAACCAATTTTTTAGTTTTTCTGAAGAGCTAAAAGGCTTTGATGTGGTTCAGTTTATCAATGAAAGCCCGTTGGGAATTGAGCCACAGTATGAAAAACAAATCATCACATTTTTAAAAGAAAATAATAAAAAGCTCTTTCTACTTTCTTGCGGAACAGATCATATAAGTGTAAAATATGCCTTTGATAAAAAATTTCAATACTCTATACTCACACCCTTTTTTGAAGGAAAAGTTTCTGAAAAATCCTTTGCTCACTTTTTGAAATATTTAAAGCCGGAATTCAAAGATCTGCATGATTTTGTATATGAAAATATAGAAGGTGTGATGGCTTCAGATTTGGATTATCATATTCCGCTAAAAGGGCATACAAAATATTTGGGCCTTCTACCAAATCCTGTAAATACAGATAAATTACTTTATTTAAATAACCTTGTTAAAGATAAAATTGTAATTTTTCACGGAATCAACCGTGGAAACTTTTACAAAAAAGGGAACGATTTTTTTGAAAAAGCGCTCATTAAAATTCAAAAAATATATCCAGAAAAACTAGAAATTATTATTACTGAAGATATACCCTATCAAGAATATCTCAAACATTATGAAAAAGCTCACATCCTTTTAGACCAGGTGTATGCTTATGACCAGGGTTATAATGCTTTAGAAGCTATGGCCAGAGGTAAGGTGGTTTTTACAGGAGCAGAAAAAGAGTTTCTCGAGCACTACAATTTAAAGGAGGATGAAGTGTGTATCAACGCCTTGCCTGATGTTGATGCTATTGTTGAAAAATTGAGCTGGTTGATAGAAAACCCTTCAGAAATCGGTCTAATTAGTGGAAATGCAAAAAGCTTTATTGAAAGAGAGCACAACTATATTAAGATATCAAAAAAATATTTTGAAGTTTGGAATAAATGATAAAAATGAAAAGTCCATCCATCGTAAATTTATTCATCCCCGGAGCCGCAAAATCAGGTACCAGTAGCTTGCACGATCTTTTAAATCTGCATCCGGAAATTTGTATGTCTAAGTACAAGGAACCTCATTTTTGGACAAACAAAAGAATCTCAGAGAACTCTCAGGTTGAGATTTCCAGTTACCTGGAAAATTTTAATTTAGAAGAAAAACATACATTTTATGGGGAGTCAAGCACTGGTTACTTTTACTTTCCGCATTTTAAAGAAAATATAAATCAATTTGAGAATTATACACCCAAATTCATTTTTATACTGCGTAACCCTATCGACAGAACATATTCACATTATTGTTATGTTAAAAGCCTGGGAAGTGAAGACGAAATCTTTGAGGATGCAGTTCTAAAAAATCACCAAAAAGATCCTCTGCCCGAAGACCTTCTACCAGAACGCGTCGTTAAAAACTATTATCAATACAGCCTTTATGGGAAATGGCTTTCAAAGTTTTATGAAACATTTGATGAAGACCAAATTAAGGTAATTCTTTTTGAAGACTTCAAAGAAAACCAACTGCAAACTTTAAATGAGTGTTTTGATTTCTTAAACCTTTCAAGACTTGATGAAATTCCTGAAATAAAATCAAATGTAACGGTAAAAACAAAATTCCCAAAAATGTATAAGAGATTGAGGATACTCACCTTAAGCAAAAACAGATTCAGGGATATGGTCAAACATTTCTTTCCAAAAAAATTCAGAAGGAAGTATAAAAAAAATATTTCAGAAGCTTTTTTAAACTTGACTAAAACAAATGAACGCTATCCAAAACTCTCTGAAGAACAACGGGAGTGGCTTTTTCAATTATATAAAGAGGATGTCGCACTTCTAAAAAAGAGAACAGATTTGAATCTTAAAAAATGGAAAGACTTTAATTGAAAACTACTACTTTTTAAAATTTATATAATCTCTTATCGCGCTTAAAAAATCCATTTTCTTGTTTAAAAGATAAATTGATAAAGATGAAGAAAATATAACTAAAAGACTGAAAATAAAATATTTCAATATATCATTTTCCAAAAAAGTGCTCATAAAAGTCGCGAAACATAGTATTAAGCATACAGAGAAAAGTCCATAAAAAGAAACGGGGAAGTAAAATTTATAAACTGCTTTTGTTATTAAGTTCATCAAAAAGAAGTGAAGTACATAATAGCTCAAAAAGCTAATCCCCAAACCTACCAAACCTCCATAATAGTAACCAAGAATATTAAAAGTAAGCAACAAACCATTAAACAAAACAGCTGTTTTAATAAATATCCTTGAATCTCCCTTAGCAACAAAAATATAGCCCATACACATAGAAACACCTTTAAAAAGTGTTCCAAGAATAGCCCAGGTTACAAATCCCACCATCGGTAAAAACTCAGTTGAATACAGCAGTTGAATCACAATTTTAGCAAAGATTAAGAACAAAATAATAATGGGTGTAATCAACAACACAGCAATATAAGCCTGATGCAAAACAGTCTCCCTTATCTTGACAATATCGTCTGCAATTGCAGCCAGCCGCGGGTAATAGTCAGTTGACATGGCGCTAAAAATCATTCCCACATAGGAGTTAATAATCACGATTCCTGCATGATAAAAACCCACTTCATCTACTCCTCCTGTGTTACTCACAAAAAGTTGAACCAAAAACATACCTAAAGCTACCAAAAGACTACTAACACTCATTGACACTCCCAGCCTTATCATTTCCTTTCCCTGACTGAATGCTTCTTTGGTTGTTACTTTTTTCGGCTGAAGACGCACCTTTTTTGCATAATACCAACTAAATAAAAAGGTCATTAAAAATGAAATCAAAATGGCAGGTGCAATGGCATCAATTCTAAAATAATAATACAGCGGCACAACTATGACAAGTCCCACAGCACTTCCCATCAAATTGGCTTTGGCGAGGGATTTCAATTTCCTCAAACCTTGCAAGACCACCAGATTTCCATAAGCCAATTGCTTCAGTAAAATAGCAAAAGCAATCCAGATAAATGCCAGTGTAAAATCTGTAGAATCAAATGCCCACTGGCTTAGAAAGGGTGCTAAAACGATCGTTAAAACTGCTCCCAGGATTCCTGTAAACCAAACAAGTCTTATTAAAACTCCAAGCACCTTGACAATTTTCTGCTCATCTTTTTTGCCAAAAGCGGCAGACACGTCTTTAACGGCACTGCGGTCCAAACCTGCACCGGTAAGCTCGCTGATAAAATTCAATGTGGTAAATAACAATCCGGAAATACCCATCCCATAAGGTCCCAGTAAAACCGCAATAACCTTTGAACGAATAACCGCTATCAAAATCTGAAATACCTGCACTCCGCCAAATAAGGAAGTGGCTTTAAAAACTTGGCGGTATGCACTGCGGTCTTCGTTCATAAAAAGGTATTTCAAATGTCAAGTTTTGATATGTCAAATGTCAAATTTGAAATATTTAATAACTATTAACCACCTTAACTACTTGCCTCACCTCCTCATCAGTCATCACAGGGCTTATGGGAATACTCACCACTGTATTATGAATCATTTCAGTTACCGAAAAACTTAGATGGTTTAATTCGCTTAACGCTTTTTGCTTGTGGGGCGCAATGGGGTAATGAATTAATGTTCCCACTCCATTTTGTTCCATATAATCCATAAATTCGTTTCGGTTTTTTACCCTGACAACAAAAAGATGAAAAACATGTGCTTCAAAATCAGGTACCACAGGTAAGATGACTTTTGGATTGAAAAGTTGCGTGAGATAGGTTTTTGCAATTTCGCGACGTCTGTTATTATCTTCATCGAGTTGCTTTAATTTGATGTTTAGTAATGCCGCCTGAAGCTCGTCCAATCGCGAATTAAAACCCTGTAAGTCATTTACATACTTTGTGGTTGTGCCATAATTACGAAGTTTCTTTATGGTTTCTGCAAGCGCATCATCATTGGTTGTAACTGCCCCTCCATCTCCTAAAGCGCCCAGATTTTTAGTAGGATAAAAACTAAAGCCTGCTGCATCTCCAAGATTTCCGGCTTTTAACGAGTTGTGTGTGTTATTTGGAATTTGGAATTTGGCCCCATGTGCCTGCGCTGCATCTTCAATAACCAATAAATGATGTGCTTTCGCGAAAGCGTTGACGGCATCCATATTGGTGATTTGACCGTATAAATGCACCGGCATAATCGCTTTGGATTTTGGAGTAAGTGCATCTTCTAAAAGAGAAATATTAAAACCATAAGTAGCAGCTTCCGCTTCAGCTAAAACAGGATTCAAACCGGCTTGCTTGATTGCGAGTATGGTAGCGATATAAGTGTTGGCCGCAACGATAACCTCATCCCCTTCTTTAATTTTACCCAGTACTTTGTATCCTTCTAAAATAAGTCGCAAAGCTTCCAATCCATTGGCAACACCAATGCAATGTTTTGTTCCGCAATAATTTGCGAAAGATTCTTCAAATTCCTGTAAACGATTTCCCAGAATATAATACCCTGAATCGAGAAATTGCTGAAACACATCTTGAAATTCAGTTTTAAAACGAGTGTTGATTTTATTGAGGTCTAAAAAGGGTATCACACAAATCTATTTGTTAGTTTTTTATAATTTGAAGTTTGTATTTCATAGAAATTTTGAACGATACTTTTAGCACCAAAACTTTCTTTCCAATAAGCAAGACCTTTATTGATTTTACTTCCATGTGCCTCACTGCTTGTTCCAAAGCTAACATACTTTTTGTGTTTATATTGTTTAATAATAAAGTCAAAAAGTAAATCAAGTGCCCCTTCATCCCTATTTTCATCTCCTGAGCTATACTGAAAATGTGCTACTGAATTCATTTCAAAAATTACTGCCCCTGCCTTCATTTGATTGTTTTCATAGGCTCCATAAAAAACAATATTATTAGGAAATCGATTGTAAAGAAGCTCGATTTCAGGAAGAGAATGTGTTGGTTTTACATTGAACCTATCTTGTAAATTGGGTGTCAATAGGGTATTCCAAAAGACATCAAAATCTATTGATTTTTTTACAACTATTCCGTTTGAGTTTCCTTTGTTTATCGCTCTTTTTCTATTTCTGTTGGGTTTGTATTTTTCACTATTATCAATCACAAAATAAGTGTCAACTCTTGTTAACTTTGCTTCAAGAAAAAATACAAGTACCTCTAATTCCTGACAAATTTGATTTTGGTAAATAATTGGAATTGACTTCAAGTTTAGCTTCAATATTCTATTGTCTAAAAGGAATTTTAAAGTTTCTTGACAGATAGATATACAATCCTGAAGACTGCTTTTTTTTGAGAAAATAAAACCACCATAACTCAATCCCTGATGAGAATATATTTCGTTTCCAATTAGATTAGCCGGTAAAACTGAAACGAGCTTTTCTT
Organism: uncultured Flavobacteriaceae bacterium; assembly: GCA_963977065.1. Classification (GTDB taxonomy): domain Bacteria; phylum Bacteroidota; class Bacteroidia; order Flavobacteriales; family Flavobacteriaceae; genus Planktosalinus. The sequence goes on along the minus strand of CAXBNF010000003.1, from coordinate 75,038 downwards.
CTGAAAAGACCATCAATGAATAATCCTCAAACCGTTCACTGTGATAGTCCATAAAATCCCGATGAAATAAAAAAGTGGCATTTTTAGCACGATTTATAAATTCATTCCACTTTTGTTTCTGTTCGGGTTGGTATCTCGTTACTTTATAGTTCATTTGATTGATGATGATTCTTTGATGCCTTTATTTGTTGATATCTATAATTAACTTCTACGATACTTAGCTGTGATTTCAAAAACGTGTTCTAAAATCTTTTCATCGGCTTGATTAAATTCCAAGTTTCTTCTTTTCATCACTTCGCGGGCTACTTCAAAGGCTTTATCTGTTTTAAAGGTGGTCATTCCCGATGCACCGCCCCAACTATAACTAGGTATGAAGTTGCGCGGAAATCCACTACCAAATATATTGGCACTCACTCCCACTACTGTTCCTGTGTTAAACATGGTGTTGATACCACATTTACTGTGGTCACCCATCATCAATCCGCAAAACTGAAGACCGGTGCGGGCAAAATTTTCTGTGTTGTAATTCCACAGACGAACCTCAGCATAATTGTTTTTTAAGTTTGAATTGTTTGTATCTGCTCCTAAATTGCACCACTCACCTATTACTGAATTTCCTAAAAACCCATCGTGTGCTTTGTTAGAATAACCAAATATCACCGAATTGTTAACCTCACCGCCCACTTTACTGTGTGGACCTATGGTAGTGGGTCCATAAATTTTAGCACCCATTTTCAAAGTGGAATAATCACACAATGCAAACGGTCCACGAATAGCGCATGCTTCCATAATTTCGGCATCTTTACCGATGTATATGGGACCAGATCCTGCATTTAGGGATGCCAGCTCTACTTTAGCGCCTTTTTCCAGGAAGATTTGCTCCTTATTAACACAAAAAACACTTTCGGGTATGGGTTGAGAAGTTCTTCCTTTGGTAAGTAACTTAAAATCCCTTGTGATGGCTTCACCATTTAATCGAAAAATATCCCAGGTATGAGTAATTTTTAAAACATCATCGTGGGAATATTGAATTACTTCAAAATTTTCAAAATTAACTGCTTGTCCTTTTGAATAAAAGTAAGCAATGGGTTGATTTTCAAAAAAAAGTGCCTGATTTTCCTTTAGGTTTTTAACAATTCCTGCGAGATTTTCAGAGGGTATAAATACCGGATTGATTTTAATATTTTGATCGAGTTCTTCTTTTGGAAATTTCCTTGCAAGGTAATCTTGTGTTTCTATAGTTGTTGTTGTATTGAGGAGCAGTTCCCACTTTTCGCGCAAGCTTAAAATTCCCACTCTAATGTCTGCCACGGGGCGTGTATAGGTAAAAGGTAAGAGATTGTTGCGCTCTGGCCCATCAAAAAGGATGAAATTCATATTACACTTTTTTCAAATATTAGTAAAAGTATTGAAAATTATGTAAACGCAAGAAAGATTGAGAGATTGTAAATAAAAAAACTGCCTTTAAGGGCAGTTTTAATTAAATTATTATGAATTTGGAAAAGTGTCATCTAGGTAATCAGGAATTCCATTTCCATTTGAATCTGGAAAGTCAATTGTACCGTCAGGATTTATAATGATTTCTTCACGGGTTAAAACACCGTCTCCATCATCATCAGTATCTAAGAAATTTGGTATTCCATCTTCATCAGTGTCATCATCTCCCAGAAATCCATTATTATTTAAATCTTCCATAAATGAAGGGATGCCATCCTCGTCATGATCAATCCCTGTTGTTACATCAAGCAAATTAAATGTAAATATTAATTGAGAATAAACAGGTATTCCGGCAGGAGAATTCAACCAAAACCCAATACCGGATGGCACAAAAACAGCACCTACACCAAATCCTTCAAAATTTAAAGTCCCATCAGGGTTTTCTGTAAAGCTAGTAGCGCTGTTAAACTCAACCATAGCTTCTTGAAAACCTGGAACTACTGCTGTTAAATCAAATTTTACCGGAGAGTCTGATGCATCAAATGCATTTAAGTCTAAAAATTGTCCCTTAAAAGTTACAAGAGCTTCATCAGCAAAATTTGGAGAATCCCCCTCTCCTTGTAACACATTGAGGTAGTATAGCGTATATGTGACTTCAGGCTTGACTCTATCTATGACTTGTTTTGAGGAAACCTGATCAATCAAAGGAATTTTATTTGCATTATCTCCTTCTCTTTTTCCAAATACAATTTTATAATCAAAACCTGCAGGTGGGTTTTCAAAATCTTCATAGTTATAAAAATGTGTTTGAAGAAATTCCTCAATTTCGGCTTTAGCTACCTGAGCTTCTTCAGCGCGGTCTCTTTCTGGAACGATAATAACACCGTCACCATCGTCTTTATTACAAGATATCAATCCAACTAACACAATTAATAGAAAAAAAAATAATCTGTATGCAATTTTCATTCTGTGAAATTTTAGTGGTGCAAGATACAATATTCTCTTATTTTTGTAAACATATTAACTAATTTTAAACAACACTTGTATGCGAGTGGACAAATATCTTTGGTGCGTGCGTTTTTTTAAAACTCGAAGTATTGCTACTAACGCCTGTAAGTCCGGGAAAGTAAAAATAAAAGGGGACAATGTAAAGCCTTCACGAGAAGTCTATCCTGGTGATCAAATCCAGATTCGTAAAGACCAAGTGGACTATATACTTGAAGTCCTCGACGTGCCTGAATCCAGACTGGGAGCTAAGCTTGTTGATATTTACAGAAAAGACATTACCCCCAAAGAAAATCTTGAAAAATTAGAACTCCTTAAATATTCAAAAGACCATTATCGAAAAAGAGGCACCGGCCGTCCCACCAAAAAAGACCGTCGCGACCTTGATGATTTTGTGGAGGATGATTAATTAAAAAAAAACCGATTCTCAAGTACCAAACTCAAGTTTAGGTTTGCGTTTCTATAAAAATATTTTTTCAGCCTTTTAATTGCTCCACAAAACCTGAAATTGAATCCTTAGAAATTCCTTGTTTTGAAATGTGTTTAATAAAAGCTGTTCCAACAATAACACCATTACTGAACTGACAAGCCTCTTTAAAAGTTTTGCTATCGTGAATTCCAAAACCAATCAAGGTGGGATTCTTTAAGTTCATTTGTTTGATTCTTTTATAGTATTCCGATTGACGGTCAAACTTTTTATTGGTGCCCGTAATACTGTTTGAAGATACCACATACACAAAACCGTTTGAGGCGTTGTCTATGGCTTTGATTCTTTCTTCTGAAGATTGAGGAGTTATCAAGAATATGCTTGAAATACCAAATTTTTTAGTTCTAACCTTCCAACCCTGATTGTAAATCTCCAAAGGTAAGTCTGGCAAAATAAGTCCGTCAATACCCACTTTTGAACATTTTGATAAAAAGGCTTCTTCGCCATATTGAATTACAGGGTTCAAATACCCCATCAACACTACCGGGATTTGGGTGTATTTTCTCAAATCTGTTAACTGTTCAAAAAGTAGTTTGAGGGTCATTCCTTTTTGAATTGCTTTTTGACTGCTTTCCTGAATCACAGGCCCATCTGCTAGTGGGTCTGAAAAAGGCATCCCAATTTCTATTAAATCGACCCCCGCTGCATCCAAGTTTTTGACAATTTTCAAGGTATCATCAATTTCAGGATAACCTGCTGTGAAATAAATAGACAGGATATTACTTTTCTTTTTTTCGAAAAGCGTTTTTAATCTTATGCTCATAATTTTAAATGTTTTTGGTAAGTAGCCAGGTCCTTATCTCCTCTTCCGGAAAGGTTTATGACAACTACATCCTCATTTTTAAAGGACATTTTTTTCAAATAAGCCAAAGCATGCGCCGATTCCAAAGCTGGAATAATACCGTCTTTTTGGGAAAGTTCTCGTGCGGCATCTAGGGCTTCCTCATCAGTTACAGAAACCACAGTTGCCTTTTTTGCATCGTTCAAATAAGCATGCACAGGACCAATACCGGGATAGTCGAGACCTGCAGAAATGGAATGCGGTTCCACGATCTGACCATCATCAGTTTGAATGAGATAGGTTTTGCTGCCGTGAATAATGCCCATTTTACCCAATGCAATCGTGGCGGCTGTTTTTCCTGAATAAACACCTTCACCTCCTGCTTCTACAGCAATTAGTTTAGTTTTATTGTTATCTATAAAATGGTAAAAGGCACCAATGGCATTGCTGCCACCTCCCAAACAGGCAATCACATAATCAGGGTTTTCACTGCCTGTTTTTTCTTTTAGTTGTAATTTTATTTCTTCGCTAATAACCGATTGAAACATCGCCACCATATCAGGATAAGGATGTGGTCCCACTACCGAACCGATGATATAATGTGTATCCACCGGATTATTAATCCACGCCCTGATGGCTTCATTGGTAGCGTCTTTGAGGGTTTTGCTTCCGCTTGTCGCGGAAACGACTTCAGCACCCAGCAGTTTCATTCTGTCCACGTTGGGCTTTTGCCTTTCAATATCAATCGCACCCATATAAATTACACACTCCAGCCCCATCAAGGCACAGGCGGTAGCGGTAGCGACACCGTGCTGACCGGCACCGGTTTCGGCAATTATGCGCTTCTTGTTTAATTTTTTTGCGACGATAATCTGTCCGATAGTGTTGTTGATTTTATGTGCCCCGGTATGGTTGAGATCTTCCCGTTTGAGATAGATTTGTGCCCCGTGTTCTTTTGAAAGGTTTTTAGAATAAAAAAGCGGTGTGGGCCGACCCACATAATCCTTCAAAAGATCCCTGAATTCCTTTTGAAAGGAATCTGTTTCAATAATTTCCCTGTAACGAGTTTGAAGTTCCAGCACATTGGGGTATAGCATTTCTGGTACAAAAGCACCTCCAAATTCGCCGTAAAACCCTTCTTTTGTCGGACTAAATGTGTTCATAATTTCTAATGGTATCAAGTACTTTATTAATTAATGGTATGTTCTTCAAACCCGGTTTATCCTCTAACCTGCTGTTGAAATCAAGTCCATAAAGCTTGTCGTGTTTTATTTTTAAAACCGCTTCCAGGTTTTCAACGCCCAAACCGCCGCTTAAAATGAATGGAGTTTCCAATTTGTAATTCCTTAAAAGTCCCCAGTCAAAAACTCGTCCGCTTCCGCCGAAATGATTGGTTTTAGTGTCAAATAAAAAGTAATCACATGGGCCTTCATAAGGATGTAAGGTCTCAAAATTAAAAGTGTCATCTATTGCAAACGCTTTGATTACAATAAGGTTTTGTTGTTTTAGTTGCCTGCATGTCTCGGGTGATTCATGTCCGTGTAGTTGTACTGCTTTAAAGTCATATTTAGTTACTATTTTCAATATATTTTCTAAGCTTTCGTTAACAAATACAGCTGTTTTTATAATGTTATCAGGAATTTCATCCAAAGCTGTTTTTGAGAATTCTTCACCCACAAACCTGCTTGATTTAGTATAAAAAATAAAACCCATATAGTCGGGGTTTGCCACTGAAACCTGCCGTATGTTATCTACTTCTTTGAGTCCGCAAATTTTGATTTTCATATTTCTAAATTCGTTTTTATATTCCTCTGTGTCACTTTGCGCTTCTTTGTGCAACTCTGTGGTATTATTTAAATAAATTTTAAGCAAGTGACAAACTTCTTATAAGCTCCTTACAACTCACCCCCGGATCGTTGTGTTTCATAAAATATTCGCCAATCAAAAACCCTTCAAATCCGTTTGCTTTTAATTGTTTGATGGTGTCAATGGAATCGATGCCACTTTCAGCTATTTTTAGTTTTGTTTTGGGAAGTATTTCTGACAAACGAATGCTGTTTTCAACAGAAACTTCAAATGTGGTGAGGTTTCTGTTGTTGATTCCAAAAGCATCGGCCTTGCTTTCGCTATGACTCAAAACCTCAGCTTCTGTATGGGTTTCAAGCAAGACTTCCATCCCCAATTGATGTGCTAGTGCCGTAAAATTTTCAATTTCTTGTACCGAAATCATTTTAGCAATCAGCAAGATTGCATCGGCTCCTTGTGATTTGGCTTCAATAATTTGATACTCGTCCACTATAAATTCTTTTCTGAGTATGGGACAAAAGTTGAAACGGCGGGCTGTGGGTAAATCTTCTTTTTTAGCACCAAAAAAATGTTCGTCAGTCAGAACAGACAATGCCACTGCCCCGGCCTGTATATAGCCAATGGTGACGTCTTTCGGATTTGCATTCTTATTGATATCACCCTTTGATGGAGATTTTCTTTTGAACTCGGCGATAATCCCACTCCGGTTTGGGTCTGCCACATAGCCCGAAAAAGAGACACAGGGGCTTTCAAAAAAGATACTTTGTTCAAGCAGTTGTATCGGATACAAAGCTTTTTGACGTGCAACCTGTTTGATTTTGTACTGTTTTATGGTATCGAGTATGTTCATTGCAATGCAATTAATGTTTTGAGTTTTTGTTTTGCTCTACCTCCAAGCAGTGATTCTTCAGCCATTTGCAATGCAGTTTCTCTGTCAAGCTTGTTTTGATAACACTCAATAGCAACAGCAGCGTTTGCAAGTACTACACGATTCTGGGCCTGGCTACCTTTTCCGTCAAGGATGGTTTTAAAAATAGTGGCCGATTCTTCAATCGTATCTCCGCCATGAATCTCTTTTTGTGTCACTTTTTCGAAACCGAAGCCTTCAGCGTCTGTGATGTATTCTTCATCCTGGGAAATGATTTTAGTATCTGAAGTCAGGGTGATTTCGTCATAACCATCCAATCCATAGACAATAGAATATTGCACCTCTTCCTCCTGAAAAAGGTACTGAAACATTCTAGCGAGTTCCATACTGAACACACCGGTCATATGTACTTTTGGCCGTGCCGGATTCACCAGAGGACCCAACATATTGAAAAAGGTTTTTACGCCCAGCTCACGTCTCACGGGAGCCACAAACTTCATGGCAGGATGAAATAAAGGGGCGTGCATAAAACAGATGTTTGCTTTCTCAAGTTGCTGTTTGAGTTTGGTTTCATCTGTATGAAAAACAACGCCCATCGCTTCCAGCACATTGGAAGAGCCCGAAATGGAGGACACTCCATAATTACCATGTTTGGCCACCGGAATTCCCGCTCCCGCAACCACAAGGGAAGTGAGTGTAGAAACATTAAAGGTGTTTTTACCGTCACCGCCTGTACCACACACATCCATCGGGTTAAAATCTGACAAATCCACTTTCACGGCAAGCTCCAGCAAGGCCTCTCGGAAACCCCTCAACTCCTCGATGGTGATGTTTCGCATTATGAAGGCCGTTAAAAAAGAGGCTATTTCATAATGATTGTATTTTTCGGAAGCCATGTCCATCAGGATTTGTTTCGCTTCTTTTTTACTCAGTGTTTTATGCTGGTATAAATATTCTAAAATCTCTTTCATCATTCTTCTTTTTATTGTTTTACCCAGTTTTCAAGCAATTGGCTTCCGTGCTCTGTAAGCACCGATTCCGGATGAAATTGCACACCTCGCAAATCATAACTTTTGTGTTTTAATGCCATGATATTTCCGAAGGCATCCTGCGCCAGAACTTCCAAATCTGAAGGTAATGCCGGCTTCACCACCCAAGAATGGTAATGCCCGATATTAAACTGTTTTGGAATGTTTTTAAACAAAAAATCTTCTTGTATCACCTCAACCTGAGAAGAAATTCCGTGCAACGGACTTTCTAAGTTATGGAGCAGACCGCCAAAACTCTCTGCGATGGCCTGATGTCCTAAACATACACCGAGTATGGGTTTATTCACACCAAATTCACGAATCACTTGAGGCATCAAACCGGCGTCTTTTGGGATGCCTGGGCCGGGTGACAATACGATTTTATCATAGCTATTGATTAAATCGAGCTCAAACTTATCATTTTTAACAACGTGCACTTTTTCTACATCCAAATTCTCCAAATAATGAACAATGTTGTACACAAAGGAGTCATAATTATCGATAACCAGTATTTTCATTTGTCTTTAATATTTTATTTTAATAGGTCACATGGAACATCCATTTTGAGAGTAACCTGAGCATTAATTATTTTTCTTAGATGTTTCATTTTAAAGTGTTTTAGCGAGTTCTAAGGATTTACGTAGGGCTGATAATTTATTTTCTACTTCAATAAGTTCACTTTTGGGAACTGACTTAGCAACAATACCACAACCTGCCTGATAGGTTAAGGTGTTTTTCCTGCTCAAAAAAGAACGGATAAAGATAGCGTGATTAATGGAACCGTTCAAGCCAATGATGCCGATGGTTCCACCATAGAAACCGCGGTTTTGTGGCTCGTTATCATCAATGATTTGCATCGCCCTGTGTTTGGGTGCACCAGATAACGTTCCAGCAGGATAGGTGTCTCCCAATATCTTGATTGGGTTGTAATTTTTGGGCAATTGTGCGCTCACTTTTGAAACCAAATGGATCACGTGTGAGTAATATTCCACCTGCTTAAAGCTTTCAACAGTTACCGAGGTACTGTTCTTACTCAAATCGTTTCTTGCCAAATCAACCAACATAATGTGTTCTGCATTTTCTTTAGGGTCATTGCTCAATGCTTCGGCCATTTTTGCATCTTCCAGGGTGTTTCCTGTACGCTTGAAAGTGCCGGCTATGGGATTGATGACCGCTTTTTGATTGGCAATGGTGAGTTGTGCTTCAGGCGAAGATCCGAATACTTTAAAGTTTCCGAAATCAAAATAAAACAAGTATGGCGACGGATTTATAGACCGTAATGCTCTATACACATTGAACTCATCTCCTTTAAATTTTTGGAAATACTTTCGCGAAAGCACCACTTGAAAGACATCGCCTTTATAACAATGGTCAATCCCTTTTTTGATTTTGCTTAAAAAATCGGAATCGCAAAAATTGGAGGTTTCTTCTGCAAGGGTTGAAAATTTAAACTGTGTGACAGTACGGTGGTTTAATAAGTCAACAATTTCAGTTAGTTGGGAATTTTCTCCTTCAGCCTGTTGTTCGACTATAAAGAGTTCGTTGTTAAAATGATTGAAAACGATGATGAATTTAAAGAGATGGTACTTAATAAGTGGCAGGTCAAAATCCTGATTGGTAAAGTCGAAATCCTCAAACAGCGGAATGGCATCATAAGAAGTGTAACCAAAGAGTCCGCTGGTGACAAAATCATACTCCTGTTCCTCAGTAATAAATGACTTTGCAAAAGCGTTCAGCGCTTCGGGAATTTTGGTTTCATTGGTTTTTAGTACCTGCTTTGGCTCACCGGGGTATCTAACTGTAGTCAGGTTTCTATCCACAGAAAACGAAGCAATGGACTGCAAACAGATGTATGAAAAACTGTTCTCCTTGCTTTTGTAATCAGAACTTTCCAGTAAAAAACAACCGGGATATTTATCCCTGAATTTTAGGTAGACTTCCACCGGCGTGTGGGTATCGCTAAGTGTTTTTTTGATGTTTGTTTTAAACGTAAATGTCATTGAATTTATATTTTATCTCATTTTTTTACATAAAAAAAGCCCGCTGGATTCAGCGGGCTTGGTTTATTTTGATTACAAAATAACATGGCACAACTACCTGAATCCTATTTGGGATTTAGATTGCCACCACCAAGTGTTATTTTGATTTGAGTTTCTCATAATGATAGACAAATATAACCAAGTGATTTTAAAATCCCACTTTTTTATGAAAAAATTATTTTGCTCTCCCTTTAAGTACTTGTTCAATTTCTTCCAGAGAAAAACCTTTCGCCTTGAGCAAAATCAAATAGTGAAACAGTAAATCGGCTGCTTCATTTTTAAACAAATCATCGTTAGAGTCTTTGGCTTCAATAATCAATTCAACGGCTTCTTCACCCACTTTTTGCGCCACTTTATTGATGCCTTTTTGAATTAAATCCCGGGTGTATGATTTCTCATCACCACTTTCCACGCGCTTTTCAATGGTTTGTTCTAATTGATAGAGGAATCCTTTGGCGGTTTCTTCCTTAAAGCAAGTTGTGCTACCGGTGTGGCAAGTGGGTCCCATCGCCTCGGCCTTGATGAGCAAAGTGTCCTGATCACAATCGGTTAAAATTTCTTTGACCAATAAAAAATTACCGGATGTTTCACCTTTAGTCCACAGACGGTTTTTGCTTCTGCTAAAAAAGGTGACTTTGCTTTCTGATTTTGTTTTCGCGTAAGCTTCTTCATTCATGTAACCAAGCATCAACACCTGACTGCTGGTAAAATCCTGAATAATGACCGGCACGAGACCGTTTGTTTTTGAAAAATTTATAGACATCTTACGGGTATTTTTTGAGTTTGTAAATAATTTTTGAGCTGCGGAATGGCAATTTCTCCAAAGTGAAAAATACTTGCCGCCAGTGCAGCACCGGCCTTGGTTTCCTGAAAAACTTCCTTAAAATGTTCCATCGACCCTGCCCCACCTGAAGCAATCACCGGAATTTTGACTCCCTCACTTATAGCGTTTGTATTATCGATGGCAAAACCATTTTTGGTTCCGTCGTTGTTCATGGAGGTGAGCAGGATTTCACCGGCACCGCAACGTTCTGCTTCCAATGCCCATTCCAGTGCATCGAGGTTTGTGGGTGTTTTTCCTCCATGACTGAAAACTTTCCACTCGCCGTTTGTGTTTTTTACATCCATCGCCACCACAACACATTGATTTCCGAAATGGCGTGAAATATCAGTAATCAACTGTGGGTTTTTGATGGCGGCACTGTTGACGCTCACTTTATCAGCACCCGCAAGAATAACAGCTTTGGCATCTTCTAAAGAATTAATTCCTCCACCCACAGTAAAGGGAATATTGATAGCCGAAGCAATTTTAGTAACCAGTGCAACCAATGTTTTTCGCTTTTCAAGGGTGGCTGTGATGTCAAGGAAAACGAGTTCGTCTGCACCTTCTTCCACATAGCGTTTGGCGAGTTCGATAGGGTCTCCCGCATCACGTATGTCCACAAAATTGACTCCTTTAACAGTCCTGCCGTTGGCGATATCCAGACAGGGTATGATTCTCTTTTTTAGCATAGTTTCTCTAGTTCTTTTAAGGTGATTCGTCCTTCATAAATGGCTTTTCCTAAAATCACACCGGCACAACCCAGTTGGCGGAGTTTTACCAGGTCATCAAATTCTGAAACACCGCCACTGGCGATGAGTTGCAAATTGGTTTCTTTTATAATTTCGGTGTATAGTTCAAATGAGGGCCCTTGAAGCATTCCATCTTTAGCGATGTCTGTACAAATCACTTGTTGGATGCCTTTGGATTCATAGTTTTTTATAAATTCAATGACATCGAGGGTTGAAGTTTCTTTCCATCCGTGGGTAGCAATTTTTCGGTTTTGGGCGTCTGCACCTAAAATGATTTTAGCTGCACCATACATTTGTAACCAATTTTCAAAAATTGCGGGATCACTCACGGCAATACTCCCCCCTGTAATCTGATGAGCGCCATTTTCGAATGCAATTTTAAGGTCAGTATCCGTTTTTAAACCACCTCCAAAATCAATTTTTAAACTGGTTTGTGACGCAATTTGATACAACACTTTGTGATTGATAATGTGTTTTGAACGCGCCCCGTCAAGGTCTACTAGATGCAGGTATTGAATACCGTGGTCTTCAAACGATTTGGCCATTTCAAGTGGGTGTTCGCTGTAAATTTTTTGGGTGTCATAATCACCTTTGGTGAGTCGCACACATTTTCCGTTGATGATGTCTATGGCGGGTATTATTTTCATATTTCCAGGAAGTTTTTAAGTATGCGTTCCCCCACTCCGGCTGACTTTTCAGGGTGAAATTGGGTGGTATAAAAGTTGTTTTTTTGCATTGCTGCGCTAAAATCGATCGCGTAATTACAAATAGCTAAGGTATTTTCTGAAACTTCCGCGTAATAACTGTGCACAAAATACACGTCGTCTGCTTCTGAAATGTCTTTGAGCAAAGGACTTTCTTTGACTTCCAATACATTCCACCCCATATGCGGAACAATCAGCTCATTGGAAAATCGTTTTACCTCAGCATCAAATATTCCGATACAAGTCGTATCATTTTCTTCACTGTGTTTGCAGAGCAATTGCAACCCCAGACAAATCCCCAAGACGGGTTGTTTTAGTGATTTTATTAAAGTGTCAAGATTGCGTTCTTTCAAATATGCCATTGCGGTACTTGCCTCGCCTACTCCGGGAAAGATGACTTTGGTTGCGTTTTGAATGACTTCGGGGTCATCTGAAACTACACAAGGATATCCGAGTCGTTCTACAGCGTTTTTGACTGAAGTGGTGTTCCCTGCGTTGTATTTTAATATGACTATCATAAAGATCCTTTTGTACTGGGTATGGAATAATTATCGGTTTTTGAGACGGCGGTTTGAATCGCTTTCGCGAATGCTTTGAAAATTGATTCAATCTTGTGATGTTCATTTTCACCTTCGGCTTTGATGTTCAGGTTGCATTTGGCGTGGTCACTGAAGGATTTGAAAAAGTGCATAAACATTTCTGTAGGCATCTCGCCTATTTTTTCACGTTTAAATTCGGCTGCCCAAACCAACCAGGGTCTTCCTCCAAAATCGATGGCTACCTGTGCCAGACAGTCATCCATTGGCAGTAAAAATCCATAACGGGTGATGCCTTTTTTGGAACCTAAAGCTTTTAAAAATGCCTCACCAAACGTGATGGCGACATCTTCAATGGTGTGATGCTCATCAATATGCAAGTCGCCTTGAACCGCAATGTCCAGATCGATATTCCCATGCTTGGCGATTTGCTCCAGCATATGGTCAAAAAATCCAAGTCCGGTGTGGATGCTGCTTTTGCCCGAGCCGTCGAGGTCGACGGTGACACTTATTTGGGTTTCATTGGTGACACGCTCCACTGTTTCCTTTCGCGGAAGCGCTTTTAAAAAGGTGTATATTTCTTTCCACAAAGTGGTGGTTAAAGTCGTCTCCGGGTTTTTATCGTTTCCAATAAAAATGGCTTTGGAACCAAGGTTTTTTGCCAGTTGAACATCTGAATTTCGGTCACCAATCACATAGGAATTTTCCAAATCATAATTTCCTTTGATATAATGTGTTAGCAAAGCCGTTCGGGGTTTTCTAGTGGGTGCGTTGTCTTCAGGAAACGATTTATCAATAAGTATTTCCGAAAAACGTACTCCTTCATTTTCAAACGCCTGAATGATTTTATTTTGTGCCGGCCAAAAGGTTTCTTCGGGAAAAGAAGTTGTGCCTAATCCATCCTGATTGGTCACCATCACCAGCTCAAAATCCAGCTCTGTGGCGATGCGTGCCAAATACTGAAACACCCCAGGGTAAAATTCGAGTTTTTCAAGGCTGTCCAATTGAAAATCAATGGGTGGTTCTATGACAAGTGTACCGTCGCGGTCTATAAATAGGACTTTTTTCATTTTTAAAGGTTTTTAAGTTCGTTGATCAATTGATTATTTTCTTCAGGAGTGCCAATAGTGATGCGCACACAGTTTTTGATGACGCTGTCCCTGTTTCTGATGATGATGTTTTTCTCAACCAGTTTGTTGTAAACCAGATGGGCATCTTTTACTTCAACCAATAGAAAATTTGCGTCTGATGGATAAATTTTAATGACCTGATTCAGATGCATAAGGGCTTTATAAACTCGTTTTCTTTCTTTGTATATCATGGTGAGATGTCTTCGTGTGGTTTCGTGGTTTTTAAGTGCTTTTAGTGCCGCTTTTTGATTGAGTGTGCTCACGTTATAAGGCGGTTTTACTTTATTCATCAACTCGATGATGGTTTCACCGGCATAGGCCACTCCTACTCTTGCTGCTGCCAAACCAAGCGATTTGCTAAAAGTCTGCAAGACAATTAAATTGGAGTAATTCAATAATTTTCCAAGAAGTGAAGGACTCCCTGAAAAGTCAACATAGGCTTCATCGACAACCACAATAGCATTGCATTTAAGTAACTTTTCAATGTTTTTAATGCTGTTTCCGGTGGGGTTGTTTGGCGAACAAACAAAGACGAGTTTGATTTTTGTGTTTTGCTCCATTTGCTGAAAGAAAGCTTCAAAATCAATCTGAAAATCGGCAGTTAATGGAACATTTACAACTTCCACATCGTTAATACCGGCCGATACTTCATACATACCATACGTGGGTGGAAACATAATTACTTTGTCTTTTCCGGGTTCGCAAAAAATGCGAAAAACGAGGTCGATGATTTCATCACTTCCGTTACCGATAAAGATGTTTTTAGAAGGTATGCTTTTGAGTTGACTCAATTTTTTTTTCAATGCTTTTTGATACGGATCCGGATAACGATTGAATTCTCCAAACGGATTTTCATTGGCATCCAGAAAAACACCTTCTGAACCGCTAAACTCGTCACGCGCACTGGAATAAGGCTTCAGCGCACGGATGTTTTCTCTTACTAAACTCTCTATACTATTCATTTTCTAAAGCTTTAAGTCTTAGGGTAACCGCATTTTTGTGTGCCTGAAGTTCTTCGGCAGCGGCCATTAATTCGATTGCAGGTCCAATGTTTTTAATTCCCTGAGCGCTGAGTTCCTGAAAGGTGATTTTCTTTACAAAACTGTCCAGGGAAACCCCGCTATAATTACGGGCGTAGCCGTTTGTGGGTAAGGTGTGATTTGTACCGCTAGCATAATCGCCGGCACTTTCACAGCTGTAATTTCCGAGAAAAACAGAACCTGCATTTGAAATTTTTTGAATGACTTCATTGTAATTTTCAATCGCTAGAATCAAATGTTCAGGGGCATATTGATTGCTGAAGTCAATACATTCGGCAATCGAATTGAATAAAATTGCTTTACTGCTCAAAAGTGCTTCTCCGGCCATTTGCTTTCGCGGAAGCGCTTCCAGTTGAATGGCAACTTCTTTGAGTACTTCATCGATGATGGATTCATCATCAGAAAGCAATATCACCTGACTGTCTGTGCCGTGTTCTGCCTGAGAAAGCAAATCGGCTGCAACAAATGATGGCACAGCACTACTATCTGCTATGACTAGTACCTCACTGGGTCCGGCGGGCATGTCAATGGCGACTCCATAGTTTTGAGCCTGTTGTTTAGCAGCAGTAACATATTGGTTGCCAGGACCAAAGATTTTATCTACTTTGGGAATGCTTTCTGTTCCAAACGTCATCGCACCAATGGCCTGAATGCCGCCCACTTTGTAAAGTTTTGTAATTCCTATGAGTTGGGCAGTATATAAAATTGCGGGGTGGATGTTTCCGTTTTTATCGGGTGGGGTGCATAGTACAATTTCGGTGCAACCGGCAATCTTTGCGGGTATTCCCAGCATCAAAACTGTTGAAAATAGTGGCGCCGTTCCTCCCGGAATATAAATACCTACCCGTTCAATGGGCCTGCTTTCGCGCCAGCTAACAACACCTGTTGTCGTTTCTGTTTTTTGTGGTTGTTCAATTTGTGTTCTGTGAAATTTTTCAATGTTTGCAGCGGCAATCTTGATGGCTTGTTTTAAATCTTCAGGGACTATCTCCAAACTTTTTTTGATTTCGTCTTGAGAAACTTGAAGTTTTTCCAGCTCTACTCCATCAAACAGGTTAGTATATGCTTTTACACTTCCATCTCCATTTTTTTTAATCGCCTGAAATACCTTTTGAACCGTATCTGAAATCGATGTAAAATCAATCAAAGGACGCTTTGACAACTCGGTCCAGGTTTCAGGTTTGGGAAATTTTATTTTTTTCATTTTTATAATTGTATTAAAGAACCATTTTTTCAATAGGTACGACAAGAATCCCTTCTGCACCGTGGGCTTTCAACTGGTCTATGACATCCCAGAATTCATCTTCTTTTACCACTGAATGTAAACTGCACCATTCCTTATTAGCCAGTGGTAAAATGGTGGGTGATTTCATTCCGGGTATTAACTTTGTGATTTGATTGAGGGCTTTAACAGGGCAGTTAAGAAGTATATATTTGTTATCGGTTCCGTTTTTAACGGCATTGATTCTGAAGAGAAGGCGGTCTAATATTTCTTGTTTTTCATTAGTTAATTTGGTGTTTGAGATAAGTACCGCTTCACTTTTTGTAACCACTTCCACTTCCTTGAGCCCATTCATTAAAAGGGTACTTCCGGTGCTTACGATATCAAATACAGCATCAGCGAGGCCAATTCCTGTAGCGATTTCAACACTGCCGCCAATCTCTTCAATTTCTACCCTAATTTTTTTAGCATCAAAATACTTTTGAAGAATGTTCGGATAGGAAGTGGCTATGCGCTTTCCGGAAAAATAGTAACTATCTGTATAGGTTTCATCTTTTGGAATGGCAAGTGACATTTTGCAGTTGGCAAAACCCAATTTGGAAATAACGGTTACTTTTTTGTCCTTTTCCAAGACTTCATTTTCGCCGAGAATTCCAATGTCTGCAACGCCTTGTTCCACATACTGAGGGATGTCATCGTCACGCAAAAAGAGAATTTCAATAGGAAAATTTGAGGACTCGGCTTTTAGTTTACGTTCGCCGTTTGAAATCTTGATTCCACACTCCTGAATGAGCTTGATGGATTTTTCACTCAAGCGACCACTTTTTTGGATGGCAATTTTTAGTTTACTCATTTTCTTTTTTTTTTGTGTCTGAGTAAAACCAAAAGGAAATAATGAAAAAACCCGTCAGAGATACTCAGACGGGTTTTAAATTTTATGTACAATCGCTACATAGAATCATCAGCTCGCCTGTTGGCCAGAATGATGATGGTGATGTAGTGTGATGAAATTCATTTCTTGAATATTGATGGTGCAAATATATTTGATTTTTTTGAATAGAAAATTGTTTTACAATAAAATTAAGAAATTAAACAAAAATGGTTAATAAATAAAAACTTAAATCCTTTGAACCCAATTAAAATATACTATTTTTAAACTTTTCAAATTCAGTGGCTATCTGACTTTCAGAGCACACATAATCAAAGAATTACCTCCAAATGATTAATTTATACAATACCCAAATCGAATCGCTTTCCATTCACAAAGTGGGAAACAAAAGCAGAAATGAATCTGTAATTTTATCACAAAGTCCATACAAACTGGATGACGAGTTAACACCATTAATTAAAGAGTTTTTCTTCAAACCTTTCAGGGACAAGGAGGAAAGTTATTATCAGTTTTCACACGAGCAGGATTTGGAGTTTCATCCATTATTTAATCTGGTTTCAAAATTATTTGACAACCCGGACGAGGCACACGTGTTGAGTCTGGAAATTACAAAACACCTTTTTGAACAATCTCAACATCCCCACATAAAAAGTGGCGAGGTGTATGTAGCTTATTTGGAGAATATGCAGATTGACAATGAAAAAGTGGATGGTATTGGTATTTTTAAATCTGAAATCAAACAGGATTTCCTGCTTTTTGAGGAAAAAGAAAATCAGCTGGACCTCATCCTCCAACAAGGAATTAATTTGAATAAACTCGACAAAGGTTGTTTGATTTTTAACACCAAAAAAGAAGAAGGTTATAAAATACTTTCCATTGACTCAAACAAATATGACACTAAATATTGGTTAGAAAGTTTTCTGGGCGTTTCACTTTTTGAAGACGAAATTTTCTACACTAAAAAATACCTAAAGTTTTGCCAGGATTTTGCCCGTGATGTGGTGCTACCTTCTGAGGATAAGCAACAAGAGGTCATGTTTATGAATCGCAGTGTCAACTATTTTGCAAAAAATGATGAATTTGAGGAAACAAACTTTATGAATGAAGTCATTGATAACCCAGACTTGCATCCTGAGTTTAGACACTATAAACAAGAAAAAGCGCCTAAATACCATATTGAGGATATTTCTAATTTTCCTATTGCTAATAATGCAGTGACCGCAGCAAGAAAATCAATTAAAAATGTGATTAATCTGGACACCAATATCCAAATCAAAATGGATTTTATCAATCCGGAATCTGCTGAACGGTTTATCGAAAAAGGTTGGGACGAAGAAAAACAGATGTATTATTATCTGGTTTATTTTAACAAAGAGCAAAAAACATAATTACTGCATCGCTTTAATTTCTGCCACTTTTTTTGTGTTTACGGTTTCATAATTTCGTTTGATAAATTCAAGGGCTGTTTTAACAATTTGCCCCATTGACTTACAGCGCTTAAACTTCATATCATATGTCAATTCATAAAGTTGAGTGCGTAGTTCTTTGAGGTTTGAAGTGGACGAAATTTGATCTTTCATCATACACCTTATTAATAATCTCAAACGGCTTTGAGAAGAGATAATCCTTTTTGCCAGCAAGGAACGTTCTTCTTTACGGTATTGTTCAATAGAGGTTTCGTGTAGTTTAGATGCCACTAAATCAACCATTTTATAATTTTCTTTAAAAAACTGAGGTCGATAGACTTTCAAGTTTCCTTCATAACATTGCTGATCAAAGTCGATGGCCCGAATCTTATATTTTACATGATCAAAATCGTGAGTTGGTACAATGACATAATTGTATGAACGCATATCTCCCAGCAAAAGCATCATACAGCGTTCATTGAATTTTACAAATTCTTTGGCGATCTGGGTTTTTCCATAGGCATCAAGGCTATCGAGTTCATTTTCGATAAACACATCTCCGGGAATTCCGGCTATATGTTCTTCAATCAAGGTATCACCGTGTACTACAAAATTGATTCTGTTTGGTGACAATGCATGCTCGAGTTCAAGTCCATAAATACGGGAGGCATCGGCTCTTTTGATATAAAAATAAGTATAGTTGTCATTGAGTATATTTCTTATTTTTATGCGAAAGGGTTTTGAGTTTCCAAAAGTACAGTAGTCAATAGCGTCAACGCTTAAAAACTCTGTAACATCATCACCCCCATCTGAAAAAAGGATGGTATACACTTGTTTTAGATTGTGAACCAATTCCTCGCGCTCAGAGTCAGAAAAATAGACGCTCACCCACAAGGTATCTTCATCATTCTTGTCATACACTGCTACAGACCCTGTAAAACGAAGTAAATCGTCATAAAATACCGGAATGGTCATATCACGGTTGTATCTTTTTAAATATTGAAAAAGAAAATCCTTTACAGGAAAGGAAGGTTTCTTTTTTGACATTAACTTTTCTTCCATTAGATTTTGATTGTGTTCAAAAACAGTATCTTTATTGTTGAACTCGTTTGAAATTAATGTAACAATATAAAAGAAATAAAGTCATATACAAACAAACCTTAAAATTAATCCATTTTGGAAACCATACTTACACTTGAAAATCTAACCAAACATTTTGGTCCCATCAAAGCCGTTCAGGATTTATCTTTTACCATTGAAAAAGGCAATGTTTATGGTATTCTTGGTCCCAATGGAAGCGGAAAATCAACCACTTTGGGTATGGTGCTCAATGTGGTCAATAAAACCCAAGGTAACTTTCACTGGTTTGACGGAAGTGATTCTACTCACAATGCACTTAAAAAAGTGGGAGCCATCATTGAACGACCCAACTTTTATCCCTTTATGACCGCTTCACAAAACCTGGAATTGGTTTGTAAAATAAAAGAAGTCTCTAAAGACAAAATTGATGAAAAACTGGAATTAGTGGGTTTACTGGAGAGGAAAAACAGCAAATTCAGTACTTTTTCACTGGGGATGAAACAACGTCTGGCAATTGCTTCGGCTTTATTGAATGACCCAGAAATATTAATCCTCGATGAACCCACAAATGGTCTTGACCCACAAGGAATTCATCAAATTAGGGAAATTATTAAAAAAATCGCAGCAGACGGCACAACAATTCTGTTGGCTTCCCACCTGCTGGATGAAGTAGAAAAAGTGTGTACACATGTTGTTATTTTACGTCAAGGGGTCAAACTCTATTCCGGCTCTGTGGATGGCATGAATGCCAGTCACGGTTTTTTTACGCTTAAAAGCGAAAATCAAACCCATTTAAAATCAGCTTTGGAAAGTCACCCCGATTTTGCATCTGTTAAAGAAGAAAATGGGTTTTTAATTGCCTATTTAAAAAACCCTATGGCTCCTTCTGAACTCAATAAATACCTATTTGAAAAAGGAATTGCACTTTCTCATTTGGTGCACCGAAAAGAAAGCCTGGAGGAACAATTTTTACAACTCACAAAATCCTTAAACTAAAAGTATGTTACGTCTTTTATCCATAGAACTTCACAAATTGCGATATAATAAATCGGCTAAGGTGATCTCCATCGTCTATTTTGTACTCATTACTTTTATTGCTTTGATTGCTTCCATCGAATTCAATTTTGGAAATATCAACTTTAGAGTTGCAGATCAAGGTATTTTCAATTTTCCTTACATCTGGCATTTTAATACCTACATTGCAGCGATTCTAAAAATATTTTTGGCTATTGTCATTGTTTCAATGATGGCCAATGAGTACAGTCATCGCACACTCAAACAAAACCTCATTGACGGTTTGAGTAAAAAGGAATTTGTGCTATCAAAATTTATTACTGTAGCCGGTTTTGCATTGATATCAACACTTTTTGTTTTTATCGTCTCTATGATTCTGGGATTGAGCTTTTCAGATTTTACAGAAGTTGGAATCATTTTTAGCAATCTTGAATACTTATTAGCATATTTTATAAAGCTCTTGGGGTTTTTCTCCTTTTGTTTATTCTTGGGCGTTTTAGTAAAACGTTCTGCATTTGCACTTGGATTTTTATTGATTTGGTCCATTTTTGAAAACATCGTTTATGGATTGTTAAAGTGGCGTTTCTTTAAAGGTTCAGATACCTCTGAGAATATCGTTCAATTCTTTCCGTTGGAATCTATGTCAAATCTTATCGTGGAGCCCTTTTCACGCATTGGAGCCATAAAATCTGCCGCATCCCAATTGGGTGAGGGCTTTACAAAAAGCTATGCCGTGCACTGGGAAACCATTTTAATAGTAATCGCCTGGACTATTATTTTTATTTATCTGTCTTATGTGGTTGTGAAGAAAAGGGATTTGTAAAAGAATGCCACTAATGCACGAATGATTTTCTTTTTATGAATGCCTTGAAAGCTATCGGGATGGCAAAAGGAGTTTAATATCTTTCTATTCAAGAGATTAACTACGTTGAACCTTTGGTTTCCTGCCTACATTTCGACTCCGCTCAATGACCACGCAGGAATTTGCCTTGCAACATCACTTTATCAATGTGATTGCTCCCAAAAGAATAAGGCAAAAACCCATAAGAAGGAATGGGTTTGGTGAAAATTAAATTAGCTACTTTGCCTTTGGCAATACTGCCGTGAGTTTGAGACAATTCCATCGCCGCAGCACCATTGATGGTAGCGGCATTGATGGCTTCTTCAGGTGTCATTTTCATTTTGATACAGGCCGTTGCCACTACAAAATTCATATTTCCGCTGGGTGTTGAACCGGGATTGTAATCTGTTGCCAATGCCAAAGGAAGTTGTGCATTTATTAATTCACGTGCCGGTGTGTATGGGATACTTAAAAAATAAGAGCATGAAGGTAAAGCTACAGGTATTGTTGCTCCTTTTTTAAGGATTTCAATGTCTTCGGGTAAGAGGACTTCAAGATGGTCTACACTCAAAGCGCCATTTTCAACAGCAGCTCTTATACCACCAATAGCGGTAAACTGATTGACATGAATCTTTGATTTGAGACCAAATTCTTTCCCTGCCTGCATAATTTTGATAGTTTCATCAACAGTGAAATAACCTGTCTCACAAAAAACATCAATATAATCTGCGAGTTCTTCGGAAGCGATTTGTGGTAACATCTCCTGGATGAGCAAGTCAATATATTTGTCTCTTTTTTTAGCAAAATTAGACGGAATAGCATGAGCTCCCAAAAAAGTTGCTTTGATTGCTATGGGGTAGTTTTGTTTTAAACGCTTAATGACGCGTAGCATTTTCAGCTCAGCTTCTGTAGTGAGCCCATAGCCACTTTTAATTTCAATGGCTCCGGTTCCCAATTGCATCACTTCTTCCAATCGCCTGGCACTTTGTTGGTATAAATCATCTTCTGTTGTTTCCTGCAGTTTTTTTGCAGAATTCAAAATACCACCACCTCTATTTGCAATTTCCTCATAACTCAACCCATTGATTCTGTCAACAAATTCCTGTTCGCGGTTTCCGGCATAAACAATATGTGTATGTGAATCACACCAAGCGGGTAAAACCATAGCATTCATTGTATCAGTTATTTGTGTATAGTCTTTAGACGGCACATCATTCATCGAGCCAAAATCTGCAATCAAACCATCTTCAATTACTAAAAAAGCATTTTTAATGGTGGGAAGTTCTTTCATTTCATCGCCAATCAAAATAGGTTTTGAAGTAATACCAATTAATTCTTTGATGTTTGTGATTAGATGCGTCATGGTTAAAATTAGAAGGTTGGAAATACAAAGTTAGAAATATGAGTCTAAGTAACAAGCTTTGTTTTATTTCTTTGAACTTTGTAATACTCAATTCATAAAATTCAAAGATTATATTTTTGTTAATGCCCACAAAAAAGGAGGAGTTTTAGTAACTTGCTACTCTTTAAAAAACCAACAATGAGCAACATTTCTAAACCTGGTATCAACACCATATGTACGCACACCGGCGAACTAGAGGATACTCAATTCAAAGGCGCTGTTTCACCTCTTTATATGTCCACTTCTTATGCATTTACTGATGTAGATGAGAAACGGTATCCACGTTATTTTAACACCCCAAACCAGCAAGCTTTAGCCATAAAAATTGCAGCCTTGGAAAATACCGATGCCGCACTTATTTTTGGAAGTGGAATGGCAGCTGTCAGCACTTCTCTCCTCGCCTTTTTAAAGCAAGGAGACCACGTCTTACTTCAGAAAACACTCTATGGAGGCACCTTCAATTTGGTGACTGAAGAGTTTGATAAATTTGGAATTCAATATTCATTTACAGACAATTTAACTGAAAAAGCTTTCGCCGAAAAAGTACAATCAAATACCAAAGTCATTTACATAGAAACCCCATCAAACCCTTTAATGACCATTACTGATATTGAAATGGTAGCCCAGCTGGCTAAAAAGCACGGGATTGTCACCATGATTGATAATACCTTTGCCTCGCCTGTCAATCAAAACCCAATCGACTTTGGAATCGATATTGTGATTCACAGTGCCACAAAATATATGGGAGGACACAGCGATATTCTTGCCGGGGCAGTGGCGGCTTCTCAGGAACATATTGAACGCATTTTTCACATGGGTAAAAATCTTGGAGGAAACTTGAGCGATTATACCGTTTGGCTTTTGGAACGAAGTATAAAGACAATGGGAATTCGCGTGAAAGCCCAAAACCGAAATGCCAAACGTTTGGCAAAATTTCTAAACAATCATCCAGACATTGCAAAAGTCTATTACCCGGGATTAAAATCCCATTCCGATTATGAAATTGCAAAAAAGCAAATGAAGGGTTATGGCGGCATGCTTTCCTTTGAGCTTATAGAATCCATTAATGCAAGAGAATTTATAAAGAAACTCCAACTCATCAAATCCTCAATGAGTTTGGCAGGTGTTGAATCCACAATACTATTACCCAGTGAAACGTCACACGCATTATTAAATGAAGAAGAGCGCATTGCACAAGGCATCTCAGAAAACTTATTGCGTTTTTCAGTTGGAATTGAAGAGAAAAAAGATTTAATTGCAGATATAGAACAGGCGTTGGAGGCTTGTAAGTAAGACTGCAAGACGTAGGACTTATGACGTAGGACTAAAATTAAATGGCTGAAAAAGGCAGTTTGGAATGATAGATTTGAAATGGCCTATTTGAGATAATAAAATTAAAACAATTAACGAGATAACCGCCCCTACCTATCGGCAGGCAGGTTTGCAGGTATTAGAAATATGAAATTAGATATACTAGCCATAGGTGCACATCCTGACGATGTGGAATTGGGTTGCGGGGCTACACTTGCCAAAGAAATCGCCGCCGGAAAAAAAGTGGGGATTTTAGATTTGACCCGAGGTGAGTTGGGAACCAGAGGCACTGCTGAAATTAGAGATACTGAAGCTGCAAAAGCTGCAGAAATACTTGGAGTTACCTTTAGAAAAAACCTCGAATTTGCTGATGGTTTTTTTGTTAATAATACTGCCTCCCAGCTTGAAGTCATTAAAATACTGAGAAAATTCAGACCAGAAATTGTATTTTGCAATGCAACAGATGACAGGCATATTGACCATCCTAAAGGAAGCCAGCTCGTTAGTGATGCTTGTTTTTTAAGTGGTTTGAGAAAGATTGAAACCATTTTTGAAGGTAATAAACAAAAAGCCTGGCGACCCATAGCTGTATATCACTATATCCAGTGGAAAAACACAACACCCCATTTTGTTGTGGATGTTACCGGTTTTATGGAAAAGAAAATGGAAGCAGTCATGGCTTATGAAAGCCAGTTTTTTGATCCAAAAACAAATGAACCTGAAACTCCCATTAGCAGTTCCAACTTTAAGGACAGCATCACATACAGAGCGAGAGATTTAGGACGATTAGCAGGTGTGGAATTTGCCGAAGGTTTTACAGTAGAACGCACAATAACAGTCAATTCTATTTTTGATATAAAATAAACATGAATTTGTTTTGAAAATGACCGCAAATTAAATTAAATTTGCGTCCGCTTTTGAAAACTCTTCATTAGCTTTTAAAATGGTGGTTGTAGCTCAGTTGGTTAGAGCGCTAGATTGTGGTTCTAGAGGTCGCCGGTTCGAGACCGGTCTTCCACCCAAAACCAGAGCCTCTGTATTTGCAGAGGCTTTTTTTGTGGCTAAAAATTTAAAAAAATGATTGAGGTCGAGAAGTTTATCCCGATGAGTAAAGCGATATCGGGAAGACCGGTCTTCCACCCAGAATATAAGTCTCTGTGAAAGCAGGGACTTTTTTTGTTAGTCCATTTTACAAATAACATTTTGTATATTTAGACTGCCGAAAAACCAACCTGATGAAATTTGTATTCAAATTAATTATTCTTTTTATTTTTTTTGTGTCCAGTGCCCAAGAGATTGAACTTTACCAACAATTCAATGGCAGGTATGATTATCTTGCAATTGGAAATACGATGAACACAGCTGAGAATGGTTCCGGAGCTCCATGTGAAATCTTAACCAGTTCCTCTGCAAATCTAGAGCTTCAGCCTGGTCAAAGTGTTGTTGCTGCTTATCTTTATTGGGCCGGTTCAGGAGATGGAGACTTTGAAGTGGCACTCAATGGAACTCCCATTACTGCTGAACGAACTTTTGCAGATCAAATAGATGAAGAAAGAGTTTTTTTTGCTGCATTTTCAGATGTTACAACCCTTGTTCAAAATACCGGAAATGCAACTTACACCCTTTCTGAATTGGATTTGACAGAAGTTATTGCTCCTTATTGCCCTACCGGGACCAATTTTGCAGGTTGGTCTATCGTGGTGGTATATGAAGATCCCGGTTTGCCGCTAAATCAACTTAATGTGTATGATGGTCTTGAAAGTGTTTCAACATTTAATAATTTACTAAGCTTTCAATTGGACAATCTTAATGTAATCGACAATCAGGGAGCCAAAATCGGGTTTCTTGCCTGGGAAGGTGATTCTTCTATTGCTGTAGATGAAACCTTGCAGGTGAATGGAAATATTATAAGTAATCCACCTTTCAATCCTGCAAACAACGCCTTTAACAGCACAAACAGTTTTACCAACAGTGATGAATTATGGAACATGGATATTGATTTTTATGATATTCAAAACAACATTCAGATTGGAGACACACAGGCGACAATTACACTTACCTCGGGTCAGGATTTTGTGATGATTAACAACATTATTACAGTACTAAACAGTCAATTGCCCGATGCAACTATTGAAATTGATAACCTCATAGCCGGAGAAGAATGTGGCAGTCGCGAGGTCTTTTTGGAATTTACAGTTTATAACACAAACAGTACAGACATACTCCCCGCAAATACGCCCATTGCTTTTTATGCAAATAATACATTGGTAGAGACAACAGCAACCCTAAACGAGATTCCCATCGATGGCTCAGAATCACAAGAAATCACTTTAATCATCCCACTATCTATCCCTGAAGAATTTACTTTGAAAGTTGTTGTTGATGACCTTGGAAATGGCAGTGGAGTGGTTACAGAAATTGATGAAACAAATAATGAAGACAGTACAGATATCATCCTACTTATTTTTCCTGAAATAACCGGACTCATTGATTTGGAACAATGTGACGCTGTGGGAATTGAAACCTTTGATTTAACACAGTCAACACAACAAATAGACCCTGTGAATGCCATTAGCTTTCATATTACTGAAGAGGATGCTGAAAACAATGAAAACCCCATTGAAAACCCAGAAAACTATGTCAATATTCAAAATCCGCAAACAATTTATGTGAGAGTTGATAATGGTTCTTGCTTTTTAGTAGATAGTTTTTTAATTGAAGTTATTAGTTGTCCGCTCCCTGATGCAACAATTGCTTTGAATAACGATTTAAATGCATGCAGACAACGGGATTTGACTGTAAATTACACAGTCGCAAATACTCTGGGAACATTACCATTACCTGCTCAAACACCCATCGCATTTTATATTGATGAAGTGTTGTATGCTACAGATGCGACACCCATTCAGATTCCTGCGGGAGGTCAAATTCAAATGACAACAACAATCTTACTTTCAGATAATGTGCCCGATTTTTTTGGACTTAAACTAAGTGTAGATGACATTGGTGATGGCACCGGTATTGTTGAGGAACTGGACGAAACAAACAATATTTATCTCACTACAATAAACTTTGAAAGTATTCCTGATTTACCCCCGCTACCTGATATGGAATTGTGTAATGAAGGATTTGGATTTGCTGTTTTTGATTTAACGCTTCAATATGAATTCATAAATGAAGAGGGTGATGACGAGGTTAACTTTTACACTTCCTTTGAGGATGCTCTGAATACTGTCAATCCCATTTATTTTCCTTCAGACTATCAAAGTTTGGGAAATCCTCAGGTGATTTATGTGCGTCTTGATACTGAAATTTGCTTTACCATCTCTTCGTTTAAAATAAGCACAACAGATTGCCCTCCCTGGATTCCTGAAGGTTTTTCTCCAAACAACGATGGGATCAATGACTTTTTTGAAATCTCAGGCTTACTTAATATTTTTCCGGAACATGAACTCCTCATTTATTCCCGGAAAGGAAATCTGATTTTTAGAGGAAATAATGATATTGGATTTTGGGATGGAACTGCCAATGAGGGTTTACTTTATGACGGCCCGGTACCTTCCGGTCTTTATTATTATGTTTTAAACCTCAATCATCCTGATTTTAAACCCTTTATTGGTTGGGTTTATTTAAATAAATAAAATAGGCATTGGTCATTTATATTCCCAAATTTAATGCATAAATTCAAGCATTTAAAAGCCTAAATTAATTTAATAATTACTCCCTTGATAATGAATAACTTAATTATTTACGATAAAAATACACTTGAAAAATATATCAACAAAAGAGACCGGGAAGTTAAGTTTGGTGAGTCTGTATTGACCATTCAGGAACTGGACGAACTAAAAACCACTCCGGCAAAATATGTTTTATTAGGCATTCCTGAGGACATTGGTGTACTGGCAAATTCAGGTGTTGCGGGAACTAAAAACGCCTGGGTTGCCTGCCTAAAAGGGCTTTTAAATATGCAAGCCAATCACTTTACAACCCCTGAAAATTTAATTATTCTAGGCGAAATTGATTGTGCCACACAATTACAAGCAGCTGTTACACTTGATAAAGAAGATGCTCACTATTTTGAAGAACTGGGAACCATAGTATCTCAAATAGACACAAAAGTAGCAACAGTTGTTGAGCACATTGTGAAGGCAGGAAAAGTTCCTGTAATCATTGGTGGTGGTCATAACAATAGTTATGGAAATATTAAGGGCTCTTCCTTTGCTCTTCAAAAACCCATTAGTGTCATTAATTTTGATGCCCATGCCGATTTTAGACCTCTGGAACATCGCCACAGCGGAAACGGTTTTTCTTATGCTTATGAAGAAGGTTTTCTCAATCATTATTTCGTTTTTGGACTTCAAAAAAACTACAATTCGCAGGCTGTTTTTGATGTGCTTCATAAAAACAAAGAAACCATCTCATACAATTTGTTTGAACATATTGCAACCCAACGCACTAAAGCTTTTGGGCAAGCAATGAAAGAAGCAGAGTCTTTTACAATGCCTGGTGAAAAGTTTGGATTGGAATTGGATTTAGACAGCATTCAAAATATACCAAGCAGTGCAAAAACTCCAAGTGGTTTTTTAGTTAATGATGCCCGTCGTTTTATAAGCTATTTTTCTAAAAATAACAATGTTGCTTATTTACATCTTTGTGAGGCAGCCCCAATTCCCGGCACTGACGAAGAAAAACAGGTGGGCAAATTATTAGCTTATCTTATCATTGATTTTATAAGTTAGTTAACACTTCATTTTTCTAACTTATTGTATTTTAACAGTTCAAACCAATATTTGATACATATGAAACTGAAAAACCTTTTTTTAGCTTTTTTAATAATTTCAGCTTTTGGCTGTAAAAACACTAAAGAAAAATCACCGGAAACTGAAGAAATTACGACAGTTTCACAATTAGCACCTTCTATAGACATTCAACCCATTTCCCACGCGACTATGGTTCTGGATTGGGAAGGCACAATCCTGTACTTTGACCCGGTGGGTGGTGAGGAAGCTTTCGCCGGAAAAAAAGATGCAAACATCATATTTGTAACAGATATTCATGGTGACCACCTGAATTTGGAAACACTGGTAGCAGTTTCAAAAGAAAATTCACAAATCATTGCTCCCAAGGCAGTGATAGACCAACTACCAGAAAATCTAAAAAAGCGAGTGACTCAACTCGACAATGACCAAACTATTGAAAAAGATGGCTTTACCATAACAGGGATTCCAATGTATAATCTTCGGGAAGAGGCCTTGCAGTTTCATGAAAAGGGACGTGGAAATGGGTATCTTATTGAAAAAGATGATTACAGAGTCTATATTTCGGGTGATACGGAAGACATCCCTGAAATGCGTAATCTTAAAAACATCGATCTCGCCTTTGTTTGTATGAACTTACCGTTTACAATGACCGTGGAAAGTGCCGCATCTGCCGTGGCCGATTTTAAACCCACCACAGTAATCCCTTACCATTACCGAGGTAGAGAAGGATTTGCAAATGTGGATGCTTTTGAAAAAATGGTCAATGAACTGGCTCCCGAAGTCAACGTAAAACGAATTGATTTCTATCCTGAGAATTAAATAGCAATAAAAAAGCAAATGAGATTTCATACCCGAAAATGGATCAAACCCCAAGACCTCAACCCCAATGGAACTCTTTTTGGTGGTCGCCTGCTGGAATGGATAGATGAAGAAGCCGCACTTTATGCTATTATTCAACTTGAAAACCCCAAAACCGTAACCAAATTTATGAGCGAAATTGATTTTAAAAGCTCAGCGGCTCCAGGCGATATTGTTGAGATTGGATTGGATGTAGTTGCCTTTGGTAAAGCTTCACTCACTTTATGCTGTGAAGTAAGAAATAAAATGACACGAGAAACCATCATTACCATCGATAAAATTGTGATGGTGGGGCTGGATGAACGTGGAAAACCAAAACCTCACGGTAAAACTGAAATCGAATTTGTTAAGAATCGGTTGAAATAAAAAAAAGCCCTGACGAACAGGACTTTTTTTACGCATTTTCAAATTTTTACTTTTCAACTTTAAACCCTTTGCGTTTTGCAATATCTTGAATAGAAGAAACAATAGCATTTCCCAAATCATCCTGAGTTCCTTCTTTAGCTTGTTCCTTTTCAATAAAAGCCTGCCGCTTTTTGGCTAATTCGGCGATTTCCTTTTGAATTTGCTCACGCTCTTTGGCTTTAGCGTTAATGTAAGCCTCCATTTGCGCTTTTGATTTTCCTTTGAGTTCCTCGGGCAGTTCATCTTCTTTGATTTCTGATAGTGCTTTAGGATCTGTATTTACCCTGTCCACTAAGTCCCAACTTTCATTGCGATACACTGCTCCTGCTTTAGCTACCGTGCGTTCGGCATAATTGGCTGTTGAAATCCCTTCTGCAGCAGCATCCTGCTGAACTTGAGATGCTTTTTTAGCTCTTCCGGCACTGCCATACCCAATGTAAGTAGCATTCAATCGCTGGTTGCAAACCGTGATTTGATCATCATATGGTGTGATGATATATCGCACTCTGGCGTCAGAATCAATATGAAAGTATTTTCCATTCCCTATATCTGCACCATCTTTCCAATGGGTGCGGATACCCTCCTGATTGTTTCCACAAAAAATGGTGTTTATAAAAACCCCCTTCTTTACAGCATCTGCGATGGCTTCTTTGTAATTGACACTTCCTTGATCAAAGGGTTCATTGCCGGCAATGTAAATGAGTTTCATCGCATTTTTATCAGCATTCCAGTCGAGTTTTTTTGTCGCATCTTTGATCACTGCACCACAATATTCAGACCCCCCATTGGTGCGCAAGGCAAACAAGTGTTCAGAAATCAAATCCAAATCGTTAGTGAGTCCCACTACCTGACGAATGTAATCTGACTCCTGAGACAAACCGGAATTGCCATATTCATACAACGAAATTTCAATTTCCGGTGCTTTACCATTGTAGCGTAAAGTAGTCATCGTGTTCACAATAGTCCACAAGCGCGCTTTTGCCTGATTGATTAAACCATCCATACTGTTTGAGGTATCCAGCAATAGAGCTACTTGAATGCTTCCGCCAGAAGCGAGTTCATCAGATATTAAATCTGAAAGTTCATTTGAGGTTTTCGCTTGCACGAAAAAAATTCCGAAAAGGATAACAACCGTGCTTAAAATTAATTTTTTCATAAGGTGTGTTTTTAAAGATTTTGAGTAAAAGTAGCAGCTTGAATTCCTCAAAACCCAAAGACATGGTGAAATGGCTATTTGACTTGGTGAATCCCGTTTTTTAAAACGTTTTTATTTCTTTACTTTACATTATTATTTCAAAACCCAATGAAACGGATTGTTTGCCTATTATTCTTTTTGACCCTTACCCCTTACGTGCTGTTGGGGCAGGATACTATCATACCCAATAAAAGTGCTTCCTCCTTAAACAAGAAAGCTAAAAAAGTAGAAAAATCCTTAACTGAAAACGATCCTGAAGCACTGGCAAAAAGCTATGAAGAATTGGCTAACGGCCTCATAGAAAATGGAGATTTTGCCCGCGCAGAGCCTTATATTAACAATGCTCTTGAACTCTATAAAAAGCAAAAAAACACGGAGAAAGTTGTTCAACTCACCCGCCGTTTGGCACAAGTACAGGAAAACCAGCAGAAGTATAAGGAAGCGATTACCAATTTTAGAGAGGCGGGCAATCGTGCAGAAGGTGCATCCTCTTCTCAAATGAATTTTAATGATGCCAACAGGGTAAGTCAACGTGCAAACCCGGCGGCACAAATGGATTATATTGATGCCAATCTTGAACTTGCAGAGGAGGATGGAGAAAGCGATGAACAAATCCAGCTTTACAGGCAAAAAGCAGCGACCAATTTATTAAAAGACGATAAAGAAGAAGCGATTGAAAGTTATGGAAAAGCCATTGAACTGGCCGCAGAAAAGCCCGCAGAAGCTGCAAGACTCAAACGTGAAGTCGCCACCATTTATGCCGGTGACAACAAACTTGTGGAGGCCATTGCTATAGCAGAAAGTGCTCTTGAACAAGCTATTAAAGCCAATGAAATCAATGAAATTCTCAATCAAAAATTGCTTCTGACAGATCTTTATGTAAAAAACAACCAAGAAGAGAAAGCCATCTCGCTACTTGAAGAAACTTATGCAGAAGCCATTCAACAGGGGAAAACATTTTTTGCTAGAGAAACAATCGTGAAGCACGCTGCTATCTTTGAATCAAAGGGAGACACTCAACAATCACTCAAGTTATACGACCGTTTTCTCGAAGATTTTGAAACTCTTATTATGAGGGATAGTTCGCTGGTTGACACCAAACTTTTTGCATCCACTGAAGAAAAAATACAGCAATTGGAAAAAGAAAGGCAGCTAAAAGATGCCCTTCTGGAAAAATCAAACACATTTAATCTGGTGCTTGTTTTCTCAGTATTTGCGATGCTGGTTTTACTTGCCTGGATTGCTCGCTCGCTTTATTCAATTCAAAAGAAAAACAAACGCATTGCCCTGCAATCGTTGAGACGCGAGATGAACCCGCATTTTATTTTTAACAGTCTCAACAGTGTCAATCAGTTTATTGCGCAAAATAACGAACTGGAAGCCAACAAATACCTCACCTCTTATTCAAACTTGATGCGCAGTATGATGGAAACCTCCAATGAGGATTTTATCACATTAAGCGATGAACTAGAGCAACTCAAAAAATACCTCAACCTGGAGCATTTACGATTTCAGGATGCATTTGATTATGAAATTACCGTTGATAAAGCGCTAGATGCAGATGCTGTTAAAATACCCGGTATGCTCATTCAGCCGCAGCTTGAAAATGCCGTTTGGCACGGTTTGCGTTACAGGGAAGAAAAAGGAATGCTGAAACTTCAGTTTTTAAAAGAGGACAATCACATTAAAGTTATTGTAGAAGACAACGGTATTGGATTGGAAAAAAGTGAGTCATTAAAAACCGGTAATCAAAAATTACATAGTTCAAGGGGGCTCAATAATGTGAGAGAACGCATTCAGTTATTGAACGACTTGTACAAACAAAACATCCAATTCAAAATCGAAAACCGAACCGATTCCACAGGAACCCGGGTCCTTCTAAGATTCCAACAAAAAGTGTAAAATCTGTGTCTATAAAAAGTGTAATCATAGAAGATGAACTAGCTGCTCGCGAGGCCCTAAAAAGCTATTTGGCAAAATACTGCCCACAAGTGGAATTGGTGGGCGAGGCACAAAACAGCCGTGAAGGCATTGCTCTCATTCATCAAGTGAAACCCCAACTTGTTTTTCTGGATGTTGAAATGCCTTTTGGCAATGCGTTTGATGTTTTGGAAGGCTGTAAACACCTTCAGTTTGAAACTATTTTTGTGACTGCTTTTTCTGAATATTCATTGCGAGCCTTAAACCAGAGTGCCGCTTATTATCTTTTAAAACCGGTGAGTATTGAAGAATTGATTGTAGCCGTCAACAAAGTACAGGAAGAAATAAACAAAGACCTCCTTTTTAACCGCAACCAAATCATTGTTCAAAATATTAAGGAACCTTCTCCTGAAAAACAACAAGTGATACTCCCCACTTTGGAAGGATTTGAAGTGGTGAAAATGGAAGACATCATACGCTTACGCGGAAACGGGAACTTCACCGATATCCACTTAAAAGACGGAAGTAAAAAAATGGTGTGTCGGTTTTTAAAGCACTTTGAAGAAATGCTGCCTCCTCCTTTTTTAAGGGTGCATCGCTCCCATTTGATCAATATGAATTGTGTGACTTCATACATCAAAAGCAATGGTGGTTCTGTAATTCTGAGCGATGGTGCTGAAGTTGAAATTTCTGAAAGCTATAAAAATCAATTTATCGCCTATATGGGCGGATGATTCGAGGGTTTTAATTCTATTTAATTATTTAATAGGGCGTAACATCTTTAACTGTATCAATCTTTCTTATTACTGAGAAGTACTGTTTTAAGCTCTAAATTTTCAAAAAGCAATGCACTTTCACTTGCTTGTAAGTGCTGTTAGGGGTTTGTTTTTTCAATTATTTTGTTATTTCTGCTCCATTCACTCCACGAGCCTATATATAATTTTGGTATTGGCATTTCAGCATAATCTAATGCTAATAAGGTATGACAAGCTGTTACCCCTGAACCACAATGAACTACACTATTTTCAGGCTTAATTTTTCCAAATATTTTATTATACTTTTTTCTTAATTGGTTTGGTTTGAGGAAGAAGCCGTTTGTGTCTAGATTTTCTGTAAATGGAAAGTTTATAGCTCCCGGTATATGTCCTGCAATTAAATCAATTGGTTCTGTTTTTCCTTCATATCTGTCTGTATCACGTACATCAATTACAAGATAGTTTGGATTTTGTGAGATTCTTTCAACTTCGTTAATTTCGATTAAAGGTAATATCCAACTTTCAATTTGATAGGGTTCAGAGGCTTTTTTAAAAATTTCCATTTTTGAACTCAAAGGAACATTATTTTCTTTTGCCTGAGTTAAACCTCCATTTAAAACCTGAACCTTTTTGTGTCCTGCTGATTTTAGCATCCACCAAAATCTTGCAGCAGCATTTGCACCATTATTGTCGTCATAAATTACAATATGCTTGTTCTTAGTAATTCCAAAATCGGTCAAAGTTTTAGCAAAGGTTTTTGGTTGAGGCAATGGGTGTCGTCCTCCTTTAGATAAGTCGTTTTTAATTTCTGCTAATTGAGTTTTTAAATAAACAAAAAAAGCACCCTCTATATGTTCATTCTCATAATCTGCTTTTGCATTTTTACTACTGCATACATCGAAAATCATCACATCTGAATTCTTGTAAATTTTCAGTAATTCGTCCACTTCAATAATAGGTGATATTATCATATTTTATTTTTTTTTATTTCCTTTCCAACAATTCTTTAACACAACACTTAAATGTTTGTTTCTTTCACTTGTGGTTGTTTTCAAAACACTTTTCTAAGCTGCTTGCACCAAATTAATTAAAAAAATCTGTACCACTAGCTATCAGAATGAGTGTATCTCTTTCCCGGTTTAAGTAGGCGGGGCGATGTTTTTTATTCATCATCAACATATTCAAGAATATCACCCGGCTGACAATCTAGCACATTACAAATAGTCTCCAATGTGCTAAAGCGAATGGCCTTTGCTTTTCCTGTTTTTAAAATGGAAAGATTGGAAAGGGTTAATCCAACTTTATCGGATAGCTCATTAAGCGACATTTTTCGCTTTGCCATCATTACGTCTAAATTTACAATAATTGGCATAGCTTATACAGTTAAATCGTTTTCGTTTTGAATGTCCACTCCTTTTTTGAAAATAGTCGCAATAATATAAATCACGGCTCCCATTAAAATAAAGGCTTGACCGTCTGCCCAATATTGGTTTAAACTGTTGGTAACATATCCTTGATGCATTAAATTTTTAGCAACCTGTCTGGCAAGGTAACTCAACAGTCCAATGGAGAGTGTATAATAGCTAATTTGCAAAAATTGGTTTGAAACATATGTATTGAAGGGTTTTGATAAATCCATTTTGTGCATAAGTCTAATGACTATGTAGAACAGGTAGGCTTTTAAAATTGAAATGGTTAGAATAAAGCTATAGACACTAAAAAAAGCCCATTTGTTATCATTATACATTTCTGTTAAGTCCAATTTTTGATACAGATTTTGAACAAATTCAGGTTTGAACAGACTGAAAATGAAATTAACAATCAAGCCACCGGCTTCTATGCATAACCCAACAAAAATCACCCAGGCTACTATATGTAAGCCTTTAAAAACGAGGTTGTTTGTATTTGACATATCTTTTAATTGTTTAAAATTGATGTCACAAATATAAATATTATTTATTGATAAACAATAAATATTTATTGAAGTGTAATTATTTTTTACTGAATTACGTAAATTAGCAATCTGAATGTATTGATTTACAACCAATTATCAATTGTTCAGAGGACTTAAAAAAATGTATAGAATAGAAAAGCCAAAGAAATACCTACTATTGACAGCTTATTTTTTCTCATCAAAACAGCTATTTTGAGCGATTTTAAGTCTGGGAAAACATTTTTAAAGGGATGTAAAATTGAAAGTAAACTAAAAAGACAAAATTTATTGAATGCTGATATCTAGGGATTTAAAAATTAAACAAAAAAATAAAAGACTTTTGTAGGGGTTAGCGTTGTCATACCACGTTTATTTAACCTCTAACTTCTCTGAAACTATAGCATTTTTTCAACCATTCACTAGCTAAAGAAGGATTATAAGAAATTTGAATCTGCCAAGTTGGTTCTTCAATTATTGTATTCTCAAACGCGTTATCTACAGTTATTAAGATATTTTCAAAAATTATTTTTCTTTCATGAATAATCCGTGGATTAGAGGTGAAGTGGATTTTAGTTTTTCTACCTAATATTTTGATTATTTCTTTTTTGTCATTAGCAGCATATTTTATATCTTTCTTTCTGATTAATGTATAATAATTTATCCTAAATCCTTTTAAGGCTGTTAAATAAGTTGATTCTAAATCTCGATTAAAAATATTAAAATAACTTATTGTTTTTGGTATGTTGTAGAGGTTTTCGAAAAAAAGTTTTATTTCATTATTGTTACTAAAATCTAGGAAGCTAACTGAACTAATATTCTTAGTTAATAAATCAAGTACTACAGAATTTTTCTTAGAGCTAGATTCATCCTTTACAATTATATAATCGTGTTTTTGTAGAGGTAGCTTATTATTTAATTTTAAGGTAATCGGGAAAAAAACAGGAAAACAGGATTTTTGAAATATTTCTGAATACTGAAAATCAAATGAATTATCTATAGTGCTTTCCTTTACAACAATTTTATCACAATCATAAAGTTCTTTAATAGCTGCTTCGAAATGATCTGTATCTTCCACTTCCTTTTCAATTATGTCTAATAATGATTTATTCAAACAAATTTTTACAAAATCATTAAATAAAATATTATTTATAAATCTTTGGGTATTGCTTTTTGAGTAGGTGAATCCATTCTTATATATTGACAAATCTGGAAATACTACCATTATAATAATTCTTTTATTAAATTGTACGAAGCATCAAAGAATCCGTCTGGAAATTTTGGTTCCATTCTTCCATTTGTTTGAATATAATGATTTGTAATCTCAAATTTTTCTGGAGTACGTTTGAAATAATGAATGGTAACATCTTCTGGTTTCAGCTTAAACTCGTCGCTTTTCACCATCACTTGTAATTTCCTTATGATATGTTCACTATGTGTTTCAATAAAATACCTGTTCTTGCTTCCTAAATTTATTAGAGTTTTAATAAAGTTTGATTGCAGAGTTGGATGTAAATGAACTTCGGGTTGTTCAATTAATAATGTTTGACCATCCTTGGTATACTTTTCGGAAAGAACAGCCTGAAATAGAATTGGGATTTGCAAAGAAACTCCATATCCAACATCAGTAATGTTTGACCAAAATTCTTTTGTTTTTACATTGAGAGCAACAACAGGCAATTGCTGGTCAGTTACTAATGAGATTTCATCAGCAATACCAAATTCTTTAATAACCTTGTTTAAATCTGTAATTCTTTCATTGTAATCCTTTTTTGAAAAAGCTGGGTCTCCCATTATGTTTATGAACTTTTCAATATCGATGTTTTTATAAGAAGCCTTTTTGTCTTCTTTAAAATAGAAACGCTTTGGAGAACTACCAATTGGATTTACAAATCGAATTAATTCAATATTCTTGATTGTAAAATTTTGAAATAGAAGCAAATAAAATGCTGAATAATAATATGGTATGAATTTATCACCATATTTTTTTATGAATCTGTCTTTTAATTCAATTCCAATCATTGTGAAAAAACCATGTTTAAACCCTAAACAATTTTCAAATACAAATTCCTCTTGTTCATTTAGCTTGATTTTTAAATCACAAATCAGTTCTCTTGCATTATCATCTTCATTTCTTTTTCTTTGGATTATTTCCAAATAGCCAATCTTATTATTTGAAATTGTAGTTTTGATTGCATGATGATTATTTAGCTTTGATGTTAAATCAAATGCAATTGAAGTTGTTGAATTCTCAACGTTTTTTACAAATTTTAATATTTGTTTTTTGTGCTTATTGTTTAAGTCATATTCGTATTCTTCATATTCACTCAGGAAATACTTATGATATTTTTCAGCGTTAGCGAAAGCAAATTTTAATTTACTTCGATTTTTTCTTTTATAAATAGCTTCTTCAAAATTCCCTAAATCTGTATAATCTCCTTTTAATTTTAAATTACCTTCAGTTGGTGAGTCTAATGTTTGCTTGAGGACAAGCAAGAATTTTAATAGGGAACTTTTTCCTCCGCTGTTTTCTCCAATTAATATATTAATTCTAGAAAACTTGAAATCTTGGTTCTGAAAACTTCTGAAGTTATGTATATTTAAATTAAACATATAAGTTTTGATTTTTATTTGAATAGTTGAAAAGGCAATATAACACAAAGTTATTATTTAATAACTTATTATTAAATTCATTTGACAAATGTGATATAACCGTTAGTATTAACAATATGAACTTCTATCTATTGTTGATATATTCCATATCTGCTATTCTAATTTATTTTATTTATTGCGTATATACACCCTATAAGTTGTATATACAACATGACTTTTCAAAATTTAACTCCTTCGCTAAAGCTACGGAGATCGAGGGGAGAATTCAAATATACTCTATTTTGTATTAAAACTTTAAAAGCCTTTTAATTTTTTGTAGGAAGTTGTTCGTTATTCTATTTAAAAATTTGGTATCAATAATTACCATTTTATTCAATTGCTTCCCTTGGAATGTTTTTAAACAATTACTGCTATATTTGAAATAAAAAAACCAATCAGCAAAACAATATGCTTTTTAACTCCATCGATTTTGCTATTTTTCTGCCCATCGTTTTTTTACTTTATTGGTTTGTCTTAAAAAATCACTAAAACAACAAAACCTCCTCATCGTTGCAGCAAGCTATGTTTTTTATGGGTGGTGGGACTGGAGGTTTTTATCACTCATTCTTTTTAGTACCCTTGTTGATTTTACTGTGGGTCAATTGCTCGCCCGCGAAAAGAAGCAATCCATAAGAAAACTATGGCTTTGGACGAGTATTATTGTAAACCTGGGGTTTCTGGGCTTTTTTAAATATTACAATTTCTTTCTTGAAAACTTTATAACTGCTTTTTCGTTTTTTGGCAACGAATTTCAAGCGCAGTCCCTGCAAATTATACTTCCGGTGGGGATTAGCTTTTATACCTTTCAAACCCTGAGTTATACCATTGATGTTTACAAAAAGAAATTTGCTCCCACAAAAGATTTTATAGCCTTTGCGGCCTTTGTTAGTTTTTTTCCTCAGCTTGTGGCAGGTCCCATTGAGCGTGCCAGTAACTTATTGCCTCAGTTTTACACGCCTAGGGTTTTTAATTATTCAAAAGCAACAGATGGCTTGAGACAAATCCTGCTGGGCTTGTTTAAAAAAGTGGTCATTGCAGATAATTGTGCCATTTATGCAAATATGATTTTCAATAATTCTGATGACTATTCCGGAAGTACTTTGCTCATTGGTGCATTGTTTTTTACGTTCCAAATTTATGGTGATTTTTCCGGTTATTCAGATATTGCTATTGGTACCTCCAGGTTGTTTGGTTTTCATTTAAAACAAAACTTTAATTTCCCTTACTTTTCCCGAGATATTGCAGAGTTTTGGAGACGTTGGCACATTTCCTTATCCACCTGGTTTCGGGATTATTTATACATTCCGCTGGGCGGAAGCCGGGGTTCTTTAAGTAAGGTTATTAGAAATATTTTTATCATTTTTATTGTGAGCGGTTTTTGGCATGGTGCCAACTGGACGTTTATTGTCTGGGGTGCCTTGAATGCCCTTTATTTTTTACCGCTTTTAATCGCCAAAAAGAACAGAACGCATCTTGACCCTATCGCAGCAGGGAAAAAATGGCCTTCATTAAAAGAAGTGACATTTATGGGAATCACTTTTGGGCTTACCGTGTTTGCCTGGATTTTTTTCAGAGCAGAAAACATAAGCCACGCCCTGAGTATTCTTTCTGAGATAGCTTCCCATTCTCTATTTGATTTTCCCAGATTTGCTTCCATGAAAAATGCCCTTGTTACCGTCATCTTAATTTTATTTTTTCTTTGGATTGAATGGATGGGAAGAGAACGACAACACGCTTTTGAAACATTTGGATTGACATGGAAAAGAGTTTATCGGTATGCTTTTTATTATTTTATCATTCTCCTGATACTTTGGTTTGGCGGTGAGGAGCAACAATTTATTTATTTTCAATTTTAAGGTATGAACAGGTTTTTAAAACAAGTTTTTTATTTTGGATTAATAGGGTTCATCACGCTATTGCTCTTGCTTGTTTTTTATATAGCCACAGATCCTTTTAAAGTGATTTACACCTATAATTCTTATTTTGAAAATGAATCAAAAGGCCGGGTCGCTATGAACAAAAGCTTTGTGAGCACAAGCACTTTTCTCAATAATCACAAGCAATTGAAACTTGACTATGACTCTTTTATTTTTGGGAATTCGCGTTCTATTTTTTACGAAATTTCTGAATGGGAAAAACACTTGCCTGAAAACGCAAACCCTTTTCACTTTGATGGCTCAAGTGAGGCTATTTGGACCATATTAAAGAAACTAGAGCTTATTGACAAAGAGGGCTTAGAAATTAAAAATGCATTGCTTGTTTTAGATCCCGCAACTTTACTTCAGGACGAGCCAAAAACCGGTCATTTATTTATTACACCCCCGGCTTTGGTAAATAATAAAAATAGTATTGCTTTTCATTGGACTTTTTTTAAAACATTTAGTTCGCCAAAATTTTTAATTGCTTTTACTGATTTTAAACTTTCGGGGACTGTAAAACCCTATATGACAAAAAACAAACTGATACAGGATTTCAGTTTCAATTATGACGCTATAACAAATGAAATAAGGAATGATGTTTTTGAAGATTTAATCGAAAAAAATCAATATTACACTGAAGAGCGAATGGCTGTATTCTATGAGCGCGAAACTATTCAGAAATATCATCAAACTACTATCAAAGCCCCACAAGAGAAGATACTAAATTCAATTTACACCTTGCTTTCAAAACACAAAACCGATTTTAAAATAATTATCAGTCCTTTGTATGACCAAAAGAAGATAAGTACAGAAGATTTGAAGTTTTTAGAGGAGCTATTTGGCAACCAAAATGTGTTTGATTTTTCAGGAATCAATGAGTTTACAAACGACTATAAAAATTATTATGAAAACTCACATTACAGACCTCATGTTGCTACGGCTATTTTAAAGGAAATCTATAAAAAGGATTGATACTACTAACTCAACAAGTTATAAGTTACCAGCAATTTTCCACACTCCTTCCACTGAATCCAGCCTTTGCCTTTCTCTTTGTGGTTTTCGTCAAGTAGTTTGACATACATCCAGTTATTTTCTATTAGTATAGGTTGCATCCATTTAAAAGCAACCTGAACTTTAGCTGCGTGGTGTAAGGGTTTTATATGTACTGTTTGGCTCTCCTTATCAATCAGTTCGAGGCTTGACACCGTCCTTAAAAACTCCGGCCAGGTTTTATACGTTCCTTTAAATTTATCGAGATAGGCTATTTGTCCGGTTGTTTTATTAACTTCTACTTTGATGAAATCGTGACCAAGTCCCAACACTTTAAACGCCATCAATTCATAATCCAGCTTCAAGTGTTCAGGATACAACCATGGTGGCGCATAACTTGTTGACAATTGATATCCTTCCCGCTGAATAAAAACTACACTGTCCTGTGGGGCGTGCTCGTGGATTGCTTTATCAAGGTTCACACCTCCATAAAAATATAACACCGGAAACTCATAAAAGTTTGGGACAAAAAAACCCAAACCCATTTCATCATTTGTAGTTTCATCACTAATATCCACAAACTCTTTACGCTTTAAAAATTCCTTAAAAAAATTCAAATGAATTGATAAAGGGACTGCTGTGGGAGTTTTCGTTTTCTTTTGTATTTCTTTTGATTCATCAGGTTGTTGATTATCAACACGGTTTGAGTTTATTAAATAAAGTGTGCCAACAGCAAGTAGTAGTACTATCAATAAAATAATATTGATTTTAACGACTCGTTTGGTTGAAATATAATTGACCAAAATTAATCCACCAATAAAAGCAATACCGGCAAAGATAACTCCCCATCCAAAGACAATGGCTCCGCCTGCTAATCCCTGATTTTTAGCTACTCCCAAAACACCTGCAACATACATCCCCAGTATAAAGAAGTTTAAAAGCAGTAAAACATACAATCCGAAACTGGCCGGTTTAAAGAGATTTCTCATCTGGTTTTTGTTTAAATTAACTTAGCATCTTATATTGAATTAGCAGTTTACCATCCTTTTTCCATTGTATCCATCCTTTTCCTTTAAAGTTGTATTGTAAGTCTGTGATGGTGATGAGCAACCAATCGCCTTTTATGTGTTCTGGCACCATTAAGTAATCTCCTTCAGGAAAAATAGATTTACTTCCAATCAATGGTTGTGATTTGATTTTCTGAGGAAAAGTATCCAAAATTTCTACAGAATGAGCCTGAATGATAAATTGATTCCAATCTACATAAGTACCACTATCTGCTGAAACATAAAGTGTTTTGTTTTGACTTTCATTAACAGTAAGTTCAATATATCGCCTTCCAAATGAATTTACTTGAAACAGAAGCATATCATAATCCAGCTTTACATAATGAGGTTCCAGCCATTTTGGTTTGTAACCCATTTCAAAACCACCATAGGTTGTAGCTTCAAAAACAATACTGTCTGCGGGTTTTAAACGCTCATTGTGGGAAGAAAGAGTTGGACTTTCATAAAAATACAAGATCTGGCCGGGAACCATTCGTGGGGTGTAAAGTCCCAAGCCCATTTCCTGTTCAACAATGTTCGATCTTGAAAGTTTGTTAATATCTCCACTAAAAGCAAAAAATCCTGCTTGGCTTACTTCCTCAGCAGGTTTATTGTAGGGAACCGATTTCTTTTTGGGCGTAATTTTTAATAGCACTACAGATAATGCCAACAATAACAGTAAAATCAAGTTGATTTTAAAAAGCGGTAATGATTTGCGTTTGATATAAATTAAAATAGCAGCTACCAACCCAAGAATACCAACAATAAACGCATAAAACAAAACCATAGCTCCTGCAGCAAGTCCTTGGTTAGCGCCAATGCCTAAAAGTTTCACGACCCAACCGGCCATAAAAAAAACGGTTAAAAAGCTTAAAGTGAAATAAAAAAACAACCCAACTGCTCGTTTCATATTATTTTTTTAGGTTTTATAATATTTCAAAATTAACCGATACTATAAAGCAAATAACTACCCGTTTGGGTAATATAAATTTAGACATAAGAATTATAGTTTTGAAATTCAAACTTTTAGCATAACCATTATGAAAACAAAAAGACTCAATATTTCAATTGCATTTTTAGTAGCCCTTTTCTTTGTGAACATTCCGCAAGCTGATGCACAAATAATTGATAAACTCAAAAAAAAAGCTGAAAATGCCGCCACTAAAAAACTGGAGCAAAAAACCGAAGAAGAAACCAATAAAGTGATGGACACCATTTTAGGGAATGGTAAACAAAACCCTAAAACTGATTCACCAAATTCCGGAAATAGCGATAATGATGGTGATTCTTCAATCACTCAAACCCCACAAAATGCCGAAGACCAAGAAGTGGTTGAAATGTACTCGAAAAGCGATTGGGTAGCGGGCGAAAATGTCATTTTATTTGAAGATTTTTCCAAAGACCCCATTGGCGATTTTCCCCAATTGTGGGATGGCAATGCCAGTGCAGAAGTCATCACGCTTTCTAACGATGAAAACCAACGCTGGATGAAACTCTTCAACAAAGGTTTTTTCGAAGCCGATATGCCCGAACTTTGGGGCAAAGATTACACCATAGAGTTTGACTTAATTGGCTTTGGAATTTCTGATAACACCTCGCAGGTGGCACGTCTTATGGTTTTTCTTACCGATGGCTCGCGACGACTAAATCCCGGAACCACTAATGCAGTAGCCGAAATTTATGCCCATCAAAAATGGGACAATGGCATAAACTTTAGAAGTATTGAAAAGAATGCTGAAAAAGCAAGCAACAGCGTCAAAAACGATTACAGACAAAACATCAAAGAAGGCACACACATCGCCATATCAGTAAAAGGCAACCGCTATCGTTTTTATATGGATGGCGAAAAAGTTGTCGATTTTTCGCGTGGCGTGCCCAATGGCGAAAAGTTCAAAAAAATATTGTTTCAAACGTATGGAATGCAAGATGGTAAAGAGCATTTTCTTATTTCCAACCTGCGCATTGCAAAAGGATTGCCCGAGCCTCGAGCCAAACTTT
Source organism: uncultured Flavobacteriaceae bacterium (assembly GCA_963977065.1). Lineage (GTDB taxonomy): Bacteria > Bacteroidota > Bacteroidia > Flavobacteriales > Flavobacteriaceae > Planktosalinus. The sequence continues at coordinate 31,012 of CAXBNF010000003.1, read as the reverse complement.
TTGCCACCGGTAAATATGTCACAAACGCCATTCATTTTGATGTAAATTCGGCTACCATAAAACCCGAATCCTTCGGAATCCTTCGGGAAATTGCTGAAGCGCTAAAAACCGAGCCCGGTAAAAACATCCGCATTGTGGGGCATACTGATTCCGATGGCACGGAGCAATACAATATAGGACTCTCCAAAGACCGCGCTCTCTCTGTAAAAAATGCCTTGGTCAATCAGTTTGGCATCGATACCAATCGTTTGGAAACCGATGGTAAAGGTGAGGCCGAACCGGTTGCTCCTAACGATTCAGCACTCAACAAAGCCAAAAACAGACGCACCGAATTTATTGTACAGTGATTTTAAAGATGAAAAGAAAAACCGGCTTCTTAGTACTGATTTTGTGTGCCTTCCCATTAGCACTTTTTGCTCAAGAGGAAGCGTCTTGTGACATTCCCAATGGCGATTTTGAACTTTGGAAAGGCGATACACCGCTCAATTGGGGCAGTACCAACGTTACTCAAAACGCCCCAAATATACCTGACGATTTTAAAAGTATTTTTAAATCGACCGACAGCAAAAGCGGCAACTATGCCATACATTTAAAAAATCCGTCAACCGTTGATTATCTCAACAAAAATGAGGAATATGTCAAGGCGATGAGCCAGTATCCTCAGTACAAAAAAATGGCAGAAGATATGTTGAAGAAACAGGGATTAAGTGCCTCCATCTTTTGGTGCCAGGGCGATTGTAATGATGTGATGGTAGCCAACCCCAAAGAGATAGTCGATAAAATATATATGCCTGTTACAGAAAAACCAAAAGCAATCTGTGGCTATTACAAAACCAATTTGAAAAATGGCGACAAGCTTTGGATCAATCCTTTTTTATTGGCTACCGATGGCAGCGGTGGCGGTCCCGCACCTGATGAGACAAACGCCGTTATAACTAAAAACACAAACGAGTGGACGGCGTTTAAAATTCCTTTACACCTTCCGGAAAACAAACAAGTGCGTGGTGCCGGTGTGCAATTTTATATCGTGGGAAGCAGTTTTCCCAATAAACCACCTTATGGAATGAACGGAGCGCATTTGGCTATGACCATTCCCGGGACTGAAAAAAGCGAGGTTTGGTTGGACGATATTTGTTTTTGTGATGCGCCCGAACTGGAAATTTTTAATGCCGAAGCACTAGACGGAAAAAAAATAAATCCGGCATTGATGCTTGAAATGGGTGCCCAAACATTTGTAAACCTCGACAACGATGACCAAGGCGAAACGTTTGATTACGATCCCGAAACCAAGATTTCTAAAACCAAGCTAACAAAAGCCGATGACGATTTGGTGAGGCTGCGCATCAAAGTGCCTTATACCGGTGAGCCCAATCCGCCTGAAGAAATTATTTTTGAACAAACCAAAGGGGCCAAAAACGTCTTGCTTTGGAAGGACAACAAAAAAACCGAAGCCTTTGACCCTGCAAAACCTCTGTTTATTCCCACAGATTTTGAAAAGATAGGGAATTTCTGGATTAAGGAGATTTGGGTAGAAGGCATAGAAGCCCATACCGAGCAACGCGGCACCGTTTTTAAAATGTACCCAAAAAACGACCCCGAAAATTTTCAGGAAGCTGCTTTGACTATTATTGGTATCGAAAAATTGGAGTGGGAAGGTAGAAACAACAGCATCAACCACGACAATAAACTGGATTATGATGTGAATTTCAGAAATCCATCAGACCCAATTACAGAACCTTCAGGATTAATTAAATGCGATTGCGATGTGGTTTCCGAAAGCAGCAGTTACCTGCGTCCAACAGGCGTGAGGGTCTTTCCAGGAAAGCGCATAAAAAGTGTAGGAAAAGCTGAAGATTTATTGCGAAATAAAGTAACCTTAAATGTGACTTTAAGCGTAAAACCCATTTACCCTATAAAAGTGTATTTTAAATCTTTTGATGTGGACGACCCCACACTCGAAAACTCAAAGATAGCCGAAATGGACAACGAGAGCCAAGCCGAAGACAATATCGGGTTTTTGGAAAAAAGCGGAGGCAAACTCAAATCGGGTTATTTAACCGGACAAGATAAAGACGGTATTTTAAAAGTGGATTTCATTGAAAGCACCGAACAACTTGAATTTGAAGTAAGCTTGCAACCCGGCGATAATTTTAGAGTGGTAAGCGCATTTGACAGGGAGTTTTTAAAAACGCTTGAAAACGACGATTCCAAACTCAATAGCAATTCCAGTGAGGTAACTCGCAACAACGATAAACAGCGTATTGTTGACCCGGCGGTGTTGGACGCTAACCCCGATGATGCCGAAAAAGCAGAGGTGCGCTTAGCCGAAAACTATGCCAGTAAAACCCTTACCGTTTGGCGGTTTATGTATGCCGAAGTGGATAAAATGGGACCCATTGGAAAAGATGTGATGTTCAGTAAAATTGTTTCTTATGAACTCAACAGTCCAAGTGTGGGGCAAACCAAGATTTATATTGAAGATAATATCATTGAAAAACTGGAAGAAGACGGAGTTACCAAACCTACAATGTCTTCAGACCCTGATGCAGGGCATAAACACGTTGGTATAATCAATGCGTTTCAAGATGGTGAATTTAAAGTGCTGAATCAAACCTTTAAAATTCTTGAAAATTCTGCTAACGAAGCCGGATATATTTTTAACGGTGCCGCCGATTATGTCGTGATTGAAGGATTGCTCAGCGGACTGGATGGTTATGAAGGCAAGGTGTGCGGACTTAAATTTGACGATGAACGAAAATGGGGTTTTAAAGCCGGTGATGCGATGCCGGACCTCAACCCTGATTTGTGTGTGTTGGAGCGTATTTTTAGACCATCTTATACCGTGGTCGATTTTGAAACCTTAAAAAAGTATAACCCCAGAAAAGAAACCAAGTTTATAAGAAACACAAATGCCGATGATTTTGATGAAATAAAGTCCAATTATTTGTTCGACAATATAAATCTGGCTAAAGACCCTGAGTTTTGGTGTTTTTATGTCAACACCTGTTATGCCGGCGCCACTGCAGAAGACGGTGATCCCAATGAAGGTGAAAAGACCATAACCGGCATAGCCGATGATGAAAAACTGGGCATCAATATTTTTATGGAAGGCTTATTAGAGTTTAACAATCTTTCCTGGACCAACCGAGATAAATACCTTTGCACAGTCCCGGTAAATCAAAATGGCAAAGGCGGAAGTGGCAAAGGCGATGTGATAGCCCACGAAATTGCCCATTTATTTGGTGCAGTACACGAAATAGACAAAGCCATAATGGACATTACTGCCAATTATTTTTCAGATTTGACCATTTCGCGCATACGAAAAGGGAAGCATCCGTAACCTGCGTTAACGATGAAAGCGGCATCCTTTTGGCTGCCCTAAGGCAGCCAAATGATATAGCGGACAGCGTGGCCGTAACGCTATTAGCGTGGCGGAACGCCCAAAAAATAAACTAAACAATCTTGTTTTTTATGGCTTGAGCGACTACTTCAGCCCGCGAATGCACGTGCATTTTTTCATAAATATTTTTGATGTGTGCTTTAACGGTATTGACCGAAACAAATAATTCTTCGGCAATTTTGCTGTTGTTGCTACCGTTACAAAGTTTTTGAAGTACCTGTTTTTCACGGTCAGATAGTTTGTAGGGGTCTTTGTTTTGAAAGGAACCAATTACTTTTCGGGCGATGGAAGGACTCATAGGCGAGCCGCCTTCAAAAACTTCTTTGATGCTTTCAAGTAATTTTGAAGGGGTATTGCCTTTTAGCAAATAACCCACAGCGCCGTTTTGAAGTGACTGAAAAACCAAGTCTGAACTGTCGTTTACGGTAAGCATTAAAACATTGGTTTTGGGAAGTAGTTTGTTGAGCTTGGGAAGTGCCTCTAAGCCTGAAGTTCCCGGTAAATCAATGTCCAACAGAAGGACATCTGGCAATGGTTTTGGAAAGCCATTTAGGGCATCGTCTGCCGTTTGAAAGCTGCTCACTACTTTAAATCCCGGAGCGTTATCAACCAATTGCGTGAGCGAAGTTAATATCAACGAGTCGTCTTCAATAATGGAAACATAGATATGTGAATGGGCTTTTTCCATAGTTAAAGATACAGAATCTATTGCTTCGACGGATTACCTTTTTGGGTAATCTTTTACGCTAAAGCTTCATTAATAAGGCGTTTTTAAGTGTGATTGTGATTTTGGTTCCTTTGTTTATTGCAGATTGTATTACTAAGTCCGCATCAAGATTTTTTGCTCTTTCCCTGATATTTTGGAGACCGTTTTGTCTTTTTAATGTGTTTAACTCAAATCCTTTTCCATCGTCAGATAGTGAAATAATGGTAGCTTCTTTTTCAGTTGTAACCCTTAGCTGAATGTTTTTGGGAGCTGCGTGTTTAATGCTGTTGTGCAATACTTCCTTAAGAATCAACAACAAATGTCTGCGTTGGTTCATATTTAACGGAAAATGATTTAAATATACACCCACGCCTTCGCTTTGAAAACGAACTTGGGCATCTTCACAAAATCCTGACGCAAAATCTTCAAAGCGATGCAAGGTTTCATACAGGGTGTCTTTTCCCGGGTCTAAAGCCCAGATAAAATCGCGCATACCGGTATTGAGTTCTTGCACGTTTTCTTCAATTTTATGTAGGTAACCTTTTAGATGATCGTTTGTGTTTGCTTCTTGTTTGGCGAGAGCCGTAACAAGACTAATTCGGGTGATTTTATTACCCGCCTCGTCGTGAAAATCTTGTGAGCTGCGTCTTCTGAAGATTTCCCGTTCTTCAACTCTTACGCGTTCAATTTCGGCTTTTCGTAAAAGTGCCTGTGTCGCTTGGTTAACGCGGTATTTAATAAAAGCATAGATAGCAGCAAGAAAAAGCAACAAATAAGCCACATAAGCATACCAACTGCGCCAGGGCGGCGGATTTACTTTTACAGTAATGGCAGTACCGGTTTCATTCCATATTCCGCTATTGTTTGCTGCGTTTACACGAAAGGTATAAGTTCCCGGGTCGAGATTGGTGTAGGTGGTTTGGTTGGTGTTTCCGGCAAGTACCCAGTCTTCATCAAAACCTTCCATTTTGTATTGGTAGCTGTTTTTTTCGGGACTGATATAACTAAGTGCTGCAAAATGAAAGCTCACGACTTTTTGTTTCCACGAAAGTGTGATGGATTCCTTAAAATAAGGTTCTTTGTCAAGTATCGGGATTTTGTTTTTATCGGCTTGGCCAACAAGAACAGGCTTATTTAAAATAGACAAGCCGGTGATACGCACTTCAGGAATAAAGGTATTGCCTTTGATGTTTTCGGGATTAAAAATATTAAAGCCATCGATTCCCCCAAAATACATCAAACCTGAGGGTCCCTTGTGATAGCTGTTTTGATTGAATTCATTGCTTTGCAAGCCGTGACCAGCTTCATAGATGTTGATAATGCTTTCGGTTTGGGTATTAAATTGTACCAATCCCTGATTGGTGGACATCCATAGGTTTAGTTGAGGGTCTTCAAGAATGCCGTAAATCACTTCATTGGGAAATCCTTCGGGCCTTCCAAAATTCACAAACAAGGAGTCTGACCCTTGTTCTTTGAGTCCCTTGAGTTTAGAATAAAGATTGTGTTGAAGCGGAATGCTTAGTTTACTCAATCCACCGGTAGTCCCAATCCAGAGTTGGTTTTTACTGTCTTCTGCCAATGTTAAAACTAAGTCATTTGCTAAACTGTTTGTGTTATCAGGATGGTTTTGGAAATAGAGAAACTCCTCTTTTTCGCGGTCAAAAAGATTGAGTCCGCCAGTGGGTGTTCCCAGCCAGAGATTTTGAAAACTGTCTTCCAAAATTGCAAAAATATATGGATGGCTGGGACCTTTTCCGTCTTTGGATAGCGGATACATTTTTACTCGATTGGTGCGGGAATCATACCGCCAAAGACCTTCTCCGCCGGTTCCCACCCAAATAAACCCTTGACGATCTTCAGTAATAAAATGTACACGGGCATTGGAAGCATCTTTATTTTCCGGTGTGATTTTTTTGATATTGAGTTGGGGGTCAATTTGATAAAATCCACCGGTGCGGGTTCCTATCCAGATGTTTTCTTTGCTGTCTTTGGAGATGTGCAACAAATAATCTGAAGTCATTTGATTTCTTATGTCTGAAATATCAACAAACGCATCCTTATTTTTATCATATAAATTGAGGCCAGATGTAGAACCAATCCACAACAACTCGTTTTTGGTTTCTATGAAAGATTTGATGTTCTTAACATTGAGTGCATTGGGTAACGAAAAATTTCTGAAATGAATAAAATCCGGTACCCTAAAATCAATTTTATCAATTCCGTTGCGAGTACCTATCCACACCACACCATCTTTGGATTGCCTGAGGCTCAGAACGTGATTATGAACCAGACTTTTATCATCTTCTTTACTATTTTCATAGCGGTAATGTGAATTGTTTTCAGCATCAAAAAACACCAAGCCGGAATGTGTGCCAATGTAAAATTGTTGTTCGCCTACCGAAAGAATTTTTTGAAAAGTAACAGAAGAGTTTTCAGAAGAAACATCAGAAGAATGCAACAATAAACGATCTGTTTTATTGATGATATCAATTTCAAGTAAACCGATATCACAGCCCACTAAGAGTCTGTTATTGTGCCATTTGATGTCATAAATATCACCCAGGTTGTGTTCACTTGAAAAAGGACTGTGAGTAAAATAGGTGGGTTCTAAAGTTTGGGTGTTAAACAGAGTGAGGCCATTATCAGTTCTTAGCCAGAGATTCCCATTTCCGTCAGAGGTAACGATGCCTGTATAATTGTCCAGCAAAACGCCTTGTGGGGAAGTAGTGGAGAGAAAAAGTTGTGAAGTTTTTGTTTTTTTATCAAAACGAATGAGTCCTTCATTGGCACCAATCCAAAGAATCCCGTCTTTACCTTCTTGAATAGAAAAAATACGATTACTGGGAAAGGAATTTGGTTCATTGGGTTGATGAGAAAAACGTTCAATAGTACCGGTTTTTAGGTCGAGGCTGTTGAGACCACCACCAAACGTGGCAATCCACAGCACACCTTCTGCGTCTTCGTGCAAATCCCATATATAATTGTTACTAATGCTATTGGGATTGTTGCGCTCGTGCCTGTAAGTTTTAAATCCGGTTCCATCATATTTGTTAAGACCATCGTGCGTGCCAAACCACATAAAACCCTTGCTGTCCTGTAGTATGGCCGTAACAGAATTTTGTGACAGCCCGTCTTTCACACTCAAATGAGAGAAAACCACATTCGGACTTTGGGCAATTGAGAAATTGCTCAGTAAAATTGAAAAGAGAAAAGTGATAAAAATAGTTCTCATTTTCTTATGATTCCATAGAAAATGTTAAAGTACTATTTTTTTTGTAGTGATTGAAGTTAAAAATAAACTTTTGAACATATTGCTACACTCTTTAAAGCTATAAATGAGCATTATCCCTTTTAATTCTTTGATATAAACAGCTGAAAATTTTCATAAAACCAACCTTTGCCGTAGTGCTTTTCAATTTTTTCAACAACCCTATTATTTTTTTGTTGCACCAAACTATCGTAAACATCGGTGCCACACTCTATTTTAAAGCCATAGTTTTTATAGGTTTCTGAAAAATCAGGACAACCTCGGTTTTGATAGATATACACCAGATTTTCATCAGATACTTTTTGGGCCTTTTTCGATTTAAAAAAGCTAGCGTTTTGCGAGGCGTTGCAAGCAATCAATAAAAAAGAAATCAGGGCTAAAAAACGTATCATTTTATTCTAAATCCTTGAAATTAAATTTATTAACAAGTTTCCAGCTTTCATCAGGATTGTAACCCTTAGCGTTTAGATTGACATAAAATCGCTCGTTATTTTGAAGCATTTGCAGTTCGGTTCGGTTTTGTTGGGTAAAGTATTCTTCTACAGCTTTTATGCCATTTTTTGTAACGGTACGTTTGTAGCTGTTATCAGTTTCCTCATCAAAGTCCATAGTGAACATCATTGTTAACCCCATAGTAGCTGATGCCCCCATTTCTCCTGCGCGATCAATGACATTGATTTTTATTTCTTTGGATTTGTCATCGTTTTGATAGGTTGCTTCAATCGAGCTAATATTGACCATCATCGCGTTACCGGCAGAATATTTTGTGCGTTTGAGTCCATCAATTTCATCGGGTAACCAGAATTTAAAGTCGTCTTTAGTTATTGGCGTTATTTTGCTTAAATCTGCCACCTCTTCATTCATTTCGTCCATTTTTGTGGCTGCTTTGATGGTGTTTGATAAATTGTCAACAGATTTTTCAACTTCTGATTTTTTTTCTGTCTTACACGAAATAAATACCATGGCTATAACGAATACTGCTAATGCTCTTTTCATATTTTGATGATTTAAAAATGAGCCCTAAAATTACGCAGAAACCACTTTCGTGTGCTCACCCATTCAGGTAGTTTTAAAATAATAGTATCCCCAATTTCTTTTAAAGGAAACCGAGCAATTGTGGTTAAACTTTTTTATTTTAATTTAGTCAAAGATTCAAATCAACTGCTATGAAACCCCTATTTCTATTGTTGTTCACTTTTTTAAGTTTACAAATTCATTCACAAGACCTCTATTTTCCTCCCACTTCCGGAAACACCTGGGAAACCCTCCCTCCCGAAGCACTAAATTGGTGTCCCGAAAAAATTGATTTACTCAACAATTTCCTTGAAGACAATAACACTAAAGCATTTATTTTATTAAAAGATGGTAAAATTGTCATCGAAAGCTATTTTGACGACCATACTATGGCTACTCCATGGTACTGGGCTTCTGCCGGAAAAACAATCACCGGTTTTATGACAGGTATTGCTCAGCAAGAAGGATTTTTATCTATTGATGAGCCCACTGCTACTTATCTGGGAACTGGCTGGACGAGTTGTTTGCCGGGTGAAGAACTTGCTATTACCATTGAAAATCAACTGGCCATGACCAGCGGACTCGACGATGGCGTGCCAGACCCCACTTGTACCACAAGCAATTGTTTGGAATGTCTTGCAAGCCCGGGTACCCGATGGGCCTATCACAATGCACCTTATACCTTGCTCGATCAAGTGATTGAAGAAGCAACTGCAACCTCCTTAAACAACTATACCACACAAAAACTGAAAACCCCCACCGGGATGACCGGTACTTTTTTACCAGTTGAAAATAACAATGTGTTTTTCAGTAACGCCAGAAGTATGGCGCGCTTTGGTTTATTGATGCTTAATAACGGTAACTGGGATGGAAATCAAATAATGACCGACACCAATTACTTCAACCAAATGGTCACTTCAAGCCAATCACTCAACGAAGCCTACGGGTATCTGTGGTGGCTCAATGGAACTGAAACATTTATGTTACCCGGTTTACAAACAGTTTTTAACGGCCCCCTTTTTAATAACGCTCCTGAAGATACCTATGCCGCTATGGGAAAAGATGGTCAGTTCCTTAATGTAGTTCCTTCTGAAAATCTCGTTTGGATACGAATGGGTGAAGATCCAAGTAATTTACCGGTTCCTTTTTTATTGAATGACCAAATCTGGACGTTTATCAATGACTTGGATTGTGAATTAAATACGATTGAAATCTCAAAACAATCCATTCAAATTACGCCAAATCCAGCTTCAAACTTTATAAGTGTTAAAGCAACAGATGAAATAAAAAAGATTGACGTTTTTACAGCTCACGGGCAGTTAATTGAATCTCAAACTGTGAACGAAAATGAGTTTACTTTAAATCTGACATCTTATGCTACAGGAATGTATTTTATAAATGTGTATTATACCAACGGTAAAAGAACTGTGCGACAAATAGTAAAAGAATAAGGTTTTTAAATAAGCTCAAAAAAAGTATATAAAAAAAAGTAGCATTTAAAAATGGTTCCCTTAAAAACAATTCAATAAAAGACCGGTCTACTAAGCTGAATTTCTACTGGCGTTAATGTTTCCAAACAAACATCTGATTATTAGTTTTTCATAAATCTCATAGTCTTGATCCTTTTTTTGCATCTGTATCAAAGCAAATTGTTGAATACTCAAAAGGGGTAATATAATTTTCTCACGTGCACTTATAGACTTTCTGGAACGGGGCTCATTTTCCATCAATTCTGTTTGATTAGTGAGTTTTAAAGTCCATTTTTTTGCGAGCAGATATTCATTTCTCAACTCTTTCCAAAAAACACCATAATCAGGATGATCAGCCATATAAGAAGTTAACGGAAAATATGTTTTTTTCATAGACATCATACTATTTTGAATCAATGTTTTAAAAAAGTCTGATTCTTGATAGAGGTTTTCGATGGTTTCAAAATTATCTTTAAAAGCTTCCAGAGCAGAGCCTAATCCATAATAACCTGGAATGTTTTGTCTCACCATACTCCAAGAACCCACAAAAGGGATGGCTCTTAAATCTTTTAACTCAAGTTTTGAGGCTTGTTTTCGTTTGGTGGGTCTGCTGCCAATATTGGTAGCGCCATACTGTTTTAGAGGTGTCATTTCTTCCATATAGGAAGTAAATAAAGGGTCATTTTTTAAACTAAGGTATTTTTTGTGACTAATTTCAGCAAGTTTTGACATGGTCTCTTTTAGATGGAGCTCCATTTTATTGCTTTGTAATGTTTTTATTCCGGAAAGCAACAATTGTTCAAAGTTAAAAGAGGCTTGGTCGTGTGTTCCAAAAACACTGGTAATGGTTTGCCCTTGTATGGTGAGTTGAATATTTTTATTTTCAATTTCAGGACCCTGTGAAGCATAAAATTGATAGGTCTTACCTCCACCTCTTGCCGGAGGTCCTCCTCTGCCATCAAAGAAAATAACTTTAATATTGTATGTTCTTGATAATGCTGTCAATACTTCTTTGGTTTTGTATATTTCCCAATTGGCTTTTAGATAACCACCGTCTTTAGTACCGTCAGAAAAACCTAACATGATATGTTGTTCATTATTTCTTCTCTGAAGATGTTTTTTATAGATTGGGTTGTTATATAAAATTTCCATAACCCCACTTGCTTTGGCCATTCCGTCCATGGTCTCAAAAAGTGGAACAATATCTATATCAATGTTATCATCATCATAACCACAAAATTTAAACAGTCCATATACCGTAAAAACATCTATGCTATTTTCAGTATTTGAAATGATGTATCTGTGAATACTCTTTAGTCCATTGTTTTGTTGAATGGCTTTTATTTGTTTTATGTTTTTTATGGTATCAGAAAATATTGCTTGATCATAGTGGTTTTCATCAGTCTTGTTAATGCGATGTGTTAGTAAGCTTATTTTTTCATCCTCAGTTAAATGAGTCCAATTCAACTTAAATTCTTTTTTTATTATTTCAGAAATAACTTCACAGTGTACAGAAGAATCTTGTCTGATATCTAGCGAGGCAAAATGAGTTCCAAATAGATAGACCCTTCCTATAAAATCATTAATTTCAGAAATATAAAGTGAATCATAATCTGAAATTAAAAAGGCTTTAACTTGGCTTAATGTCTCTAAAATTTCTTGAGCATTGATAAAATTATTCCCTTCAAAAATGGCATCATATAGTTTTGATTTTAAATCGATCAATAATTCATTAGTTTTGCGAAAGGTTATTTTTTTCATTAACCATTTTAGATGTGCATAATAACATTTAATTATTGAGATGCGCAATTCATTAGCTACTTGAATGGTGGTTTCAGTATTGACAAAAGGGTTTCCGTCACGATCTCCTCCCGGCCAAAAACCTAATTGTAAAAGATTTGGGTTAAAATCCGGTTGTTCTTCAAGCAGTTCGCAAATTTTGTGGTAAAGCCTGCCCAAAGTTTGATAATAAACATAGCGTAAATAAAACAAAATTGTTTTTGCTTCGTCAATGGGAGTAGGCTTTTCACGATTAATAAAAGGTGTAAATGCCAATTGCTGTAAACTTTTATCTACTTCTAGATAATCGTTTATTTTTATGGCCTCCCTAAGTTGGTGCATAATGTTTTGCACAGCATTGGTATAAAATTGTGTGGGATGTGCTGTAAAAACAACCCTTACCCCAAAGTTTTTAAAGTGATTGATAATTTCTTGACTAAAAGGTTTAGAATGTAAAAAGGCATCTATACCGGTATAGTTAAACTCGGCAAATGCCGCGTCTTCAACACTATCAAACAAAACTACCTGACGCTCAACATATTGAACCACTCTAAATAAAAAATCAAACTTATCTTTTTTACTTTTAAAATCGGTATACTGTTCAAAAAAATCATTTATAACCTGTTCGGGGCTTTTATTTTCTGTATAGTATTGATTACTCAGCTTGGCTAACAACGGGATGAAAATTCCGGTATGCTTGATGTTTTCATTGGGCAAATTTGTAAACAAACTATTGTAAATCAAATACCTGTTGCTAATTAAACTTCTAAACAATTCTATTTTATCCTCCTTTTTTGTCATTTTGACTTTTAACTTTTGTAATCATTGAATTGAGCTATAAAAAATTGATATCAACTTTTATATTACTCATACTTCGCCACAACGCCTTTTTTACTGGTTTTTAAAATAAATTCCCTTAAGTCTTCATTTGACTTTTTCAAGTCTTCTCGACGCAGGTACATCATATGCCCGCTGCGGTAGCCTTTAAAATCCAAACGATCTTTTAGCTTCCCGCTGGGATCCATTTGCCACATGGTGTATTTAGCGTGAAAATATGTGGTTGCTCCATCATAATACCCACTTTGAAACAACACATTTAAATAAGGGTTTTGTGCCATCGCCTGTCGCAAATCATCTCGGGTGTTGTCATTTTCCATATCCCAGGGGCGCACATTGCCAAACATATTGTATTTGATATCGGTTTTAAAACCCAAATCATTTTGAAAATAATGGTTGATGGCCGGGGTAAATGAGTGCAACCAGGAGGTGAGTTCGGCACTGTAATCAGGTGAAGTTCCTGCTTCCATTTTATCAATACCTAAATAACGTGAATCCAGTCTACCTATGGTCTTGCCAGATTTATCCCGCAAAAGAGCTTTCCAAAAGTAACTTGTGGGCACCACCAGGTTATGTTGTAAAATCTCTTTTTCGGTTAAACCGGAATAAAAAGCCACTTTTTGAGTAATCGCTTTGCGTTCTGTTTCCTCTATAAATCCGCCTTTTGCGATGGCAGGCATCAACTCGTTGATGGTAAAATCTTCTACTTCCGGAAGGATATCATATAAATCTTTTTGTTGCAATGCAGGGGCGAGTTGTTTGTGATACCAGGCAGTAGCAGCAAAATAAGGTAGACTGAGTACTTGTGATTCCAAATTGTCACTACGCAGAATTTTATAATCTGCCGGTGAAACCATAATGACTCCGTTGAGATACATCCAGTGACGGTTTTGTAGTGCCAGTGAAAGACCGGCTACACGCACACCTCCATAACTTTCTCCTATGAGATATTTTGGCGAAAGCCAACGATTGTTTCTCGTTACAAACGTATTGAGCCACTCTGCCAAATAAGTGATATCTGCATTGATGCCAAAAAATTGCTTGCGGTCCACCCCTTCACCATCTGCGGGAATCATTCTTGAATAACCGGTGTTTACGGGATTGACATACACAATGTCAGCAACATCGAGTATGGAGTATGGATTTTCTTTAAACCCATAAGGTTGCAGAGGATAACCCTCATCGTCGATGTTCAAAATACGCGGACCGGTATAAGCCAGGTGCATCCACACCGAAGCCGAACCGGGACCGCCGTTAAATGAAATCACTAATGGTCGGTGTTCTTTATTTTGCACATTGTTGCGGGTGTAATAAGTATAATGCAGCGAAGCAATGGGTTTCCCTGCTTCATCCCAGACGGGTTGGGTGCCGGTGGTTACAGTATAATTGATGAGTGCTCCATTAACAGTCACTTTGTCTTGAGTGACAACAGTAGTGTCAACAGGAAGTATGCGATTTTGAGAATTTGCCTGTTGAAAAACGAAAAGAAGCAAAGTAAAAGTGAAAACGGACTTTAATTTCATTGGGAATACATTTTGTTGGAAACCCAAATATAGTGAAAATGAGTGCTAAAAACGAGTGCTAAAAATCTCTAAAGTAATTCAACATTACAATCTTTGAAAGAACCTACTTTAAATTTCTACCAATCCAGTTGGTCATCACCGTCGTAAAAGCTACCACACTAATGGAGCTCATTGGCATGATAATAGCCGCAACAACAGGTGCCAATTGGCCGGTAACAGCAAAATACAGCCCCACAACATTGTATAAAAAGGAAATGGCTATACTTGCTTTTATGATGTTAATTGATTTTTTAGCGGCTTTAAAATAACCCGGAAGTTCTTTAAATTTTGAAGCATCGAGTATGCCGTCACAAGCAGGTGAAAACACGTTGACATTTTCTGAAACGGCAATCCCCACATTGCTTTGTTGCAAAGCACCCGCATCGTTAAGACCATCGCCAATCATTGCCACTAGATGCCCATACTCTTGCAAACGAGCGATGTGCTCCAGTTTATCTTTTGGTTTTTGGTTAAAGTCCATTTGTGTTGCAGCAGGTAGTAGTTGTTCCAAATAATCACGTTCTCCTTCATTATCTCCTGAAAGGATTCCCAGATGATATTCTTTATCAAGTGATTGAAAGACAGTATCCACCGCTTCGCGATAGCGATTTGTAAATACATATTTTCCTTTGTATTCATTGTTTGTGCTTACATGAACTACTGTTTCAAAATGAGATTTTGAGGTTTGATAAGAAGTATCTGAAACAAAATCTGCACTGCCTATTTTTATTCGGTTTCCGTTAGCACCGGCACTGAGTCCTTTTCCGGGTAGTTCTTCATATTCATCAAGGGTGAGGATATCGTTTTCTTTCAGTAACTCATAAAGTGATCTGCTCAACGGGTGATTGGAGGTGCGCAGGGTTGATTTGAGTAAGTTTGTTTCCATTTCGCTTAAAGCGGAACCCGAATATACAATGGCATTTTTATCGTTGGAAGTAATCGTTCCAGTTTTGTCAAAAATAAGTGTATCAATTTTGGCGAGCTTTTCAATGACATTGGCATTTTTGAGATAGAATTTCAATTTTCCGAAAATGCGCAACATATTTCCCAAAGTAAAAGGCGCCGACATCGCCAATGCACAGGGGCAGGCAATAATCAAAACCGCCGTAAACGCTTGAATAGCAATAGAAACATCAAAAAACATCCAGTATCCCAAAGCACCAAAGGCAATTGCCAAGATGACTACTGTAAAATATTTACTGATGGTGTTTGTGAGCCCCACAAAGTCGTGTTCTTTGTCTTTGTTGAATACATCATTGCTCCATAACTGGGTGAGGTAACTTTGTGAAACGCTCTTCAAACTTTCCATCTCGATGGCTCCGGCAATTTGTTTTCCACCGGCAAAAAGCTTGTCTCCCGATTCTTTTTTGATGGGCACCGATTCACCTGTCACAAAACTATAATCGATGCGTGCATTTCCTTTAATAAAGATACCATCCACAGGGATGAGTTCTTCATTTCTAATAAGCAACCGGTCGCCCTCCTTGATGTCATAAACTGAGATGGCTTCTTCCTTTCCTTCACTGATTCGGGTGACCGAAATGGGAAAATAAGACTTATAATCGCGTTCAAACGAAAGGAAATTATAGGTTTTCTGCTGAAAAAATTTCCCCAGTAACAGGAAAAACACCAGCCCCGTAAGGCTGTCAAAAAAGCCGGTACCCAGGTCAAAAGTGATTTCGATAACACTGCGTACAAAAAGCACAAGAATACCCAAAGCCAAAGGCACATCAATATTCAAAAAACCAACCCGCAATCCCTTATAAGCCGAGATAAAATAACCCGAAGCCGAATAGAAAAAAACAGGCAAAGAAAACGCAAACATCAACCACCTGAAAAATGGTTTGTATTGCTCGAGCCAATAATCACCAAAGTCAAAATACTCGGGAAAGGAAAGAAACATAATGTTCCCAAAAGCAAAGCCCGCGATGGCGAGTTTGTACATTAGGCTGCGGTCAACCGGTTTTTGCTTACCTTCATAGTTCTCCAAACTGATGTAAGGCTCATAGCCAATACTGCTCAGTAAATGAACCACTTCCCTAAAAGTAATGAGTGTGTTTTGAAACTGAACTCGCACTGTTTTTTGTGGAAAATCCACCTGAGAGTTTGATATTCCGGGGTTTAACTTGTTGAGATTTTCAAGAATCCAAATACAGGAACTGCAATGAATGTGTGGGATATAAAGGGTGACAATTTGATTTGTACCATCATCAAACTCGAGCAATTTATCTGCAATAGCCTTGTTATCAAGGAAATCATATTTTCCTTCCAGCTCTTTTGGAATAGCACCCGGCGCCGTTTGCATATCATAGTAACACGTAAGGTCGTTTGCCGAAAAGATTTCATATACCGTTTTACAACCGTTGCAGCAGAAGTCTTTCTCATCGGCAACAATTGTTCCTGTGATGCAACTATCACCACAATGGTAACAATTGGTTTTGTCTTTTGTGGGTGTATTCAACTTAAAGTTTATAAATCAATTTGCCTGCAAAATTCTGAATTTATCAATAAAGGAACTATGATGGATATCAGGAATTTTATAGTGGTGAGTGGTTAGTGGTGAGTGGTGAGTAGAATAAAGAGAAGAGATGGTCAACTCTAATCAGGGAGGTTCAATAATTAATCAATTACTTTTAAATCAAACCCAAAGACAATCTCGATGTCTTCACGCACTACAATCATTCCCATCATTTTTTTGGGAGGGGTTAAACCAAAGTCGGTGATATTAACACAAAGCACGCCTTCTAGTGGAGCGAGTTCACCATTTGTTTTGACAGATACTTTGTACTGTCTTTTTATGCCCGCAATTTCAATTGCAACTTGTGTTTGTACACTATTTTTTTGCTGGGTTGCACTAAGTAGTTCAAAGTTGATATTTGGGTACTTATTGGTTTGAAGTAAATCGTGAAAGTCATTGTTAATACCGCGATTACCACAATTGAAGCCTTTGTTTTGCAATTGCATTTTTACATTTTTAAAATGCATAGTGTTGTTTGAATCTGAAAATTGAACAGGTACTTTTCTTGAAAGCGTTGCTGCATCATACACACAGGTAAAAGTATTGATATTTGAAGTCCCTTTGATATATAGAAAACTTTCATTTGTGATTAAAACCTCACGCTGAATGATTTCCTCCTTAACTACAAAGGAGAAACATAAGGCTGCCAATACAAAATTTAATAAAGTTCTCATTTTAAAACGTTTAATAAAAGTGGCTTAAAATTACAAAAAAGGGAGGAGATTTTTAAAAGTCTCCTCCCCTTCATTGAACTAAAACAAACTTAGAAGCTTATAGCTGCTTCAACCATAAGTCCGTTGAACTTGCCATCTTCAAAACGATCTCCGGCACTAAATCCATCATAGGTTTGGTTTACATATTCTATTTTGGCTAATACATTTTTGGTTAAAAACCATCCGCCACCAAACTGGATTCTGTTAATATCAATATCATTTCCTGTTCCAATTTGCTCACCACTCACTTGGTTGTAACGACCTCCTATGTAGAAGTTTTCAGTACTTCCAAATCTGTAAAGTGCTTCTGCACCAATTTGAGTAAACACTCTGGTTTCAGCTTCTGTTCTTGCTTTACCTTCTGCTCTTTCATACATACCGAAGAACTCAAAACCTCCATACTTTACAAATGGATTAATCATAACTGAAGTCATCTGGTTGTTTAAAGAAGGATTAAAACGTCCTGAAGTAAATTGAGCTGTAGCATTTGCATCTGGTAATTCCATCACCAGGTAGTATCTTGAACCTGCACGGTCACCGGCATAAAGCCAAGTTCTTGAAGAATGAGCCGTACTGTAAACAGAACCTGTAATACGGAATCTCAAATCTTCATTGAGTTGCTTGTCATAACCTAACTTCCCTAAGAATGAAGGGCTTGTTTTACCGGGATTGGTTACCGCTTGATTTAATTTACCATTTGATAATCCTACCATCATAAGGAATCCGTTTTTCTGGAAATAGACTTCTCCACCCACTTCGGTAGTAAAAGAATCCATAATATAGTTTCCAACAAATGGGTTGTAAAGTGCCATAGCGTTGTCTGTTCTTCTAAAGTGTGCGTCGCCATAGTTGTTTTCCATATGTCCAAACTTGATGGTTACATACTTCATTGTCTCTGCAAGGAATCCCTCACTAATAAAGTTGAAGTTGTCTATTTGCATATACCCACCTTTTACCCAAGCTTCTGGATGGTGGCGAGCAGATAAATAAGTTCTTAAATGCATTCTCACACCATCGGCAAGCGCCACATCAAGGTCAAGGTTTGCAGTTGCTAAATTGAAGTTGTCTCCAATTTCAATCAACTCCACATCGCCGCTGTTTTCGTGATTAACAGACTGATACTGAAGTGCAGATGCACCACCTATTCTTACTTTTACTCCATCAAATGTAGAGATAGAGTCTTTTGGTGCTTCAAAAACGTTGATACCGTTTTTGTCGGGGCTTCTGTAATTATCAAGATGTCTTTTATCTTGAGCAAAAGTTGTTGCAGATAGTAGTATCACAACAAGTACAAGTGTTAGTTTTTTTATTGTTTTCATAGTTTTGGAATTTAATGATTAATACTGTTTCTTTTGTTTGTTTATAGTTAGTTGTAAATTACTTCAAAGTCTATTGTCACCTCTTCTCCGGTTTTTATGGTACCCATCAAAGCTTTTGGCGGTTCTATTTTATAATGGGTCATATTCAAATCAACCTTTCCTGAAAGAGCAACTTTATTATCACTTGTTTTTGCAGTAAATTTTATGGGAATAAGCTTAGTTTCACCTGCAATTTTTAAATTCCCGGTTGTTTCAATCGAAAAAGTATTGTTAGCGGTTTCAGTCACTTTGTTTACTTTAGTAAGGGTGTATGTAATCGTTTTGTGAGATTTGCTGTCAAGTGCATTGTATGTGTTTTTATCCATACCGCTTTTTCCACTTTTTAAACTTTCCACTTCAACAGAAAAATTTAATTTTTCTACTCCTGAAAGTTTACCATCTTCCATTTTGAAAGTTGCAACTCCTGAAAGTTTTTCCGCTTTCATATCCCAATCGTGAATATTTGATGTCCCAAAAATGGTTAAATTACTATTTGCGTTATTTACTTTAGCTTCTTGTGCAAATGTATCTTGAGTAAAAGGCATCGCAATCAGTAAAGCTATTAAGGCTGTTTTGATAAGATTCTTTAAGTTTTTCATTTTATTTTGTTTTAGTATTCTTCTTGTTATTTACATTGCAAATTACCGACAGTAATCCTGTTTAAACTATGATATTTGTCATTGAAAAAAAAAGCTTCCACAAAGACCAATAAAACTTTTAACCCAAAGGTAGATTGCTTAACTTTGAGGAATGAAAATTTTTGAAAAGGACAACAGTTTACTGAACCATTTATCTGAGTCCATATCTGAAGGCGTTGTAATTGTGGATAGCAAACAGCAAATTGTTTCTGTCAATAATTCACTTTTGGATATGTTTGGTTATTCACTGGAAGAACTCGTGGGGCAACATTTGGACATATTAATTCCAAAAGAAATTCACGACAAACATAAAACCTACGTCAAAGATTTTATCAAAAAAAGTGACAAGCGCCAGATGGGTCATGGTCGCAATCTTTATGGAGTTCACAAAAAAGGGCATCCCATTCCCGTAGAAGCGGGTCTCAATCCTTTTGAGTGGGATAACAACAAGTATGTTATGGCACTTGTGATTGACATTTCAGAAAGAGTTAAACAAGAACAAAAAATAATCAAACTCAATGCAGCACTTGAAGAACGCATTCAAGAACGCACAAAAGAACTCCATAAAACTGTTGATGAACTCCAAACTGAAATCGAAAAAAGAAAAATCGCTGAAAGAAAAATCAAGTCTGCTTTAAAAAAAGAAAGAGAACTCAACGAATTAAAAACCAAATTTCTCTCTATGGTTTCTCATGAGTTTAAAACGCCTTTAAGTGGCATTTTAACATCGACCATTTTATTAGGAAAATACAAGCTGGAAGAACAACAGGAAAAGAGAGATAAACACCTCCGAACTATAACTGACAAGGTGCATTATCTCAATAACATTCTAAACGATTTCCTTTCTGTTGAGAGATTGGATTCCGGTAAGGAAACTTACAGGCCCACAACCTTTAAACTCAGTAAAGTAATCAATGAAGTCGTTTATAACGCCAATATGCTAATGAAAGGCGGTCAACGCATTGACTTTCCTCCGGAAGTTGATGAATACACGCTTACTCAGGATGAAAAAATCATGGAATTGTGTCTTTCAAACCTCGTACACAATGCCATAAAATATTCACCAGAAAATACCATAATAAAAATTGATGTTGAAAGTAGAGATAAAATTCTCATTATTTCGGTTACAGATCAGGGAATGGGAATCCCGGCAGTTGCGCAACCTCATATTTTTAGCAGATATTTCAGGGCAGAAAATGCCATTAATGATCAAGGCACCGGTATTGGTCTCAACATTGTAAAAAGTCATTTGAAAAATTTGAATGGAACCATTAGTTTTGTAAGTTCAGAAAACGAGGGCAGCACCTTTACGATGACAATACCTCTAGTAGCAAACAGCAAATAAATAAATATGTTCAAAGTATTATTAATAGAAGATGATGTCGCAGTGAGAGAAAACACGGCAGAATTAATTGAACTTGCAGGTTATGAAGTCATCACCGCCCCCAATGGAAAAATTGGTGTTACTACTGCAAAAAACATCTTACCCGATATTGTAATTTGTGACATTATGATGCCCGAACTCGATGGCTATGGGGTGATCGCTGAACTTTCAAAAGAGGATTCAACAAAATTTATCCCTTTTATTTTTCTCACAGCCAAAACTGAACACAAAGACATTAGAAAAGGAATGGATCTGGGTGCCGATGATTACCTTACAAAACCATTTGAGGAACATGACTTGTTAAGTGCCCTTGAAAGCCGGCTGGCTAAAGCTACTATTTTAATGGAACAAAGGGAACAAAAGCAATTAGAGGAAGATACTTCAAACCTGCGTTCTCTCCATGATTTGAAAAATTATATAGACGATAATGGAATTGAACAAACCTTTAAAAAAGGGGAATCTATTTTCAATCAAGGGAATCATTCTAATTATATATACCTAATCAATAAAGGTATAGTAAAGTGTCACAGGATTGATGAATCTGGCAAAGAGCTTACAACAGCACTTTTTAAAGAAGATGATTTGTTTGGTTATGCTTCATTACTTCAAAATATCCCCTATCCGGAATCTGCAACTGCTATGGAAAACTGTGAACTTGTTGCGTTGCCTAAAGAAGAATTGATCTCCGTATTAAATAAAAATCACAAAGTTAATTTTGATTTAATCAACCTTCTTTCAGACAACATTGCCGAGATAAAAGAACAATTGTTACAAATGGCTTATGGGTCTGTTAGAAAAAAAACAGCCGCTACCATACTTCAGTTTGCTGAAAAAATGAATAAAAAAAATAATGAAAGTATAAAAATATCCCGAAGTGATCTCGCCAGCGTTGCCGGTATTGCAACCGAAAGCTTAATTAGAACCTTATCAAGCTTTAACAAAGAAGGACTTATTGAAATCGAAGGAAGAAATATTAAAATTATTGAGTTGGAACTGTTAAAACTAATTGACTAACTATGGCAAAAGTCCTTCCTTTTAAAGCCGTAAGACCCACTAGAGATAAAGTAAGTCTCATTGCATCAAGGGCCTATCAAAGCTATACACAAGAGGAAAGAGAAGCCCGTCTCAACAACAATCCATTTTCTTTTTTACACATCGTCAATCCCGGATATAAATACCATAAAGAAATTTCGGGCGTGGAACGATACAAACTGGTTAAAAACCGGTATGAAGAATTCAAGGAAGAAGGCATCTTTATTCAAGACTCCGTTCCCTCCTATTACATTTATAAAATTGTTGATCGAGACAATCAAAGTTATGAAGGTATTATTGCAGCTACCAGCGCCATAGAATATGAAGAAGATAAAATCAAAAAACACGAAGACACCCTGGAGGAACGTGAAATTATTTTTAAAGACTATCTAAAAACTGTGGGATTCAATGCAGAACCTGTTTTAATTACTTATCCAGACAATAACTTACTGGAAGAAATTATAAAGGAAAATTCGCAAACACGTGCTGAATATGAGTTTACAACAACCTATAGAGACACTCATTACCTCTGGAAAGTTGATAATCCCAAAATCATTAATACAATCAAAAAAGAGTTTGGAAGATGCAAAAATCTTTACATAGCAGACGGGCATCATCGTTCTGCTTCTTCATACCTTTTGCATCAGGATTTGAAATCGTCCAATGAAAAACATACAGGTGAAGAAAACTATAACTTTTTTATGAGTTATTTAATCCCGGAGTCACAACTTACCATTTATGAATTCAACAGGCTCGTAAAAGATTTAAACGGGCACAGCAAAGAAGAGTTTTTAATTGCTCTGGATACTTTTTATAAAATTGAAAATAGAGGGCTCAATTATTACAAACCCTCTAAACCTCATCATTTTAGCATGTATTTGTCAGGAGAATTTTACTCGCTACAACTGCGGAGCTCAAGTTACAAATTTGAAAATGCACTCGATGATTTGGATGCTCAAATTCTATATAAAACCATTTTAAAGCCTTTATTGGGTATAAATAATTTAAGAAATAATAATCGCATTGAATATGTACACGGTCGCAATGATATGGCGTTTGTTAAGGCAAAAGTTGACAGCAAAGAATTTGAAGTCGGTTTTGGATTAAAACCAGCCACAATTGATCAACTGAAACACATCGCAGACCAAGGACTCAAAATGCCACCTAAAAGCACTTATATTGAACCAAAATTGCGCAGCGGAATCACCATCTATGAATTTTAAATAAGTTTGAAAACGTTTAATAAAAATGATTGCTGAAAATTTAAAAAAAATAAAATCAGAACTTTCAGAGCAAATAAGCCTTATAGCTGTTTCAAAAACGAAACCCGTTTCTCAAATATTGGAAGCCTATGAAGCTGGTCATAGAGATTTTGGAGAAAACAAAGCGCAGGAAATGACTGAAAAATGGGAGGAAATGCCAAAAGACATCCAATGGCACATGATTGGGCATTTGCAACGCAACAAAGTAAAATATATCGCTCCATATGTTCACTTAATTCACGCGGTTGATAGTTTAAAACTCCTCAAAGAAATTAATAAACAAGCACAAAAAAACAACCGTATCATCAACTGTTTACTACAAGTATATATAGCCAAAGAAGAAACAAAATTTGGATTTGACCCAGAAGAAATCACACAACTTTTAGAGAGTGAAGAATTTAAAAACCTTAAGCATATAAGAATCAAAGGATTAATGGGAATGGCTACATTTACCAAAAATACAGCGCAAATTGAAAAGGAATTTCAATTTCTAAAATCTTTTTTTGACCAGTTGAAAAATAAATATGGAATGACAGAGCTATCAACAGGAATGAGTGGTGATTACCCTCTAGCTCTTCAATATGGGAGTACGATGGTTCGCATTGGAAGCGCCATTTTTGGCGAAAGAAATTACACTTAATACTTGTATACAATACTCGACATAGAAACCACCGGAGGGAAATACAATGAAGAAGGTATTACAGAAATTGCCATCTACAAATTTGATGGTGTTAAAATCATCGACCAATTTATTAGCCTTGTAAATCCTGAAATTCCCATACAGCCCTTTGTGGTTAACCTTACAGGAATCAACAACGATATGCTAAGGCAAGCACCCAAGTTTTATGAAGTGGCAAAACGCATCGTTGAAATCACACAAGACAGTATTATCGTAGCTCATAACGCCAGTTTTGATTACAGAATCCTCCAAACAGAATTCAATCGCCTGGGTTTTGAATTTGAAAGACAAACCCTTTGTACAGTTGAACTCTCTAAAAAACTACTCCCCGATGTAAAATCATACAGCCTTGGCAAACTTGTTCGTGAACTGGGTATCCCCATGAGTGACCGCCATAGGGCCTCAGGAGATGCTAAAGCAACCGTAACCCTTTTCAAATTGTTGCTATCTAAAGACTCCAAAAAAGAAATTCTAAGCAGTACCATTCGGCTAGCTCCAAAAAGGCAAGTCGATAAAAAGCTGTTACGCATCATAGAAAAAATTCCCGGAGAAACCGGTGTTTATTATATGCATAAAGAAGAGGGCACGATTATCTACATTGGTAAAAGTAAAAACCTGAAAAAGCGCGTGATTCAGCACTTTACTTCAGACAATAGAAAGTCTAAGAAAATACAAGAGGATGTCCACTCGGTTTCATTTGAACTCACCGGAAGCGATTTAATAGCCCAACTCAAAGAAAATGAAGAAATTAAAATCAACAAACCCATCTACAACAGGGCTTTACGAAAAACCATTTATCAATACCAACTCAATAGTTTTAAAGATGTTAACGGCTATATCAACTTAAAAATTGAAAAAGCAGACGCCAGAAAAAAACCCATTACCACTTTTACTAATTACCAACAAGCAAAAAACAGTTTGTTTAAAATCACTGAAAGTTATGGTTTGTGTCAGAAACTCACGGGTTTATACCAAACAAAAGGGGCCTGTTTTTCACATTCTCTTAAAGAATGTGCCGGGGCCTGTATTGGTGAGGAGTCACCGGGAAATTACAATAGCAAAATAGACAATTTCCTAAAGAAAAACAGTTTTGAAAATCAAAACATGCTCATTATTGATCGCGGTAGAGATGTTGATGAGCGCAGTGTGGTTCATATCGAGAATGGCATTTTTAAAGGCATCGCATTTTATAATTTAAATTATCAAATTACAAATACAGCCATTTTAAAATCTTTGATTACTCCCATGTCAAATAACAAAGATGCCCAACATATTATACAAAGTTATTTAAGAAGAAATAAAGTGATAAAAGTGATAAAATTAGAAGAATAAGGAAGATTCTCATTTTCTTTAGTAAATTTGAAATTACTCATTTGAATAAGTGCTCATGATTATTGAAGAACCCAAGTCCAAGATTGACACAATTAGACAAAAAATTTATATTGTCATTTATGGAACTAATACACGTGCAGGAAAATTATTTGATGTTTTTCTTCTCATATTTATACTCTTAAGTGTACTGGCAGTAATGATGGAATCTGTTAAAGAAATTGATGCAAAATACCATCAAGCTTTAATCGTTGCAGAATGGATTTTCACATCACTTTTCACTATTGAATATATTCTTCGAATTTTTTCTACCAAAAAACCGTGGAAATATATTTTTAGTTTTTATGGTATTATAGATTTGCTGGCCATTTTACCAATGTATCTGTCCTTCTTTATAACCGGCAGTAATCTTTTAACCAGTGTAAGGGCACTGCGCTTATTAAGGCTTTTTAGAGTACTAAAGTTAGCGCAGTTTGTAGGTGAGGCAACTAACCTAAAAGCAGCCTTAAAAGCAAGTCGGGCAAAAATAATAGTCTTTTTATTTGCGGTACTTATTATTGCTATGGTTGTAGGCACATTAATGTATTTAATTGAGGGCCCAGAAGCAGGTTACACAAGTATTCCGCGCGGAATTTATTGGACAGTTGTAACTTTAACAACCGTGGGTTTTGGAGATATTTATCCAGTTACTGCCATTGGACAGTTTTTAGCTATGTTTGTAATGATTACCGGTTATGGTATTATTGCTGTACCCACGGGTATTGTTTCTGCTGAATTTGCAAAACAAAAATCAAAAAAGAAATCTACCAAAGAATTGAGTCATAAAAAATTAAGTAAAAAAGACATCGTTTGTCCTGTTTGTAATACTCAAAATCACAAAAAAAGCGCTGCATTTTGTTACAATTGTGGAGCAAAAATCAAAATCTAGATTTGGGACAACAAGAAAAATACCTCATCACAATTGTTGGTCCAACAGCCATTGGTAAAACGGCTACATCAATAGCTTTGGCTCGGTTTTTTAATTCTGAAATCATCTCAGCAGACGCGCGCCAGTTTTACAAAGAAATGAGTATTGGCACCGCTGTTCCTTCGCCTTCAGAATTAGACAAAGTTCCTCATCATTTTATACATCATATTTCTATTGAAAAGGATTATAGCGTTGGTGACTATGAAATGGATGCCATACAGCTTATCGAAAATAAATTCAAACAAAAAGACAAGCTCTTTCTTGTAGGAGGTTCAGGTTTGTATATAGATGCAGTCCTTAAAGGTCTGGACGATTTTCCTATAATTGCCCCAAAAATAAGAGAAGAACTTCAAAAAGTGTTTTTGGAAAGTGGCATTTCAACTTTACAAAAAAAACTTCAGCAACTAGACCCTGGATATTATAAAGTTGTTGATAAAAACAATGCACACAGATTGATAAGAGCTTTAGAGGTTTGTATTGGCTCCGGTAAACCCTATTCTTCCTTTTTAAAGAAAAAATCAAAGAAACGAAATTTTAATGTGCTAAAAATAGGATTGAAAGCAGATAGAGAGTTACTCTATGGGCGCATAAACAATCGAGTGGATTTAATGATGGAGGCAGGACTTTTAAATGAAGCAAAAGAACTTTATGACCGACGACACTTGAATGCCCTACAAACAGTTGGATATAAAGAATTATTTTCGTTCTTAAACAAAGAAATCTCACTTGAAAAAGCGATTGAAGAAATCAAGAAAAACTCAAGACGCTATGCAAAAAGGCAGCTCACCTGGCTGAGAAAAGATACTGAAATTAAATGGTTTGAGTTTGATGAGGATGTAAACAACATTATTAAACACATAAAACTCAAAACGTCCTAGACAGTTAAGATGTTTTGAGTTTGTGCTTCAAAAAATAGCATTAAGCAAGTTCTTAAAGTGCTAAATCAGAAAATAGAAACAGGAAAATAAACCTATTTAAAAGCATTAATTATCTACTTCACTTTTTACAACAAGGCGGAAACCTTCACCGTGAATATTTAAGATTTCAACATCATCGTCTTTACTTAAATATTTTCTAAGTTTTGCAATGTAAACATCCATACTCCTTGAAGTAAAATAATTGTCATCTCTCCATATTTTTGTCAAAGCCAATTCACGAGGCATTAAATCGTTTTTATGCAATGCAAGAAGACGCAATAATTCATTTTCCTTTGGTGATAGTTTATCGGGCTTTTGATCTTTGTAAGTGAGAAAACGCAATTTTGAGTTTAAATGGAAGTTCCCCACTTGAAAGTCAAACTGCTTGCTGTCTGCCAAAGTTTCAGTCGCTTTTCTTTGTATGATTGCTTTGATTTTCATCAAGAGCACTTCAGAGTCAAAGGGTTTGTTTAAATAATCATCTGCTCCCACTTTATAGCCTTTTAAAACATCTTCTTTCATTGCTTTTGCAGTTAAGAAAATAATGGGCACTTCTTGATTTTTCTCTCTTATTTCCTTAGCCAGCGTAAAGCCATCTTTATAAGGCATCATAACATCGAGTATGCAGAGATCATAATCATCTTTTTTAAATTTTTCAAAGCCTTCCATACCATTTTTAGCGTGGGTGACATTGTAATTGTTCATTGTTAAATAATCTTTTAATACGGTTCCAAAATTTGGATCGTCTTCTACTAATAGAATTTTTTTATTTTCAGTTTCCATGACTTAAGATATTAATTGAAGTTTAATTATAAAGGTACTTCCTTTTCCTTTCTCACTTTCCACAAATATCTGACCCTGATGGTCATCGATAATTCGCTTTACATAAGAAAGTCCAAGTCCGTGTCCTTTTACGTTGTGAATATTTCCTGTGTGTTCTCTATAAAATTTTTCAAAAATTCGTTTTTGTGCTACTTTACTCATTCCACTTCCTTGATCTTGAATTTTAAGAATGATATTGTTTTTAACATTTTCAGTAAAAATATCAATTTTTGGTGCATTGGGTGAATATTTAATGGCATTATCCAATATATTCACAATAACATTAGTAAAATGCGATTCATTGGCTAAAATTGATGATTTCTGAGCGTCAAAATGTGTCTTAATATAACCTCCACGATCTTCTACCAACAATTGAACATGCGTCATTGCGTCTTCTATCAATTCATGGAGTTTAAGCCTTTCTTTCTTAATGTTTAAATCTCTTTTTTCGAGTTTTGATATACGCAGTACATTTTCAACCTGTGCGTGCATTCTTTTGTTTTCCTCTCTGATCATTTTTAAATAACGCTGCATCGTTTCTTTATTTTCAGAAATCATAGGGTTCTTCATAGCATCCAGTGCCAGGTTAATGGTTGCAATAGGTGTTTTGAACTCGTGTGTCATATTGTTAATGAAATCAGTTTTAATTTCAGAAATTTGTCGTTGTCTTATCAATTGTTTGATAGCACTATAGTATGCTAAAATAATAATGGTTGTTAAAAACAAAGTCAAAACCCCCATACTCAATACTGAAGAGAATACAAATCTTTGTTTTTTGGTAAACGAAACTAACAATTCATATTTAAAGGTTCTGTTTTCATCAATAAACAAAGGCACACTATAAATGTCTGGTGAGTCCTTCTCATAAACAAACTCTTCAGAAGCTACTTTTGTTGAAAGACCTTTACTAAAAATCGCAAATTCAAAATCGAGATTCAAATCTCTACTTTCCAATTGGTGCTTTATCAATCTCTCAATATCTTCAGTATTAACCCTTTTATGAATTGGTGTTTGTTTTGCGATATCTTTAAAGGTCTCCCTAAGCTGAAAATTTGATAAATCATCAAGGCTTCTGGTTGCTACTTCACTGTATTCTCTTTTATAAGAGTCGTCATCAATTCCCGGTTTGATTACTGCTGAAAACTTTCTACTGGTAAATTTTCTGAAATTAATACTGTCAATTCCCATATCAAGAAAATTTGAAGAAAGCTTAAAGTCTTCTTCTAAAAGCCCGCTGGAATAAACAAATGTTTCATTTGTTATGTTATCGGTATTTGTATAAACTATTTCTCTGAACGTTGAAGTATCTGGTTTGCCTATGCTATCAGCTACTTCAGAATATAATCGAAAATAATAATCTAGCTCTTGCTTCTGTAAATCTGATGATGTTGCAATTAATGATTGCCTTACA
This sequence comes from uncultured Flavobacteriaceae bacterium, assembly GCA_963977065.1. GTDB lineage: Bacteria > Bacteroidota > Bacteroidia > Flavobacteriales > Flavobacteriaceae > Planktosalinus. The sequence goes on along the minus strand of CAXBNF010000003.1, from coordinate 1,947 downwards.
TTATAATTGAATTGATCTTCCTTGTTTTCAAAAGAATTTTTAATCCAATATACCTGAACAAAAATGATTCCCAACAAACAAAGACTCATAAAAGATATGAGAAGTAAAAAAAGTTTTTTGCTCATCCCTCAAAAGTAAGATTTTAACATTTAGCCATTTAATGGTTTAACCAAATGTTAACAAAACTAATGCCATTAAAAAAGCTATTTTATTAATTTGTGGTGAATTGAACCAACTTGAAGTCTTAATTCTTGAAGTCCTTTATTATTTTCTATGATAAAATCTGCCAGTTTTTCTTTTTTAGCATCCGGCCATTGATTTTTCATACGTGCTTCAACTTCACTAACAGTGCTTTTGTCTCTTTTCAAAACACGTTTGAGTCTCAGGTCCTTATTTGCTTTGACTAAAATTGTTTTGTCACATTGTTTATAGCCTCCATTTTCAAACAAGATTGCAGCTTCTTTAATAACATAAGCGCCTTTTTGATTTTGAATCCATTCAGAAAAGTGTACAGCAACAGCAGGATGGACAATTTCATTGAGCCCCTCAAGAAGAGTACGATTCTGAAAAACTTTTTCAGCTATAAATTTTTTATTTAACTCATTCTCAACAAAAGCTTCCTTACCAAGCAGAAGGATAATTTTCTCCTTAACTTCCTTTTGATGCATAATGTTTTTTGCCTCATCATCTGCAATATATACAGCAACACCAAGTTCTTTGAACATTCTGGCTACAGTGCTTTTACCGCTTCCTATACCGCCGGTAAGACCAATAATTTTCATTTGTGATTTCTTAGTTTAACTCGAAAGGTTTTTCTAAAGTTAGTCAAAAAACAATTGTGGAAAACACTTTTTCGGATTTTCATTTAATAAATGAATGAAAAAAGTTGATTTTATAAATGCCAAACCATAACCAAAAAACTGAATAAATACGGCACAACTACTCAATATCCCTATCCATAAACTTTTATTTTTTATACTCGAGTCTAATACAATTGCCAAAGTATAAAGTCCCAAAGAAATCATTGAAATCCATATTCCCATAAAAAGGGAAACAATTGACAGGCAGACATAAACAACAAATAAAGATGGAAACCAAAAACTAATTTTTGAAGACTCTGGATGCCATTTTGATAAAATGGGTCTTACCAAACCAAATTTCTTCACTTGATTGTAAAAGGTACTCCAAGAAATACGTCTTTTATGATAGACGAATGCTTTTTCAATAAATCCGGTTTGAAATCCAAGTTTTAAAAGGCGTTGAGACAAATCAGGGTCTTCTCCTGGGTGAATCTTTCCAAAACCACCTGACTTTTGAAACGCTTTTTTTGAAATCCCCATATTAAAACTTCTGGGTTCAAATTGTTGAACAGTTTTATTACTTCCTCTTATACCTCCTGTGGTTAAAAATGAAGTCATTGTATAATTGATTGCTTTTTGTAAAGGAGTAAAACTTGAGTGAGCTGCATCAGGGCCACCAAAACAATCTAAAAAATGATTGGTAAGAGATTTGTCTACTTCCATCAAATACTCTGGAGGTAATAAACAATCTGAATCTAGAATAATAAAATAGTTTCCGGTTGCTTTTTGCATTCCAAAATTTCTTGAATCTCCAGGACCACTATTTGACTTAAAAAAATAACTGATGTTGAGTTTGTTTTTGAACCCTAAAGCAATCTTATCAGATTTTAAAGTTGAGCCATCTTCAATGATTACAATCTCAAACGCTATATGAGAAATCAATTTTGAAAAGCTATCAAGGAGCTCAAGAATCTCTTGAGGTCTGTTAAAAACAGGAATAATAAAAGAATATGTTCTTTGCATACGCAAATATAGAGAACAAAAAAAAACCATCCGCCTTAGGCGGATGGTTTATACTATAATAAATTAAAAATTACTTTTTAATCACCTGATAAGAGGCTGTTTGGCCTTCAGCAGTCACTTTCAT
>CAXBNF010000002.1:0-270585 GCA_963977065.1 uncultured Flavobacteriaceae bacterium | reverse complement strand
AACCAGGGACACACGGATTTTCAGTCCGTTGCTCTACCAACTGAGCTAAGGTACCAGTATGTATTTTTGGGCTGCGCCCTTCAAAGCAAAATGTAGTTAATGCTCAATAAGAGGGTGCAAATATAAATTTATTTTATTTTGCGCAAAGCATAAAAATAAAAAAAGTTTTAATTTCTTCAAGTGGTTTGTAAATAATAAATTTTCAAATTGTATTTTTGTCGCTTATTTGATTATAAATGAACTTAGTAGTAGATGTAGGAAATACCTTGATCAAAATTGCAATTTTTGATAACAAGGTTTTGGTTTACAAAAAAATTGATGTAAAGTCTGATTTTGATAAGAATATTGAGTTTATTTTAGAAGAATTTCCTTCAATAAAGAGAGTGGCATTGAGTGTCGTGGGTGGATTTTCTGAAAAATCAAAACAAAAATTGAACAGGCATTTCAATGTTTTTGAAATTACATCAAAGATTAAAACACCTTTTGTTAACGATTATGCAACGCCACTGAGTCTTGGTGTTGACAGGATTGCTTTGGTTAGTGCTGCAAGTGGCCATTATCCTAAAAAGAATACTTTAATCATTGACGTGGGTACTTGCATTACCTATGATTTTTTAAACAATGAAGGACATTACAAAGGTGGATCTATTTCTCCTGGAATTAATATGAGGTATAAAGCCTTACACACTTTTACAGAGAAATTACCTTTGCTTGATGCAAACACTCCAAATACAATTGTGGGTAATTCCACACAAACATCCATTCACTCTGGTGTGATTTTTGGTGTAACATTGGAGATTGATGGGGTAATAAGTCATTACAAACAAGATTTTAAAGATTTAACAGTTATTTTAACAGGCGGTAATGCACATTTTTTGCGAGATAGATTAAAAAATAGCATATTTGCCAATTCAAATTTTCTTCTGGAAGGTTTAAACTATTTATTAGAATATAATCATTAATACATGATAAAAAGGCTTTTAGTAATAATTCTGGTATGTATTACTACAGTAACTTCTGCACAAGAAGCAACCTCATCTCCCTATTCATTTTTTGGAGTTGGCTCAACAAACTTCAGGGGTACTGTAGAAAATAGAAGTATGGGAGGTATTAGTATGTATTCAGATAGTATCCACCTTAATTTACAAAATCCTTCCGGGTATGCACATTTAAAATTAGTCGCTTTTTCAGTGGGGGGTGCTCATAAATATGTCACTCAGGAAACAACCCAAGAAAAAGGGACAGCTTCGTCAACCTCCATTAATTATCTGGCTCTTGGAGTTCCTCTTGGAGAAAAGTTTGGTGCCGGTTTTGGAATTATACCAATAACTTCTGTGGGGTATAATTTAGAAAATCAATCTGGCGAGAATATTGTACAAAACACCGGTCAAGGAGGTATGAATAAAGTTTTTTTATCTCTGGGCTATCTTATTTCAGATCACTTAAGTGTGGGTATTGATGCAAACTATAACTTTGGTAATATTGAAAATAATTCATTACTTTTTAGTCCAGATGTTGAGTTTGCTACCAAAGAAACAAACAGGTCAGATTTATCTGGATTTAGTCTCAATTTTGGTGCTACTTACAGAAGATTGATTACTGAAAAATTAGAAATGTTTTCAAGTATTACTTACACGCCTGAAACTAATTTAGATTCTGAAAATTCCAGGCGATTTGCAAGTGTTTTTGTGCCTAATTTAGATTTTCAAATTGAAGTAGATCCAAGAGATGTGGATGTAGAAGATTCTAAATTAACATTACCCACTCAATACTCTCTTGGTTTTGGTATTGGAGAGCCCAGAAGATGGTTTGTGGGTGGTGAATATACACTGCAAGAAACAAGTAATTTTACAAACAGAGCTTTCACACTTGATAATGTAAGCTTTACCAATTCTTCAAAATATAAACTGGGAGGGTTCTATGTACCCAGACACAATGCGCTTTCAGGCTATTTTAAAAAAATAACATATAGAGCAGGAGTTAGGTATGAAAATACAGGATTGGTCATTAACGATGAGAAGATAAATGAGTTTGGCATATCTTTTGGAGTAGGAATGCCTGTAGGGAGATTGTTTTCAAATGTAAACATCGGTTTTGAGTATGGAAACAGAGGAACTACAAATAATGGGCTAGTAAAAGAAACCTTTTTCAATACAATTATTAGCTTATCATTAAATGACAGATGGTTTATAAAAACACTTTACGATTAATATTTTATAAAAAATTAGTACCAATGAAAACTAAAATCACATTTTTATTTTTGACATTGCTTTTTGCAGGTAAAACTAGCTATGCCTCAAACAATGAAGATTGTACAATAACATTGAATTTATTTGTTGAACAGGCAAAAATTGAAAATTACAAAGCTGCTCTTCCTCACCTGGAAGAGCTGCGCAAAAATTGTGCATCATTCCATTTGTCTATGTATCAATATGGAGAAAGATTATACAAAAACAGTATCGAAAACGCACCTCAAGATCAAAAAATGACTCATTATAACGAGTATAAGAAGTTACTTAGAGAGCGTTTACAGCATTTTCCAAACAAAACTACAGAAGGAGGGATTTTAGCAGATTTTGCGCAAGTAATGTTTGATAACAAAATTGGCTCGACTCAAGATCAGTTTGACGCCTTTGATGCTGCTTATAAAAAAGATAAAGAAAATTTTACAAGCCCTAAGGCTTTATATACCTATTTTTCACTTGCTATTGATCTGCACGATTCCGGAGAAAAAGATATTCAAGAAGTGTTTGACCTTTATGACGAGTTGATAAGAAAAATTGAATTTGAAGAGAATACTTTAGCATCCAAAATAACTCCTTTAATTGAAAAACAAGATGCCGGTGAAACGCTCAATCAATCTCAAACAAAACTTTTGAGTGCAGGGGAAACAAACCTTAAAGCTTACTCACAAGTAAAAGGTAGTGTAAATGGAAAACTTGGGATACTTGCAGATTGTGAAAATCTTATCCCACTATATGAAAGAGATTTTGAACTGAAAAAAGGAGATATAAACTGGTTGCAAGGGGCCGCAGGAAGACTTTCTGCTAAAGAATGTGAAGACCCATTGTTTTTCAAATTAGTTCAAGAGTTACATAACTTAAACCCATCATCGAGATCTGCATTCTACCTAGGACAATTGGCAGAGGCTGATGGTAAACCTAAAGTTGCACTTGACTATTATGTTCAATCTGCAGAACTGGAAACAGATAATGCAAGAAAAGCAAGAACTTACTATAATATTGCAGAAAATTACAGAAAGGCTGGTAGCCTAGGTAATGCGAGATCCTTTTATAGAAAAGCAATAGAAGCAATGCCTTCTTATGGTAGAGCTTATCTTCAAATAGCTAGAATGTATGCTGCAAGCTCTAACAATTGTGGTGAAACCATATTTGAAAAAAGAGCTATCAATTGGCTAGCTGCAGAAGAAGCTAGAAAAGCAGCTCGAGTTGATCCCTCCGTAGCAAGTAATGCAAATGCTGCCGCACAAAGCTATATGGAGCGTGCTCCACAAAATGCAGATATTTTTCAAGAAGGAATGGCAGGAAAGACTATCAGCTTTAATTGCTGGGTAGGCGGTAGTGTTAGAGTACCAAACCTTTAAAATGAATTTTTTATCACATAGCTTAAAAAGCGTTATGATTGTAATTACAGTCCTAACGCTTTTTGCATGTGAAGGAAATTATAGGGAAATACAACAATTGTCTGTTGCAGATCTGGGCCCCATTGCAGAGGGTAACGGAGTAGATTTAAAATACACAGACTCCGGTAAACTGGTAGCAAATCTTATAACACCCACATTGCTTGATTTTTCAAATTACAATTATTCTTTTTCAGAATTTCCAGATGGTCTTGAAGTGCAATTCTGGAATGAAAACGGCGATAAAAGCACTGTGACATCAGATTATGGAATTCATTTTGAAGAAGCAAATTTGGTCGATTTAAGAGGTAACGTAGTTTTAATAACAAGCGATAGCCTAAGGTTAAATGCTAATCAACTCTACTGGGATCAAAACAACAAATGGGTTTTTACAGACCAACCTTATAAAATAATATTTAAAGACGGCTCCTTCAACGATGGAGGCCGTTTTGATTCAAGTGAAGATTTCAATACCTTTATGTCAAGAAAGAATGTTGGGGTACAATATGTTGATAAAACTTTAGAAGATGAATAAAACAGTTTACAAAATTTTTGAATATGCATATTTGATTATGTTTATTCTATCTTTATTTGCGGTGATAAGCAATTGGAATAGCAATCCCGATAGGGCTAATTTATTTATATTCTTTGGTGTAGTAGCATTATTTATGTTTTTCTTTAAACGCAACTTTAGGAAAAAGCTGGAAAAGCGTCAACAAAACGAAAAATAAATTTTATTTGTATAGCTCATAAATGACTCATTATGAGTTTTTAGAAATTAGACCTCCATATAAAATAAGGGCATTTTAATAGAATATATTCCACATCAAAATTATTTTTAAAAATAAGTGAATTTTTGAGCAATAAGTTTTTCATAAGTTGTTCAAAAATGGTATTTTCGCCCCCTATAAAATTTCATAAAAAATGGCAGTATTAAATAAAATTAGACAACGCTCGGTATTTTTGATTATCATTATTGCAATGGCTCTCTTTGCATTTGTATTGGCAGATGTATTTCAAAACGGTGGATTTTCATCCAACAAAGAGCAAAATACAGTAGGAACAATTAATGGGACTGATATTTCCAGAAATGATTTTCTAAATAAAGTAGAGAATGCTTTACGAAATATGGGAGCAAACGCCACAAATCTACAAGCAGCAAATGCTGTTTGGAACAATGAGGTGCGTGCAAACTTGTTTAGAGAACAATTTGAAAAATTGGGCTTACAAATTAGTGATGAACAATTGCAAAATGCATTGGCACAAAATCTAAGCGGAAACCCCACATTTTCAAATGAAGCCGGTATTTATGACCCTTTTAAAGTACAGGAGTACCTTGCAGATGTAAAGGTAAATGCACCACAGCAATATGCTCAATTTGTGGAGTTTGAAAAAAGCCTAAGTCAAAATGCCATTGAACAAACCTATTACAGCTTAATAAGAGCCGGTTTAACGGCGACTACTTTTGAAGGAAAACAAGAATACAAATTAGAAAATGATAAAGTAGATATTGAATTTGTACAAATTCCCTTCTCAAGTATTCCTGATGAAGAAATTGAAGTTACTGAAAAAGACATCGAAGACTACATAAAGCGAAATGCAAAAAAATATGAAGTAGAAGCCGCTGTTGATTTTCAATATGTCCTTTTTGCTGAAAATCCTTCAGAAGAGGACGAAGCAACTATTGAAAACGAAATAAAAGAACTTTTACAACCTCAAATCAAATACAATTCAATTTCTGGATTAAACGATACACTTCCAAGCTTTCAGGAGGCAACAGATATTGCAGCATTTGTTTCTCAGCATTCAGAGGGGCAATTCACAGACAGATGGGTATTTAAAAATCAACTTTCTGAGAATGTTGCTGACACCCTTTTTAGCCTTAACAAAGGCGAAGTATATGGGCCTTATAAAACGCAAGGTCGAATTAATTTAGCAAAGGTTACAGACATTCAACAAATGGCAGATTCTGTAAAAACTAAGCATATTATGATTTCCTGGGATGGCCTTGAAACAGCTGGTTCAACCAGCAGAACAAAAGAAGGAGCAAAGTCACTTGCAGACAGTCTTTTAAATGTAATTAAAAGGGATGCATCAAAATTTGAAGACCTTGCCATTCAATTCTCTGATGATCCGGGCGTAGAAGAAAACAAAGGTGATCTGGGATATTTAACTCCCGGTTCAGTCTCTATTAAAGAGTTTAATGATTTTGCCTTTGAAAATAACAGAGGTGATATCGAAATCATTGAAACAGAATTGGGTTACTTCATCATTAAAATTGAGGAACAGAAAAACATTCAAAAAGCTATTAAAGTAGCCTATGTTGTTAAAACGATACAACCCTCAGAACAAACTCTTAATCAAACCTTCACTGAAGCTACACGTTTTGAATCGAAAGCATTGAGTACAGATTTTATTTCAGCGGCTAAAGAAGATGATATTAGTGATGTGAGACCAGTAAATCGAGTGGGTGAATTGGAAGAAAATATCCCCGGCATTGGTGCAAATCGCGAAATTGTGAATTGGGCCTTTGAAAAAGAAACACAAGTAGGAGCTATCAAAAGATTTAATGTCAATAATGGGTATGCCATTGTGCAACTTACAAATAAAAACCCAAAAGGTTTGATGCCTGTTTCAGAAGCATCGGCTCAAGTAACTCCTTTGGTTAGAAATGAGAAAAAAGCAAAACGCATTTTAGACAACAATAAAGCGACAACCTTAGAAGACCTTGCTTCAGCTAATAATGTTCAGGTAAAGCGAGCGAATGCACTTAATAGAAAATCACCACTTATTCCCGATGCAGGTACAGAACCAAAAGTTGTGGGTACTGCATTTGGTCTCAGCCAAGGGCAAACCTCTGGACTCATTGAGGGTAAAAATGGAATTTATATGGTTAGGGTGCTTTCTACCACAGAAGCGGCTCAAAGAGAAGATTTCACTTCCTATATCACACAAATTAACAACAGACGTGCATCTAATATCAATGCTACAGTTTTCAATGCGCTTAAAAAGAAAGCCAAGATAGAAGATCGCAGAACGAATTTGTATTAAAAATTAAGATACAAGATTTATTTTTTTTAAGTGTATATTAGGGTTATGAAACCTTTGATATACACTTTTCTTTTTTATATAACTCAAAACTGTTTTTTGTCGGCTCAAAATACACTGAATTTTAGTTTGGTTGAAACTAAAAATTTTCAAAAAACATGGGTTTCAGCCATTGAACAGGATAGTCAGGGGTTTCTTTGGGTTGGAACTCAGGATGGACTTTATAGTTATGATGGTTATGAAATGGTAGCCTTTAAAAATCAACCCTATAGAAACAATACCTTACCTGGTAATTATGCCCGTGCTTTAACAATTAAAAATAATACAATTTGGATTGCAACTTTTGGAGGGGGGCTTAGTAGTTTTAATTTAAAATCTCAAAAGTTTACAAACTATAATTCAAAGAATATTGAAAGTGAAAAATTTTTACACAGTTTAAAAATTTTAGAAAATAATAATTTATACATAGTATCTGATGTAGGTATTCAATATTTTAACACCAAAGAGAATAGCATTAAAAAATTACCTTTTGGCTCTTCCACATCATTCATTGAAGAGATTGATAATCAAATTTTGTTAACATTAAATGAAACCTTATATTTCTTAGATTCAACAAACACCATCTTTGATAAAAGAGTATTTAATTTTAATATTGATGCATTAATACGGGTTGAAAATAATAGTGCTATTGTTGGAACTACATCTGGAGCTTATAAAATAGATAGGGAAGGAGTAATTGAAAAACTTAAAATCAATATTCCTGTTACAAATCTTTCAAATTCATTTAAAAATAGTTTTTACATAAATTCTTCTGAGAAAATTTATAATTATGATTTAAATGATAATAGCCTTACTTTATTATCTCATACAATTCCAGAAAATAGTACAATACAAAAATTATTTATTGATAAAGAAGGATTATTATGGGTGGGAACCACCAAAGGTTTATACAAGCAAAAAAAAACATTAAGTTTTTTTGAAAACCCTTATCTACCCTATCATTCTCGACGAGTTATTAGTGAAAAAAATACAATATATTTAGCTGGAAACGATGGGTTAATTATAAATAAAGGTTCTGTAACAAACCAATTATTTAAAGAGTATAATTTTCAATCTATAAATAAATTCAATAATCAATTATGGTTAGCAACAAGTGAAAATGAAATTATTATTTATAATTTATTAACTAAAAAAATTAATAAAATTGAATTAACTCCCCAAAATAAATTTAATCCCATTCTAGGTATTGAAAAAGATAAAAATCACAGAATTTGGGTAGCTACTTTTGATGAAAATATAGTATTTGACACTTTGGGAAAAATACAATTTGACTTTAAACTTCCCCTCTCAAAAGAGGATAAAACTCAAAAAATCATTGACATTAAAATAGATTCCAAAGATAGACTTTGGATTGCTACAGCGGCATATGGAATATTTATGATTCCCAATGTTTCAAATCAAGATTTAATTAATTCCAATACTATAAAAAGATTTCAACACCAATCTGAACTTTTTGATGGTTTAAGTTCAAACATTATTTTAAGCATTGAAGAGGCTCCTGATGGAACAATGTGGTTTGGTACTGATAATGGTTTAGTTTTTTATGACGAACATATTGAAAATTTTAAACACCTAAACATTAATGACAATTATTTTAACAAAAAAGTAATGTCAATTAAAGCGGACATCAAAAACAATCTATGGATTTCCACAATTTTTGATGGAATCTTTTATTTTGATGCAAAAAATCAAACCTTTAAAAACTACACAACTGAAGATGGTTTAATATCAAACGCATTTTTATTTTCCTCTGCACACTTTAATAAAATAACAAATCAATTATATTTTGGAACTGATGAAGGCTTGCAAATCATAAATTTAAACAAAACTCAAAATCTCTCAGAAATAAACAAGCCCTTTATTACTTCTATAATTAACTATTCAAACAATAATACCAATCAAAACTATTACTATGAAGTTGACTCTTTAAGAAATATTGATTTAAATTTTAGTGAAAGAAATATAACTCTCAATTTTTCAACATTAGATTTTCATTATACAGATAAAATAAAATTTGCTTATTCCTATAATGAAAATCAATGGACAGAATTACCCAATCGCACAGTTCATTTTACAAATCTTCCCATAGGAAAAAATAGAATCATTTTTAACTCCTATTTAATTGGCCAAAATCCAAAAAATGGTGTATCTAATGAATTATTAATCAACATATTGCCGCCTTGGTATAAGACTAAGGTTGCTTTTTTTATATATTTTTTAATACTTATTGGCATAACAACCTTGATTTATTATTTATTACTGAAGAATAAACTTGCAAAACAGAATGTAGCATCTGCAATAATACTAGACGAGGTGAAATCAACGATGTATGCCAATATTAGCCACGAATTTAAAACACCACTTACCATCATTAAAGGACTAGCAGGAAGGTTACTTACTAATAAAGAGATATCTCAAAAAGACAAAGAAAGTATTGTCTCTATAAATGAAAACGGCGAACAATTATTAATGCTCGTAAACCAAATTTTGGAATTAGTATCCCTCGACAATAAACAGTTAACTAAAAATTATAAAAATGGTGATGTAGTGGCTTTTATAAAAAAATGTATTTCACTTTTTTTACCATTTACAGATTCCAAAAAACAAAAATTACTTTTTAAAACCTCCATTAAAAGCCTTATCATGGATCTAGACGATACTAAGCTTCAAAAAGTAATCAACAATCTTTTAAGTAATGCCATAAAGTTTACCCCCAAAGAAGGAAAAATTGTTTTTTCAATTCGACAAGAAAATAACCATACCTTAATTTTAGAGATTCAAGACACAGGAAAAGGTATCAAAAAAGAAGATTTGCCTCACATTTTTGATCGTTATTATAAAACATTTGATCTTGATAGTAATATTGGAAGTGGTATTGGAATGGAATTAACAAAAGGCTTGATAGAATTTATGGAAGGAACAATTACTGTTGAAAGCAAAGAAAATGTGGGGACAAAATTTACAGTGAAACTTCCCATAAAAAACTCACTTAGAACACAAGAGGAATTTCAGTTTGTAAACCCATTTGTAGCACCTGGGACAACAAAAGATAAACTATTAGAAACATCAATAAAGCAAAATAAACCTGTGATTTTGGTAGTTGAAGACAATGCAGCGATAAGAAGTTATTTTAAAGAGCTATTTGAAAACAACTATAATATTATAGAAGCTTCTAATGGAAAAAAAGCACTAGAAATTTCTGAATACAGAAAAATAGATTTCATATTAAGTGATGTTATGATGCCTCTAATGGATGGGTTTGAATTTTGTGAAAAAATAAAGAACAATATTAAAACATCCCACCTTCCCTTTATAATGGTAACAGCAAGAACTGATGAAAAAAGTAGATTAAAAGGATATCAACTTGGAGTAGATGCATACATCAATAAGCCATTTAATGAAACAGAGCTTCTTCAAATAATTGAAAACCTAATAAAAAAACGAGAGTATCAAATTGAATTTTATCAAAAAATACTAAAATTAAACAAACCGGAAAACAAATTACAAAATGTGAATCAACTGGATATCAAATTTATTCAAGAAATACAAGAATTTGCTATTAATTATAAACAAGATGAAAATATGGAAACTCTAGCCAAAAAAATGTTGATGAGCAGAACACAACTCCATAGAAAAATCAAACAGCTTACCAATATGTCAATTACACAATATATCAATCATATAAAAATTCAGAAAGCAAAAAACTTATTACAAAAAACTGATTTGACAATTTCTGAAATTGCTTATGAAGTAGGTTATGAAGACCCCAAATATTTCTCAAAAATATTTAAAAATGAAGCAGGAAAAACCCCTTCTTCATTTAGGAAAAAGCCCTAAAACACCTTTAAATACTTATATTGGCACAATTATCCACCTTATTGTAACATTTATCCCCCTTCTTTTTTAAAGTCTCCAATAGTTTTGTAGTGAATCAAAATAAATCATTATGAAAACACCAAAAAATTTAGTTTGCCTTTTGGCAATATTAGTAGGGACAGTAGTATTTGCCCAGCAACAAAATAACCGTTGGTTTGACAATATAGAAATTACAAATTCTAGAGTAGACGGCGGTATAGATATTGTAAGTTTAAATGAAGGAACTCTATTATTTGCATCTTGCTTTGAAAATCTTGCAGGCTCTTCTAGAATCTCGATTTATCAATCTAATGATGAAGGAGAAAATTGGGCAACCTTTTTTGAAGCTACCCCAAATGTAAATTTTCTTAAAATGAAAATGCTGATGTTGAATGCTGTTTCGGGCGATGACTATTTATTAGTTTATACTGTAAACAACAACAACCAGTTGCGTGTAAGAAGATTTAATTTATCACAAGGCACTCCAGTAGAAAGTCAAGTGATTGCAGAAAATGTAGTAGATTTTGATGTGGATAGAGATTTTCCTGAAAGCACTAGTAATCAAAGTGTATTTTTAATCTATCAAACCACATCAAATAATATACTAACGGCAAGAACACAAGTTGGCACTTTTGGCTTTGATTATGTCGATTTTGAAACCATTGCCTTTGGTCGCTCTATGCCATCAATAGCCTATTCAAGAGTTGGGAATATTTATGTTACTTATGTAAGAAATAGCAATGGCGATTTAAACGCAAGGCATAACACAAATCGACTCGACCCCGCTAGCTGGAACGCTACAGAAGTACTGGAAGATGGAAGTGTTAGAGAATCTTTAAACCCAAAAATTGTAGCAGAAAGAGAAATTGGCCCCTTTGAAAATGTCCTTGTTATTACTTCTTCCAGAGGTACTGGTTCTGGAGGAAAATACAATATAAGAAGATATCGAAAAATAGGAGGGGCAAACTTTACAGGGGGTGTTACTAATGCTTCGCCAGAAGGGATTAGCTACCTTTATATGGATGGTTTTATTAATTATAGAATAGGCGCAAATGTGCAAATTGGGTATTTAAGACAATCTATAAACGGTAGTCAAAATAATAGTCTTTTGTATCGTGTCTATGATGGCTCTACACTGAGCACTTCGGAATTTGCAACGCCAAATGATATCGACCTCTATGATGGATTTCAACCTTTTGCAATTACTACAATTAGAAGTGGAGAAGAAGAGGAGGCATTAATAGTTTATACAGGCACCAGTGCTGATGGAACTCACGCTGAAGGACTTTATTTTGATAGACAATCGAGCGTTTTAAGTCTCCTTGACCTCGACATAGAAACCATAAAATTATACCCCAATCCAGCAAATCAATATATCAATATAGAAGCTCCACAAAATGAAGCTTTAACGTCAACAGAAATTTATGATTCCACTGGAAAATTAATTAAAACAGTAGCCTTTAAAAACCTCAACACAACTCAACAATTGGATATTTCAAATCTAGCAAGTGGAGTTTATTTTATAAATATACAAACAACAAAAAAACAAGAAACTAAAAAAATAATTATTAATTAATTTAGGAAACATGAAAGTTATAACCCTACTACTGTTAATTTTTGTGTCAATAACAAGCGCACAAAATAAAGTATTTGACATGCCGTCTATAAATGTTTCAGGTTCTTCATTCTATGAAATTAAACCCGAGAGTTATAAATTAAATTTTACGCTTAGTATTAAAGACACCCAATATGCAGGTATTAAATTTGATAATATTGAAGAAATGAAACAAGAATTTTTAAAAAAACTTCAAAAAGAAAATATAAAGCCTGAAAAAATCACTGAAAACAAACTTGATTACAATTTAATAGGTAATAAAGATCCAGGGTCAACTTTTGAAATTATTGTCTCAAACCAGAAAACCTTTGAGGATTTAATGGCTTTTGTTTTTCCTGGCACTTATATTAATAACATTCAATTTAAAGTAACCTTTTTGGGTAAAAGTTATGATCAAATCATTTCAGAAGCCCTGAGTAATGCAAAACAAAAAGCTTCACAAATAGCAAATTTAGCAGGGAAAAAAGTTGGAAATATTCTGTCAATACAAGCTTACCATTTGCCAAAAGAACATGAATGGTCTTACTATAATATTGATAAAACCTATACAATTAATGTTAGCTATGAGCTTTTAGAAAAATAAATTATGGTATTAAAGGAGTTTTTTGTTTTGATGCACTAAAAATATTTTTTCCCCAAAGTGCAACAAAACAATCAAACTCCTTTCTTTTTCACCATTTCATTAAAAGGAATAATAGTTTTGTATCCTCTTTCTGTAAAATAAGCAAGCGCATCTTTTCGGGTAACCAAAACAAAGTCACCGCCCCATGCTCCCAGACTTTTTATGCTTCCGCTGTAATCAGCAAATAAACTCCTTTTGATTGTTGGAATTTTTAATAGGTTTGAAAGCAAGTCTTCGTGCACTACAATGAGTTCTTCAAATTGAGAAAGCGACTTGCAATTTATAAACTGTTTTGTGAGCTCATTTACTTTTTTAATAGTTAACTCCTTGTTTTGAGAAAGTGCATTGTAATGAGCAATCGCTTTTTTACTATCCTGTTTTTTGTTGAGATACACAAAAAATAGCGACTCAGTAAATGGCCATTTGAGATTTATTTGCTGAGATTTTGATACGTGTTTTGATTTTGAATACACGATTGGTGTATCAGTTTGCGCACAGGCGATGTCATACCCGCTTCCGCGAAAGCTGTTT
This sequence comes from uncultured Flavobacteriaceae bacterium, assembly GCA_963977065.1. GTDB lineage: Bacteria > Bacteroidota > Bacteroidia > Flavobacteriales > Flavobacteriaceae > Planktosalinus. Next base: position 257,214 of record CAXBNF010000002.1, on the reverse strand, counting down.
TCTAAAAGATCAAAAGCATCCACCGCTGCCCATTGGGCAATATTGTTAATCAATGTCGATGAAGTACCAAGCCCCCATTCCCTGGGGAAATTTAAATGAGTAATAACCTCAAAGCCCGAAAAATCAGTAAGAAAACCAGCATTCAATTTTTTTGCAGTCTGAAGAATATCCAAAAGTGTTTCAGCAATTTTATGATCTGTTGTTGATTTGATGGATAATTTTGGAATGATTTGAAAAACTGCCTCAAACCAAACAGCTCCTTTTTCATTTTTACTTGTCCAGAATAAATCTTCACTTTTGGCGCTACTTACTTTTAAATCCTGACCATATACAGTGGGAATTGCCAGTGCTTCTGCGCCGTCAAGAACAAGATATTCTGCTGTAATCAATAACTTTCCGTTGCTGTAAAATGTTTTTTTTGCCATTTATTTTCTTAAAGATTCAATAAATGCAATGACTGCACTATGTGAAATCGTTGTATTTTGAAAATATGCTATTGCTTTTTCTTTTTCTTCTATTTTGGCATTTAATTGATTGAGAATATTCATCAAGTGCATTTTCATATGGCCTACTTGTATGCCTGTGGTGATAAGTGATTTAACAGCGGCAAAATTTTGAGCTAAACCCGTCACTGCCATTATTTGCATGAGCTCTTTTGCAGTTGGTTTTTGAAGAATGGCTAAAGCTACTTTTACCAGTGGGTGTAAGGAAGTAAGGCCACCCACAGTGCCAACAGCCAAAGGTATTTCTATCCAAAAACGGAAGATGTCTCCGTCAATTTCCGCATTTGTCAAACTAGAATAGTGACCGGTTCTTGAGGCAAAGGCGTGTACACCGGCTTCTACTGCTCTAAAGTCATTCCCGGTGGCAAGTACCACGGCATCAAGACCGTTCATGATACCTTTGTTGTGAGTGACTGCACGTCTTGGCTCTGTTTTGGCAATCTCAATCGCTCTTACAAATTTTTCGGCAAAATAATGACCGTCAAATTCAGGCGTAGTGAGTTCGTTAACTTTACAAGAAACTTCTGCTCTCACAAGACACTCGGGGACATAGTTTGATAGAATGCTCATCACCACATCAATTTCTTTTTCGCTTTGCGAAAAACCTGAAAATGATAAGGCTTCCTCTTTAAAGGTTTTAGCAATTTGCTCTAGACAGCTATTTATAAAATTAGCACCCATTGCATCTGCTGTTTCAAAAGTACAATGGAGGTGATAATAACCCTTAAGAGTTGCTGTTTTATCAACAAGAGTAATATCTATAACGCCACCGCCTCTTTTTTTCATGTTTTTTGAAAATTCAGCTACGCTATCAATAAGCCTGGGTTTTACAATTTTAAAAAAGGCAGTAAGTTTTTCTTTATCACCAAAATAATTAAAGTGCGCTTGTCCGTTTTTGGTTGTTGAAAGAACTTCAGCTTTAAAACCGCCCCGATCGAGCCAAAATTTTGCAGCATTACTTGCAGCAGCAACCACAGAGCTCTCTTCAATAACCATTGGGATTGTGAAAAGTTTATCGTTAATAAGAAAGTTTGGTGCAATAGCAAAAGGTAGGTAAAAGTTGCTGATGGTGTTTTCTATAAACTCGTCGTGAAGCTGTTGTAATTTGCTGTTACTGTTCCAATATGAAAGCAATATCTCTTTAAATGTCTCATTTTCTTGAAAGTAATGTTCAAGAAGCCAGTCTATTTTTTGTGTTTTATTAAATTTTGAAAACCCTGAAACTTTTTTTGACATTTTTCTAAAATTGAAAAGCAAAGATAAGACTTCCTGCAACGTTTTGGAATGTTTTTCCCGGTGGTTTTCCCGAAAGTGATTTTTTAATATCTACAAGTGCCTTATATTTAATGGGGAAAAAATGCCAAATTTTGCATATTTTTTAGTAAACTTGACCTAACAATTATTTAACTGTACCATTATGCGTTTTCATCATATAATTCTCCCTGTTTTCTTATTTTTATCTGTTCACTTAATTTCACAAACAAACAAAATCACCCTTGAAGAAATATGGGGAGGTGAATTTAGAACAGCCTCTCTCGAGCGTCTTCATTCCTTAAAAAACGGAAATCAGTATTCTGTCTTAAATTATGACAGAAGTACCAGAACATCTACTGTGGATGTTTATGACTACAATACTTCAGAAAAAGTAGCGACGCTAATAAACTCTTCAGATCTATCAGAACTGGATCAAATTGTTTCATACAGTTTCAGTAAAGATGAGAAGAAAATGTTGATTGCTGCTTCCATAAAATCCATTTACAGGAGGTCCACTTTGGGAAGTTATTATGTGTATGATTTAGATTCTAAAAAACTCACTTTGGTTTCAGAAAATAAAATACAAGAACCCCTCTTTTCACCAGATGGGTCTAAGATTGCTTTTGGGTTTGAAAATAATCTTTACATCAAAGACTTGAAAAACGGTGAAACCACTCAAATTACCTTTGACGGAAAGAAAAATCACATCATCAACGGTATTGGCGACTGGGTGTATGAAGAAGAGTTTTATATTGTAAGAGCCTTTGATTGGAATGCAGATGGAGACAAGCTGGCATTCATTCGTTTTGATGAAACAGATGTGCCGAAGTTTTCTATGGACGTCTATGGAGACAAACTTTACCCCACACAAGAAGTATTTAAATATCCCAAAGCTGGCGAAACTAATGCTGAGGTATCATTACACTTATATGATTCAAAATCTAAAACTACTTCTAAAATTGATGTAAGCCAATTCAATAGCTACTACATACCCAGATTGCAATGGACAAACGATGCAGATATTTTAAGTTTTCAGTTAATGGGAAGACAGCAAAATGAACTTGATTTAATATTTTATAATGTAGAAAAGAATTCCTCACAACTCATTTTAAAAGAAACTGATAACGCCTATGTGGATGTTACTTTTGACCTTACTTTTTTAGAGGATAATAGTTTTATTTGGACCAGTGAGAAAAGTGGCTGGAACCATATTTACCACTATGATAAAAACGGAAAGTTACTCAACCAGATTACAAATGGAAACTGGGAAGTAACCCGATATTATGGTTTTGATGAAAAGACCAATCGCGTTTTTTATCAAAGCACAGAAAACGGTAGCATCAACCGCGGCGTTTATTCCATCAAAGTGAACGGAAAGGATAAAACCCAACTTGCAGCAGCCCCCGGAAGAAATGAAGCCGCTTTTAGTGCAGATTTCAGTTTGTTTATCCAAACATATTCTAGTACCACGATACCCCCTGTTTACTCTTTGAGAAATGCAAAAGATGGAAAACTTGTGAGAGTCATTAAGGACAACACTGAACTTCAAAAAAAATTAGAATCTTATGTAATATCACCTAAAGAGTTTTCAACTATGACCCTTAATGGTTATGAACTCAATATGTATATGATTAAGCCCAAAGATTTTGACCCCAATAAAAAATACCCCTTGTTTATGTTTCAATACTCAGGTCCGGGCTCTCAAACGGTTGCAGACACTTGGCACAACAATAATGATTACTGGCATCAAATGCTGGCTCAGGAAGGCTACATTATAGTGAGTGTTGACGGCAGAGGAACCGGCTTAAAAGGCAGGGATTTTAAAAAAATGACTCAAAAAGAACTGGGTAAATATGAAACAATCGACCAGATTGATGCAGCAAAAAAGCTGGGACAGCTTCCTTACATTGATGAAAACCGCATTGGGATTTGGGGCTGGAGCTATGGTGGATTTATGTCTTCAAATGCTTTGTTTCAAGGCGCGGATACTTTTTCTATGGCTATAGCAGTAGCACCGGTAACTAGCTGGCGATTTTATGATACCATTTATACAGAACGCTATATGTTGACTCCACAAGAAAACCCTGACGGCTATGACAAAAACTCTCCCATATATCATGTTGATAAACTTGAAGGAAGCTATCTTCTGGTTCACGGTAGTGCAGATGACAATGTGCACGTTCAAAACACGACTCGCCTGGTAGAGGAATTGGTTCAAGCAAATAAGGATTTTGATTGGCTGATTTATCCCGATAAAAATCACGGTATATTTGGTGGAAACACACGTCTTCACTTATATAACAAAATGACCAAATTTGTAAAAGACAATCTTTAATTCCTGTAAAAAAACAGCCTTTCAAGATGATTAAATTTAAAATGCCCAACACTTTAGCATTACTGTTTTTTTTAATGGTTTTAGCTTTGGTTGCTACCTGGATAATTCCTCAAGGACAATTTGATACGCAACTAACTGAAAGTGGAAGGGAAATGGTAGTCCCCGGTTCTTATCAAGTGGCAGAAGACCACCATTATTTGAGTCCGGTTTCTTTGTTTACGGCAATTCCAAGAGCTTTTGCAGATGCACAGGGGATTATTTTCTTTCTGTTCATTATTGGTGGTGTTCTCGCTATTATCAAAACAACAGGCACAGTAGATGCTTTACTAGGTAAATTACTGGAAAGCCTTGGAAAAAAACCGGGTACTTTAATCTTTACCGTTGTTTTTGTATTTGCACTACTTTCAAGCGTGATGGGCGCTTCTGCAGAATATATTCCTTTTGTTCTCATTCTGGTAGCTATGTGCAGGGCGATGAATCTCGATAGCTTGACGGCTGTAGGCATCATTATCGCGGGTTATGGAGTGGGCTATGGAACGGCCGCTTTTAACCAATACACGGTAGTGGTTGCAAATCCCATTGCCGGTTTGGACGCTTATGATGGCTGGCCTTTGCGTTTGGCAATTCTGGTTCCCTTTTCTTTAATCGCCGGACATCATATTTACAGATATTCCTTAAAAGTTAAGAAAAATGCAACATCAAGCTTGGTTTATGGACTTGAACCACCCGCCGGAGCTGAACCTCCCAAAGAATACCCATTACTTAAATGGAGACACTTAGTAATTCTTTTAGGATTTTTTGCTGCATTGGGCACCGCTGTATGGGGAATTGCAACCCGAGGATGGTATTTAACAGAATTGGGCGCAGCATTCCTCATTTTGGGAGTCTTTACGGCAATTATTGGGAAAATTGGTCCTAGTTTGGCCGCCGAAAAATTTGTTATTGGTGCTAAAGATCTGGCAGAAACAGCCTTGCTTGTTGGTGTTGCCAGAGGAATTGCACTTATTATGGAAGATGGTCAGATTTTACATACCATTGTTCAAGGGCTTTCGGTTCCTTTATCTTCTGTAGGCCCTGAAATTGCCGGAGTGGGAATGATGGGTATGCAAACAATTCTCAACTTTTTTGTGCCCTCAGGAAGCGGACAGGCTTTTGTAACGATGCCGCTAATGGCACCATTGGGAGATTTAGTGGGCGTTTCAAGACCCATTTCTGTATTGGCTTTCCTCTTTGGTGACGGTTTTGCTAATATGCTTGTTCCCACCAATGCTGTTTTAATGGGAATTCTTGGCTTGGCAGGTATTCCTTATGACAAATGGTTTAAATTCTGTTTGCCTTTAATTTTTAAACTCCTCGCTGCTGCTGCTGTTGTTATTGTTATTGCAGTGATGGTTGGTTATGCATAGAAACTTTATTAACTAGAAATTAAAAAAAAATAAAAGATGACTACATCAGAATCAAAACTCCAAAAAGAGTTTTTAGGGCACCCCGCAGGTCTTTACATTATGTTTCTTACAGAACTGTGGGAACGATTTAGCTTTTATGGTATGAAAGCCCTGTTAATTTTTTATTTAACAAAATATCATCTTTTTACTGATGATGCAAGTTATGTTTTGATAGGTAGCTATGCTGCTCTTGTTTATGCAATGCCTGTGCTGGGAGGCTATCTGGCAGATCGATATTTGGGTTTTAGAAAAGCAATCATTTTTGGCGCTATTTTACTTGTTTGTGGTCATTTAGGCTTGGCGTTTGAAGGTAATCAAGCTAGTGTAGCTTCAAACGGTTTGATTACTCAGGATAATTTTGCACTTCAAGTTTTTTACTTCTCATTGGCTTTAATTATTCTTGGAGTTGGGTTTTTAAAAGCAAATATATCCTCTTTAGTTGGTGAACTTTATGAAGTGGGTGACAGAAGAAGAGATTCCGGTTTTACTATTTTTTATATGGGCATCAATCTGGGTGCTTTTGCGGCCACCTTTATTTGTGGGTGGTTGGGTGAGAATTATGGTTGGGGATACGGTTTTGGTGCAGCAGGTTTAGGGATGGTTCTTGGATTGTTAACATTTATCTATGGAAGACCCTATTATCTTGGAAAAGGAGAACCCAAAGACCTTGAAAAACTTAATAAGAGGGTTTTTGGGCTTAAAACAGAGCATTTTATTTATGTACTAAGCATTTTATCATTAGTACTAATTTGGCAAATGGTTCAAAGACACACAGTTGTTGAATGGCTTTTGATTGTGGGTATTGTGGGTTCTTTTGTTGCAATATTTTACTTTGCTTTTTCACAACCGGATAAAGTAGTGAGAGATAGATTGATGGCATTACTCCTGTTAATTATTTTTACGATTGTTTTTTGGGCTTTGTTTGAACAAGCATACGGATCATTAAATTTATTTGCAGACCGTGTGATTGATCTCAATATTTTTGGATGGGAAATTTTGGCGCCATACTTTTTAAGTTTAAACTCCTTATTCATAATTACTTTAGCTCCTGTTTTTGCTTGGTTATGGATAAAAATGGGGAAATATAACCCCAATACAGCTGTTAAGTTTGGTATAGCAATTTTACTGGTAGGTCTTGGATTTGGCGTACTTGTTTTTGGGATTAACATATCAGAAACAGGAAAGGTAGCCGCAATATTTCTTGTTATAACTTATTTATTCCATACCATGGGTGAATTGTGTTTGTCGCCTGTAGGTTTATCAGCAGTAACAAAACTTTCTCCCGGAAAAATTGTTGGATTTATGATGGGTGTTTGGTTTTTAGCAACAGCAGCTTCAGAATACCTGGCAGTTGTTTTGGCTCAAATTGCTTCGGTTGATTCTGTGGGTGAGGTAGTTGATTTAGCAAAGGCGAAAGCTGCTTATCTTGAGTTGTTTGAGTTGTTGTTTATCATTGGAGTAGTTTCCGGGGTATTATTATTAGCAATCTCTCCGTTCATTAAAAAGCTTATGCACGGAGTAGATAGAGAATTAAACAATTAAAAATCAAGTTGTCTAGGCATTTAGCAGTGCAAAATAAATTTAGTATTTTTGGAACGCTTTTTGTCCTATTTTCGTAAGCTTTTCAGCGAAAACCGACATATATTAAAACACTTATTATGAAGTATATTATTTTATTAATAGCATTTCTTCTGGTTCCACAGCTTGCACAAGCTCAGGAAATAAAATGGATGACGATGAATGAAGCTCTGGAAGCGCAAAAGAAAAATCCCAAAAAAATATTTATGGATGTCTATACCGTCTGGTGTGGCCCCTGCAAATTGCTTGATAGAAACACCTTTACTAACAAAGACGTCATTAATTATTTAAATAAGAATTTTTATTCAGTTAAATTTAATGCTGAAGGTACAGAAGAAGTTACATACAAGGGGTTTACATATACAAATCCGCGTTACCAGGAAGGGCGAAAGGGAAGAAACGGCACTCATCAATTTACCTCTGCTCTAAAAGTAACCGGATACCCCAGCCTTGCTTATTTTGATGAAAAGGGTAATTTTATTCAAGCGGTTGCCGGTTACAGAACGCCCCAGCAATTAGAGATTTTTCTTAAAATGATGGCGACAGATGATTACAAAAAATTAACAACCACTGAGGCATGGAACGAGTACCAAAAAAACTTTAAAGGAACTTTTCAATAATCTGTAAATGTCAGTCTAATATAAACGCTCCCTCTTTTCCGGTATGGTGAAAAGGGAGTCTTCTTTTTTGAGCCGTTTCGCGCCAGCGATTCACATAAGTGATATAGTTACTGCCGTCTGCAATAATTTTTTTTGGTTTCAAACTATCTATCATTCGCTCTAAGTGAACACGAGGGCTGTTTCTCAAAACTACTAAATCTACCCCGTCTTGAACTGAAGGATACACACTTAAGCTGTCGATGATTAGAATTGTAATTTGGTTGTAAACAAAAGCGTCTCTAAGGGTATCTGTGGTAAAGTGTATAACTTTTGATTTGGTCTTGTAATTCTTAATCAAAGCTTCCTTGTTAATTTGTTCAGCATCCAGATTTGAAAACAAGTTAAGTTGATTCCCATTTTTAATGCCAAAAATGGAGTTTTGACTTTTGTGAAAAACAACAAATTCCTGATGGGCGACTTCCCTTTTATTCCAAATAAAAACAACTTGCAAGCAAATAAGTGTTGTGAGAACATAGATGAGCCTTTTACCTGAAAACTTTTGCAGCATTAACAGGAATGTGATTGTTAAAAAATAGAGTAGAATAACCTGTAGTTTTGAAAAGGTAATTCCATCAAAATAAAAACTCTTTTGGCTTGCTGCCCAATTGATAAAATAGACCAAGCCATCCAGTAATGCTGTATAGCCATCAATCATAAACTGTGGTAAAGTTTTGAATGACGCCAGAAGGATTATTAAAATTCCAAAGCCGAGAATCAATCCCAAAAAAGGTAAAACCACCAAATTAGTCACAAAAAACAAACCGGGAAAATGATTAAAATAATAGATGCTTAAAAAACTAACACCCAGTTGTGCAGAACAACTCACTGTAAAAATTTCCCATAGTTTTCTGTCAACAATCGTTTTGGGTTGATAATGTTTTTGTAACATAGGGTTGATCCAAATAATGGCAAAAACCGCGAGATAACTCATTTGAAAGCCAATGTGAAATAGTAGGTTTGGATTGAGTGTCAATAGCAAAAAGGCAGATGCAAGTAAGGTGTTGAAAGTGCTGGTTTCGCGATTTGATTCCATTGCATAGGCCAAAAAGGAAAACATAGTCACCGCCCTCAAAACCGAAGGCGACAAACCGGCTATCACTGCAAACATCCATAAACAAATCACCACACAACAAATTTTGATGGTTTTCCCACTTCTCATTCGCTCCAGTGGCTTGAAAACAAATTGTAAAATCAGCATGATTATCCCCACGTGGAGACCTGATACAGCAAGTATATGCACAGCCCCGGCAGCAGCAAAATCTGAATATACCTCCTGAGAAAGTTCCTGTCGTTGACCCAGAAGCAACGCATTAATCAACGCTAAAGGATTTCCGCTAAAACCATTTTCGATAAGACCTGCATTGATGTGCTTTCTTAGTTCAAAAGCCATTCCTCTTAGGGTGGTTTTGCCTTTCTTTTTAAGTAGAATTTCATCTTTTTTGATGCGCAATTGATGGTAGATTCCCAGTTGGTTAAGGTAGGACGCATAGTCAAATTGATGTGGGTTTTTAGGTGTGGGGAGCTCCTGAAATTGGGTAGTTAAAAAAATCAAATCATCAACAGCAAGTTGGAAATCTAAAGTATCTTTAGGGATGAGTAAAAGAACATCACCACTAATTTCTTTATCATCAATTGCAAGTATGGAAGCAATAAATTTTTCATTATACAAATCGGGTTTTAACTGTGATTTGATTTTTAATTGAAAGCTGTTTTTTTCAGCTTTAAAAGTTTCATTTATATAATGGTCCTTATGGTTGAAAGGTTGATGCAGTTGATAGACCCAGGCGCCAAAAATAAAAATAGAAAGAAAAGCAATCACACCAAAAAAACCATCCTGAAAAATCATTTTTCTGGCCCGGAACCAAGTTATAAGAAGAAGAAATGAAATTAAAATCCCTGCAATTTGTATATGATTCAATCCAATCTCAAAAAAGTGACTACAGAGAATTCCTGCCAGATAGCACAACGTGATTTTAAATGCTGTAATATTAACCAACCGCATAGCACAAAACTATTTTTCATTATAGCGGCTTTTTAATTTAGGGAGCTTTTAAAAGGGGGAGAGTTTATAATGTATGACACTAAAATAAGAAATATTTTAATTACTTTTAAAACTTAAATTTTTAAAAACAATCAATTCTATATTCCATGAAAAAATTAGTCGCTTTTTCGGTACTGTTTTTAGGGACACTTAGTCTCCTCTCACAAGATGTTATGACCCCTCAAAAATTATGGGAACTCGGCAGGGTTTCACCCATAGGAATCACCAAGGACGGAAATGCAGTTGTTTATAAGGTAACTTCACCCTCTGTTGAAAATAATGATTTTAGCAGCAAAGTATATTCAGTGCCCATTTCAGGTGGAACTGCTACTGAAATTGAAGACCACAGTGACATGGTTCGCGACGAAAACCGTTCGCCCGATGGTAATCACCTTTTATACCACAAAGCTGTAAAGCTTCAAAATGTTTTGGGAAAGGATTACTATGAAGGCGTTGATGAATCCAACGTGATGATTTATGATGCGCTCGATTACCGCCACTGGGATACTTACAATGTGGGCGAATTTAACCATGTCTTTTACAAAAAAGTGGGCGAGGAAGAAGGTATTGATATTATGAAAGATGAGCCTTATTATTCTCCACAAAAGCCTTTTGGCGGAAGCTCAGACTATACATGGAATACAGATGGAACAAAAATCCTTTACGTAAGCAAAAAAGTTACGGGAACTGAATATGCAAACAGCACAAATACTGATATTTATGAATATGATTTGCAAAGCAGACAAACCAAAAATTTGACCGAAACCAATCCGGGTTATGATAAATACCCGGCATTTTCATCCAAAGGCAATCTCGCCTGGTTGCAAATGAAACGCGATGGTTTTGAAAGTGATAAAAGCGATATCATCGTGAGATATAATGGAATGGATATGAACCTGACAGCCGGTTGGGATGGCACAGTCAATTCTTTTAAGTGGAGCCCTGATGGGTCAAAAATTTACTTCGTAGCACCTTCCGGCGGAACGGTAAACTTATTTGAAGTAGATTTCCCGGGGAACACTAAAAAGCTGCCGGTGGTGAAAGAAGTTGCCAAAGGCGATTTTGACATCACCGGTATTGTGGGCTTTTCAGGAAATAAAATCATCCTTACCCGCACCGACTTTAACCATGCAACTGAAATTTATTCTTACGAATTAAAAAGTAAGGCGTGGAATCAAATCACTAAAGTAAACGACGAAATCTATAACTCTATCGAATTGAGCAATGTCGAAAAACGCTGGGTAAAAACCACCGATGATAAAGAAATGTTGGTGTGGGTGATTTATCCGCCCAATTTTGATGCTTCTAAAAAATACCCCACACTTTTGTATCTGCAAGGAGGGCCTCAGGGCGCTTTAAGTCAGTTTTATTCTTTTAGATGGAATTTTCAGGTGATGGCGGCACAAGGGTATATCGTTGTAGCGCCAAACAGACGCGGGATGCCGGGTCACGGTGTGGCGTGGAATGAAGAAATCAGCAAAGACTGGGGTGGCCAGGCGATGGACGATTATTTGTCGGCAATTGATGCTATGTGCAAAGAACCTTTTGTTGATCAAGACAGAGTAGGTGCTGTGGGCGCTAGTTTTGGGGGCTATTCAGCTTTTTACCTTGCCGGAATTCACAACAACCGTTTTAAGACATTTATTTCACACGCCGGGGTGTTTAATTTGCAGAGTATGTATGGCACAACTGAAGAACTTTTCTTTGTTAACTGGGACATTGGCGGTCCTTACTGGGATAAAAATAACAAAGCGGCTCAAAAAACCTATAACGAATTCAACCCCATCAACAATGTGTCCAAATGGAATACCCCCATGTTGATTATTCAAGGGGCAAAAGATTACCGGGTACCTGTGGGACAAAGTCAGGAAGCCTTTCAAGCGCTTCAGCAAATGGGAATCAAAAGCCGTTTTGTACTCTTCCCTGAAGAAAACCACTGGATTCTCACACCACATAACGGAATCGTATGGCAAGGGGAGTTTTTTAGATGGTTGAAGGAGACGTTGTAGAAAACTTTAAACAATAAACCATAAACAAAAAAACGTTAAGTGGAATCCAGCCTAATCACCCAACTCTTTTTACCCCTTGCCCTGTTTGTCATTATGCTGGGAATGGGGTTGACTTTAAAACCCAACGATTTCAGGAATGTGATTTTGTTTCCTAAAGCAGTGGGAGTGGGGTTAGTTTTAAAATTGCTTTTTATCCCGGCATTGACTTTTGGGATGTTGTTTATTTTTCCACTTCAATCGGAGTTGGCAGTGGGGTTTGTACTGCTGGCTGCTTGCCCCGGTGGGGCAACGACCAATTTGATTACTCATCTTGCAAAAGGGGATGTGGCACTTTCAATCACTTTGACCGCCATTGCAAGTGTCATCACAGTGTTCACGATTCCTATTCTGGTTGATTTTGGGATGTTGCAGTTTATGGGCGAAAGTCAGAAAATTGAACTTCCATTTTTAAAAACGATTGGCCAGATATTGGTGATTACGATTGTTCCGGTGTGTGTGGGGATGATTATTCACAAGAAATACCCCAAGCTTTCACACAAAGCAGAACGGCCGGTCAAAATTCTTTCAGCCCTGTTTTTAGTGTTGATTATTGCTGCGGTGCTTATTAAAGAACGCGCCAATTTGGGTGAGTTTTTCATTAAAGCGGGACCTTTGTCGTTACTTTTAAATCTTTTAGGGATGTTTTTTGGCTATTACATTACGAAAGCCATCACCAAAAACAAAGCGCAAGCATTGGCTGTGGGCATCGAAGTGGGAATTGTCAATGGTACACTGGGGATTGCCATTGCGGCCGGAATTTTACAAAACTCGGTGATGACAATACCATCAGCGATTTACAGTATTATTATGTTTCCGGCTGTGATGCTGATGGTGTTTATTGGGAATAAAAAGCCAAAAGAAACTTAAATCACCCGTCTTGCCTCTACAAAGGCTTTATTCCAGTAAGATTCATCCATTGCAGAAACGATGACCCCCTGTGATGTGGAAGAATGAATAAACAATATTTTACCGGGAAAAACATCCACAACCAGACCCACATGGTTAATATCATTGCGTCTGCTGTCTGTTTTAAAAAAAACGAGATCTCCAATAGTAACATCATTCAGGTTTATTTTTTTACCTTTTTTTGCCATATCTCTTGAAATGCGTGGTAAAAGGATGTCTTCTTCTTTAAATGCCGTGTAAATAAGACCCGAGCAATCCATTCCTTTTGAGGTAGTGCCGCCAAATCTATAGGGTGTGCCGTGAAAAGATCGGGCAACTTCAATAATGTTTTTTACTTTTAATTCGATGGGTTTTGTGGAAGTAGCTTCCGTTTCTTTATAGACAACCACTTCCTTGTCATTAGATTTAGGAAGTGGTTTTTCAGGAGTTTTAGGAATGTTTCTGGTGGATGTATCCAAGATAATATTCCTGTCATACTTTTTTCTGGTTGACCCGCAAGATGCTACTATAAATGCAGATATAAATAAAATAATTAATTTCTTCACAGTAGATTATTTTTTTAAACTAGTCACAATGAGACTTGCTGTTTTTTCGCTGGCACCTTTTCCGCCCAATTTCTTCTCCAGGTCATAATAGTCCAGAAACAAAGTTGCTCGTTTGTAATCATCCAAAATTTTTGTCAATTCTTCTTTTAAGCGCGATTTGTTAAAATCTGTTTGAATGAGTTCAGTGACCACTTCCTTGTCCAGTATCAGGTTTACTAACGAAATGTATTTGAGTTTTATTACGCGTTTAGCGATTTCATAAGAAATGCGACTGCCTTTATAACAAACCACTTCGGGTATTTTGTAAAGGGCGGTTTCCAGAGTTGCCGTTCCGGAAGTGACTAAAGCTGCATAAGAAACACTCAATAAATCATACGTTTTATTGAGCAAAAGATGTACATTTTCTTGTTTGATAAACTCGCGATAAAATGCTTCATCCTGATTGGGTGCCCCGGCAACCACAAACTGGTAATCTGGGAAATCATTGACAACTTCCAGCATCACGGAAAGCATCACTTTAATTTCCTGTCTTCGGCTTCCGGGCAAAAGGGCGATGATGGGACGGGCGTCAAGTCCAAGGCTTTCCCTAAAATCTTTCGGATTCACCAAAGGTCTATTGGAAATTGCATCAATCAAGGGATGTCCCACAAAATGCACCGGGAAGTTGTGTTTCTTTTCATAAAAGTCTTTTTCAAACGGAAGGATGACATACATAGCATCCACATCGCGTTTGATGGCTTTGATGCGGTTTTCTTTCCACGCCCATATTTGAGGCGAAATGTAATAATGAGTAGGAATTTCTTTTTGTTTGGCCCATTTGGCAATGCGCATATTAAACCCGGGATAATCAATAAAAATAAGCGCATCAGGCTGAAAGCTTTCAATATCTTTCTTACAAAAGGTGATGTTTTTTAAGATGGTTCCCAGATTGAGAACTACTTCAATAAAACCCATAAAAGCGAGTTCGCGATAATGTTTCACCGGCGTTCCGCCTTGCGCTTCCATAAGTTCGCCTCCCCAAAAGCGAATTTCAGCTTGGGTATCGAGCTTCTTGATTTCTTTCATCAAGTTTGAAGCATGTAAATCTCCTGATGCCTCTCCGGCTATAATATAATATTTCATCACCCAACCCTCGCGTATGCGGAGGTCTCATTAATTAAAATTCAACTCAAAACTTAGTAAATAAAATAATCAATGCAGCCAAAATGGTTGCTAAAACTACGCCCCTTGCACGGTAAAGTTGCCTTTTTTTTATATATAAAAAGAAGACAATTAGATTTAAAATCGCACCCAGTGCAATTAAATTTCCAATGCTGTCATTTTCTCTGGCCAATTGGAGTGAGGTTTCAAAATCATAATCCAAAAAGAAAAAAATATACAAATACATCCCCGCAAGATTTGCAAAAATGCCCACCAAAAACCCAATTAAAATTTCTTTTTTCATAATCTAAATTCAATTTTAAAACTCAATAACTAAGACAATTCCCAATTGTTAATTTCCTTGATTGCGTGGTGTGCCGTTAAATCAAACTGCACAGGAACAATTGAGATATAACCTTTATTTAGTGCTGCCTCATCAGTATCCTCACCTTTATCTTCATTTACAAACTCTCCCGTTAGCCAGTAGTAATCCCTTCCCTGGGGATTGGTGCGTTTGTCAAAAGTTTCTATCCATTGGGCATTTGCCTGGCGGCAAACTTTCATTCCTTTGATGTCTTTTTCTTTTAATTTTGGGATGTTCACATTGAGAACAACTCCTTTTGGCAATCCGTTTTTCAATGTTTCCAAAGTGATTTGTTTTATATATTTTGAAGCCGATTTAAAGTCGGCATCCCAGGAATAGTCCAGCAATGAGAACCCCACAGCCGGGATACCTTCAATTCCGGCCTCGACAGCAGCACTCATTGTTCCAGAGTAAATGACATTTATGGACGAATTTGACCCGTGATTGATTCCTGAAACGCATATGTCAGGCTTTTTCTTTAAAATTTCATGAACAGCCAGCTTCACACAATCAACAGGTGTCCCTGAACAACTATACTCCTCTTGTACGTCATCATCAATATTTATTTTATTTATGTACAGTGTATTATTTATGGTTATGGCATGACCCATCGCACTTTGAGGAGTGTCTGGGGCAACAACAATGACATCACCAATCTCTTTCATAATCGAAATGAGCATTCGAATTCCCGGTGCAGAAATACCATCATCATTGGTAACAAGGATAAGAGGCTTTTTTTTGGGCATAAAAATCAATTTTTATGCTAAAATACATAATTTATATGCGAAATCTTTGGTGTCCATAAGCGCTGTTTTCACAAAGTTATCAAGAAAGTAAAAAAAGTAAAAATAGGTGTCTTTTTTCTGGTTCATTTTTTATCTTGCCTACTTAATACACGTTTAACATAAAATTAGTACCGATTCCTTAATCTGGCACGGTTTTTTATATAATTTAGTAGTCCAAAAAAAATGATTCTTATGCGATTTATGAAAAAGAACCTAAAAGTGCTCTTGCTGGCAGTTTTCGTAGCTGCTGCCTCTTGTAGCTTTACCACAAAATCAATTGACGACCCCGATAAAGATAAAGTACTTGTTGAGTTGATTACCTATGTGCTTGAAAAAACTCATTTTGCAAACAAAGATTTTAATGACGAATTTTCGGCTGCTGTTTATTCTAAATTTATCAATGATATAGACCCACTTAAAAGGTATTTTCTGGCTTCAGACATTAAAGAATTTAGCAAATATGAGTTTCAAATTGACGATCAACTCAAAAATAAAGAAGTGTCCTTTTTTGAACTTGTTCACTCAAGACTTGAACAGCGTATGGAAGATGCGAAGGAAATTTATAAGGAAGCATTAGGAGTGCCATTTGACTTTACTCTAGATGAGACAATAAATGTGGATTATGATAATATCGCTTACGCGAAAGATTTAGAGGAACTTAAAACACGTTGGAGACAGCAACTCAAATTCACAACCATTTCAACTTATTATGATATCAAGGAAGAACAAAAAGCCCAAAAGGACTTAAAGCCCGGTGAAGGAGACGATGAAATTGATTTTGAAAAAACAGAAGAAGTAATCTCTGAAACCAAAGAACCAAAATCTGATACTGAAATTGAAATAGAAGCAAGGGAATCAACCTTATCTTCACTTGAAGATTATTTTTCATTTATGGACGATTTAAATCGAAATGATTATTTCGCCATATTCATCAATTCTGTTGTTGAAGAATTTGACCCCCATACAAATTATATGGCGCCGCAAGACAAAGACCGGTTTGATGTTGCGATGTCTGGAAAATTGGAAGGAATTGGTGCGCGACTTCAAAAGCAAAGAGAAAGTGTAAAAGTAGTTGAAGTCATAAGTGGTGGACCTGCTTGGAGAGGTGAACAAATTGAAGTGGGAGATCTTATCACACGCGTAAGGCAAGAAGGAGAAACAGAATCTGTAGCTATAGGCGGTATGCGACTTGATGATGCAGTTAACCTCATCAAAGGCCCCAAAGGAACAAAAGTAATACTCACTGTGAAGAAAGTTGATGGTAGCTTCCGGGACATAACGATTACCAGAGATGTTGTAGAACTTGAAGAAACCTATGCAAAATCGGCCGTAATTCAAAAAGACGAGCGAAAATATGGTCTCATTGAACTGCCACGGTTTTATTTTGATATGACCAATTATAAAGCCCGCAACGCAGCAAGCGATTTAAAAGAAGAGGTTCTAAGACTTAAAGAAGAAGGGATGGAAGGTCTTGTTCTGGACTTGAGAAACAATGGAGGAGGTTCTTTAAAAACAGCAATAGATATTGCCGGTTTATTTATAGAAAAAGGCCCCATTGTTCAAATCGCATCCGGTGATGGTAAAGTAGAAGTACTTCAAGATAGAACCAATAAAGTAGAATGGGATGGACCTTTAGTGATTTTGGTAAATGAAATCTCAGCTTCAGCCTCTGAAATTTTAGCAGCTGCTATGCAAGACTATAAAAGAGCTATTGTTATTGGCAGTAAGCAAACCTATGGTAAAGGAACTGTTCAAAATGTAATCGATTTAAATCGCTGGATGCGAAACAATCAACACGGTGACCTTGGCGCTCTTAAAGTTACAACACAAAAGTTTTATCGTATTAATGGAGGCTCCACGCAGCTTGAAGGTGTGAAAAGTGATGTGGTCGTTCCAGACAGGTTTAGTTTTATTGACGTGGGAGAAAGGGATTATAAAAATCCGTTGCCTTATGATAAAATTGCACCGGCAAACTATACTACCTGGGGTGGTTTTTCTGACTTTGAAGAAGTTGTCAAAAACAGTAAAGAACGTATGGCAGAAAATGACCATCTAAAACTCATTGAAGAACAAGCCAGATGGATTAAAGAACGAAGAGATAATAATTTGGTCCCTCTCAATTATGATCAATACATTGCAGATGTAGAAAAAAACAAAGAACGTTCAAAAACATTTGATGCAATTTCAGAATACCAGAATAATTTAAAATTTAGTTCACACGTTCAAGAAACAGAACTTAAAAAATTAGACACCGTCTTAGGCGAAAAAAGGAGTAGATGGCATAAAAACCTGAGTCAAGATATTTATGTTGAAGAAGCTGTGCTTGTTCTTGAAGACTTAAAAACAAGCAAAAACAAAATTGAAAAATTAGCTAAATTAAAAGACTAAGTTGTTGCAATGGGTGTCAAAGCAACATCATTATCAAGAATAGCGCTCCAGAAGTTCAAGAAAAACTTTTGGGGCGTTTTTAGTTTTTGTTTTTTGATGTTTTGTGTTCTTGTTGCTATTTTTTGTTATTTGATTGCACCGGATAATTCCGCAAATGCAAACCAAATGCATCTTTCGATTCATTCTCAAAAACCCGGTTTTAAAGTTCAAACCCTTACAATTCCCTCAGGGATCAATTCAAATCAAAGTACTCTTAAAAATTTATTTTTTGGCAAACAGAATACTGATGCTGCAATACCCATTTCAAATTATACGCTTTCAGAGCAGGGGATAACCATAGAAGAATATGTTGACGGAGAATCTTCAGGATTGATAAAAGAGTTTCCGCTAGAGCTGTTTCCAAAAGCCAAAACTACTGCCCAAATAGCTGAAAAATATATCAGAACTCAAAAATTTCTTTTGGGAACTGATAAATATGGACGGGATTTATTAAGCCGCCTTTTGGTGGGAATGCGCATTTCACTTTCGATAGGATTTGTTGCTGTTTTCATCTCCTTGATTATAGGAATAACACTTGGAGCCATCGCCGGCTATTACGGCGGAAAAATTGACGCTATTATTATGTGGTTGATTAATGTTACCTGGTCAATACCAACTCTTCTTCTTGTGATAGCCATTACACTCACTTTAGGAAAAGGTTTTTGGCAGGTTTTTATCGCGGTGGGCCTCACTATGTGGGTGGAAGTCGCCAGAGTGGTGAGAGGGCAGGTAATGGGGGTAAAACAAATGCAGTTTGTCACGGCTGCAAGAGCATTGGGTTTTAACGATTCAAGAATTATAAGTAAGCATATTATACCAAATGTTTTAGCGCCTGTGATTGTGATTTCTGCAGCAAACTTTGCAGGAGCCATTCTTATTGAAAGCGGATTGAGCTTTCTGGGAATTGGCGCACAACCACCTATGCCCAGCTGGGGAGCGATGATTAAAGACCACTATTCATATATTATTTTAGGTAAAGCCTATCTTGCGGTCATTCCCGGTATTGCCATTATGAGTCTCGTGATGGCTTTTATGTTAATTGGAAATGCACTCAGGGACGCTCTGGATGTAAAAACTTAAATGCAATGAGTCGAAAAATAATTTACCCATTACTCATCGTTTTAATCGTTTCCGGGCTTTATTACTTTGAGAATCAGTATGATTTTGATAAAACCACACAAACAGAGGAGGTTTATCAGAAAACGGATACTAAGGATAGCAACTTTGACGATTCTTTTTTACCCCATTCAACTACCGGTGAACTAGTACATCATCAATTTTATTCATTGTCATACAGCAAAAAACACAAACAAGCTGAATGGGTTGCTTATACTTTACATCCCGGTCACATGAGTGACAACTCTTTTGACAGGCCTTATTTTGAAATAGACAAAAAGGTAAATGGGGGTTCTGCAGACTGGCGCAATTACAGAGGCAGCGGTTATGATCGTGGTCACTTGTGTCCGGCAGGAGACCGGCGGTTTTCTTATGAGGCGTATGCCGAAACGTTTTTAACAAGTAATGCCAGCCCCCAAGATTCAAAATTTAATGCAGGTGTTTGGAACCGACTCGAAATTCAAATAAGACAATGGGTTCCAAAAACCGGAGAATTATTCATAATTACCGGAGGAGTTTTAAAAGACGGTCTAAATACCATTGGAAAAGACAAAGTCTCCATTCCTGAGTATTTTTTTAAAGTGGTTGTGGGTTATGATGATACAATACCAAAAGCCATCGGTTTTTTAATTCCAAATCAACCATCAAATGAGTCACTTTCCACCTTTGTAACACCCATTTCACAAATTGAAACTCTTACCGGACTATCTCTTTTTAAAAACCTCAATCAAGAAACCGAAGCACGATTAAAAGGTCCTGTAGATTACAATTTTTGGAAACTGAAGTAAGTTTACCCGTGAATATGCTTTTGACTATCCAACCTTAAAAAGATAAAAATTAAAACAGTGAATGCCCAAAGACCCGAGCCTCCATAGCTCAAAAAAGGCAAGGGGATACCCACGGTGGGAAACAAGCCAATCACCATACTGATATTGACAAAAAAGTGTACAAAGAGAATCGATGCCACACTATAGCCATACACCCGGTTGAATGTTGATTTTTGTTTTTCGGCAAGATGTAATATTCTCAAAATAAGCAAGACAAAGAGTAACACCACCAGAAAGCTTCCCACAAAACCCCATTCTTCACCCACGGTACTAAAGATATAATCAGTATGTTGCTCAGGCACAAAATTACCTTTGGTTTGAGTGCCTTCTGTCCAGCCTTTTCCGGTCCAACCGCCACTCCCAATAGCGATTTCACTTTGGTTGGTATTGTACCCCACTCCTTTTATATCAACTTCTTTCCCTAAAACAATATTAAACCGGTCACGATGATGTTGCTTAAAAACATTTTCAAAAACATAATCAACTGAAAGGGAAAATCCAATGCAAGCTGCACAAATCACAAAATATTTAAGCAGATTGGGTTTTTTCTTTTTGTTTTTAAGGAAGAGAATTAAGGCGATTAACAAAACACCAAAAATTACTAAAGGGGGATCAAAAGCAAGGGTAATTACAAACAAAAACGCAGCAAAAAAGCCCAATAATAAATATATAAAATGCAAACCTTCCCGATACATCGGAAAAATAAATGCAAAATAGACCAAGGCACTACCGGGGTCTGGTTGAAGTAAAATAAGCACTATGGGAATTCCAATAATGACAAAAGCTTTTAGTTGGTCTTTAAAATCTTTAATATTCGTCTGAATATCACTGAGGTACTTTGCCATAGCTAAAGCCGTAGCTGCTTTTACAAATTCAGAAGGTTGAATACTTACACTACCAAATACATACCAGGCTGTTTGGCCTGCTATGGTACTTCCAAAAACAAACAAACCCACTAGTGAAGCAATAGCAAGAAGATAAATCAGGCTTGAAAAACGTTCGTAAAATTTGGAGTCAACCCCCAAAATAAAGAAGATTAGAACAACACTTAAGCCAATAAATACCAATTGCTTACTATGTGGGAAATCAAAATTAAAAAACACATCAGCAGAATCTGTTAGCGAAGCAGAGTAAATATTGATCCACCCAATAATTACAATTGCTATAAATAAAAATATAGTTGTCCAGTCAAATTTACCTTTACGCACACTGCTTTGCATTATTGATTAATTCTAAAGGGTTCACCACTTAGTGGTTTTGCATATTCATCTTCAAGACTGTTTGATAAAATCCAGTTTTCCATATCTTTTCTGGTAATTTCTTCTCGCAGGTATTTTTCGAT
This sequence comes from uncultured Flavobacteriaceae bacterium, assembly GCA_963977065.1. Taxonomy (GTDB): domain Bacteria; phylum Bacteroidota; class Bacteroidia; order Flavobacteriales; family Flavobacteriaceae; genus Planktosalinus. The sequence goes on along the minus strand of CAXBNF010000002.1, from coordinate 235,899 downwards.
CATTAGACTTGCTATTCTTCCTGCATAGCGACTTCCCCAATATCCATTTTCAACAAAAACAGCAATGGCAATTTGAGGGTTGTCTTTGGGGGCAAAAGCGACAAAAATAGAATGGTCTGTAAGCTGAACCTTTTTACCATCAATGCGTGTAAAATTTTCTGCAGTACCCGTTTTTCCACAAATTTCAATACCTGGTATTTGTAAAGCTTGAGCAGTACCTTTGTTGTAGGTATCAAACATACTTTCAATAATGGGTTCAAAATAGTTTGCATCAATTGTTGTAAAATTCTTTTTTGTGTAAATTGAATCTTTTGTGGCATCGCCCTCAATATCCTTTAAAATATGTGGAGTAATAAAGTAACCCCTGTTAGCTATTGCAGCGGTCATATTTGCCAGTTGAATGGGCGTGGCATCAATTTCTCCTTGACCTATAGCATTTGAAATGGTTGCAGTACCATACCAACGATTTGTGGGAAAGTTATAAATTCGGTTGTAATACTTTGAATTTGGAACCCTTCCGGGACGACCGGTGGGCAAATCGTTTCCTAAAAAACCCCCAAGTCCAAAACTCCTCAAGTGGTTTTCCCATACATCCATACCTTCTTGTGGGGTTTGGTACTTATTAATCGTTTTTAAATAAACAGAACTAAAATAAGCATTACAAGAGTGGTAAACAGCGTTGCGTATATTTACTGGACTTGCATGTGCATGACAACTTTGGAAGGCCCCGCGTCCATAACGAAAACCTCCACTGCAAAATATAGTTTCATCTTCAGAGACAACTCCTTCCTGAAGTGCAATTAATCCTGTTATCATTTTAAAAGTCGAACCCGGTGGGTATTCTGCCAATAAACCTCTGTCATACAGTGGTTTGGCGATGCTATCGTAATAAAGCTTCGTGTAATTTTTTGACCGTTCTCTTCCAATGAGTAACGCAGGATCATAGCCGGGAGCAGTAATCAATGCCAGGATTTCGCCTGTTTTGGGTTCTATGGCAACAATGCCCCCGCGTTTATTTTTCATTAACTCAGTTCCATAGGCTTGGAGTGCAGCATCGATGGTGAGCTTAATATCTTTTCCTTGCACAGGAAGTGTATCATAAATCCCTTCTTTATATGGTCCAATATCTCTATTAAATCGATCTTTTTGAATGTACATCACTCCTTTTTGACCTCTTAACAGCGTTTCATATTGCGCTTCAACTCCTGTTTTACCAATAAGGTCTCCCATTTGATAATAAGGATTTTGCTCAATGTCTCTTTGATTGACTTCAGCTATAAACCCCAAAATATTTGCTGAATGATCTACCTGATAATCCCTGAGAGCTCTTTTCTGAATGTAAAAACCCGGAAAACGGTACATACTTTCTTGAATGTGTGCATACTCTTCTTTTGTGAGTTGGGGTAAAATAACTGAAGGAAGTCTGGGAGAATAAACCCTTGCACGTTGTAAAGAGGTTTCTAACTGCTCTTTGGTTATATTTAATAAATTGCTAAAAGCGGTGGTATCAAGATTTTTAATAGTGTTGGGAATCACCATAACATCATAGGAGGGTTGATTGGAGACCATTAATTCTCCATTTCGGTCAAAAATGAATCCGCGTTGGGGGATGTCATACACTTTATTTACGGCATTTAGTTCAGACCTTAATTTCAACGAATTATCAAAAACCTGTAAATAAAGCAACCTCGCCGTAAAAACAATTCCGGTGAGTATAACTAATGCATAAATAAGAAGGGTTCTCATGATTTTTTAGTACTGAAAATAATCATCAATATCAGTGACAACAGTATAGTAAAAATACTTGAAAATAACGCAGATTTTAAGATGAAAAGTGTGTGCTTGATATTAAAAATTTCCAGCGTATAAAAAATCAAGTGATGTAGCACCACCAGAGAAGAGATGTAAGTGAGTCTTCCGCTCATAGTGGTGTGGTTAATTTTTATTGTGTTGTATTCATAACTTACTCCAAATGAATATTTAAGAACTGCAGGGCGAGCATAGGCTAGCATTAAGCAGGATGCGGCATGAATACCTCCGGTATCACTAAAAAAATCCATGGTTAACCCCAATAGAAACCCTAAAAATAAAAACAATTGCTGGTTGACTTTCACCGGGTACAATAGAAGAAACAGTATATAAACAAACGGCGAAATAAAACCAAACAAATGAATATTGTCAAAAATAAATACCTGAGCTAAAATCAAAACTACAAAACGGGTGATATGTAAAGCCAAAGGGTTATTCATTAATAGAACGGTTTTCAAGTTCTTTTATCTCTTCTGCATTCTTATTTTCAATAATATACACATTTTCTGTACGCGTCATATCGTTAAATAAAGCGATGTCGATGATGTAGAAGTTTTCACTTTGATCATAAGTGAAATCTTTTACAATACCCACTGGGATATTTTTAGGAAAAATAGTTGATCTGCCGTCTGTTGTTATCGAATCTCCAATGGCGACAGGAGCCTGTCTTGATATATCAATGAGTTGAAGTACGTTAGGGTCCTTACCATTCCATACCAATGAACCAAAATGCCCGGTTCTTTTTAATTGTACGCTAATGCTTGAGTTTGAGTTTAGAATAGATAAAACGGTTGAATAATTGGCGCCCACCTGGTCTGTAATACCCACAATGCCATTGCTTGTAATCACACCCATTTCAGGTTTGACACCTTGATTTTTACCTCCTTTCAATGTGAGAAAGTTATTTGCTTTAGAAAAATTATTATTAATAACCTCTGCCGGTCGATAGACAAAACCCAATTCGAAAATTGCCGTATCTGAAATAGCAATAGTTTCTTTTTCTGTATGTTGCAATAGGTTTTTAAGCCGACTGTTTTCCTCCAAAAGCAACTCGTTTTCTTTTCGTAAACCAAAATAGGTGGTAATGTCACTTTTTATGGAGTATATAGACCCCGTTATAGAATTGGCAGAATTTACAAACTTGCTTTTATGGTATGAGTGAGATTGAAGGGTTAGGCCCAGCGAGATAGCAAACAAAAACAAAAACAACAGAAAATTTTTATTGTGAATGAAAAAATTAATAATCTGTTGCATAATAAAGAATCCTAAAAATAAAAACTACTCCAATCTGAAAGCCCGATTTGATTTTACCTGTTCAATTTTCGAAAAGTAAGCTTGACTATTTTATTAAAATACTACGGTAACGATTCAAATTTTTTAGGCAAATTCCAGTTCCTCTAACGACCGCTCTCAAAGGATCTTCAGCGATGTAAACTGGTAAATCGGTTTTTTGAGATAAACGTTTATCAAGCCCTCTTAACATGGAGCCCCCTCCTGCAAGATAAATCCCTGTGTTGTAGATGTCTGCCGCAAGCTCTGGTGGGGTTTGTGAAAGCGTTTCCATCACAGCATCTTCTATTCTAAGAATCGATTTGTCAAGGGCTTTGGCGATTTCACGATAGGAAGTTTGTACTTGTTTGGGTTTTCCGGTAAGCAAATCACGTCCTTGAACAGACATTTCTTCAGGTGGGTTTTCAAGGTCTTCTGTGGCAGCACCAATCTGGATTTTTATTTTTTCGGCCGTGCGTTCACCCACATACAAGTTGTGTTGGGTGCGCATAAAGTAAACAATATCGTTTGTAAATACATCACCGGCAATCTTGACTGATTTGTCACAAACAATTCCGCCAAGAGCGATCACAGCTATCTCTGTTGTTCCACCTCCTATATCGACCACCATATTTCCTTTGGGTTGCATAATATCAATCCCGATACCAATGGCAGCGGCCATGGGTTCGTGAATCAAATACACTTCTTTCCCGTTAACACGTTCAGCACTTTCTTTTACAGCTCGCATTTCTACCTCTGTAATTCCGCTGGGAATACAAATTACCATGCGCAAAGAAGGCGTAAACCATTTTTTCTTCAAAGCTGGAATGTCTTTGATGAACATATTGATCATTTTTTCACTCGCATCAAAATCTGCTATAACCCCGTCTTTTAATGGCCTGATAGTTTTGATGTTCTCATGAGTTTTACCTTGCATCATCGCAGCTTCTTTTCCCACAGCGATTATTTTACCACTAATCCTGTCACGCGCAACAATTGACGGGCTGTCAACCACAACTTTGTCGTTATGAATAATCAGTGTATTTGCGGTTCCAAGGTCAATGGCAATTTCCTCGGTCAAGAAGTCAAAAAATCCCATAGTGTGTTTGTTGTCAGAGTTATATTATTTAGGGTTTGTTGTTAGTGCAATAAACAAATGTAAAAAAATTAATGTTTAAAATGGCGTGTTCCGGTAAATACCATTGACATTTTGTTTGTATTGCAATAATCTATGCTAAGTTGATCTTTAATCGAGCCACCGGGTTGAATGACAGCAGTAATTCCGGCATTGTCTGCAATCTCAACACAATCAGGAAATGGAAAGAAAGCATCACTCGCCATTACGGCTCCTTTCAATTCAAATCCAAATGAGGTTGCCTTATCAATGGCTTGTCTCAAAGCATCCACTCTGGAAGTTTGACCAGTGCCAGATGCAAACAATTGTTTGTTTTTTGCCAAAACAATGGTGTTTGACTTGGTGTGCTTACACACTTTAGAAGCAAAGAGTAAGTCTTCTAACTCGTTGTTTGTGGGTTTATTGTCTGTAGCATAAGATAAATCTGAAAGGCTATCTGTAATTGAGTCTTTCTCTTGAACCAAAACTCCGTTTAATGAGGTTCTCACGAGATTCTTTGGCAATTTAACCTGCCTTTGAACAAGTAGAATTCTGTTCTTTTTTTCTTTTAAAATGTCTTCCGCTTCAAGCGAAAAAGAAGGGGCAATCACGACTTCACAAAACAATTTATTGATTTCTTTTGCAGTAGCCTTGTCAATTTCAGTATTGCCGATCAAAATCCCGCCAAAAGCCGAAACAGGATCTCCGGCCAAGGCTGCAATGTATGCTTCTAAAATGGTATCTCTTTGCGCAATTCCACAAGCGTTGTTGTGTTTTAAAATGGCAAAAGTGGGTTTTTCATTTTGGAATTCGCCCATCAAATTGACGGCGGCATCTACATCGAGCAGATTGTTGTAAGAAAGTTCCTTACCGTGCAACTTGTCAAACATCGCCTCAAAATCACCATAGAAATAGCCTTTTTGATGCGGGTTTTCACCATAACGAAGCTCGTGCCCTTTGTTATAGCTCACTTTAAATGATGGCAAACTTTCTGAAGAGTTGAAATAATTGAAAATTGCCGTATCATAATGTGAAGAGACGTTGAAAGCCTTAGCGGCGAAACGCTTTCTATCTGCGAGTGACGTTTTTCCTTCTTTCGACTCGAGCAATTCCAAAAATTCTGCATAATCATCCACAGAGGAAACACAAAGCGTATCTGCAAAGTTTTTTGCCGCAGCGCGAATGAGAGAAATCCCGCCAATGTCAATTTTTTCAATGATATCCTGTTCTGCAGCACCCGAAGCGACTGTTTTTTCAAAAGGATATAAGTCAACAATCACAATGTCAATCTGTGGGATAGTATATTCAGCCATTTCGGCTACATCACCGTCGTGGTTTTGTCTGTTTAAAATTCCTCCAAAAACTTTGGGGTGTAGTGTTTTTACTCTTCCCCCCAGGATGGATGGATAAGAAGTAACGTCCTCAATGGGTGTCACCGAAATTCCTAGATCTTTAATGAATTTTTCTGTGCCGCCGGTCGAATAAAGAGTAACTCCCAGTTTGTTTAATTTTTGGACAATGGGTGCCAAACCATCTTTACTGAATACTGAAATAAGTGCAGAGGAGGCTTTTTTAAAATCGTTCATTGTATTGTCTTAGTTAATAGTGCAAAAGTAGTTATTTACAAAGAAAAATCTTGAGTAAATGATTGTATATTTACAAAATAATGTAACAATTTTACAAGAGTTACGTCCTATCTGAAACATTTAAAAATAAGATACTTATTTATTTTATGGTTATCTACCTTAGATTGCTAAAAGAGAGTTTTACGTTTGCCATTAATGCTTTGGTTAACAATAAGCTACGCACCTTTTTGTCGTTGCTTGGAGTGACAATCGGTATTTTTTCCATTATTGGAATTCTTGCAGCAGTTGATTCTCTTAAGAAAGAAATCGAAGGGAGTATAAGCGGTTTGGATAACAGTACCTTGATAATAGCACGGTATTCTTTTGGACCCACTACCGTTCCTCGTTGGCGTCGCGAGCAGTTTCCCGATGTTAAATATGAAGAATATCAATTTTTGTCACGAAATTTAGAGGATGCCGAAGCGGTTACCTATGGTATGAATGTCCCTTCGGAAACCATCAGGTTTGGAGATAAAACAGTAACCAATGTACAAATAGGTGCTATCACTCATGAATATTATCAAATAGAGTCCCTGCAATTAGCAAAAGGACGTTTTTATAATGAGTCTGAATCAAACAGTGGGGCTCCCGTAGTGGTGATTGGTGATGAAATTGCAAACAGCCTCTTTGAAAATACAGACCCCATTGGACAAACCGTGAGGATGTATGGAAGAAAGTTTGCTGTCATTGGCGTTTTACAAAAAGAAGGAGCAGGTCTTTTTGGGAATTCAAAGGATGGAAGTATTTTTTTTCCGGTGAATGTGGCAAGACGCATTTATGGAGACAATAACAGAGGCTCTTTTCCGCAAATTGTAATTAAGCCAAAAAAAGGTGTTGACCAGGCAGAATTTATAGCAACAGTCACACAGCGTTTGAGAACAGCCCGCGGATTAAAACCGGACGATATTGACAGTTTTTTTATTAACGAACTCAAGGGTTTTTCAGACTTGATTGATAATCTCACCGGGCAACTAAATTTTATGGGGCTGCTTATCAGTGGATTTTCATTATTAGTAGGTGGTTTTGGTATTGCCAATATTATGTTTGTGTCTGTTAAGGAGCGCACAAATCTCATTGGAATTCAAAAGTCGCTTGGGGCGAAAAATAAATTTATACTCTTACAGTTTTTGTTTGAAGCCACAATTCTCGCTATAGTGGGCGGATTGATTGGGTTGTTTTTTGTTTGGATAGCCTCCATTTTGGCATCTATGTTAACGGGAGATTTCCAGTTTGTTGTCTCACTGAAAAACCTTGCCATTGGAACGATAGTTTCTGCCTGTATCGGGTTGATTTCAGGAATTATTCCTGCTATTTCAGCCTCCAGGCTCGACCCTGTGGAAGCGATAAGAACGGGAATGTAAATAGTTATGAGAGGTTAGTGGGTAGAGGTGAGTTTGGATAAGCACCATTTTTTCAAGCACCTTATTCCATATGGCTAAAACAAAAGTTTAATTTCAAAATTTATTATTATTTACTTGCTGATTTGCTTCGTGAACTTTTGTGGCTAAAAGCAATGTATAGACTTGAATATTTTAAGAGTTTACTGAATACTGTACACAGTAACTGATCACTATAAAATTTTTGCTACTTCTATATTCACCCATTCTAAAAAACGCTCATCTGCTTCAGTAAACGGGTCAATGGTATTGGAGTCAATATCAATTTGGCCGATGTTTTTGCCATCCTTAAACAAAGGGATTACAATTTCTGCTTTGACAGTGAAACTACAGGCAATGTAATTGTCCTGAGCCTTGACATCAGGAACCACAAAGTTTTGATTGGATTCTGCCACTTGTCCGCATATACCTTTTCCAAAAGGAATCACAGTATGGTCTGTAGGTTCCCCGGCAAATGCTTTTAAATGCAAAGTGCGTTCAGCTTCATTTGCAAAATAAAAACCCACCCAGTCATAGTAGGTTATGCTCTCCTGAAGAAGTTCACATACTTTCGTTAATTTCTCATCAGGAGAGGCGTTATCAAAACTTAGTATTTTTGAAACTTCGGGCTTTAGCTGGTTAAATGTCATCGTATGAATGTTTTCGCAAAAGTATTTAAAATCCAAATAGTGCTTTCTACTGATATGGTATTTTTTTGTTAAACTTAATATGAGCCCTATCCGTGAAAATCCGCTTAATACGTTTCATCAGCGTGCCACCCTTTCCCTGTAAATGAAAAACAGCACGCGGATAACGCTGATTTGACGGATAATCGCTGATTTATTATAGCTTTTGCAGTGTACTCTAGAACGCACCTCCGCGCAACTCTGTGCCTCCTTTGTGTTTCTCTGTGGTACAACTAAAGCCGGAACTTCTTCAAATTGCGAGCATCCAGCAACGGTCATCTCTTTTCTAAAAGCCTGGTTGATCATAATATAGCTTGCTCTCTTATCTCGAACTCACGTTAAACTTAAAAACTTCTTTTGTCAAAGTATTTCCTTTTATCTGAAGAAGAGATTGGTTATTTTTATGAGCTAAAATTTGAATCAATGCTTTGCATACACCATCACAGTACCGACCCCTATTTTAATATAGCTACAGACGAATATATTTTTAAACACATCGATGATGACTGCTTTATGTTGTGGCAAAATAACAATGCCATCATTGTGGGAAAACACCAAAACACCCTGGCCGAAATCAATCTCGATTATGTAAAGGAAAAAGACATTAAAGTGGTGCGTAGACTGTCTGGGGGTGGAGCTGTCTATCACGATATGGGGAACCTCAACTTTACGTTTACCCGCACGAGTGATAATGAGGATATGGTGGATTTCAAGCGCTACACAAAACCCATTTTGGAAGTGCTTCAGGGTTTGGGAATTGACGCCAAATTTGAAGGCCGCAATGACCTCACCATTGAAGGGAAAAAGTTTTCAGGCAATGCAGAGCACGTTTTTAAAAACAAAGTAATGCACCACGGCACCTTGTTGTTTTCGTCTGAAATGAAGGATGTATCAGGCGCTTTAAAAGTGAATCCGCTTAAATACAAAGGTCGTGGCACAAAATCGGTTCCAAAAAGGGTGACAAACATAAGCAATCACCTCAAAGAACCGCTTTCGCTGGAAGCGTTTACAGAGCGCATCATGAATCACATACTATCAACATTTCCCGATGCTAAAATGTATGACTTTACTAAAGAGGATCTGGCTGCCATTCAAAAAATAAGAGATGAAAAATATGCCACCTGGGAATGGAATTTTGGTCGCTCACCCGAATATAACTTTAAACAGGGAATGCGTACAGAAGGCGGTGTGATTGAAGTGCATCTGGATGTCGAAAAAGGCATCATCCAAAAAGCACAAATCACCGGTGATTTCTTTAATATCAGGGACATTGCACCCATAGAAGAAGCAATGATCAATTTACCCCATGAAGAAGAAGCAATCAAGAAAGCATTAAGTCAGTTTGATTTGAAACGTTATTTTAAGGACATTACTGCTGAGGAGCTGTTGAGTATCATGTTTTAAGTTTTTATCTGCGCGTATCTGCGTGATCTGCGCGAAAAAAAGATAATTCCCAGATTACCTTTGGATTATTAAAACCATTAAGAAGTTAAGGGAAGTTAAGAGCAATTGCCTTAATGCACCTTAATGCCTTAATGTTTAAACACCATTTACAAATGTTTTTTTGTAAAACACCTGTAGATTTATTTATCCATCTCTTTTCTCTACTTTTGTATAAACGAATACACAATTATTGAAAGCACTTTTTCAGAAATACAAATCCGTCATCCGCTTTCTCGTTCTCTTTTTGGGCACTTATGTGGCATTGAGTCTTCTTTATAACGTCTATTTACATTTCGGAAAATCTGAAAGGTATTATCCCGACCCCATTACACATTTGGTGGCCAAACAAACTTCTGTTTTAACATCAGCATTTGGCTATCAAGCCGAAATTACACCACACCCCAAGGAAGCGTCCATGAAACTCATCATCAACGGAAATTATTTGGCTCGCATCGTGGAAGGCTGCAATGCCTTGAGTGTCATGGCCCTGTTTGCTGCTTTTATCGTGGCATTCCATCAAAAATGGATACCCACCCTCCTCTATATTTTTGTGGGAGCGGTGTTGATTTATTGTGCCAACCTCTTCCGCATCGTCCTTTTAGCCATTGCGCTCTATGAATATCCACAGTATGAAGAAATTTTACACGGCGTGGTTTTCCCGGCGATTATTTACGGCATGGTCTTTTTGCTATGGGTATTGTGGGTGAGAAAAATTCCTGCTAAAATAGTTGAGAATGAAAAAACCGTTTAAAATAGGATTGCTGTTAATACTATTCGGACTACTCCTGTTAGTGCGCCTTTTTGAAGCGGAGTTGTTTTATGACCCCTTGCTTTCCTTTTTTAAACAGGATTACCTAAACCAAAAAGTACCCGATGTGGAATTCGGAAAATTGCTTTTGCATACTTCTTATCGCTACCTCATCAATACTGCTATTTCATTATTGATACTTTGGGTGGCATTTCGGGATAAAGATGTGATTAAATTTTCAGTAGTATTGTATGTGCTGGCCTTTATCATCCTACTTCCCTGGATGGCTTGGTTGGTCGCAAACGCCACACCTGAAAGCAATTACAACATGCTGTTTTATGTGAGACGCTTTTTAATTCAACCGCTTTTTGTCTTGCTTTTGCTGCCAGCTTTTTACTATCATAAACAGAAAATCAAATAGTTAAGCTTTTTCTAAAAAATACGACGTATTGAAAAAATAGCTATCTTTGTTTCTTATGAAATCCGTTTTTCAAAAAATAGTCAGTCCACTTATGGCGCTTTTAGTGCTATTTTCCACCATGTCGTTTACAGTGGATATGCACTTTTGCGGCGGGCATTTGGTGGACAAAGCCATTTTTTCTGAAGTCAAAAAATGCGGGATGGAAATGGAATCCAAAGCTGCTGAAAACACGGTTCAAAAACCAAGTTGTTGTGAAGACATCTCCATAACCGTTGAAGGACAAGAAGAGTTGAAAATTTCTTTCGAAAAGCACGAACTTCAAACGCTGCAGTTTGCGCTGTTGTTCAGTTATTCATACATAAGCCTCTTTGAACCGCTTGCTGAAAAGCATATCCCCTTTGAGCAATATTCCCCGCCCCGGCTCACTTTAGACCGGTATATCCTTAACGAAACATACTTAATCTGATTTTAATTTTAGTATAGCTTTCTCGCGAAGCTTATGGGAAGGTTTTTAAGAAGCCTTTCTCTTATTGTTTGCTAAAATTCAAAATCATTTTTTATGTTTTCAAAACTCATAAAATACTTTTTACACAACAGGCTGGTTACAGTCATCTTGTTACTGTTCTTTATAGGATGGGGGATGGTTACAGCGCCTTTTGACTGGAATACAGGCTTCCTTCCCAGCGACCCCGTTGCGGTTGATGCCATTCCTGATATTGGTGAAAACCAGCAAATCGTCTTTACCGAATGGCCCGGCAGATCGCCTCAGGATATTGAAGACCAGATTACCTATCCGCTTACGTCTTCCTTGCTGGGAATCTCTGGCGTGAAGTCCATACGCAGTACATCTATGTTTGGCTTCTCGAGTATCTACATCATTTTTGAAGAAGGGGTGGAGTTTTACTGGTCACGCAGCCGCGTTCTGGAAAAGCTGAGTTCGTTGCCCGCCGGTTTGTTACCCGATGATGCACAGCCCACGCTGGGACCTGATGCCACAGCCCTTGGGCAGGTATTTTGGTACACCCTCGAAGGACGTGACCGGGACGGTAACGTTACGGGTGGATGGGACCTTCACGAAGTGCGTAAAGTGCAGGACTACTATGTGAAACTCAGTTTAAGTGCTGCCGAAGGCGTTTCGGAAGTGGCTTCCATTGGGGGTTTTATACAGGAATATCAAATTGACGTCAACCCTGATGCTCTCAGAGCTTATAATATCGGTATCGATAAGGTGATGATGGCGGTAAAAAACTCCAACCGCGATGCCGGTGCGAAAACCCTAGAGGTCAACAAGGTGGAATATCTGGTGAGGGGATTGGGATATATCAAATCCATCGAAGATATTGAAAACACCGTCGTCACAGAAACTGATAACAAACCGGTTTTAATAAAAGATATAGGAACCGTTGCTCTGGGCCCGGCGGAACGTCGCGGTGTGCTCGACAAAGGGGGTGCTGAGGTTGTAGGAGGTGTGGTTGTGGCACGTTATGGGTCCAATCCCTTGCAGGTGATAGAAAACACCAAACAGAAAATAGCAGCCATGGCTTCAGGCATGCCTGAAAAAGTGCTGGCTGACGGAACGGTCAGTAAATTGACCGTTGTTCCTTTCTATGACCGCACCCAGCTCATCAATGAAACTATTGCCACACTGGAACACGCCCTTTCTCACGAAATCCTCATCAGTATTATTGTAATTATCGTGCTGGTGCTCAACCTGCGGGCTTCGCTACTGATTTCAAGTTTGCTGCCCATAGCGGTTTTAATGACCTTTATCGTGATGCGCTATTTTGGGGTGGATGCCAATGTGGTGGCGCTTTCGGGTATTGCCATTGCCATTGGGGTGATGGTCGATGTGGGGATTGTGTTTGTCGAAAATACGGTCAGGCATCTCGAGTTTCCGGAAAATATAGGTGCACGGGGTAAAAAATTATTGAAAGTCATCTATAAAGCGACCATCGAAGTGGCGCCTGCCGTGACTACCGCCTTGGCAACAACCGTAGTGAGTTTTCTACCCGTTTTCTTTATGGAAAACGCCGAAGGAAAGCTTTTCAAACCGCTGGCATTTACCAAAACTTTTGCACTGGTGGCATCCTTTATTGTGGGGATTGTCATTTTACCGATGCTTTCCTATTACGCGTTCAATTTTAAGGTGAAAAAAGAAAAATGGAAACAATTCTCCAACATGCTTTTGATTGTAATGGGTATTGCCTTTTGGTTGTATTTCAGTTTTTGGTTGCCTTTGGCATTGACGGCTATTGGAATCCTGAAAATTCTCGAGACCAAAAAACCGGAACTTTTAGGAAAATATACTTCTCGCATCATATTGGGATTGATTCTGGCGGTCACAATTTTGTTTCTAGCCGAAGAATGGTTACCTCTCGGATACCGCAATACACTGGTTACTAACTATATTTTTGTTCTGCTATTGCTTGCAGTGATATTGGTCATCCTGTTCAGTGTGGTAAAGTTTTACAGTAATATTCTCACCTGGTGCCTGCAAAATAAGGGTAAGTTTTTGTTGGTACCGCTCATCACAATCTTGTTTGGAGCGATGATCTGGTTTGGGTTTCCTAAACTGTTTGGGTTTGTTGCTACAGGTTTTGATAAGGTGGGAGTGAATATTCGCACAACTACTGTCTGGTCAAGTATGACGCATACGTTCCCGGGAGTGGGCAAAGAGTTTATGCCTTCACTGGATGAAGGAAGCTTTTTGCTTATGCCCACGGCTATGCCCCACGCCGGTATGGAAGCTACCAAAGAGATTCTTCAAAAACTTGATATGGCTGTTACAGCCATACCCGAAGTGGAAATTGCGGTAGGGAAACTGGGGCGGATAGAAAGTGCACTCGATCCTGCACCTATCTCGATGTTTGAAAATGTCATCAATTACAAACCGGAATATGCTTTAGACGACAACGGAAAACCACTAAAGTTTAAAACAGACAAGGAGAAGGGGTTTGTATTAAAATCGGGTGACACCCTTTCCAATGAAGATGCCTTGAACAACGGATTTTCCAATTCCGATTTAATCGAAGACGAGGATGGGGCTTATTTCAGAAACTGGCGGAAACATATCAACAGCCCCGATGATATTTGGGACGAAATTGTCAATGCAACCCGCCTGCCGGGAGTGACTTCAGCACCTAAATTACAACCTATAGAAACACGTTTGGTGATGTTACAAACTGGTATGCGGGCACCCATGGGAATCAAAGTTTTTGGGCCGGACTTGCAAACGATTGAAGCCTTTGGAACTCAATTGGAAACACTCCTCAAAGAAGTTCCTTCCGTTAAAACCGAAGCCGTTTTTGCCGACCGAATCGTTGGGAAGCCTTATATGGAAATTGATATCAATCGTCCGGCGATTGCCCGATATGGTTTGAGTATTGAAGAAGTACAGAGCGTGTTGGAAACCGCCGTTGGTGGTATGGAAATTACTACTACCGTGGAGGGAAGGGAACGTTTCCCGGTGCGGGTGCGCTACCCCAGAGAATTGCGTGAAGACCCTGAATCACTGGAGCGCATTTTAATACCTACCTCAAAAGGAGCACAGATTCCTTTGGGCGAACTGGCTGAAATCACCTATGTACGCGGACCCCAAATGATTAAAAGTGAAGACACTTTTCTGGTGGGCTATGTGCTTTTTGATAAACGGGAAAATTTTGCCGAAGTCAATGTAGTACAGGATGCACAAAAGTACATCGCCGGTAAAATCGATTCCGGGGAGCTGAAGGTGCCTGCGGGAGTGAGCTATAAATTTTCCGGAAACTATGAAAATCAGGTACGGGCAATGGAGCGTTTGGCCATTGTGATTCCCATCAGTTTGATTATCATTTTCCTGTTGCTTTACTTCCAGTTCAAAACGGTGATTGCCTCATCCATTCACTTCTCGGGGGTGTTTGTGGCTTTTGCAGGAGGGTTTATCATGATTTGGCTGTATGGACAAGGCTGGTTTATGGATTTTTCTCTCGCAGGTATGAATATGCGAGACCTCTTCCAAATGGGCACCATCAATTTGAGTGTTGCGGTATGGGTAGGTTTCATCGCCCTTTTTGGTATCGCAACTGATGATGGGGTCTTGATGGGAACTTACATCCATCAGGTATTTGAAAAAAACAATCCGCAAACGGTCAAAGCGGTTCGTGATTCTGTGATGGAAGCCGGCCTGAAACGGGTGCGACCGGCGATGATGACCACGGCCGTGACTATTATTGCACTCATACCGGTATTGACTTCCACAGGAAAAGGTTCAGACATTATGGTGCCCATGGCCATTCCCATTGTGGGAGGTATGGTCATTCAGATCATGACCATTTTTGTGGTGCCGGTGTTACAGGCCTACTGGAGGGAGACTGTTGTTAAGTCCAACTTTAACACCTTGCTTAAAGACGAGGGAGAACAGGACGGAAGTTCTTTAAATAATTTAAATTAAAAAATGAGTCAGATGTTTCACATAATAAAACTTTTTACAACTAACAACTCCCTCTCCTTGGGAGGGGGCCGGGGGGAGGACTCTCGGGGGAAGGACTCCAAAAAAGCAGTTCTTTTCTTTCTGTTAGTAGCTTGTACGTTTAGTGGTTTTTCACAAACCCTGGACGATTTCTTAAAAGAAGCCGCAGAAAATAATCCGGAACTTAAGGCAGATTATGCCGGTTTTGAAGCGGCATTGCAAAAAGCCCCTCAGGTTGCGAGTCTGCCCGACCCGACCTTAACCGTAAGTGCTTTTGGACGTATGATTGAAACCCGCCTGGGAGCTCAGGAAGCTAGGTTTTCATTGACGCAGATGTTCCCGTGGTTCGGTACTTTGAAAGCCCAAGAAGACGCTGCTACAGCTGCTGCACAGGCCCGTTTCCATCAATATATCAATCAGCGTAGTCTGTTGTTTGTCGATGTCAAAACACGCTTTGCCGAACTGTATGTGTTGGACAAAACCATTGCACTCAAAGAAGAAAACCTGAGCATACTGGACAGCTACCGCAAACTCGCATTAAGTGGTTTCCGAAGCGGAAATGCTCCAATGGTGAATGTCGTAAAAGTGGATATGGAACGCGAAGCGGCAATCACAGAAATTGAGTTGTTGAAAGATAGAAAGAAGCCGCTGGAAGTTCAATTCAACCTACTTTTAAACAGGGAAAAAGAATTGCCGGTGGTAATTGCCGATTCACTTAGGTTAGGTCAAAACCTTGCCTTGCTCAAAGAACCGGAAAATGGCAGTTCCTTTGAAGCACATCCCACTTTGGTAGCTTTGGATAGTGAAAAGACCGCTTTAAACAGGCGCATTAACGCCATTGAAAAAGACGGATTGCCAAAGTTTGGGCTCGGAGTCGATTATTCCATCATTTCAAAACGCACCGATGCCAATCCGGAAATGAACGGGCAAGATGCCATTATGCCAATGGTTTCGGTGACCTTGCCTATTTTCCGTAAAAAATACAAAGCCGCCAAAAAAGAAGTGGAATTTATGCAAGTGGAAGTAGAAGCACGGCAAACGGCTCAAAGGAACAATTTGCAAAGTAATTATGAAATGACGCTTTATGAATTAAATCAGGCGGAAAAGCTTTTAAAACTCTATGAAAGTCAACTGCAACGCATTGATCAGGCGACTCGATTGTATGTTTCTGGTTTTGCGAATGCCACGGCTGACTTTGAAGAGGTTTTAAGGATGAATCAACAAAAAATATTAATACAAACCCAACAGTTAGAAGCCCTGAAAAATGGCTTTGTTGCTCAAGCACAACTGGAATACTTACGGTCTAAAACAGAGTAATTATGGAATCAAGAAATAAAAACAGAATAAAAGCGATGGCGATTCTGGCACTGGGATTACTCCTGGGTTGGTTGATTTTTGGCGGAAGCGGTCAAACCGAAAATAAGCATGCGCATGAAGATGTGTCAGAAGATACCATTTGGACCTGCTCCATGCACCCGCAAATCCAGCAATCAGAATCGGGTGATTGCCCGCTTTGCGGGATGGACCTTATTCCGTTGGAAGAGGATGAAGGGGGAGACCCTGCTGTATTTGTCATGAGTGAAAATGCGATGCGCCTGGCCAATGTCAGTACCATGATTGTGGGGAAAAGTGATGCAGAACGCGCCATCCGTTTGAATGGAAAAGTGCAGGTGGACGAACGCAATTCCTATTCGCAAAGCACACACATACCGGGCAGGATCGAGCAACTGCGCATCAATTTTACAGGCGAAAAGGTTTCCCCCGGACAAACCCTGGCACAAATCTATTCGCCGGAAATGGTCACGGCCCAACAAGAGTTGTTGCAGGCCTATGCCATCCGTACGTCACAGCCCGAACTTTTTGAAGCAGCGAAAACGAAGTTGCGCAACTGGAAAATCAGCAATGCACAGATCGATCAAATTATTGCCAATGAAAAACCATTGGATCGCTTCTACATTCAAGCGGATGTAAGTGGAGTGGTTACCAAAAAGAATGTGGAGTTGGGCGATTATGTGGAGCGTGGTATGTCACTATATGAAATAGCCGATTTAAGCAAGTTGTGGGTGCTTTTTGATGTGTATGAAAGCCAGATGGCCTGGGTAAAAGAGGGAAGTAAGATCAGTTTTACAGTCAATTCATTGCCCGGGGAAACCTTTGAAGGAACCATTTCTTTTATAGACCCCTTGCTAAATGCTCAAACCCGTGTCGCAACGGCACGCGTTGAGGTTAATAACAAAGAGGGCAAGTTAAAGCCTGAAATGTTTGCTTCAGGAATTGTTCAGGCAGCGCCCGGACAAACGATTGAAAACGAGATTGTGTTGCCAAAATCAGCAGTACTATGGACCGGAAAACGCGCCATTGTCTATGTAAAAGAAGGCAGGGGGTTTAGCTTAAGGGAAGTGACTTTAGGTGCTGCTTTGGGAGAAAACTACATCGTAAAAAGCGGCTTAAATGTAGGCGATGAGGTGGTGGTCAACGGTGCCTTTACCATTGATGCGGCAGTGCAACTTTCGGGAAGGCCCAGTATGATGAGTCCGGATGGCGGCGGAAATACCGGGCACAATCATGGAGAAACAATGCAGACACAACAAATAAAAGTGGAGAAAGTGGAGCTTTCGGCCAAAGCCAGAATAGCAATTGAATCCCTATTCACAAGGTATTTTTCATTCAAGGAGCACCTGGCTGAGGATAACTTTGAAAATGGAAAAGCTGCAGGTATAGTATTCAAGAAAACCTTAGGAAAAGTAGATGCCAATCAATTTGAAAAGAAATCGCTTGATAGTTGGACACGTTTTTCTGAAGCACTTGAATTAAGCTTAAACCACGTTGAGCAGGCTTCAGATATGGAAAGTTTAAGAAAACAATTCCATCAGGTTTCTGATGTGATGGTTGCCATGGCAAAAAGTTTTGGGGCACCATCAGAAGCAATTTATGTACAGCATTGCCCCATGGCCAATAATGATACCGGTGCCGATTGGCTCAGCCTTTCAAAAGAGATAAAAAATCCTTATTTTGGGAGTATGATGCTTCGTTGCGGCGAGGTGACTGATAGTATACAATAAACCTTTAAAAACAAAAACTATGAACAAGTACCTGAAATTTGCACTGATGATAGCAACGTCCTTTGTGATTATGTATGCCATCATGTTCTTAAATGCAGCCAGTATAGACCACGTGATGCTCAGCACCATGCGTACGTATATGACACTGCTGATGATTGCACCCATGGCAGTAGTAATGCTGTTGTATATGTGGGGCATGTACAAAAACAAAAAGTTGAACGCACTAATTTTAGCGGTATCGATTTTGGGCTTTGGTGCTGTGTATTACATGATGCGGAACCAAATTGGGATATCGGACGTACAATATATGAAAGCGATGATACCGCATCATTCTTCGGCGATTTTAACGAGTGAAAATGCCGATTTACAAGATCCGGAAACCAAAAAACTGGCAGAAGACATCATCGCGCTGCAAAAAGAAGAAATTGCTTTGATGAAAGAATATTTAGAACGTATAAAAAAGAATAATAACTAAATTTGAATTCAATTAATAACCCTTTAATTTTTAAAACCATGAAAAAAGTACTATTAAGTATCGCTGTTTTGGCAGTCATAGGAATGACATCCTGTAAAAACCAGACAGAAGAAAAACAAGAAACAACAGAAACTAATGAAGAAGTCAAAGAAATAGCCATGTCTGAAACCACTTTTGGTGTACGTGGTAACTGTGGGATGTGTAAAAAAACCATTGAAACAGCTGCCAATAGTGTGGAAGGTGTAGCTGCGGCCAATTGGGATATCGATTTAAAAAAGATTGATGTAAAGTATGATGACACAAAAACCGATGAAATGGCCATTCACAATGCCATTGCAGCATCCGGGTATGATACCGATCAAGTGGCAGGAAGTGAAGAAGCTTACAAAGAATTGCCCAACTGCTGCCAGTATGACCATGAAATGGAAATGAGCCTTACTGAGCCGAAAGACGGTGAAAGTGGCAATCACCACGAAATGGAAGAATAAAAACCTTATATAAACCACCTGCTGGTCCGGCAGGTGGTTGAATTTACTATATTTTGCAAACTACCCTTCACATAAAAAACGTTGTTTGTGACCGCTGCAAGTTAACACTTCAAGATATTCTGCAACGGTTGGAAATTCCTTACTCCAAAATTTCTCTGGGAAAAGTAGTTTTAGAACAACCCCTTACGCCCGTTGAGAAAGAAAAATTCATTGCTGAATTAGATCAGGTTGGCTTTTCTTTACTCCCTGATAAAAATGAACAACTGGTCAACAAGGTCAAATCCATTCTCATCGAACTGGTGTATAAAGAAAAAGCATTCGGCAATAAAAACCTCTCTGAAATACTAAAATCCCAACTTGGTATGGATTACAGCCACCTCAGTAATCTTTTTACAAAAGTAGAAGGGAAGAGCATTCAAAACTTTTACAACGATCTGCAGATGGAGCGCGTTAAAGAGCTGTTGGAATACGGCGAGATGCGTATTGCTGAAATTGCTTACGATCTGGGCTACAGCAGTGCCGCTTATCTTTCTTCAAGGTTCAAACAGGCTACAGGCTGCAGTCCCTCCGAATACAAACAAAAAAGTTTAGCAAACCGCAAAGCTCTGGATAAGGTTTAGCTGCCATAATAACAGAAGTCTTTGCCAAAATATCATAAGTCCTTCTGTTTCACAAGCTGTACTTTTGTTAAACTAAAAGTTGAGCCTTATGAAACACACCTATCAAATAACCGGAATGACCTGCAACGGTTGTCGCTCCCATGTAGAAAAAACACTGTCTGAAGTAAAAGGCGTCAAAAACGCAACTGTTGATTTGGAAAAAGCGGAGGCCACCATTGAAATGGACTCACACATCCCCATTGAAACCTTTCAAAAAGCCCTCAAAGAAGGTGGTGGCAATTACCAAATCCACAAACCCGGAGCTGAAAAGCATCAACACCAAAACCAGCAACAGTCTAAAGAAGCCCTAAAAGGAAAAGGCACGGGTACGTTCTATTGCCCCATGCATTGCGAAGGTGATAAAACCTATAACGAACCCGGCGACTGCCCCGTATGCGGGATGGATCTTGTAGAGGAAATGCAAATGCCCACAGGCGGAACACAATATACCTGCCCCATGCACCCCGAAGTAGTCAAAGACGAACCCGGAAACTGTCCTATTTGCGGGATGGAGTTGGTACCCAAAGAAGCCGACCTCTCCGCAGAAAAAAAGACCTATAACAAACTGCTCAAAAAGTTCAAAGTAGCAGTGGTTTTTACCCTGCCCATTTTTATCATCGCGATGTCTGAAATGATTCCGGGCAACCCGTTATATGAATGGATGGACATGTTTTATTGGAACTGGGTGCAATTGGTACTTTCCATACCAGTGGTGTTTTATGCCACCTGGATGTTTTTTGAACGCGGTTGGCGCTCCATTGTTACATGGAACCTCAATATGTTTACGCTCATCGCCATTGGTGCCGGGGTAGCCTGGTTGTTCAGTGTGGTGGGCTTGTTGATTCCCGATGTCTTCCCCGACCAATTCAAAACCCCTATGGGAACCGTGCATGTGTATTTTGAAGCCGCCACTGTTATTCTCACACTAGTATTGCTGGGGCAGTTACTGGAAGCAAGGGCACACAGCAAAACTAACTCGGCCATTAAGGAACTGTTGAAATTGGCACCCAATAAAGCCATTCGCATCGTGGACGGTGAGGAAGAAGAAATCCCCACCGATAAAATCCAAAAAGGAGATATACTTCGAGTCAAACCCGGTGATAAGGTACCTGTGGACGGAACCATCAAAAGTGGATACAGCAGTCTGGATGAATCCATGATTACAGGAGAGCCCATCCCCGTCGATAAAAAAGAAGGCGACAAAGTAAGCTCCGGAACCATCAATGGAAACCGCAGTTTCACTATGACCGCTGAAAAAGTGGGGAATGAAACCCTACTGGCACAAATCATCAAAATGGTCAATGAAGCCAGCCGTTCGCAAGCACCCATTCAAAAACTGGCCGATAAAATATCAGGGGTTTTTGTGCCCATTGTGGTGCTCATTTCCATACTCACCTTTATTATCTGGGCCATTTACGGCCCTGAGCCCAGCTATGCCTATGCAATGATCAATGCCATCGCCGTACTCATCATTGCGTGTCCCTGTGCCCTTGGACTGGCGACACCTATGTCGGTAATGGTGGGTGTGGGGAAAGGTGCCCAAAACGGAGTGCTGATTAAAAATGCGCAGGCACTGGAACAAATGGACAAGATTGATGCGTTGATTATTGATAAAACAGGCACCATCACTGAAGGAAAGCCTTCGGTAGAAAAAACGGTTTCTGTTTCTGAATCTTTTTCAGATGATGAAGTGCTGCAATTCATCGCTTCTGTGAATGCCAATAGTGAGCATCCCTTAGCTGAGGCAACGGTCGCTTTCGCGAAAGAAAAGAAGCTTCAGGTCACCAAGTCAAGTGATTTTGATTCCGTTACCGGAAAAGGGGTTACGGGCGTAGTCAACGGAAAGCAAATTGCCGTGGGGAATGACAAATTGATGGCTCAGGTGAAAGCAGAAATTACTTCTAAAGTGAAAAAGCAAGTAGAAACAGAACAACAAAAAGGAAAAACAGTTTCCTATCTCGCAGTGGAAAACGAAGTGGCAGGCTACATCACCATTACAGACCCCATCAAAAAAACCAGCCGTCAGGCCATTCAGGAATTGATGGACGCGGGGGTGGACGTGTATATGCTCACCGGCGACAATGAAAACACGGCCGCAGCCGTGGCTGACGAGCTGCACCTCTCAGGATTTAAAGCCGGGATGCTGCCTGAAGACAAACTTAACGAAGTCAAACGCCTGCAAAGTGAAGGTAAGAAAGTCGCCATGGCAGGAGACGGCATCAACGACGCACCGGCATTGGCTCAGTCAGATATTGGAATCGCCATGGGAACAGGAACCGATGTGGCCATAGAAAGCGCCAAAATCACCCTGGTCAAAGGCGACCTACAAGGTGTGGTAAAAGCCAAAATGCTAAGTCAAAAAGTGATGCGCAACATCAAACAGAATTTATTTTTTGCACTCATTTACAACACGCTGGGTGTTCCCATCGCCGCCGGAGTGTTGTTCCCTTTCTTTGGTATTTTGCTCTCACCCATGATTGCAGCTCTGGCGATGAGTTTTAGCTCTGTTTCGGTGATTGCCAATGCGCTGCGGTTGAAGGGGACTCGCATTGGGTAACCCCTCATCCCCGCGAAGGCGGGGATCTCGTCAATCAAAAACGAATCCCTAATAACATTTCCTCCTTCAACTTGTCATTCCGACGAAGGAGGAATCCCATCCCGCCGCTCACGCATGGTTGCTCACTCACCGTTGATCCCGCTACACTGCTCATTCCCCTTTGCTTAGCATTAAGTGCTTACTCAGATGAGACTCCTCTCAGCATTTGGGGGTCCGGGGTAACAAAAAAGGAGTGTTGAGGTGACAAGCCCCGCTACCGCTCTTTCTTTTTACCATAAAATACATAGAAGTAGCCTGCCGGTTAGTTCAAAATAACCTCCAATGCTTTTTCTAAAAATTCGTCTTTTCCTGATTTGACCCCCTCAATGGTTTTGCTGACATAGATATCGGGTAATACGCCTTTAGCGTGAAGTTGAGAGCCATCAAGTTTTACTACCTTCATTCCGGTCCAAGTGATTGTGTAATTTCCTGAAAGCGTAAAAGGATTTATATTGCCATTGGCACCAGCTGTGGGTTGACCCACTATGGTTGCTAATTGATAACCTTCAATAAAACTCATAAAACTTTCGGCATAACTGATTGCCCTTCCGTCAGTGATAAAAACAACTTTTTTGTCTCCCAGATAGGGGTCTTTGGGTTCCAGTTCCCAACCGTGATTTTCAAATCCTGTGTTTTTTTCCTGATCAGGATATATTATTTTAGGGATTCTCATCCAGGCTTTGGAAGTATCCTTTTCCTTTAAGAGGTGTGAAATAAAACCGTGGTTTCCCTTAGGGTAGCCCCGTAAATCACAGATAATACCTTTTGCTTGTAGTAGTTTTGGTAAAAGCGCAGTAATGGTGTCCATTTCAATTTTGCTGAGATTGAGATAATAGATATTTTCATCCAATACTGTATAGTCATTCTCTTGTATTGCAATATCAATAGTACCATAATCATATTTGTTATCACGGTTCAGGGTGATAGTGTTGTTATTGATTTCCAAAACCAATGATTCGTCTTTTTCACCAAAAAGGCTCAAGTGTTGTGCCCTAAAGTTTAACCACCCCTCAGTACCTGCCGAAATCCTGGAATTGATTTCTTTAAAGTAATCTTTTGATGATTGGTTATTAATTTTGGTGACGACATCTCCAACCTGTATTCCCAATCCTTCCTTTTTTACACTGGTGATGACCAACTTCCCTTCTATCCACTCCCAGTGAATGGGGGGGACATATTCTTTGGGATTAGGACCATTCACACGAATGTGTCCGTCTTTTAGGGGCGCAGTAAATTTTTGCAAAGTCACCAGATGATCATATGCGGTTTGGTCATTGAAGCTTCTGTGTAAAGCGGTAGTTAATTCTTTATCCCAGTCCACATCCACTTCATGAAAGTAGGGGTAAAAGTGTTGGAAAACATTGTATGTATTTATAACATTTCCCAAGAAAACAGAAACATTGTTTGGGCTTTCATTCACATTTTCTAAGCTGTCCAGTAACTTGGGTAAGGTGGTGCTTTTAGGATAGGTGTTTTCAGTATTACCGTAAAGCGTTAATGGTATTTGACAAAAAATGCCATCGCCAATTTCTTTTTCTATGAGTTCCCCAAATGCCGGAATGGAATCAAAAAGAGCCGTTCCTTCTACTCGTTTCCTTTTTCCTTCATAAGTAATAACCGCACTTTGTTCACCTTCTTTGCTTTCAGTGTTTGAAATCGAGTATGTATAGCCCGGACTGCCTCCTGTCCACGCTGATTGTTCACTTCTTTGCCCAATTGTATCGGCTTCAAAATCACTGTTTTTAATGGGTATTTCTATCCATTCATTGTCCTCTTTATAATAGAGCCGGACATCATCTAAAAACAATGTGCCTTTTCCTTTTAAAAAACTCCCCAGCAACAACCCCGATGCTAAATCATCTACATCCCCAACAATTTCATATTGTTTCCACTCATTGCTTTGAATCGGGTTAGCATCCATATTCTCAAAAAAGCCATACGTTCTATCGGGTTTGTCAACTCGCAACCATAAATGCCCTGTCCCCTTAGAGCCTTCCTGAAGCTTTACCCAAGCAGTATATTTTATCTCCTTTCCCCTATATTTTTCCGGTTCCAGAAATGCCGAAATGTTGCCAAAATCGCTTGATTCATCAATTTCAGTATAGCGATTTACTCTGGAACTGGCATAAGCACCACCTTGATAATTCATGTCTTTTGAAACCCCCTTGTGCTGCCAATAGGTGGGCTTATAATCATCAATTGGTTCAGGTGTAATCACGGAAAGATCATAGGCCTCATTTGTATTGGAAAATACAACACCGGGTGCAATGGGTTTGAATAAGTCGTTGAGGGTAGCTATTGCCTCTTCTGTATCATTGCACTTTAAAATCTCGCCAATTCCATAGACTTCAAAACTGTTCCAATCTATTTGTGAAGCTTCATCACTGGGATGAAAGTATTTTACATAACCATAAGCTTTAGCAAAAGCTTTTAACCGGTTTATTTGTTCTTGAGCCTGTTTTTCTTGAGATTCTTTTTCGTTTGACGTGTTCTCTGCGCACCCAAATAAAAGAAGCCCTATGATGACTATTCCGAATCTTTTTTTCATAGTTGTTATTGTTTTTTGATTAAGTTTCTGTCAATCCCTTTCTTCACAAAGCAGAAAGTAAAAGTGGACATAAATTAAAGGGGGATATTGCTTCCTTTATTTTCTACCTTCGCTGAAAAAGCTTTAGAGGATGAAAAAAAATCGGAGACTGAAACAAATATAATAAAATTGTTAGATTCATTTAAAAGCAAAGATAAATAATGGTTCAGGCGTTTTTGTTAAACGACACGGAGTGAGAAAACCGAAGATTCAGCATAGCTTATCTCGTCCTGATGTTCACGCACTTCAGTTCAGCAGCACGTACTCACTCATATGCGACCCCTCCATTGTCGGGGTGACAAAAAGAGAAAAGAGTGGCAAAAAGAGTGTATGACGAAAAAAACCTCCTTTCAAACAAAATTTTGTAAATTTGTCACATCTATGCAAAAAACCATCTCCATACTATTGTCGCTCTTACTGTTGCTAAGCACTACAGGTTTGACCTATGGACAGCACTTTTGTGAAGGGGTGGTGGTGGACAAATCATTGGCTCTTGGTTTTGAAACCATGAGTTGTGCTGAGGTGGAGGCTGATGATGCTTGTGAAAACAACCCGGCAGAAGACGATTGCTGCTCAGACACCTATTTTCAAATCCAAACCGATAAAGAGTTTTCCGGAAAAAGCTCCTATGCTTCTTTGGAAATCCAGCTTTTTGTTACTTCTGAAGCCCCTTTTTTAATTGAATCAGTTTCCTTTTTAAAAGAACAATACCATTTTGTTTTTTACACTCCACCAGACAGGTCTTCTGACACGCTGGCCCTTTATCAAACCTATTTGATTTAGCATTTTCTAAATGCATCGAGACTATTTTTCGCCCTACGCGAATTTATTTTCATTTAAATTTAGAATATGCACTATCATCGATTTTTACTTTTGGCTGTTTACCTGTATGTGCAGATTATACAAGCACAAGAAAAAGTTACAGGAGTTATATATGAAGGCTCGGAGCCGGACAAAAACGTTCCGCTCTCAGGAGCCAATATCTATTGGGAAGGAACACAAACAGGAACCATCACAGACTTTAACGGCGCATTTGAATTGCCCTACAAAAATGAATACCGCAAACTGATTGTGAGCTATGTGGGCTATAAAACAGACACCCTTTCTGTAACAGAACCTGGCTTTATCAGGCATTGGTTGCTACCGGAAGGCACGCTGGACGAAGTGGTCATCCAAAACCGGAAGCAAACCAGCTTTCGGTCTTATTTGGAAGCGCAAAATGTCACGAATGTTAGCAGCGCCGAATTACTCAAAGCAGCATGCTGTAACCTGGCAGAAAGCTTTGAAACCAATCCGTCCATCGATGTGAATTTTCCCGATGCCCTTACCGGAAATCGGCAGATTAAAATGCTGGGGTTAACCAGTCCCTATACCCTGATTGCCATAGAAAATATTCCCTCCATTCGTGGGGCCTCGCAGTCGTATGGGTTGAGTTTTATCCCCGGAACCTGGGTGGAAAGCATACAGATTTCCAAAGGCGCGGGAAGTGTGATTAACGGGTATGAAAGTATAGCCGGGCAAATCAATGCCGAATTGCAAAAACCGACTACAGATGATGCTTTTTTTGTAAATGCCTATGCAGGAAATGACGGACGTTATGAGTTGAACAATCACCTCAATTTTAAACTGAATGAAAAGTGGTACACCGGTTTGTATTTACACGGCAACTTGCGCGATGCAAAAATGGACAGTAACGACGATGGTTTTCTCGACATGCCGCTGGCAAAACAATTCAATCTGATGAACCGCTGGCAGTATATGGATGCCCAAAACGGTTTTGTCGGCTTTTTAAACATCAGATATTTGACAGACCAAAAGCAAATCGGGCAAGTGGATTTCAATCTGGATACTGATAAATTTACCACCAATGCCTGGGGCGGCGAAATAAACACAAACCGAGCAGAAGCTTCCTTGAAATTGGGCTATGTGTTCCCTGAAATACCTTATCAATCCATTGGTGTACAGGCGGCTTACAGCGATCACAAACAGGAGTCTTATTATGGGTTTAATGTGTATGACATTCACCATAAGAGCTTTTATTCCAATGTTATTTTTAGTTCAATAATTGGCGATTCCAGACATAATTTTAAAACCGGAATTAGTTTTTCTTCTGATTATTATGATGAGCAGGTTAGGAATACAGACTACCTTCGAATAGAAAATTCAATTGGCGGATTTTTTGAGTACAGTTTTGACAATCTGGGTAATTTAAATCTCATTGCAGGAGTGAGACTGGATCACCACAACCAGATAGGAACCTTTGTGACACCACGTGTTCACGCCCGATATACACTTTGGGACAAAGCTGCACTTAAAGGCTCATTCGGAAGAGGTGTGCGTGCCCCCAGTATTTTTGCTGAGAACCAACAGTTGTTTTCCTCGGCGAGAACTATTTCATTTGTGACTACCGCTGGCGGTCGTTTTTATGGGCTTGATGCCGAAGACGCCTGGAATTACGGAATTTCGTTTTTACAAGGATTCAGAATTTTTAACCGGGATGCAGACATCACTTTTGATTTTTACCGTACCGATTTTGTCAACCAAATTGTGGTCGATTGGGAAGATCCACAGCAAGTGTTGTTCTACAACCTTGACGGAAGCAGTTATGCAAACAGCTTTCAAACTGAAATAAATCTGTCTCCTGCAGAACGTGTTGATGTTAGACTTTCATACAGGCTTTTTGATGTACAGACAGACTATCTAAGTGGAAGGCTTCAAAAACCACTAACTCCAAAACATCGTTTTTTTGCCAATGCAGCCTATGAAACCAAACTTTCAGAAAAAGGGTCACAGTGGAAGTTTGATGTCACATACAACTGGTTGAGCGACCAACGCTTTCCATCAACCTTATCAAATCCGGAAGCCTTTCGCGTAAGCGAAAGAACTCCGCATTTAAATACGCTGAATGCACAAATCACCAGAGTGTTTAGTCCAAAGTTTGAGATTTATGTGGGAGGTGAGAATATTACCAATGTAAGACAAAACAACCCTATAGTGGGAGCTGATGACCCTTTTGGACCTTATTTTGACACATCATTGGTGTATGGCCCCATTTTTGGAAGTATGTACTATGCCGGATTGCGATGGAAAATGTGAGGGAAAGTTAGAAGTACGAAGTTAGAAGTACAAAGTTAGAAGTTAGAAGTTAGAAGTGGAAAGTAGAAAATTGTTTAAATTTAAGAAATAAATAAAATTATGAGAAAAATTGTAATAATTGCAGTGATCCTTATGTTTGGAGTACAACTTCAGGCACAAGATAAAAATGCCAAAGCCACAATTGAAGTAGATGGTGTTTGCATGATGTGCAAGGAAAGGATTGAAAAAGCCGCCATCAAAACCAAAGGGGTAAAATCTGCAGTATGGAATGTGCAAACGCATATGCTTGCCCTTATTTATGACGAGCGAAAAACCACTTTGGACACGATTCACCAACGGGTTGCAGACGTGGGCCATGACACCGAAAAAATAACGGCTACGGAAGAAGCTTATAACAGTGTTCACGCTTGTTGCAAGTATCGGGATGAAGCAGTGGTAAATGAGCATTAAATAGAATAAACCTGTTAGAAGGGCTTACTATTATAGCTAAAGAGAGACATATTATCTTTCGATATGCTCTGTCAACTCTCTGAACAACTCCTCCAGATTCTTATTCTTAGTATTGAGTTGCAAAATTTTGAGTCCGTTGTCATGGGCAAAGTCAAACACCGCAGAGCGCATGTCTTTCTCAGTATCAAAAGTGAGTGAGTAGATAAAATCGTGAGTGTTATTCACCTGTTTAATTTTGGGAAGTTGTTGTAAGGCCACCTCTTCTAGCCGGTAGTCAAATTCTACTTCTATGATTTGAACTTTAGAATCTTTCAAATCATTCATTTTTTTATCGGCTACAATAGTTCCCTTGTTAATAATAATCACCCGGTCACAAATGGCTTCGACTTCCTGCATAATATGTGTGGAAAGAAAAACTGTTTTTTCCTTACCGGCGTTTTTAATGAGGTTTCTTATTTCAACAATCTGGTTGGGATCCAGACCGGTGGTGGGCTCATCGAGTATCAAAACGTCAGGATTGTGGAGAAGTGCATTTGCAAGTCCCACTCGCTGGCGATAGCCTTTGGAAAGCGCACTAATTTTTTTATGGGCTTCAGAGGTGAGTCCGGTTTGTTCAATGACTTCTTCTACATTACTTTTTGAGACTTTATAGATTGAAGCATTAAAACGCAGGTACTCGCGCACATACATATCGAGGTACAAGGGGTTGTGTTCCGGCAAATAACCAACACTTTTTTGGACTTCCTTTTTGTTTTCGGTTACTGAAAAACCATTGACAGAAGCACTGCCTTCAGTAGCTGGAATATAAGTGGTGAGGATTTTCATCAGGGTCGATTTGCCGGCACCGTTGGGGCCCAAAAACCCAACAATTTCTCCTTTTTTGACTTCAAAGGAAACACCAGTCAAGGCGTTTTGATCGCCATATTTTTTTGAAATGTTTTCGACCTGTATTGACATAGTGGCTTTTTGACAAAGATAAATTAATTTCGCTTGAAGATATATATATATAAAAACTACTTTTTTTTTGAAAAAGTATTTTTGAATTCTATTTTTTCTATATTAGCCAAATCAAATCATAACAGCTAGATGGCGACATATCATTTCTTTTATTATAACAGCTTCTTTACTTTTTTCTACTGGAAAAAAGCGGGATTGTTATTGTGTTATGATGAATAAATAAAAATCAAAAAACTAACAATACAATCCCGAAATTTTTTCGGGATTTTTTTTTGGATACAATTATGATAGACGTTTTACAAAAAGTGGCCATTCAAGGCATATTGGGTTCTTTTCACCACCAAGTGGCTTTGGAGGTGTTTCCGGGTTTACAGGAAGATGCTTTAGAGGAGTGTATGTCCTTCAGGCAACTTGTTCAAGGATTGGCAACACAAAAAACTCAAAAGGCGGTAATGGCCATAGAAAATTCCATTGCGGGAGCTATATTGCCCAACTTTGCATTGATTGATCAAAACAAATTACATATAATTGGTGAGCACTACATCAATATTGAAATGAATTTGATGGCATTAAAGGGCCAGTCATTTTCTGATATTAAAGAAGTGCATTCTCACCCTATGGCTTTATTGCAATGTGAGGGATTTTTCAGAAAACAGCCTCAACTTAAATTGGTTGAAAGTGAGGATACCGCTGCTTCTGCCAAATACATACAGGAAAATCAACTCAAAAATATCGCGGCTATCGCCGGAAGTCATGCAGCCAAATTGTACGGTTTGGAAATTTTATCCTATGGTATAAACACCGTAAAAAACAACCAAACCCGATTTGTAGTGTTGAGCAATTCGCCGGGAGCGATCAAAAACGAAACTATTAACAAGGCGTCTTTAAAATTTAAGTTGGAGCACACACAGGGAAGTTTGGCAACAGTTCTCAACGTGATGAACAATTGCAATATGAATCTCACAAAAATACAGTCGCTTCCCAATATTGAAATACCTTTTCAGTATGTATTTTTTGTGGATGTTACTTTTGAGAACTACACTCATTTTGAAAAAGCAAAACACGAATTGGAAATTTTAACCTCCCAATTTAAGGTACTGGGAACTTACAAAAGTGGAAACCGATGATAGAAACAGCAAAACGATTAAGCACTTTTGAAGAGTACTACTTTTCGCAAAAATTACGGCAAGTGAGACAAATGCTCAACGCCGGTAAGCCCATTATCAATTTAGGTGTGGGAAGCCCAGATTTGAGCCCTCCAAAAGAGGTTATCACTGCTATGCAACAAGCACTTTTTGATGAGCAGGCACATCAGTACCAAAGCTATCAAGGGATACCTGAGTTGCGAGTGGCGATGGCCGATTTTTACCAAAATCACTTTCAAGTAACATTGGAACCCAACTCTGAAATTTTACCTCTCATGGGTTCTAAAGAAGGGATTATGCACATCTCTATGGCATTTTTAAATGAAGGAGATGCCGTTTTGATTCCAAATCCAGGTTACCCTACCTATGCATCGGTGACAAAACTCGTTGGAGCCACCCCTTTGTACTATGATTTACATCAGGAACAAAACTGGTTGCCAAATCTAGAGGAAATAGAGAAACAGGATTTGAGTCGGGTGAAGTTGATGTGGTTGAGCTATCCTCATATGCCCACGGGTGCCCTTGCAACAAATGAAATTTTTGAAGAGCTCATTGCTTTTGCAAAAAAACACAACATACTTTTGATCAATGACAATCCTTATGGATTTATTTTAAATGAGAAAAAGGGTTCTTTACTTTCTATGCCCGGGGCAAAAGAGGTTGCATTGGAGCTTAATTCATTGAGTAAAACGTTCAACATGTCCGGATGGCGCATTGGAATGGTTCTGGGAAAATCAACATTCTTAGATGCGATTTTAAAAGTAAAGAGCAATATGGATAGCGGTATGTTTTACCCTCTTCAAAAAGGTGCTGTTGCAGCATTGAAACTTAATGAAGAATGGTTTGCTTCTCAAAATGAAATCTATAAAACAAGAAGAGACTTGATTTATAATTTAGTCACCCTTATGGGTTGCACTTATGAAAAACACAAATCTGGATTATTTGTATGGGCAAAACTACCCTCATCAAATAAATCTGCAGAGGTTTTTATTGAAAAAATTCTCATTGAAAAAAATATATTTATCAGTCCGGGTACCGTTTTTGGAAGTCTGGGAGAGGGATACATTCGGTTTTCCTTATGTGTTTCTGAAGAAAAAATAAATGAAGCAAAAAGTAGATTTTAAAAAACAATAAATCAAATGAATGTATTTGTAATTGGAATTGGATTGATTGGCGGGTCTTTGGCAAAAGACATTAAAATGCTTTATCCACATTCCAAATTATTTGGAATTGATAGTAGTGAGATACATTTGAAGCAAGCATTTTCTTTGAATATCATTGATGAAATGGCTTCTATGAATGATTTAAACAAAGCCCATTGGGTCATTGTTGCGGTTCCTGTCGATGTTGCAGTTTTACTTGTACCTGAGGTACTTGATAAAATTCCTTCTCACGCGCTGGTACTGGAAGTGGGCTCCACAAAAGCAGTACTCTGTAAAGCCATTTCAAAGCACAAAAACCGAAGAAACTTGCTTGCAACACACCCCATTGCAGGCACAGAATTTTCCGGACCCAGGGCTGCTCACACTGGCTTGTTTAAAGGAAAAACAAACATTATATGTGAAATAGACAAAACCGCTTTTCCCATTCAGGAAATGGCATTGAAATTATTTGCAGCCTTGGAAATGCACATCAGGTATATGAAGCCTAAAGCGCATGATAAACACATTGCTTATGTTTCTCATTTATCGCATATAAGTTCGTTTATGCTCGGTAAAACAGTCATTGAAAAAGAACAAAATGAACGGGATATATTTGACTTAGCTGGTAGCGGATTTGAAAGTACGGTACGCTTGGCAAAAAGCTCACCGGCGATGTGGACACCTATTTTTAGACAAAACAAAAAAAATATACTAGGCTGTTTGGAAGAGTATATAAAAAACCTCAAACAATTTAAAAAATTAATTGAAAATGACGAATACGATTCCATTTTCAATGAGCTGGAAAGCACTAATAAAATCAAAGAAATTTTAAACGGGTTACAATTTAAACAGTAATTTTATAGTCATGGAAAATACAATAAAGATGCGAGAGTGGTTAAATGCATTCAATCTAAACCACCCTCTAGTTATCGCAGGGCCTTGCAGTGCCGAAACAGAAGAGCAGGTTCTTAAAATAGCCCATCAATTAAAGGATAGTGATGCTACTGCTATGCGCGCCGGAATTTGGAAACCGCGCACACGCCCCGGAAATTTTGAGGGCGTGGGTGCCATTGGTTTAAAATGGATGCAGCGTGCAAAACAAGAAACAGGCTTGTTACTGGCCACTGAAGTTGCCAATAAAAATCACGTCGACCTAGCTTTGGAAGCCGATTTTGACATCCTATGGATAGGTGCCCGCAGCACCGTGAGCCCTTTTATCGTTCAGGAAATAGCAGATGCCCTCAAAGGAACCAATAAAATTGTACTGGTCAAAAACCCTGTAAACCCCGATTTGTCCCTTTGGCTGGGAGCCGTAGAACGCTTGCAAAGTTCTGATATCAAAAATTTGGGGGTCATTCACCGAGGGTTTTCTACTTATGAAAAAACAAACTTTCGAAATAATCCTGAGTGGCAAATACCCATCGACCTTCAAAGTCGTTTTCCGGATTTACCATTGTTTTTGGATCCATCGCACATTGCCGGTCGAAGAGATATTATTTTTGACCTATGCCAAACCGCGTTGGATTTAAATTATGATGGATTTATCATTGAAACGCATAATGACCCTGACAATGCCTGGAGTGATGCCGCACAACAAATACTACCAAAAAGGCTTATAGAGATCACGGAAGAATTAAAAATAAGAAAGGAAAAAGAAGAATCACTCGCTTTCAACAACAAACTCAACACCTTGCGCACACAAATCGACTTGATTGATATGCAATTGATTGCCTCTATGGGAAAAAGAATGAAAATCGCTGACAAAATTGGATTGTTGAAAAAAGAAAATAATGTCGCTATCTTGCAAGCGCAGCGCTGGAATAAAATTTTAGAGCGAATGAACGCTCTGGGCAAAGAGGAACATTTAAGTGAGCAATTTATTGAAAGAGTCTTTAAGGCCATTCATCAAGAGTCAATAGAGCATCAACATAATATTCTCAGCAAAAACAAACATTAAATATGAAAGGAACCGTTTATAAATCTACCGGAAGTTGGTACACGGTCAAAGCCGAAAACGGTTTGTTTTATGAATGCAGGATCAAAGGAAAGTTTAGGATTCAGGGTATTAAGAGCACTAACCCCATTGCAGTTGGAGACAAAGTAACCTTTAAATTGCAAACCAAAGACGAAACAACTCAAGGGATCATTTCTGAAATAGATGAAAGAGAAAATTATATCGTACGACGATCTGTTAACCTATCCAAACGCACGCATATTCTCGCTTCAAACATTGATCAGCTTTTTTTGGTCATTACTTTAAACAATCCACCCACATTTACATCATTTATTGATCGTTTTTTGGTAACAGCTGAAGCATATCATATCAAAACCGTTTTGCTGTTCAACAAAATGGATACATACAATGAAGAGGAAACCTACGAAATTGAATACCTCAAAGCAATTTATAGTGATATTGGTTATGAATGTTTGACCCTTTCGGCGCAGACCGGTAAAAATTTAGACCAGTTAAAAAAACAAATGCAAGGCAAAGTAAGCATCTTTGCCGGGCATAGCGGAGTGGGAAAATCAACTTTAATCAATATGCTCGAGCCAGGTCTCGATATAAAGACAAAAGAAATTTCTGAACAACATCTGCAAGGACAGCATACCACCACTTTTGCAGAAATGTATGATTTGAGTTTTGATGCAAAAATTATTGATACTCCAGGGGTGAAAGGTTTTGGGGTGGTTGATATCGAAAAAGAAGAACTTTCAGATTATTTTCCGGAGTTTTTTAAACGAAAAGAAAATTGCAAGTTTAATAATTGTCTGCACTTGAAAGAACCTCAATGTGCTATAAAAGAAGCACTGGAAGCGGGAGAAATACCCTGGTCCCGTTACCGAAGTTATGTACAAATTTTGGAAGGTGAAGATGAACATTACAGAACCGATAATTGGGAAGAAGAAAATTAATAGAAATACTTGTTCCCCCTTTCCAAAGGAGAGGGGGTTAGGGGGAGAGGAATGAGAGCAGTAATACAAAGAGTCAGCAAAGCATCTGTCGCTATTGAGAATAAAATGGTGGCTCAAATAAATCATGGTCTTTTAATTCTTTTAGGTATTGAAAATCAAGATACTGATGAAGACATAAACTGGCTGGTTGCAAAAATCAGTAAACTTCGTATATTTGCTGACAATACAGGAGCGATGAATTGCTCTGTTATAGATACAAATGGTGACATACTCATTGTGAGTCAATTTACATTGCACGCATCCACAAAAAAGGGCAATCGCCCTTCTTTCATAAAAGCCGCAAAACCGGATGTTGCAATTCCCCTCTATGAACTATTTGTAAGCACTTTTGAAAAAGAACTTGGAAAACCAATCAGTACTGGAGAGTTTGGTGCAATGATGGAGGTTTTACTCGTTAATGATGGTCCGGTTACGATTGTAATTGACACCAAAAATAAAGAGTGATTTTAATTAAAATTACCTTGGCTCTGTAACTAAAGTTTTTATTTTTGATTTTTTATAAAAATGTTAATGCGGCTACTCTATTTATTTGTTTTTTCTTGCTTTTTTGGCTATGCACAAAATCAGGATTTCTCTGTTACTCAAATTCCAAAAGAGTTATTGGAAAATGCCGATGCAGTTTTTAGACAGGATTTTATGGAAATAGAAATACGCTCTTTAAAAGAGATGGTTACAAGAGTTACCAATGTGTGGACAGTTTTGAATAGTCAAGGAGATAAATTAATCAACCCTTCAATTTACCACGATAATTCTATAAAGGTAAACAAAGCAGAGGTAAAGATTTACAATGCATTAGGTAAGGAAATTAAAAAATACAAGAAGAAGGATTTTAAGGACCGAAGTAGCGTTTCAAGTGGGACACTTTATAGCGATTCCAGAGTGATGTATCTCGATTATGTACCTACATCTTACCCTTATACTTTTGAGATTTCTTATGAAACCAAATCTAAAAACACCGTGGTTTTTCCAAACTTCTATTTTTTGAGTGCATATAGATTAAGTACACAAAACAGTGAAGTGTCTATTATTTATAACCCCGAAGAAATTCAAATCAATACTGTAGAAATGCAGCTTGATAATTTATCTGTTATTAGAGAACTAAAGCCGGGATTCGTTCACTATAAAACTCAAAACTTAAAAGCAATCAAAACCGAAGCATTTGGTCCTTATTTTTTTCAAATAGCACCTCAAGTCAAGTTCTCTCCACAAAAATTTATTTACGAAGGCATAACAGGTGAGGTTAAAAGTTGGAACGAACTTGGACAGTGGTTCTTTAACAATATTTTGAAAGACCGGGACGAAGTTTCTGATAAAACATTGGAGGAAGTAAACCAATTAGTTAAAGGTATTGATGACCCAATAGAACGTGCCAGAATTGTTTATGAATATGTTCAAAATAACACACGTTACATTAGTGTTCAGGTGGGAATTGGTGGAGTGCAACCCATCACTGCTAAAGAGGTTGACCGTGTTAAATATGGGGACTGTAAAGGTTTGTCAAATTATACCAAAGCACTTCTGAAGGAAGTTGGTGTGACAGCCTATTACACACATATAGAATCTGGCAATTATCAATACAATTTTAACGAAAACTTTCCATCATTATCCGAAGGTAACCACGTGATACTTGCAATTCCCAATGGTGAGGACTATGTTTTTACAGATTGCACGAGTCAAACTCACCCTTTTGGGTTTATTGGTGATTTTTCAGACAATCGTTATGCACATATCATTAAGCCTGATGGGGGTAAACTTGTAAAAACAACAGCATACCTCAATGAAGATAATCACGAATCATTCTCAATAAAAGGAGCATTGAATGATGAAGGCCACTTAACAGCTTCTCTTGAAATTTCTTCCAGAGGGCTTGATTATGATAGAAAACAATATCTTCCTATTTATTCAAATACTGAAATTGATACTCATTACAAAAAAAGATGGGCAAATGTTAGAAATATTCAGGTAAACAATATTCAATTTGAAAATGATAAACGAGAAGTAGTTTTTAAAGAACAGCTTGAAGTTTCAGCAAAAAATTATGCCTCAAAATCTGGCGATAGGTTTATTGTAGAACTAAACCCTTTTTCAAAATATACTTCTGTGCCTCCCCGATATGAAGAACGCACTCAGCCCATCATTATTAAACGAGGATTTTATGAAACGGCCACTTTTAATTTAAAATTACCTGAAGGTTTTGAAATTGAAGCATTACCTAAAGGTATGAATACAAGCTCTCCTTTTGGCGACTATGTTTTGAGTATTCAAGAAAACGAAGACCATTCTTTAACCATTACAAGAAGATTTTTATTAAAAGCCGGCATCCATTCAAAAGAGTTGTATACAGATTTTAGAGAATTTTTAAGCAATACCGCCCTTCGAGATAATTTAAAGATAGTTTTAATTAAAAATTAAGTCAATTATGAAATTGCATTGTACTCTTTTTATTTTACTTTTTAGTATCCTATTGAATGCACAACGATTTGATTTTGGAAAAGTCTCAGAAGACGAAATTATACAAAAAGAACATTCAAACGATCCAGAAGCAGCTGCAACTTATATCTATAAAAAAGGGAAAGTGACTTTTACACACGATAAAATATGGCGCTATGTATATGAAGTTGAGGGTCGCATAAAGATATACAATAAAAGGGGTTATGGTTATGCAACTATTTATGTTCCCTTATTTAGAGAGGGAGTTGGAAAAAATGAAATATTCTCTAACTTTAAAGGTTTTACACACAATATGGAAGGTGGTAAAGTTGTAAAAGAGCGAGTTACAAATGAACAAATTTTTGATTTAGATATTAATGAGTTTTGGGGTCAGAAAAAAATTACTTTCCCCAAGGTAAAAGAAGGGTCTGTACTAGAATATTCGTTTACGATAACTTCACCTTATTTTCAAGCACTACCAGAGTTCTATTTTCAAGACCAAATTCCGGTTGATTATGCAGAATATACTATGGAAATCCCTGAGTATTTGGGTTTTAAAACCCATATAAGAGAGCATGTAGAATTAAAAAGAGAGTCAAGTTCACGTCTGCAAGGTTTTATGTATTCTTATGTGCCAGAAAATCTACAAATTAAAGCTTTAAATGCAAATAAAACCCATCACGCTTCAGAAACCATACTTTTTACTACCGTTAAGTACAGTTCACAAAATGCTCCAAAAGTATCACAAGAGGAATATATGAACAGTTTTAAAAATTATTTGACTTCCATAAGACCAGAACTAGAATGGGAAAAGTACAGTGAAAATACTCCTGTAAAAAAACATAGTACTTCCTGGGAAGACATAGCTAAAAAAATAACTCGTCATAGATCATTTGGGGAAGAATTAGAAAAAAGAAATTACTTTAAAAGTGAGTTAACATCTGCACTTCAAGGAACAAAAAGCCAAATGGAAAAAGTAAAGGCAATCTATAACTATGTGAATAAAAATATGGTTTGGAACAAATTTTACTCCATTTACTCAAATGATGGTCTTGAGAAAGCATTTGAAAAGAAAACCGGTAATGTAGCCGAAGTTAATTTGATTTTAACAGCAATGTTAAAGGAAGCCAATTTGGATGCCTATCCTGTATTAGTTAGTACAAAATCTAATGGTATTCCATTGTTTCCTACTAACACTGGATTTAACTATGTGATTTGTGCAGTAAAAATAAACAATGAACTTCTGCTTTTAGATGCCACCGATACCTATGCCTCACCCAACATTTTGCCCGAACGCACTCTAAACTGGTATGGAAGACTCATCAAAAATAACGAGGAGAGTGAGCAAGTGGAGATAATCCCTAAGACACCTTCACGTCGCATTGTGAACCTGGAAGTCAAACTAAATGAAGGGGGAACCATAGAAGGAAAGTTAAGAAATACATACACAGACCATTTGGCTCTGGAAATTAGAGACTCCTATGCGTCACTAAGTGACGAAAAATATATTGAAAACCTGGAAAATCATTATTCAAGTTTTACTGTTTCAAACTTTGGTTTTCAAAATAAAAAAGACCCCTATAAGCCATTAGTCGAGAGCTATGATTTTGAAAATGCAAATGCATTTGATCAAATGGGTGATAAACTATTTTTTCAACCCTCGTTTTTTTTAATCTCTACTAAAAACCCTTTTACCGCAGAAACTCGCAACTATCCCATCGACTTTAAATATCCATTACAAGAAACATATATGATTAATATTTTTATCCCCGAGGGATATCAGGTAGAATCATTACCTCAATCAGAAATTTTTGAACTCCCGGGTGGTTTGGGTGATTTTAAATATATGATTTCACATTCAGATAATAACATACAGCTTAGAATCAATACCAGTATCAACTCGACACTTGTTCCTGCAGATTTTTACGAGCCTCTCAAAGCCTTCTATGAAGCCAAAGTGACCAAACTAAATGAAAAAATAACTTTAATAAAAATATAAGGATAAACATTAAAAAATCAAAAAAAAGATCACTCTTTATACTAATAAAATACTTTTTGTGAATTACATTGAAAACAAAGTACTGAAAAGAACCTAAACACTAATTTTATAAAACATATAAAATATGAAAACGCTTTTTACCCTTTTTATTTTACTATTTAGCACCATAATAACTGCACAACGATTTGATTTTGGAAAAGTCTCAGAAGAGGAAATAATTGAGAAAGAACACCCCACAGATCCCGAGGCTCCGGCAGCTGTACTTTACAAAAAATCAAGAATCTATTTTGAATATGACAATCAATGGCAGTATGTGCAAGAGGTCGAGGCTAGGGTTAAAATTTATAAAAAAGAAGGTTTTGATAAAGCGACAGTTGAGGTGCCATTGTACAAGCCGGGTGCAGGGAGCAATCAAATATTTTCAAATCTAAGAGCATTCACTTATAATCTGGACGGTAAAAAAGTAATTAAGGACAGAGTGAGAAATGATGCTCAATTTCAAGAGATACAAGATGATAACTGGGTTACCGAAAAATTTACATTTCCCAATGTGAAAGAAGGATCAATAATTGAATATTCATACAAAGTGATTTCTCCCTATTTGTCATCCTTACCATGGTTTTATTTTCAGGAAGACATTCCGGTCAACTTTGCAGAATACAAACTTGAGACACCTGAATATTTAGGATACAAATCTTATAATAAAGGGTTTTTTCCTTTAAAAATTGAAGAGTCACGAGAACAAGATCTCTTTACTTTTAGATATGTTCCTAAGCTTACAGACGGTAACACAGCAGTGGGTTCACATAAAACGCAGGAAGGTACACTAAACTATACATTACTTAAAACTATTTACACCGCAGAAAATGTACCAAAAATAACAAGAGAGGAGTATTTAAACAATTTTTACAATTACCTCACCGCTATGAAACACGAGCTGGAATGGACAAAATTTCCCAATACTGAAGTAAAGACTTTTGCAAAATCTTGGGACGATGTGGTAAAAAATATTTTTAAGAGTGACCATTTTGGAAAAGAGTTGGAAGAAAAAAATTATTTTGAAGACGAAATTACCCAACTCATAACAGAAGCAAAAACCAACCAAGAAAAAGCAGCAGCAATTTTTGAATTTTTAAAAAGTAAAATGACCTGGAATGGCATCTATGGAAAATATACAAGAGACGGCGTTAAAAAAGCGTATGCAAACAGAACAGGCAATGTAGCAGAAATCAATTTAATGCTCACCACCATGTTTAGAAATGCCGGATTGTATGCGAGTCCTGTTTTGGTAAGTACTAAAAGACATGGAATTCCCCTGTTCCCCACTGTAGACGGATTTAATTACCTTATTTCAGCAGTGGAAATGGATGGTCAAACTTTACTATTTGACGCCACAAGCCCATACAGTTCCCCAAATGTTTTGCCTGAAAGAACCTTGAATTGGTTTGGGCGAAAAGTGAGAAAAGATGAAGAGTCTGAACAAATAAATTTAATGGCAACAAAAGCATCAAGAAGAGTTACAAATCTGGAAGTTAAACTTCTTGATGGTGGTAATATAGAGGGAAAATTAAGAAATACCTTTACAGACCATTTGGCATTAGAGATGAGAGATTCTTTTGCGCCTTTAAGTGATGAAAAGTATGTTGAAAACCTGGAAAATAAGTTTTTAAATTTTTCAGTTTCAAATTTTAATATTCAAAACAAAAAAGACCCCTACAAACCCTATATTGAAAGTTATGATTTTGGAAACACCAATGCATTTGACCAGGTGGGGGATAAAATTTTTGTACAACCTTCATTTTTTCTAATTTCAACAAAAAATCCATTTATAGCAGAAACAAGAAGTTACCCAATTGATTTTAAATTTCCCACCCAAGAAACTTATTTAATTAATTTAATTTTACCTGAAGGATATCAAGTAGAATCACTCCCTCAGTCTGAAGTTTATGAATTACCGGGAGGTTTGGGTGATTTTAAATATATGATTTCACAATCTGATGGTAGTATTCAACTTAGAATCAATTCAAGTATTAACTCAACACTTGTTCCGGCAGATTTTTATGAGCCTCTCAAAGCCTTCTATGAAGCAAAAGTGACTAAACTAACTGAAAAAATAACATTGTCAAAAATAGACTAATGAACTTAAAAAATGCACAAACCGAAGTTGACAACTGGATCAAGGAACATGGTGTGAGGTACTTTAACGAGTTAACCAATATGGCTCAACTCACAGAAGAAGTGGGCGAAGTGGCACGCATTATCGCCCGTCGCTATGGCGAGCAAAGCGAAAAGGAAAGCGATAAAAGCAAAGACTTGGGTGAAGAACTCGCCGATGTGGTTTTTGTGGTACTTTGCCTTGCCAATCAAACAGGTATAGACCTGCAAGTAGCCTTTGATAAAAAGATGGCTATTAAAGCGAAAAGAGATCACAACCGCCATCAAAATAATGAAAAACTAAAATAACTGTTCATTTAACTGTTTGTATTTTTACGCAAAGAAACTCGACTTATTTTTTCAATTATATGAACATTCTTCTCAGCTTACCTAAAGCCATTCCCCATACTGAAATTCAGATAAGTGGTTCAAAAAGTGAATCAAACAGATTGCTCATTCTTCAGAAACTTTTTCCTGAAATTGAGATTTCAAACCTCTCTGATGCTCAAGACACACAATTGCTTAAAGATGCTTTAGCGTCAGATTCAAAGATAATAGACATCCACCACGCCGGTACAGCGATGCGGTTTTTAACAGTTTTTTTTGCTGCTCAAGAAGGTAAAGAGGTAACTTTAACAGGTTCCCAAAGAATGAAGGAGCGACCCATAGCAATTCTTGTGGATGCTCTTTTAGAGTTAGGTGCAGAAATTTCATATCTCGAAAAAGACGGATTTCCACCCATAAAGATTTCAGGAAAAAAAATCTCTAAAAATAAAGTAAGAATCAATTCAAATGTGAGTAGTCAATATATTTCAGGATTGCTTTTAATGGCACCCACTTTAAAAAACGGACTAGAAATCACTCTTGAAGGCACTAAAACTTCCTTTCCCTATTTAAAAATGACACTTGGCTTATTAAAGGAACTCGGGGTTGAATATGTGATGGAAGAAAATACCATCAATGTAAAACCACTGGAAAAATTGAGTGAAAATAAATCATTCACGGTGGAGTCAGACTGGTCTTCAGTTTCTTATTTTTATTCCATAGTAGCACTTTCTCCAAAAGGCACCTCTTTATCACTTTACACCTTTCAAAATAGAAGTAAACAAGGCGATTCATTACTTTCAGAAATCTATAAAAACTTTGGTGTTGAAACAAAATGGTTTGAAAACTCAATATTGATTTCAAAGAGAGAAGATTTAAAACCAATTAATTTAGAACTGGATTTAAAAGACACACCAGATATTGCACAAACCATTGCTGTGACTTGTTTTGGTCTTGGCATATCTTGCAAACTTGTTGGGTTACACACCCTTAAAATTAAAGAAACAGACCGTTTAGAAGCTTTGAAAACTGAACTTCAAAAACTGGGAGCTGTTTGCAATACTTCAAACGAAAGTTTTACTCTTGTGGAACCACTTTCTAAACAATTTGGAAATTTAATAAACAACATATCAATTTCGACTTACAACGATCACAGAATGGCAATGGCTTTTGCTCCCTTGGCTGTTTTATTTCCCATTAGTATTGAAAATGCAACAGTGGTTGAAAAATCCTATCCAGCTTTTTGGAAAGACATGCAAACACTTGGATTTCAATCAACTTTATTAAAATAGACCCATAATAATTGACTTAAAATAGGTCTCTTGTTTAATATCTTTTGTCTCACATCTAAAAAAAGAAATAATAAAGACTAATTTACTTGACAACGCCTGTTTTGAGGTTGTATATTTGCAGCCTTGTAAAAATCAAACTTTTTAACAATCTCAATCTATGAAGCTATCTCATTTTGATTTCAATTTACCCCCGGAACTATTAGCAGAATACCCCACCTTAAACAGAGACGAGTCCAGATTGATGGTACTTGACAGAAAAACACAAACCATTGAGCACAAGATGTTCAAAGATTTGATTGATTATTTTGAAGAAGATGACGTATTGATTTTAAACAATACGAAAGTTTTTCCGGCAAGACTCTATGGAAATAAAGAAAAAACCGGGGCAAAAATTGAAGTTTTTCTTTTGAGAGAACTTAATTCTGAAACACGGCTTTGGGATGTTCTTGTTGATCCGGCGAGAAAAATAAGGATTGGAAATAAATTGTATTTTGGCGATGATGAAACACTAGTAGCTGAAGTTATTGATAATACCACTTCAAGAGGCCGCACCCTTCGCTTTCTTTTTGACGGAACCTATGAAGAATTCAGAAAAAAATTAACCGAACTGGGAGAAACGCCACTTCCAAAATACATAACACGTGAGGTCGAGCCCGAAGATGCAGAGCGTTATCAAACAATTTTTGCTAAAAATGAAGGAGCTGTTGCTGCACCCACAGCCGGACTCCACTTTTCAAAACACTTGCTTAAACGTCTTGAAATTAAAGGGATAAATTTTGCTGAGGTTACCCTGCATGTTGGTTTAGGAACTTTTAGTCCCGTTGAAGTCGAAGATCTATCAAAACACAAAATGGATTCTGAAGAATATGAGGTTGACGCAATGAGTGCTCAAATCGTGAATCAAGGGAAAGCCAAAAGACGTAAAATATGTGCAGTAGGAACAACTGTAATGCGCTCTATTGAGAGTACTGTTTCATCTCAAGGAACATTAAATCCTTATAAAGGTTGGACAAATAAATTTATTTTCCCTCCATATGAATTTAGTATTGCAAACTGTATGGTTACTAATTTTCATACACCAAAATCAACGTTGCTTATGATGGTTTCTGCTTTTGCAGGTCATGATTTTATGAAAAAGGCCTATGCAGAAGCTATTAAAGAAAAGTATCGATTTTATACTTATGGTGACGCTATGTTAATATTATAGTTGAGATTTTAAATATTTTAAAGTATTCCTCATTAATTTTAAAATTGATGAGGATTTTTTATTATTAAGTTATTGATTATTAATAGAAAATAGCTACTTTAGTGAATTCAAAGAAGTTACTTTTATGAAAAAAATTACGCTAGTCTTATTCTTTTTGATTTTTTCCGGTGCTTTTTCACAGGTAACCAATCAGGGAGAGCCTTTGAGTTGGAAATTAAATCATACAAGAAGCGTATCACCTTTGGTTTTGGAAGAAATTGATTTGCAATCGTTAATAGCTGAAGACCTCATCAATGACGCTCGCGGAGATGTCCCTTGGCGATTTGGAAAAGAAATTGAAGTCAACTTTAATATAAGCAATTCTGGTGTTTGGGATGAAATGAACAACGGAGATAGAATATGGCGCATCAACATTCAATCTCTTGGAGCCAGCACAATGAATTTTATATTTGATGATTTTTATTTACCACCTGGCGCCAATCTTTAC
This sequence comes from uncultured Flavobacteriaceae bacterium, assembly GCA_963977065.1. Taxonomy (GTDB): domain Bacteria; phylum Bacteroidota; class Bacteroidia; order Flavobacteriales; family Flavobacteriaceae; genus Planktosalinus. Next base: position 191,438 of record CAXBNF010000002.1, on the reverse strand, counting down.
CTTTACAATGATGACCGTTCTGATTTACTAGGTGCATATACTGCTTCTCAAAATAGAGATGACAGACAATTAGGGACCTGGTTTGTAGATGGGGATAATATATGGATTGAATATTTTGAACCACGTTCTCAAAGAAACAAGGGGAGTTTGAATATCTCTAAAGTTGTTCATGGCTATCGATCTATTCCTCAAAACTTCTCAAATAGAGGGCTCAATGATTCAGGACCTTGTAATTTGGATGTTGATTGCTCTATTGGATCAGATTTTGACAATATAAAAGATGTTTTAAAACGATCAGTAGCTCTCATTCTTGCGGGTGGCTCGCTTTGTAGTGGAACTTTGATAAATAATACAGACAATAATAATGCACCTTATTTTTTAACTGCTAACCATTGCAATAATGGAAACACAGGGGCATGGTCGTTTCGGTTTAACTGGGTGAGTCCAAATCCTGTTTGTGCACAAAATCAAAATAGTTCAAATGGTAATATGAATCATACAGTAAGTGGAGCTTCAGTACTAGCAACAAATTCAAAATCTGATTTTATGCTTGTTAATATTGATGCAGAATTACCATCTGCCTGGAATCTTACCTGGGCAGGCTGGAACCGCAGCACCACTGATGTCCCTGAATTTACAATAGGAATTCACCACCCTGCAGGAGATATTATGAAAGTATGCAGGGATGATGATGCTCCCACAAAACAAACCTTCAATTTTGGTGGAAATCCAACCGCTCAAATGTGGAGAGTGGGTAATTGGGAATTAGGTGTAACAGAAGGAGGCTCTTCGGGTTCTGCACTTTTTGACCAGGAAGGGAGAATAGTTGGACAATTGGCCGGAGGCTCAGCAGCTTGTTCAGGGACTTCAAATAATGGAGGTTTTGATATTTATGGTCGTTTTGATACTTCCTGGGATTTTGGAACAACAAACAGTACACGCCTTTCAAATTGGCTCGATCCCAGTGGCACAGGTGCTACGTCTATCGATATATTAAATGCGCCCGATTTTCAATTTATTGGAAATATTTCTGTGTATCCCAATCCCACAAGTGATTTTATCTATGTGATGAACAATAACTCATCCCAGTTAAATTTTGAGCTTTATTCTGTTAACGGGCAACAAATTAATGCAGCAAATTTACCCTTTATTAATAATAGTATTGACGTTTCAGGTTTTTCTGAAGGGGTGTATTTTTTAAAACTTTTTGACGGAATTACAAGCAATTCACTTGTTAAGAGAATTGTAGTAAAAAAGTGAAAATCTCTTTAGCTTCACTAGCTTAGAAAAATTTCAGTTAAATTTTTATATTTCTTATGTTAATGTACTTAGTGTAAACTAATAGCATTAATTTTGCCTTATGAATAGCAATAAAAAAGACATTCGATCTTTATCTAAACAAGAATTACGCAATTTCTTTGAAAGTATTGGAGATAAATCTTTTCGAGGTAACCAAGTGTATGAATGGCTCTGGAATAAAGGCGCGCATTCCTTTGAAGCAATGACCAATCTTTCACTTGAAACTAGGAAACATCTTGAAGACAACTTTGTAATAAACCACATTCAAGTTGACCAAATTCAAAAAAGTGTAGATGGAACTATAAAAAACGCTGTGCGACTTCATGATAATTTAGTTGTTGAATCTGTTCTAATCCCCACAAAAAGCAGAACCACAGCTTGTGTCTCCTCACAAGTGGGCTGTAGTCTTGATTGCAAGTTTTGTGCAACTGCAAAATTAAAAAGAATGCGCAATCTCAATCCAGATGAAATCTATGATCAGGTAGTGGCTATTGACAGAGAAAGTAGATTGTATTTTGACAGACCTCTCTCCAATATTGTTTTTATGGGAATGGGTGAGCCCTTGATGAACTATAAAAATGTATTAGCTTCTATTGACAAAATAACTTCACCTGAAGGTCTTGGAATGTCACCAAAACGAATTACCCTCTCCACTTCTGGCGTCCCTAAAATGATAAAAAAACTAGCAGATGATCAGGTGAAATTTAAACTAGCGGTATCACTTCACAGTGCTATTCAGGAAACAAGGGCTTCTATTATGCCGTTTGCTGAAAGTTTTACTCTTGATGATTTAAAAGAATCTTTGCAATACTGGTATGAAAAAACCAAGAGTAAAGTATCTTATGAGTATGTAGTCTGGAAAGGAATTAATGATAAGAGAGAAGATATAAATGCACTTGTTGATTTCTGTGGTTATGTGCCGTGTAAGGTAAATTTAATAGAATACAACCCCATTGGTGAAGACGAGTTTCAGCAAGCAAGTTCTAAAGCGCTTGATTTATATATAGAGACATTGGAATTTAATAGAATACCCGTTACTGTAAGAAGAAGCAGAGGTAAAGATATAGATGCTGCCTGTGGACAACTTGCAAATAAGCAATAAAAAAAAGGCTTCCTATAATTGGAAGCCTTTTGTAATAATAAATTATTTTGTCAATTATCTTTTTACTAATTTAAAGGTAGTCTTTTGACCATTAGCAATAACATTTGCTAAATAAACTCCCTCTTTAAGGTTGCTCAAATTAATTACTTCATTATTTGAATTTAAATTTTTAGCTATAACTTCTTGTCCGATTAAATTGAATATAGAAATACTAGTCATTTCGATATTTGCTGATACAGTCAATTCCTTTGATTGGACTGAGTAGAAATAATTAAAACCATCAATGGTGTTATCAGCAACACTAAGAGAACTAACGTTAACTGTATAATCTTCAATTTCGCCAAACGAATAATCAGAACAACCGTTATAATCGATTTGCTCAGGACCGGTTCCGTAAACCATTGCTACTCTCATTCTAGTTTCTCCTAAAAGAGCATCTCCAGGTACATCAATAAATAATGTGTAATTACCACTACTCATAGGTTGAGCAGCAATGTCATATCTTTCAGTTGATGGATCCCAAACTTCATCTTGGTTCCAGTCAAAAAAGACAAACAATTGAGATTGTGGAAAAGAACCATCTGCAATAACATCTACAGAGATTTGGTAAGCTTCACCAGTTTCTACCTCCCCAACTATAGCAGTAAAATCATTATACCCTGATGGCTCACATCCAGTGGAATTATCAATACCTGCAAAATTAACATTGTTAATTTCCTCAGGTGAACATGCATCTGATAAGGCAGGTACACAATACTGTGCATTCATACTTGCTGCAACAAAAAAAGCAGCCATTAAAAGTGTAATTTTTTTCATAATATGTTTGTTTAAGTTTAATTAATGTTGCTAAGATACTAATTTATATGGTGTCAACAAAAAATTATAATAAATTTATGCTCATTTTTTTAAGTATATTTGACTCAAAATGAAAACAGTTTCTCTAATTAAGCAACCCATAGTTGAGGAAATGGAACTTTTTGAGAAAAAGTTCTATAACTCCATGACTTCTAAAGTGGCACTGCTCAACCGCATTACTTATTTTATAGTAAATAGAAAAGGAAAACAAATGCGCCCTATGTTTGTTTTTCTCATTGCAAAAATGGTTTCTAATGGGAAAGTAGATGAACGCACATACAGAGGTGCTTCAGTAATAGAATTAATTCATACAGCTACCTTGGTCCACGATGACGTTGTGGACGATAGTAATCGCCGCAGGAGCTTTTTCTCAGTCAATGCGCTTTGGAAAAATAAAATTGCTGTTCTTGTGGGTGATTATTTACTCTCAAAGGGCCTTTTGCTATCCATTGATAACGGTGATTTTGATTTACTGCAAATTATTTCTGTTGCCGTAAAAGAAATGAGCGAAGGGGAACTGCTCCAAATTGAAAAAGCCAGAAAACTTGATATTACCGAAGAAATCTATTATGAAATCATTAGGCAAAAAACAGCAACCCTCATTGCTGCCTGTTGTGCGATGGGTGCAAAATCTGTCAATGCTTCCAATAAAGAAGTGGAACAAATGAGACTTTTTGGCGAACTCATTGGCATGGCTTTTCAAATAAAAGATGATTTATTTGACTATGGTACTGAAAAAATCGGAAAGCCAACCGGCATCGATATCAAAGAACAAAAAATGACATTGCCTTTGATTTTCACGTTAAACAATTGTTCAGACAAAGAAAAAAGGTGGCTAATCAATTCAGTTAAAAACAAAAACAAAGATGCTAAAAGAGTCAAAGAGGTCATCGCTTTTGTAAAATCTTCAGGAGGTCTAGAGTATGCCGTTTCAAAAATGAAATCCTACCAACAAAATGCCTTGCAAATATTAGACGCCTATCCAGAATCTCCTTTTAAAGATTCATTGACTTTGATGGTCAATTATGTAATTGACAGAAAAAAATAATCCACCGGGCAACCTTTCTTATTATTTTTACGTCTATGTAAATAGAAGTACTGAGTAATTTGAAAATAATCAACATTCATAAAAACCAAATCCAACTCATCAGCGATGCCTCAAAAAATAGCAGGCAAGCGCAACACATCATATATCAGATGTATTCGCCAAAAATGCTCAGTGTATGCAGGATATATGTCAAAGACATTCATCAAGCTGAGGAAGTGATGCTCGATGGCTTTTTAAATGTGTTTACCAATATTAAGGACTTTAAAAATCAAGGTAGTTTTGAAGGATGGATTCGTCGAATTATAGTTAGAAAATGCATCGACTTTTTAAGGAAAAATTCAAAAATTAACTTTACGGCAGAAACCGAAATTGAAAATACGGGAGATAATGAAATTCAATGGAAGTATGAGGTTGAACACATTCAGATTGCTATTGACAATTTACCCGAAGGCTACAAAATGATATTTAATCTTTTTGCAATTGAAGGGTATAAACATGAAGAAATTGCAGCTTTACTCAATATTACTGAAGGCACTTCTAAATCACAATTGCACAAAGCCCGAAAAATGCTTCAACTTAAATTAAAGGACCCAAAATCCAAAGCACATGGAAACAAATAATTTTGATAATCAAATAAAAAGCCAACTGGAACAAAGAACGGTTGAGCCATCACCAAAAAGCTGGGAGCAGCTGCGTTCTAAACTGGATAAAAATAATAAAAAAACCACGCCACTGTATTGGTGGACAGGTATTGCAGCATCCTTTTTAGTGGGAATACTATTAATGGGCGTGTTTGTTGATTCAGATAATGGAACAATCAATAATATTGTAAATGAAGATTCTACTGAACCCAATACCGAAGCAGTTATTAATCCAATTGTAGATTCAAACTTGCATCAAATGGAAAATCAAGAAACAGATGCTTCAAATTCAATAATCGAAACCCAAAATAAGAAACCTTTTCATAAAGAGATCACCAATTTAAATAATTCAAAGAATGAAAAGTCAGCACCAAAAGAAGAATTCTCACCTGAAATTTCAGAATCAATCACCCAAATTGAAAGTCAACAAGAAAAAGTTATTATTGATGAAATTATTGCAAACATCAAACCTGGCAAAGCCGTTTCAGATGATGAGATCGATGCACTTTTGAATGAAGCATTCGCTAAAATTTCAAAAGAAAACATTCAATCAAATCCTGTAATTACTTCAAGTGATTTACTGGAAGATGTAGAAGGTGAAATTGAAGAATCCTTCAGAGAGCGGGTTTTTGAAATCCTTAAAGAAGGTCTTCAGCTTTCGCGTGAAGCAGTTGCAAATAGGAATCAATAATATTTTACAATTCATACATTCATCAATCAGTCTTTTTTGAGGCACTTCTTTAAGAAGTGCCTTGAGAAAGAAAATATCAAATCAATTATTATGAAAACAAGTACAGTTTATTTAGCAATTTTTATGTGTTTTTTCACAGGAATTTTATGCCAGGCTCAAGAATCTCAAAATGAAAAAGTTGAGCAACAAAAACAAGAAATTATTGAAGAGGAACGTGAAGCATTAAGAATCGAAATTGAAAAAATAAACGATCAACTCGATGAAGAATTGATTTCATTTGAAGAGGCGACAATCCTCAAAAAACAAGCAGCAGAAAAACACGCTCTAAATATTGAAAATAGAATTACTATTCTTGAAAATCAGGCTGCTTTGAATGAACGAAATCAGACAGTTGAAGATTTTGAAAATGAGCAAGAGTATATCAGTGTTTTTAGTGATGGCAACCTTGTGAGGGTAAATCTCAAAAAGGAACGAAAATACGACAGACGCACCACCAGCGATTTGGTTTTTGCAATTGGATTCAATAATGTAATTACAAAAGGAGAATCTCTGGACGACTCACAATTTAAAATTGGTGGAAGTCGATTTGCAGAGTTAGGATGGGCTTGGAAAACACGGGTCTTTAAAAACAGTAACTGGTTGCGATTTAAATATGGATTTTCCTTTCAATTCAATGGCTTAAAACCCATAAACAATCAATTTTTTGTGGAGCAGGGCGATGAAACTGTTTTGGAGGAGTTTTCATTAAATTTAGACAAATCAAAATTCAGGATGGACAATCTAGTGTTTCCTATTCATTTTGAAATGGGTCCCTCAAAAAAAATCGAACGAGAGAATTATTTCAGATACTCAACCCGAAAGTATATTAAATTTGGGTTAGGAGGTTATGCCGGTTTCAACCTTGGAAACCGTCAAAAATTAAAATTTGAAGAGGATGGAAAACGCGTCAAACAAAAACTCAAAGACGACTACAACACCAATAATTTTATTTATGGTTTAAGTGCTTATGTGGGTTGGCGCACAGTGGGTCTTTATGCAAAATATGATTTGAACACGATTTTTAAAGACAATCCCGTTGAGCAACGCAACATCTCATTGGGCTTGCGCTGGGATATGGATTAGCCAATTCAATATAATTATTGTTCAAAAGTTACTTACGTTCTTTTTCAGAAAATAAGTAACTTTACTTTTTTTAGAACTTATAAAAACCCTACAATTTCTTGATTACAAAATCCACTATAGACCAAGTATTTGAAACTGCCCGAGTAGAGGAGGTTATAGGTGATTTTGTACAACTTAAAAAAGCCGGCAGCAACTTCAAAGGGCTTAGCCCATTTACAGATGAACGCTCTCCCAGTTTTATGGTTTCACCCGTAAAACAAATTTGGAAAGATTTTTCAAGTGGAAAAGGCGGAAATGTAGTCGCATTTTTGATGGAACACGAGCATTTTACGTATCCCGAAGCCATCAAATATCTAGCTAATAAATATGGAATCGAGATTGAAGAAACAGAGCAAACCAATGAAGAAAAAGAACAGGCAAACGAGCGCGAAAGCATGTACCTCGTCAGTGAGTTTGCAAAAGTCTATTTTCACAACACCCTTTTAAAAACGGAAGAGGGAAAAGCCATTGGACTTTCTTATTTTAAAGAACGCGGCTTTACTGATGAAACCATCAAAAAATTTCAACTGGGCTATTCACCCGATTCCTGGGATGCATTGACCTCTGAAGCCATAAAAAAAGCCTATAAACTTGAATTTCTCGAAAAAACCGGATTGACCATTGTCAAAGAAGATGCTTCGACTGGCTCAGCAACCAAAACATTTGACAGGTTCAAGGGCAGAGTGATGTTTCCCATTCTAAGTATGAGCGGTCGCACGCTTGGTTTTGGCGGGAGAATTTTGACAAACGATAAGAAAGCTGCAAAATACCTCAATTCGCCCGAAAGTGATATCTACCACAAAAGTAAAGTGCTGTATGGTATTTTTCACGCAAAACAAGCCATCGCAAAAGAAGACAATTGCTATCTGGTAGAAGGCTATACAGATGTTATTCAGTTTGCTCAAACGGGCATTCACAATGTGGTTTCATCCTCAGGGACAGCATTAACCGAAGAACAAATAAGACTCGTCAATCGCTTAACCAAAAACATCACTTTGCTTTTTGATGGCGATGCCGCCGGTTTGCGTGCATCATTACGTGGTGTAGATTTGATTCTTGAGCAAGGAATGAATGTCAAAATATGCACTTTCCCGGAAGGAGAAGACCCTGATAGTTTTGCTCGAAAAAACTCACTGGAGGAACTCACCCTTTATCTGGAAGAAAACGCCCGTGATTTTATCAATTTTAAAGCTGCTATTCTGGTAGATGAAACAAAAAATGACCCTGTTAAAAAAGCTGACACAATAAGAGATATGGTCGTAAGCATTTCAAAAATTCCCGATGTAATCAAACGGGAAATTTATGTTCAGGAGTGTTCGCGCATTATGGATATTTCTGAAGAAGTTTTGTTTAACAGTTTGGCTCAGATACTTTCAAAAAATAAAAAAGAGCACGCAAAATCAACCTCAAAAAATACCGAGAAACCATTTGAGGTTTTAAGTCAACAGACACAACCCACAGAGAAGATTGATGTTAAATTTCAGCTCGAAATGAAAATTATCGAGTTATTACTTCTATATGGTGGTGATGAAGAACTATTTGAAGATTTAATACTTCACACCAATGAAGATGGAGAGGTTACTCTCTTGCCTGAAAAAAAGGAATTGAAGGTGCATCAAAAAGTTTTTTTAGACTTACAGCAGGATGAAATGGAGTTTACAAACCCTGTTTTTCAAGAATTGTTTAATTCAATTATCGCAAATTATCAAAATGAAACCCCTTTGCAAACAGAAAGTTTCATAGCCCAACTTGAATTTGAAAAAGCAAAAATCATCACTGATATTTTTATGGAAGAAGAAAAATATCACCTGCACGATTGGGAGCGTAAAGAAATTTATGTAAAAGATAAAAAACAGTCCATAAGTCAGTTACTCAACGAAACTATTTTACACTTAAGAAAATTACTCATTGCCAGACAAATCAACAGTCTCGCTAATGAAATCAATCAAAAAGAGGAAGAAGCAAAACAAGAATTGCTTCAAACGATTTTGGAATATAAAAAACTGGAAGTAATGCTTTCGCGAAAGTTGGAAACTGTCATTAGAAGATTTGATTAAAAAAAAGGCTGTCAATCAAGACAAGCCTTTTATATTTTATAAAATCGAAAAAAGTTTAAAATCAAACTTTCAGCTAAACTGAAACATCCTCGATTGATGAATCAAATCTGCCAGATTATCTACTTTTAATTTTTTGAGTAAGCGTGTTTTGTAAGTGCTTACAGTTTTTTCATTGATTTCTAGAGCACTTGCAATATCTTTATTTCGCTTGCCATTAGACAACAGATTAAGGACTTCGATTTCTCTAGATGAGAGTTTTTTATACCTGCTCAAAACACTGCTTTCACCCACATTTCTACTAGTAAAAGTCGTCGTGAGTTCATCATTGAGGTAAACGCCACCTTTGGCAACTTTTTTAAGAGCTTTGGTAAATAATTTAGTGGAAGCCGTTTTAGAAACATATGCTGAAGCACCTGATTTTATAGAGCGCAACGCATAGATTTCTTCAGGATGCGTGGAATAAATGAGAACTTTTAGATTTGGAAATTCTGCTTTAATTGTTCTAAGAACTGTAATACCATTTACTTGAGGCATATCAATTTCCATAATTAAAATATCAGGAAGCTGTTTGCGTAAAGACTTAAACATCTCTTCGCCGTTATTGACTTTATCAATGATAGTATATTCTGTATTTTTTTTGAGGAGACATGAAATCCCTTTCCTAGTCATGGGATGATGGTCTGCTATAATAATAGATGTCATAATTGTGAGGTTGATCTATTGTTAGTAATCAGTTTCTGAAATTTTGTAGGAATACAATTTACCTTTGTAAATAATAGACTACAAAACAAATGTATTAAAATAGTATGTTCAACTTAATGCTTTTCGTTAAAGTTCATCAAAATTCGTTAAAATACACAAGCTATCTCAAACTCGATGGAATTTCACAAATGGGTATTGGTTTCATTTTGTGTTGGTTAGCACTATTAAGCTTTTTATAGATAAAAAAGACTTCCTTCTCTCTACCATTAAAACTGTTAATAGTCTCCCCTTTCTCATCTTGAAGCATGGCCCACTCAAGCTCGTCATAACTGGCTCCAAGCTGGTCTTCATCAGAACGATCATCACCAAAAAGCCCATCTGTGGGCTTGGCTGTTAAAATTGCTGGGGCTATTTGTAGGAATTCACCAATTTCATATACCTCACTTTTCATCAAATCGGCTATGGGGCTTAAATCAACACCTCCATCACCATACTTAGTATAAAAGCCCACTCCAAAGTCCTCTACTTTGTTTCCGGTGCCGGCTACTAGATAGCGATGCAAGCCGGCGAAATAATAAAGCGTGGTCATTCGCAGTCTTGCGCGTGTGTTGGCAAGTGATAAGTCTGACAAAGGATTAACTTCTACTTGTGGTACCTGAGATTTAAAAGTTTCAAAAACCGGAGTTAAATCAACCTCTAAAGCGCTTACATTGCTGAATTTTCTTTGTAGGGTGTCAATGTGTTCCTTAGCTCTGTTAATCTGGCTTATAGCCTGATGAATGGGCATTTCTACACAAAGTGTTCGCATTCCTGTTTTTGCACAAAGTGTTGAAGTTACCGCAGAATCAATACCACCACTCACACCCACCACAAAACCCTCCATTTTGGCATTTGTGGCATACTCTTTTAACCAATTTACAATATGTTTAACAACTTTTTCTGTTTGCATTTCCATTTGATTATTGAGTTAATGGTATTTTTGCACTTTTGCTAAGCAAAGATAAAATTTAAAGATACTATTTTCGTTAAAATTATACGAATCATTATGAAGCGTAATATGAAATATTTTCCATTAGTTCTGTTTGTTCTCTTTTTCTCCTGTACATCAGAAAAAAAAGTCAAGGAAGAAATTCTGGCAGTACCTGTTAAAGTAAAAATTGACCGATTTGATGAAAAATTTGCGGCAGTCACCCCGGCTAATTTACAAGAACTAAAAGGGGAATTTCCTTTCTTATTTCCCATTCAGTTTCACGATAGTATTTGGATTCAAAAAACAAAAGACACCTTGCAAAAGGAACTTGAAAACGAAGTTTCAAAAGTGTTTTCTGACTTTTCAAATTATGAGGCAGAGCTCATTTTATTATATCAGCACCTGAACTATTATTTTTCAGATTTTAAGGAACCAACAATTATTACGCTTATTTCAGATGTAGATTACAGAAATAGAGTGGTGGCTACAGATAGCCTTGTTCTGGTAGGATTAGATAATTTTTTGGGAAGTAATCATTATTTTTATGACGAAATTCAACGATATATAGCTAAAAACCTTCGCCCAAAACAACTCACTCCTTCAATTGCTGAAGCACTTATTGAACCTTATATTACTCCTCCAAAAACGCGTACATTCATTGATTTAATGGTCTATTATGGAAAGCTAGTGTATTTAAAAGAACAAGTGCTTCCATTATTTGATACATCTGAAATTATGGGATATACTTTAGAAGAAATGGACTGGGCAAGAGCCAACGAAGCAGAAATATGGAGGTATTTTGTAGAGCGCGAGTTGCTTTACAGCACAGATCCAAAACTCGCAAGTCGTTTTATTTTACCGGCACCTTTTTCTAAGTTTTATCTTGAACTCGATAATGAATCACCGGGAATGCTGGGGCAATATATGGGTTGGCAAATCGTGAAGGCTTTCGCTCAAAACAATGATATTGACTTAAAACAACTACTTGCATTAAGCGGAGATGAAATCTATAAAAACTCAAAATTTAAACCAAGAAAATAATGACAAAAACACATAAATCCACCATCGAGATTGATGTTACTCTTGACGAAAACAAAATCCCTGAAAAACTTCGCTGGACAGCAGCAGATGGAGGTGTTCAAAATGAAGAAACCAAAGCCATGATGCTCTCGGTTTGGGATTCAAAAAACAAAGAATCGCTGCGCATCGATTTATGGACCAAAGACATGCCACTTGAGGAAATGAAAATCTTTTTTCATCAAACACTCAGCGCCATGGCAGATACCTTTGAGCGTGCTACAAACGATGAAAAAATGAGCGCAACGATGCGTGATTTTACAGAGTATTTTGCTGAAAAACTGGAGTTAAAAAGATAGTTTATCAAAAACCCTGTCAGGTTTTTAATACTGACAGGTTTTTCCATTTTTTCGACCAAAGGTTTAAAGAAAACTCCATGAAACCAAAACTACTCTTTATCTACAATGCCAATTCCGGTAAAATGAATGGCTATATGGATGCACTTCACAAAATAGTGAGTCCCAAAACTTATGCCTGTAATTTATGTGACATCACTTATGGTGTTTTCACAGAAAACAAAGCTTGGAAAAAATTTAGAACATCGAGTAAAATTTCTATGGAGTTTTTGCATTTGGATGAATTTAAAAAGCAGTATGCTTCTAAGTTTGGTTCAAAATTTACCTTTCCCATAGTGCTTTTAGAAAACAAGTGCGAACTGGAACTTTTTATCTCTACAGAGGAACTTAATGAATTAAAAAATGCTGAGGAGTTGATTCATTTAATTTCTGAGAGAGAAAAGCTGGTTAAGGATTTCTAATATCATTTTACACTTTCCACAAGTCTTATAAATTCGGTTTTATAGCCATCAGTATCCTTGTTAAGTCCCTCTCGGGCTAGTTTCAAAATTTCTTTACTCTCCTTATTGGAAACCAGTTTAGAATCCCTGAGTTTTAGACCAAACCAGGCTACAGCACTTGCAAACTTGAAATCTTTTGAAGCATTTTTAAAACTTAAAGGATTTTTGGCAATGGGGTGAACCATTTCAATGCTGTTCTTTCCATCAGGTTTTTTATATCTAAATTTTACAGTCGCCAACTCGTTGGTAAAATTAGTTGAAGTCATGGTGTTTTGAGTGTATTTTAAATCCAATTCATTTTCATAAAATTCACTTTTTACACCCACAGGAATAATCTCATAAAGGGCTGTTACCGTGTGGCCGCTTCCTAGTTCGCCAGCGTCAATGGCATCATTTGTAAAATCCTCATTTCGCAATTTTCTGTTTTCATAACCAATCAAACGATATGCCTGAACATGACTTGGGTTAAACTCTATTTGAATTTTAACGTCCTTAGCAATTGTAAACATACTGCCTTTAAACTCTTTTCCGAGAAAGCGATTTGCTTCCTGAATGTTATCTATATAGGCATAATTTCCATTTCCTTTATTGGCTAATATTTCCATTTTTGAGTCTTTATAATTTCCCATGCCATAACCCAAACAAGTAAGGAATACTCCGCTTTTTCGCTTTTCCTCAATCAGCTTTTGCATTTCTTCACCAGAAGACCTTCCAATGTTAAAGTCGCCATCTGTTGCAAGGATGATTCGATTATTTCCGCCTTTAATAAAGTTTTTTTCTGCCATTTGATAGGCCAGTTCAAGACCGGCTCCTCCGGAGGTGCCACCACTTGCTTGCATTTTATCAATAATTTCAATAATTTTATTTTTTTCTGATGCTCGGGTTGGCTCGAGCAATACTCCCACATTATTGGCATAATACACTATGGAAACCATATCATCTTCCCGAAGTTCATCCAGCAAAATTTTCATAGAACTTTTTAAAAGCGGAAGTTTGTTGGCAGCACTCATAGAGCCTGAAACATCCACCAAAAAGACAAAGTTTGATTTTGGAAGGATATCTGTAGGTATTTCTTTTCCTTGCAGACCTATTTTCAATAATTTATGATTTGGATTCCAGGGAGCATCACTGAATTCTGTATTTATAGTGAAAGGGTGTTTAGATTTTGGTTGTGGGTAATCATATTTAAAAAAGTTGATCATTTCCTCAATCCTAACAGCATCCTTTGGAACGGTTTGTCCATTGTTTATAAACCTTCTGATATTTGTATAGGAAGCATTGTCGACATCTATTGAAAAGGTAGAGACGGGGTTGTATGAGGCTCCTTCAAAAGGATTTTCAATGAAACCTGCATAAGATTCTTGATCATTATCATTATTTGTAACTTTTACGCCCTGAGCTTTTCCTTGAAGTAATCTTGAACCGTCTGCTTTAGTTCTTCCTGAAATTCTTTCTTCACTTACTTCAATATTAGAGACAGCATAACCCAGTGATTTTTTCTCTCTTTTAATGGCATACCCAGTCACTACAACCTGGTTTAGTTCTTCACCCATCTCCAATTGCACTTCGAGTGTTGAAGTTGAGTCAGTAACCACTATCTCTTGAGATTTAAATCCTACATAGGTAAAAATAAGAGTTTGACCAACAAAAGCATTGATTGAGTATTTTCCATCAAAATCAGTTTGAGTGCCTATTGAAGTATTTTTAACTAATACGTTTACTCCGGGTAAGGGCAATCCAATATCGTCTGTAACAGTTCCAGTAATAGAATTTGCTGAAACCTTGCTGTCAATTACTTTCTCAGCAACCACCGCGTTGAGGTTGGGGTCCATTTCTTCCTGTACTGAGGTCGCTTTTTCTGAAATACTTTCTATTTTCATTTCAGAAACTGCTAGAACATTTGTGATTTCATCGTTAAGATGATTAGTTTGCTTCTTGTTTTCGGGTACAATTTTCTTTTCTTTATTTTCTTTTTCCAAATCTATTTCCTCAAGCACCAAGGCATCTTTTACAGGAGATTTACTTTCATCTTCAGGAATATTTTCTTCCTCTATGATTACGATATTTTCTTCCGGATGTTGAATATTATTAGGTTGGTCGTTTTTTAGGAAAAGACTTCCCAAACCGAGAATAACTACTATTGAAGCGGCAATCCCTGTATATTTCCAAAAGGGAAATACCCGGTTTTTTGCTTTTCCATCTAATTTTTCCTCTACTTTGTTCCAAATATCATCCATCCCTTGAAATTTTTTAGGTTGGGTTTCTTCAGAGATTTTTTTAAAATATTTGTCTATATTGTTATTTTGAGATTCCATAATTAACTGACTTTTTGATTGTAATACACTTCGATTAACTCTTTTAACTTGGTTCGGGACACATTGAGTTGTGATTTGGAAGTACCTTCTGAAATACTCAGTTTATTTGCTATTTCCTTGTGTGAAAACCCTTCAATTGCAAATAAAACAAAAACTGTTTTGGCGCCTTCAGGCAAATGATTCAGGAGTTTTAGCAAGTCCTGTTCTTCCAGAAAAGTTTCGTTGGAGTTTTCAGCTAGGGGTTGGTGGGAAACATCTTCCAAATAGAGGTTGAAATTGACATTTCGTTTAAGGTGCAACAAACAGAGATTAACTGTTATTTTCCTTGCCCATCCTTCAAAAGCAAGATTTTCCTTTAATTGTTCAATTTTTGTAAAGATTGTAAAAAAAGCATCAGTCAGAGTGTCTTCAATGTCTTCTTCTTTTTTTAAGTATCTTTTACAGGTCAGATACAATTTTGGAGCTAGTAGCTCATACATGCGCCTCTGAGAGGATCGATGCATTTTTCTACATTGGTTGATTAAATTTTCTTCCATACTTAATGGGTCCTTTTTTATATAGAGCATTAAAAGTCAAAAAAGGTTGGAATTGAAGTCAGTTTTTTTGATTTTATTTAAAGTTACCCAAAAAAAGTAATAATTGCGGGATGCTTATGGAATTATTAAAAATGAAAAGTTAATTGTAATAATTATGAGAAGGAAATATTTAAGAGATAGAGAAGTATAGTACCAAAAAGATGAAAAGTTTATTTGTTTTGTGAAAAGATTTCCTGATTTAAAGTGTCAATATAGTGTAAAACTTCATCCCTGCCCAAACCACTACTTGACGACGTCACAAAATAAGGAGGCACCTCCTCCCAGGTTTCAAGCATCTTTTGTAAATAGAGTTCCACATTGCGCTCTAGTGCTTTGGGCTTTAGTTTATCGGCTTTGGTAAAAATGATGTTAAAAGGAATCTGTTTTTCACCCATCCACTCCATAAATTGCAAATCGATGGGTTGGGGCTCGTGCCTCACATCAATGAGTACAAACGCACAAAGCAGTTGCTCGCGTTTTAAAAAGTAATCTGTGATGAATTTTTGGAATACCTTTTTACTGCTTTTAGAAACGCGTGCATAACCATAACCGGGTAAATCAACCAAATGCCAGTTTTTATTGATAAGGAAATGATTGATTAACTGGGTTTTTCCGGGTCGGCCTGAGGTTTTTGCAAGACTTTTACGCTGCATCAACATATTGATCAATGACGACTTACCCACGTTTGAACGGCCAATAAAAGCATATTCAGGAATGAGGGAAGGGGGGCATTTGGCAACAATACTGTTGCTCATAATAAATTCAGCCGATTTGATTTGCATGATTGTTTTTTAAATTCCCCGGGCAGTAAGCCATTTATCAAGGATGATATTAAATTCTATGGGATGTTCCATCATCGCGGCATGACCACATTTTTCTATCCAAAATAAATCAGAATCAGGTAGCAATTCATTAAATTCCTTTGCTACATTGGGGGGTGTTACCGAGTCGTTTTTTCCCCAAATAATGCAAGTGGGATGATTCATTTTAGGCAAATCTTTTGCCATATTGTGTCTTATGGCACTTTTGGCGATGGCTAGTGTTCTAATCAATTTGTTTCGGTCATTTACGGTTTCATAAACCTCATCGACAATTTCTTTTGTGGCAACCGCCGGGTCATAAAAAACGCCTTCCGCTTTTTTCTTGATGTATTCATAATCACCACGCTTTGGGTAACTTTCGCCCATAGCGCTTTCATATAAACCCGAACTTCCGGTAATTACAAGTGCCTCAATGTGTTCCGGATATAATTTGGCACAAAGCAAGGCAATATGTCCACCCAGCGAATTTCCCAAAAGGATTGCCTTTCCTAAGTTTTTATGAACAATAAAGTCCTTTACATAGGTAGCTATGTTTTTTACATTGGTTTTTAAAAGTGGAAGTGTGTAGATGGGAAGTTCCGGTAAAATCACTTTATATCCCTTGTCTGAAAAGTGTTTGGTAACCGTATCAAAATTACTTAAACCACCCATTAACCCGTGTAGAATGATTAATGGTTTTCCTTCACCAATTTCAAAATAACTGAATTTACCTTCGCTTTTTAAGTTCTTAATCATAAAACAGCTTGCTTTTACATTGACAAATATAGGTATTTCAATGTTATGAATAATTTTTGAAATGCGAACTATTTGAACTTTAATTTTTCTTAAGATTTTCTTCTATACTTTTTTTTTCACTAAAGCTTCAATTTCCTAAAATGCCTTTTTACACAACTATTTCAAGATTAATTGATTAAAAAAAATCAAAACTTATCAACAAAGTGGTAAAATGTGGTAAAAAGTGGGAAAAAATAAATATATTTGAATTTGAAAAGTAGAACCTAACAAATCATGAACAATCTCATTGGGACATTTGAATGCAAAGCAGATGCCAAAGGGCGTGTGATGCTGCCATCTGCATTGCAAAAGCAACTGGCTCCCATGTTTGATAAAGGGTTTATACTCAAAAGAGCTGTTTTTCAGCCGTGTTTGGAATTATATCCCATGCAAGAATGGGAACAGTTGATGCTCAAAATAAATAAACTCAACAGGTTTAGCAGGAAAAACAATGATTTTGTGAGACGGTTTACCGCCGGAGTAAAAGTAATTGAGTTAGACACTACCGGAAGATTGTTAATACCCAAAGACCTCATTGGTTTTGCGGGTATTAGCAAAGAAATCGTTCTTTCATCTGCAATCAATATTGTAGAAATTTGGGATAAAAACAACTATGAAAAAACCATTGACGACGCAGCAAATGATTTTGCAGACCTTGCTGAAGAAGTCATGGGCGACAAAAACAATGGAGATGACGATGTATCATAACCCGGTGTTACTGGAAGAATCTGTTGAAGGTTTACAAATCAAACCTAATGGGGTTTATGTCGATGTGACTTTTGGTGGGGGAGGTCATTCCCAAAAAATTTTAGAACAACTTGGTGATCACGGAAAGTTATTTGCGTTTGATCAAGATGCAGATGCCTTAGAAAATAGTATTGATGATTCTCGCTTTTTGTTGATTCACCAAAACTTCAGACACATAAAGCGATTTTTAAGATTGCACGGCATTACAAAAGCGGATGGAATTCTTGGAGATTTTGGCGTTTCATCACATCAGTTTGATATTGCAGATCGTGGTTTTTCAACACGTTTTGAAGCCGATTTGGATATGAGAATGAATCAAAACGATACCATCTCAGCTTATCACATTGTTAATGAATACGCCGAAAAGGATTTATGCAAATTGCTTTTTCAATATGGGGAATTGAAGTCTGCCGCCGGAATGGCACGATTAATTGTCGAAAACAGAGGGGTGGCTCCCATCAAAACAAGTGAAGATTTAAAAAAAGCAATGGGAAGGTTTTTGCCAAAACACAGAGAAAATAAAATATTGGCTCAGGTGTTTCAAGCCATCCGCATAGAGGTAAATCAGGAAATCCAGGCGTTAAAAGAATTTTTACTTCAAACAACAGACCTCTTAAATACCGGCGGAAGGTTGAGCTTAATCTCCTATCATTCTTTGGAGGACAGATTGGTAAAGCGATTTATAAGAAATGGTTTGTTTGAAGGTGAGCCCGAAAAGGATATGTTTGGCCATGTGGATGTCCCTTTTAAAAAAGTGGGAAAACTCATTGTGCCATCAGCTAAAGAAATTAAGGAGAATAGTAGAGCACGCAGCGCAAAATTGCGCATTGCAGAACGTTTGTAAAAAGGGTAATGATGAAAAATAAAATCTATGATATACTCAAAGGAAAATTTTTAATCAATGAAGATGCATTCAAAAACTGGAAGTTTATCATTTTTCTTTCGGTGCTCGCATTGATAATGATTTCTAGTGCACACAGTGCAGACAGAAAAGTACATGAAATAGCTAAATTAAACAACGAAGTAAAAGAATTGAGGAGCGAATTTGTTGATATGCGTTCCAAGTTAATGAAGGTGAAAATGGAAAGTAAAGTGGTTGCTCAAATGGAAAAAAAGGGTTTAAAGCCCTCCACAAACCCTCCACATAAAATTAAAATTGTATCACAAAACGAAGACTAATGGCATTTGAAGATAAAAACATACTACATCGACTTTACATCATCGCAGGATGTTTGTTTGTTTTTGTGCTCGCCATTTTGTTCAAAATTGTCAACATACAGTTTGTTGAGGGAGATAGGTATAAGGAACTCGCAAAAGTGAACACCACAAAAAACTTTACCATTCCTTCAAACAGAGGAAATATTTATGCAGATGACGGAAGTTTATTAGCAACATCAGCACCCAATTACAACATCCGGTTTGATGCTGTTACGGTGAGTGCAGAAAATTTTGAAAAAAATATTGTTCCGTTGTCAGACGCACTTGCAAAAAAATTGGGCAAATCATCCGGCCATTATCAAACTCTTTTCAGAAATGCTAGGGCAAATAAAAACAGATACCTGCTTATAACTAAAAATCAAGGTTACTCAGATTATCTAGAGATTAAATCTTTTCCACTTTTTAATCTGGGACCTTATCGTGGTGGTTTTATTGCAGAACAAAGTACTGTTAGAGAGCACCCCATTGGTAAAATTGCAGAACGCATCGTTGGCTATGAAAGGCGCGACCACAATGGTGATACTTTAAGAGTGGGTCTTGAGGGAGCTTACAGCCATTATCTGAAAGGAAAAGACGGAAAACGTCTCAAACAAAAAATTGCTCAAGGACAATGGAAGCCCATTTTTGATGAAAATGAAATTGAGCCTCAAGATGGCTATGATGTGATTTCAACCATCAATGTCAATATTCAGGATATTGCTCACCACGCCCTTTTGAAGCAACTAGAAGAATATGAGGCAGAACACGGTACCGTGATTGTTATGGAAACAAAAACAGGTGAAATCAAAGCCGTTTCAAATCTTGGAAGAACCTCAAAGGGAACTTACTATGAAAAACTCAATTATGCCATAGGTGAATCTCACGAGCCGGGTTCCACATTCAAAACAATGGCATTTATTGCAGCTCTTGAAGACAAAGTTATAGATACCAGCACCGTTGTTGACACCGGAAACGGGGTGTATAGCTTTTATGGAAAGAAAGTGAGAGATTCCAGAAAAGGAGGACACGGTAAAATATCTATGGCACGCGCAATGGAAGTATCATCAAATATTGCAATCGCAAGGGTGATTGATGAAAATTACAAAGACAGGCCAAAACATTTTGTTAAAATGCTTCAGGCTATGCATTTAGATGAAAAATTAGGATTGCCTATACTTGGTGAAGGAACGCCTAAAATTCCACATCCGGCTGATAAAACCGGCTGGAGTCGAAATGCTTTGCCTTCTATGGCTTATGGGTATGGAGTATCTATTACACCACTTCAAACATTGACCTTTTACAACGCTATTGCAAATAATGGTGTTATGGTAAAACCTAGGTTTATAAGACAGGTAAAAGCTTGGAATAAGGAAATTGAAACTTTTGATGTTGAAATCATAAACCAAAAGATTGCAACTGATGAAACACTTCAAAAAGTAAGAGAAATTCTCAAAAATGTGGTAGTAAGAGGAACAGGAAGCAGACTTTATTCTCCTGATTTTTCAATGGCTGGAAAAACAGGAACCGCCCAAACTGAATACTGGATGAAAGACTGGGCAGAAAACCCTAGATATATCTCTTCTTTTGCTGGGTACTTTCCGGCAGATGACCCAAAGTATTCTTGTATTGTCATCATTCACAAACCTAAAGTGAGTACAGGTTATTATGGTGTTGATGTTGCCGGGCCGGTATTTAAAAGTATTGCCCAAAAAATTTATATCGATTCCCCAAACTTTGATTATGTAGAAAATCTGGATGTACTGCAGGCGACTGTAGAAAATGATTATCAAAAATACTTCACACTGTCACAAAAGGAACATACTAATATTCCTAATGTGAGAGGAATGACAGGTATGGATGCAATTTCACTTTTGGAAAACTTAGGACTAAAAGTTAAAGTCTCCGGAAACGGAAGAGTGAAATCCCAATCCTTGAATGAGGGTGAAAAAATTGAAAAAGGAAAACAAATTCTATTAGAACTTTCTTCATGAATTTAAGAGATATTCTATATAAAGTTACTATTAATGCTGTCGTTGGAAGTACCGACCTTACGTTCAGTAATCTTGTATTTGATTCCAGAAAAGTTTCACTCAACGATTGTTTTATTGCAATTAGAGGAACCTTATCTGATGGGCACGAGTATATCAAAACCGCTGTTAATCAAGGTGCACTTGCAATTATTTGCGAAGAACTTCCGGAAGTTATTGTGAATGGGGTAAGCTATATTCAAGTGGAGGATTCAAAAAAAGCTTTGGCAATTATGGCTTCCAACTATTTTGGCAATCCCTCAGAAAAAATAAAGCTTATTGGCATCACGGGAACCAACGGGAAAACAACCATTGCCACCTTATTGTACGATCTCTTTAAAAAAGCAGGATATAAAGTGGGATTACTCTCCACTGTAAAAGTGCTTGTGGACGATAATGAATACCCCGCCACCCACACCACGCCAGATTCCATTACTATAAATTATTACCTTAATGAAATGGCAATTGACGGTGTGGAATATTGTTTTATGGAAGTGAGTTCCCACGGAATTCATCAAAAACGTACAGAGGCACTCACATTTGCCGGAGGAGTTTTTACAAACCTAACCCAGGACCACCTGGATTATCACAACTCCTTTGCGGAATACCGCGATGTAAAAAAAGCCTTTTTTGATCAATTACCCAAAACCGCTTTTGCACTGGTGAATGAGGATGACAAAAACGGTTTGGTGATGATGCAAAACACAAAAGCTCGCAAATTTACCTATGCATTAAAAACCCAGGCCGATTTCAAAGCACAAGTATTGGAGAATCAATTTAGCGGATTGTTACTTAAAATCAACAACAACGAGCTTTGGTCAAAACTTATCGGAAACTTTAATGCATACAACCTTTTGGCTATTTATGGTGTAGCTACTTTATTAGAACTGGAAGAGCTCGAAGTACTTAGAATCATAAGCGAACTCGAAAGTGTAAGCGGCCGATTTCAATATCAGATTTCAGAGAAAAATATTACTGCCATTGTTGATTATGCCCATACACCCGATGCCCTAAAAAATGTATTGGAAACCATCAACAGCATCCGCACAGGTAATGAAACTCTTATCACCGTTGTGGGTTGTGGAGGTAATAGAGATGCGGGTAAACGACCCAAAATGGGGCATATCGCTTCTGCGCTAAGCAATAAAGTGATTTTCACAAGTGACAATCCGCGCAATGAAGACCCTGATAAAATTATAGAGGAGATTGAAAAAGGTGTAGAACCCCAAAATTATAAAAAAACAATGGCAATCACAGATAGGAAGCAAGCTATAAAAACCGCTTGCCAACTTGCCGAAAGTAATGATATTATCCTAATAGCAGGTAAAGGTCATGAAACCTATCAGGAAATTAAAAAAGAGCGATTTGATTTTGATGATTTTAAAATCGTAAATCATTTATTAAAGGAACTAAACAAATAACCGATGCTATATTATTTATTTGAATATTTAGATCAGAATTATAATTTACCGGGCACGGGGCTATTTCAGTTTATCTCCTTTCGCTCTGCGATGGCGATTATATTTTCCTTATTTATAGCCATTGTTTTCGGAAAAAAAATTATCAACTACCTCAGGAAAAAGCAAATTGGCGAAACCGTGAGAGACCTCGGCCTTGAAGGGCAAAATGAAAAAGCAGGAACTCCTACAATGGGAGGCTTAATAATCATTCTCGCCACATTAATTCCTGTTTTTCTTTTTGCTAAACTGGATAATATATATGTCATTCTCTTGATATTTACCACCCTTTGGATGGGAGCCATTGGTTTTATTGATGACTACATTAAAATATTCAAAAAAAACAAACAAGGACTCCCCGGAAAGTTCAAGGTGTTTGGTCAGGTAGTACTGGGGTTAATTGTGGGAGCAACCATGTATTTTCATCCTGAAATCACAGTAAAACTGGACGAAAATGTCCAACCCAAGACACATCAAATAGTACAACTGAGCGATCAGCAAATCGCCAATCAGGAAACCAAAGCACTGGTTACAACCATTCCTTTCGTAAAAAATAATGAGTTTGATTACTCAGCATTAATTTCCTGGATTGGCCAGGATTATGTGAAATATGCCTGGTTGCTTTTTATACCCATTGTCATATTTATTATTACAGCTGTCTCAAATGGAGCCAATCTCACAGACGGCATTGACGGCCTGGCAGCAGGCTCCTCTGCCATTATTGTAATTGCACTCGGTATATTTACCTGGGTATCAGGTAATGTGATTTTTTCAGATTACCTCAATATTATGTACATCCCCAGAACGGGCGAGATGACCATTTTTATTATGGCTTTTGTGGGGGCACTTATTGGCTTTTTGTGGTACAACGCTTTCCCCGCACAGGTTTTTATGGGCGACACAGGAAGTTTGACCATTGGTGGAATCATCGCTGTGATTGCCATAGCGGTTAGAAAGGAATTATTGATACCCATATTATGTGGAATTTTCTTTATAGAAACCCTTTCAGTGATGATGCAGGTGAGCTGGTTTAAATACACCAAAAAGAAGTATGGTGAAGGAAGGCGCATTTTTAGAATGTCACCCATTCATCACCATTATCAAATTAAAGGTTTTCACGAAAGTAAAATAGTAACACGGTTTTTAATTGTGGGTATCATCCTCGCAGTATTAACTATAGTGACATTAAAAGTAAGATAATAATGAAGCGTCTCGTGATTCTTGGAGCCGGTGAAAGCGGAGTGGGTACTGCACTTTTAGGAAACCAAAAAGGGTATGAAGTGTTTGTTTCAGACAAACAAAAAATAAAAGAGAAGTACAAAGAAGTTCTTATACATAATGAGATTACCTGGGAGGAAGAATCACATACTGAAGCCCTTATTATGAACGCTGACTTGGTGATGAAAAGCCCCGGAATACCTGAAAAGGTTGCAATTGTTCAAAAATTGATTGAGAAAGGAATTACTGTGATTTCGGAAATAGAATTTGCAGCACAATTCACAAATGCAACGATTATAGGAATCACAGGAAGCAACGGTAAAACCACAACAGCGAGCTTAACTCACCATATTTTAAAACAAGCAGGATTGAACGTGGGTTTGGCAGGAAATATAGGGCAGAGCTTTGCGGCTCAA
Source organism: uncultured Flavobacteriaceae bacterium (assembly GCA_963977065.1). GTDB lineage: Bacteria > Bacteroidota > Bacteroidia > Flavobacteriales > Flavobacteriaceae > Planktosalinus. The sequence goes on along the minus strand of CAXBNF010000002.1, from coordinate 167,492 downwards.
GTAGCAGAGGGTAATCGTGAATTTTATGTGCTGGAATTAAGTAGCTTTCAGTTGGATGGAATAATCAACTTCAGACCACATATTGCTGTTTTGACCAACATAACTGAAGACCATTTGGATCGGTATGATTACAAATTTGAAAACTATATCGCTTCTAAATTTAATATTGTAAAAAACCAGCAAGAAACTGACTTTTTTATTTATGACGCAGATGATAAAGTAATTAATAGTAGCATTGAAAATTATCCAATAGCATCTCAAAAATTGCCCTTTTCGTTACAAAAAAAAATGAAATACGGAGCAACCATTGAAAATGAAAACATAACAATAACAATAGATAATAAAACCATACAAATGCCAACAAAGAGTCTAGAATTACAAGGAAACCACAACTTGAAAAACGCCATGGCGGCTTCAACCGTTGCAAGGCTTTTAAGTATCAGAAAAGCAACAATTAGAGAGAGCCTTGAGAATTTTCACGGCGTGGAGCACCGCCTTGAAACCGTATTGAAAATTCAAAATGTAACCTATATCAATGACTCCAAGGCAACCAATGTCAACGCCACTTTTTATGCTCTGGATAGTATGACGACTCCAACTGTCTGGATTTTGGGAGGTGTGGACAAAGGCAACAATTATGAAGAATTGCTACCACTTGTCAATGAAAAAGTGAAAGCCATTATTTGTTTGGGATTGGATAATGAAAAAATAATAAATGCCTTCGGAAATATTGTACAGGTAATAACTGAAACACACTCAATGAAAGAAGCAGTACAATTTGCATACAAACTTTCTGAACGTGGAGACACTGTACTGTTATCTCCTGCCTGTGCTAGTTTTGATTTATTTGAAAACTATGAAGACCGTGGCAGACAATTTAAGGAAGCAGTCAGAAACTTGTAAATGTTGGGAGTCAAGAGGATAAATTAATTTGAAATGTGACAAATAAAAAATGAAAAAATATATACAACAAATAAAAGGAGATAAAGCCATATGGGCCATTGCCGGTATTTTGGCAGTGCTTTCTTTTGGACCTGTATATAGTTCAAGTAGTAATTTGGCATATTTGTATGGTAGTGGAAATACTTCTTCCTATTTAATAAAACATGGAGTACATCTTATTCTTGGATTTATTATCCTTTTTGGTGTACATAAAATCCCTCATAACTATTTCAAAGCACTGTCAATAATTTTATTACCTGTGGTTATAGTGCTGCTAATTTATACACTCACTCAGGGTACCACAATTGAGGGTGCCAATGCAAGCAGATGGATACAAATACCTGTAGTGGGAATCACTTTTCAAACATCGGCATTGGCCATGGTTGTTTTGCTTGTTTATGTAGCTTCATACATGTCTAAAATCAAGGATAAAGTAATCACATTTAAGGAGAGTATTTTGCCGCTGTGGATTCCTGTGTTTTTAGTAATTGCATTGATATTACCCGCAAACTTCTCTACGGCTGCTATACTGTTTTCAATGGTACTATTGGTGGTTTTTATTGGCGGATACCCTTTGAGGTATATCGCCTCAATATTAGGAGTGGGAGTTGTGATGTTGGCACTTTTTGTACTAACGGCAAAAGCATTTCCCGGAGTTTTTCCCAATCGCGTCGATACCTGGATTAGCCGTGTGGAAAGTTTTACTGATAAAAAAAGTGAAGAAGATGGTTACCAAATTGAAAAAGCAAAAATTGCCATCGCAACAGGAGGCGTTACAGGACTCGGACCTGGAAAAAGTGTACAAAAAAACTTCCTGCCTCAGTCTTCATCAGATTTTATTTTTGCGGTTATTATTGAAGAATATGGACTTGCAGGGGCATTGGTACTTATGTTTTTTTATACTCTTTTGTTAGTTAGAATCCTAATAGTCGCAGGAAATACAGATACCAGATTTGGCAAATTGGTTATAGTAGCTGTGGGCATTCCCATCATCTTTCAAGCCATTATTAATATGGCAGTAGCGGTGGAGCTTTTTCCGGTTACGGGACAAACATTGCCGCTCATTAGCAGTGGAGGAACATCCATTTGGATGACCTGTCTCGCTCTAGGTATCATTTTAAGTGTGAGTGCAAAACGTCAAGAAATTTTAAATGAAACACGTCAAGAAAGTCCATTAGATATATTAAGTGAAACCATATAAATTCATATTGTCAGGAGGCGGAACCGGTGGTCATATCTATCCGGCGATTGCTATTGCTAACGAACTAAAGGCGAGGCACCCCCAAGCCCGCTTTTTGTTTGTTGGTGCTAAAGACCGTATGGAAATGCAAAAAGTACCAAAAGCCGGATATGAAATTGAAGGACTCTGGATTTCAGGCATTCAACGCAATTTGTCACTTAAAAATCTCGCGTTTCCCTTTAAGTTGATTCACAGTCTTTCCAAATCAAAAAAAATAATCAAAGACTTCCAGCCAGATGTAGTTATTGGAACAGGAGGCTATGCAAGTGCACCTTTATTGAGAGTGGCTTCACGAAAAGGGATACCCTGTTTGATTCAGGAACAAAATTCGTATGCAGGAGTTGCAAACAAATGGCTGGCAAAAACTGTCAATACCATTTGTGTGGCTTACGCCGAAATGGAAAAATTCTTCCCAAAAGAAAAAATTGTCCTTACCGGAAATCCTGTAAGACAGGATATAGTTTCAATTTCAGAAAAAAGAGAAATTGCTATTCAACATTTTGGTTTAGACCCCAATAAAAAAACACTTCTTGTCCTAGGTGGAAGCTTGGGTGCTAGAACTATCAATCAATTAGTAGAACAATCAATTTCCTTTTTTCAGGATTGTAATGTGCAGGTGATTTGGCAAACTGGTGCTTATTATTTTGAAATGTATAAAAGACACAATGAGATTCAATTTGTCCAGGTGCATGATTTCCTATATCAAATGAATCTGGCCTATGCAGCTGCAGATATCGTGATATCAAGAGCCGGTGCACTTTCTGTTTCTGAACTTTGTATTGTTGGTAAACCGGTCATTTTTATTCCTTCACCAAATGTTGCTGAAGACCATCAAAATAAAAATGCATTTGCAGTCGCAAAAGAAAACGCAGCTGTTTTGATTGAAGAAAAAGATTTAGACATTCTTTTTGAAAGTGAATTCAGGATTTTAATCAATTCAGAAAGCAAGCGCGTAGAGTTGTCGAATAACATTAAACAACTTGCAAAACCAATGGCCTCAAAAGCCATCGCCGATGAGGTAGAAAAGTTATTGAATAATAAGTAAATGAATAAACTGAAGCACATAAAGAGTTTTTATTTTGTTGGTATCGGCGGTATCGGGATGAGTGCGCTTGCCCGGTATTTTGCTAATGCTGGCAAACAAGTTTCCGGTTACGATAAGACGCCTTCAGATATCACAAATGCCTTACAATCAGAAGGAATTAAAATCCATTTTGAAGATGATGTGCTGCTTGTAAACAAATCTTTTGAAAAGGAAACGAGCCTGATTGTTTACACACCGGCAATACCTGTTGATAACAAGATTTTAAATTACTTTAAAGAAAACAACTTTACCTTAGTTAAACGTGCAGAATTATTAGGTGAAATTACAAAATCAAGTAAGTGTCTTGCAGTTGCCGGTACACACGGTAAAACAACTACTTCGGCAATTTTAGGTCATTTGCTTGCTTTCGCAAATGAAGAAGTGACCGCTTTTCTGGGTGGAGTTTCAGAAAATTACAATTCTAACCTTATTCAAAAAGGAAATAAAATCACTGTGGTTGAAGCTGATGAATTTGACCGTTCGTTTTTAAGATTGCATCCCTTTATCGCCGGCATCACCTCTATGGATGCAGACCATCTTGATATTTATGGTGACGAAAAAACAATCGCAGAAGCTTTTAAAGCCTTCGCAGCACTAGTCCCTCAAAACGGATTTTTACTTCATAAAAAAGGACTTCCGTTAAACGGAAAAACTGTTGGTATTGAAGATGAATCTGATTTTGAAGCGCAAAATGTACGTATTGAAAATGGCGCTTATTTGTTTGATTTTAAAACGCCAAATAGTACAATCTATAATTTAACGCTTAACCTTCCGGGTCGTCACAACCTGTTTAATGCTACTTTAGCTTTGGGTATGGCTGTATGTCTGGGTTCCCCAACCCACATCCTGCCCGAAGCTTTATTGACTTTCAAGGGTGTAAAAAGGCGCTTTTCCTATAAAATAAAAACAGATAATCTGGTCTTGATAGATGATTATGCACATCATCCGGAAGAAATCAATGCCGTGCATCAAGCCGTGAGGGAAATGTACCCCCAAAAAGAGATTCTAGCGGTTTTTCAACCACATCTTTTTAGCAGGACAAGAGATTTTGCAGCAGGTTTTGCAAAAAGCCTAACTCAATTTGACTATGTGTTGTTGCTTGAAATTTATCCGGCGAGAGAAAAACCTATTGAAGGAATTAACTCAGAATGGCTATTGAAAAAAATTGAAAACCAAAATAAAAAGTTGGTTTCAAAAGATCAACTTTCATCGGAAATAAAAAGAATAAACGCCCCTATAAATGTCATGTTAGGTGCTGGAGACATTGGAGACGAGGTCAGTGTCGTCGTAAAAAATTTAGGTTATGAAAATTAATTGGGATTACATAAAATTGGGATTGCTCACGCTTTTTGTAGGCTTCCTTTTTGCTTTCAGTTCCAAGCGAAATGCACAGCGATTTTTAGTCTCCAAAGAGGTAATTTTCCTTGAAGATGACAATCATTTTATTTCTTATCCAACGGTTAATAAATTGTTAATACAAAATAATGAAGAGGTTACGAGCATAGCTAAAGAAATTTTAGATTTGAATGAAATGGAAGCTAGGCTTAATAACAATCCTATGATTTCCAAAGCTGAAGTATTTGTTACAGTTGACGGTGTTTTAGGGGCAAAAATAATACAACGTAAACCTATAGCTAGAGTTGCAGCATCAACACCTTTTTACATTGATGAAAGTGGAATGGAGATGCCACTTTCTGATGAATATGCCGCGAGAGTGCCAATTATTACTGGAAAAATAATCACCAATTATAAATCGTTAAAGCCCCTTTTGTTAAAACTTAAAGAAGATAATTTCTTGAAAAATCACATTGTAGGAATACACATTGAGCAGGATGACGAGTTGATTTTTTATTTGAGGGTTTATGATTTTAAAGTTGAATTTGGCAAACCCGTTAATATCGATAAAAAGTTTCAAAACTTTAAAGCTTTTTATCAAAAGACGCTTAAAGACAGTACGATTACAGACTACAGTTTGGTAAATCTAAAATTGGATAATCAAGTTGTTGGAACAAAAAAGTAAGATATGGAAAACAAAAATTTTGCAGTTGGTTTAGACATAGGAACCACAAAAATTGTAGCGATGATTGGTTGTTACAACGAGTATGGAAAAATGGAAATACTTGGAATAGGTAAGGCCAAAAGCCTTGGGGTTCATCGAGGTGTGGTCAATAATATCACACAAACTATACAATCCATTCAACAAGCTGTAGAGGCTGCTGAGACCAACTCAGGTATTAAAATCTCTGAAGTTGTTGCAGGCATTGCCGGCCAGCACATTAGAAGTCTTCAGCACAGTGATTACATTACCCGCAAAGATGGAGAGGAAGTTATAAATGAACGCGATATAGAAACCCTTTGCAATCAAGTACACAAACTGGTAATGCTTCCTGGTGAAGAAATCATTCATGTACTGCCACAAGATTATAAAGTGGACGGTCAAGCCGAAATTACTGAACCCAAAGGTATGTATGGCGCCAGACTGGAAGCAAACTTTCACGTTGTTGTGGGACAAGTGACCTCAATTAGAAACATAGGCCGCTGTATTAAAAGCGCCGGATTGGATTTTGCAGGTATCACATTAGAACCACTTGCCTCTGCAAATGCAGTTTTAAGTCAGGAAGAAAAAGAAGCCGGTGTTGCATTAATTGATATTGGTGGTGGTACAACAGATTTGGCCATTTTCAAAGACGGTATCATTCGTCACACAGCAGTCATTCCATTTGGTGGAAATGTAATCACAGAAGACATCAAAGAAGGTTGTTCCATCATTGAAAAACAGGCCGAAATGCTAAAAATAAAATTTGGCTCAGCCTGGCCCGGAGAAAACAAAGACAATGAAATTGTCTCCATTCCCGGTTTAAGAGGAAGAGAACCCAAAGAAATAACATTGAAGAACCTCTCAAAAATTATACACGCCAGGGTAGTAGAAATTATTGAACAAGTCTATGCAGAAATCAAGGCGTATGGACACGACGAGCAAAAGAAAAAACTCATTGCAGGCATCGTCATTACAGGTGGTGGCGCTGAACTAAAACACCTCAAACAGCTAGTAGAATATACAACCGGGATGGATACCAGAATTGGTTTTCCCAATGAACACCTTGCCGGTAATAGTGATACTGAAACCTTAAGCCCCATCTATGCAACCGCCGTGGGCCTTGTTTTAAACAGTCTTCAGAAAAATGGTAAATATAAAGAAGAACCCGTTCAAAATGAACCAACAAAAGCTGAAGAGGAAAAACTAACTGATGAAACTAGAGACAACCAAAGCAACATACCAAAAGCCAGAAAGAGTTTCTTTGAAAAATGGGCAGAAAAGTTTAAAGAGTTTTTAGACAATGCCGAATAAAAAAATAGAATTTACAATTTCAAAATAGAATAGTATGAGTAGCAACAACGAATTTGAAAACATCTCCTTTGACCTTCCTAAAAACCAGTCCAATGTCATAAAAGTCATTGGAGTAGGTGGAGGAGGAAGCAACGCCATTAACCATATGTTCCGGCAAGGAATAAAAGGAGTCGATTTTGTGATTTGTAACACAGATTCACAGGCACTTGAAAACAGTCCGGTACCCATCAAAATTCAGCTTGGAGTATCACTCACAGAAGGTCTTGGTGCAGGCGCAAACCCCGAAATTGGAAAAGACGCAGCTATTGAGAGCATGGACGAAATAAAATCAATGCTTTCAACAAATACCAAAATGATTTTTATCACTGCCGGTATGGGTGGAGGTACAGGTACTGGAGCAGCACCCATTATTGCAAAAATGGCAAAAGAGCTCGATGTGCTCACAGTGGGGATAGTAACAATTCCTTTTCAGTTTGAAGGGAAAATGCGTAATGACCAGGCACAAATTGGTGTTGAAAATTTAAGAAGAAATGTAGATTCCTTAATTGTTATAAACAACAACAAACTAAGAGAAGTTTATGGTAATTTAGGCTTTAAAGCCGGCTTTTCAAAAGCTGATGAGGTACTAGCTACTGCTTCGCGCGGAATCGCCGAAGTAATCACGCACCACTATACTCAAAACATCGATTTACGTGACGCCAGAACCGTTCTAGCTAATAGTGGCACTGCCATTATGGGAAGTGGAACAGCCGTTGGTTCAAACAGAGCACACGAGGCCATTTCAAAAGCACTTGATTCACCACTGCTTAATGACAATAAAATTTCAGGAGCTAAAAATGTACTGCTACTTATCGTTTCAGGCTCTGAAGAAATTACTATTGATGAAATTGGGGAAATAAGTGACCACATTCAAAATGAAGCCGGCCACGGAGCAAATATTATTATGGGTGTTGGAGAAGATGAATCTTTGGAAAACGCTATTTCTGTAACCGTAATCGCTACCGGTTTTAATGCAGAACAGCAAAACGATATCGTTAATACAGAAACAAAAAAAATAATACATACCCTCGATGATGAGCAAACAGCAGAGCAGGTTTTAGTCTCAAAACAAAAATCAAACATTGATTTTGGTGAAAAAGAAAGGATTGAATCTAAAGAGGAAACCATCATAAAACACACCCTTTTTGATGAAGATATTGAACAAAATAATCAGGCAGAACCCTTTGAGGGCTATATTGAAACCTCAGCGTTCTTAAAAAATATCTCGGTAAGTTATGAAGAAGTCGCAGCAACAGAACTTGATTCATTTGATCAAGACTATGTCAATACCATGAAAGTCAACGACTTTATCATTGTTGAAGTAGATTCTAAAATAAATGAACCTGAACAAGAAGAAAACCAGATGTTGATGTTTGATTTACCTCTCAATGAGACTGAAAATACAAATAAACCGAAACAAGAAAAAAAAGAAATCAACCAATTTGAAGTTAGAGATTCTATAGAGATAATTCCTGTAACTGAAGTATCTCAAGACGGAATAAAACGCTATAGCCTTGATGACTATCAAAAAGTAGAAGATATGTTAATGGAGTCAAAACCACTTGAAAATAAAATGCAGGAAGTGGTTGATGAAGATCTTGTGTTTGAAAGAAAAACAGTATCAGAAAAAGAAACTACTAAAGCAGAAGAAGGTGAGGCAGATCCATTAAACTCTTCGATTACAGACTTATTGAGAAAGCGCACAGAAGAGCGAAAACAAAAAATGAAAGCTTACAACTATAAATTCAATAACAGCAATTCACGTGTTGAGGAGCTTGAAAAGCAACCTGCATACAAGCGTTTTGGTATTGAACTTGACGAAACCCAAACTGATAAAGAAAAAATCTCCAGAACTACATTATCTACAGATGAAAATGACGAAATCCAATTGCGAAATAACAATTCTTTTCTTCACGACAATGTAGATTAACCTATTTAAAAGTAAGTTTAGTGTTAGATTTGCTTCAAAACCTCATTAACATTTATATGTTTTTGGGGTTTTTTTATTTCATTGTAAAAATGGATTTAAATAATAAACTTCATACTAAAAAATTTTTCTCAATGTTGTATCTTCGCAGTCCATTAAAAATAGAAAAACAATGAGTTTGCAGGAAAAAGTAATGACAGCGATGAAAGAGGCGATGAAAAATAAAGATGCCAATGCATTGACCTCATTGCGTGCCATTAAATCTGAAATTTTGTTAGCCCAAACTGAAACAGGCTCCAAAGAAAATTTAACTGAGGAGCAAGAAATAAAAATTCTTCAAAAGCTTGTCAAACAACGCAAAGACAGCGCAGCCATTTTTACAGAACAAGGCCGTGAAGATTTGTCTCAGCCAGAGCTGGATCAGGCTGCAGTTATTGAAACCTTTTTACCTGAGCAACTGAGTAAGGAAGAAATTGCAAAAGTAGTTTCAGCTATCATTTCTAAAACAGGCGCCTCCGGCATGAAAGATATGGGCAAAGTGATGGGCCTAGTCTCTCAGGAATTGGCAGGAAAGGCAGATGGAAAGACAATTTCGGGTATTGTTAAAGATAAATTGTCGTAGTATTAAATATTTACAGGATCAACTTCGTTGAACCATCAAAGTATAAATAGTTTCGAATTGCAAAGTCAGGAGGAATTGTTTTTTCTGACGGTTTTGAAATAAAGAATTAGAATCAATATTTTGTCTATTTATTGACGAGATTCCCGCCTTCGCGGGAATTTGTGAGGCCGCGTAGTTCAACTGAATAGAATATCAGATTTCGGCTCTGAGGGTTGGGGGTTTGAATCCCTCCGCGGTCACTACAAGCAGAAAGTCCGCTCTGAAAAGAGCGGATTTTTTTGTTTTGCGAAGGCGTGGAAAGCCAAAGCTTTCCAAAGCCGCAGTAAAATAAAAAACCGACGGCCTAAAACCGGCGGGCTTTCTATTTGCAAAGGGGAGCGCCAAGGGTTCACCGCAGGTAATCTTTTGGCCAAGTTTACCTGAGTTTTTTTTGCAAGCTTTTAAAAAAATGCTTTTCTTCGTTATATAGATTTATAAACTTTTAAAAACGAGATTTCCGCCTACGCGGAAATAATATAGATGAAACAAATACTAGGCATTGGCTCACGAATCAATCACCCACAATTTGGAAAAGGCGTTGTCACAAACGTTACCTCAAAAATGTATTGGGTCACCTTTTTAGAAAACGGTTTGGAAACCATTCCTGTCAACGACGATTATGAAGTTATTGAAGCCGTGGAAGATGAAGTGGATAGCGTAAGCTTTTCAGAAGTGGAAGAGTCGCTTAGGGATATCTTAAAACGCTGGAGCGACATCACCGAAGTAGTACCCATTGCAGATAAATGGCGAGGTGGAACAATGATACTTCAACCAAAGGACAAAACCTTGTCTTCAAAAGAAGTGCCTATAGACACTTTTTTTAATAAAATAGTTATGCTACGTGATCGATTACGCGTAATGGAACAAAAAATCAATGCTTCCAAAGAGCTTGAGGCAGACCTTAAAATTGATTTGCAACAATACATTACGCGTTGCTACGGTAGTTTAACCACCTTTAATATTTTATTTAAAAACAACTCGCAGCATTTTGTAGGTGATTCTTCAAAACGAGAATAATTAAATTTTAATACGAATTTCCTTACTTGGGCGTTATTCTATTAAATTGATTTAATGGAAAATATTCCATATTTGCTGCAATTCATTGACCCCCAAAATAACCATAATTGGCTAGCACCCTATGCTTACACTATTGTATTTTTTGGATTCTTCTTCTTTCTCTTTAAAGTTTTTGAACACCATTATAACTTGTATTTTGACAAACCACTTTATAGACATTTTGTGGTTTACAGAAGTTTAAAACAAGAACAGAAAAACGTTTTAAGAAACCAGTTTTCTTTTTATAATAAACTATCGAGCAAACACAAAAGACAGTTTGAGCACCGTGTTGCAACATTTGCCAATAAAAAACAATTCATCGGTAGAGATGGATTTAATGTAAATGAAACTCAAAAAATTCTTATTTCAGCAGTGGGTTGTATGCTTAGTTTTGGAAGAAAAAACTACAGCTATAGTTTGATTGAGGCAGTTTTGGTATATCCAAAGGAGTTTTACAGCAAAGCCAATGATGCTTATCACAAAGGCGAATTTAACCCAAAACACAGAGTGTTAGCACTATCCTGGGAGGACTTTGAAAGAGGATATGAAATCACAAACGATAATCTTAATTTGGGTATTCATGAGTTTATGCACGCGATGCAATTGGAAGCGATGACAGGAAAAGACCCTGATTCTGCTAGGTTTATGAAACATTTTAAAAATATTTTGAGACGATTGACAAATCAGGAGTTAAAAGATAAGCTAGATAACACTCGATTTTTCAGGGCATATGCTTTTACAAATCAATATGAATTTATGGCGGTGCTGGCGGAGTATTTTTTTGAATCCCCTTTAGAACTCAAACAACACTTTCCGGAACTCTACAGCTACAAAAAGAAAATGCTAAATTTTAATTTTGGGGAGTATTAGATTTTAATATACGATGTAAAATCCATCGAAAAAGAAAGCCGGTTACCAACAGAACAATACCTGAAAAAATTACATCAGAATTTAGTGATAAAGCCATTGCTAAACATCCCGCCAGACCCAATACAGGTACCCAATTGGGATACAATTGGTCTTTTTTTGCTTGTTTCAGAGCAGCTATGTTTGTAATACTGTAATATAATAAAATAGTAAATGCTGCCGAAGCCAGAACAAATGTAAAGGTTCCAAAGTAAGTTAAAAGGGTAATAATAATTGACGTAAAAAGTATAGCTATCACAGGTACTTTCTGTTTATTACTCAAACTATGAAATATTGGAAAGAAATCGTTATTACGGCTCATAGCAAAAAACATCCTGCTAATACCCAGTATCTGACTGAGCAAAACACCCAGCATAGCCGTGCAGGCTCCCAAAGCAATAATGGTTTGAATAAAGGGAGTTTGCAGTTTATCAGCCACGAGCTGTAAAGGGGAAGTGCTTTGAGCCATGGCTTCATAACCAATCACGCCAATAGCAGTAACCGAAACCAAACCGTAAAGTAGAATGGCAGAAACAATTGTGATGATTATCGCTTTTGGTATGGTTACTTTTGGGTCTTTAACTTCTTCGGCCAGTGTGGCAATGCGTGCATAACCTGTAAAGGCAAAAAACAAAAGGGCTGTAGCCTCAGCTACACCTGAAATTCCTAAAGGGGCAAACGGTCTAAAGTTTCCTGATGAAATTTCGGGTATCCCGCTTATAACGAGATAAAGTAACGTAAGAATGGTAAAACTTACAATAATCAAATTGAGTTTCCCGGCTTTTTTAATGCCCAATAAGTTTGCAATAGTCAAAAAAGCAATTGCACACAGAGCCAGCAATATCGGAGACCCCAAACCGGTGAGTTGAAAAAAATAACTTCCAAAGCCTATTGCAACTATACTGCCGGCAGACAATTTACTAATAAGAAACATCCATCCCGCTGAAAATCCAAATAAGGGGTTTAATAAACGGTTTCCATAATCATAAGTGCCACCGGAAAATGGAAACTGAGCTGCAAGTTGTGCTGAACTTAAAGCATTACAGGTGGCGATACTCCCTGCTATTAAAAGCCCAATAAGAAACGCAGGGCCCGAAATGCCGGCTGCAACTCCGGTAACTACAAAAATACCGGCACCGATAATGGCACCTAAGCCAACTCCAACAGCATCACTTAAACCGAGGTCGCGCAATAGGACTTTTTGAGAATCAGGATTCATTTTTTAATTTTAAAAGAAACAAAAATAGAAATGGCTTTTTATTTAATAGCCTTAAATCTTTTTTGAAATGAACTATAAGCGTTTATAATAATCATTGTGACTAAATGTAAAAAAAAACCTTTAGCGGTAATAGTAAAGTTTTATGGTATTTTGGCTCAGGAGTTTACCTGTTTGTTCAAGTCTGAAACAGTCATTAAGGGATTTTCAGAACGAAAAACAAAGCTTCCTGCTACTAAAACATCTGCACCGGCTTCCACGAGTTGAGAAGCATTTTTATTGGTAACGCCACCGTCTATTTCAATTTTAGTAGAAGCGCCATTTCTAGTGATGATTTCTTTAAGTTGAGCTACTTTTTTATAGGTATTTTCAATAAAGCTTTGTCCGCCAAACCCCGGATTCACACTCATAAGACAAACCAAATCAATATCCTTGATGGTGTCTTCAAGTAAAGTTACACTGGTATGCGGATTCAGTGCCACACCGGCCTGCATGCCTTCTGCTTTGATAGCCTGTAAGGTTCTGTGAAGATGTGTGCATGCTTCATAATGAACGGTAAGAATATTTGAGCCTAAATCTGCAAACGTTTTAATATAGCGGTCTGGATCTACAATCATCAAATGCACATCGATTGTTTTTTTTGCATGTTTTGAAATGGCTTCTAAAACGGGCATACCAAAAGAGATATTGGGTACAAAAACACCGTCCATAATATCAATATGAAACCAGTGGGCTTCACTTTGATTGACCATTTCAATATCGCGTTGAAGGTTTGCAAAATCTGCTGCTAGGATGGAAGGTGCTATTTTAATGCTCATAATAAGATGTTTTTGCAAAGATATTAAAGTTGGATGGAAGTGGGGTTGTTGTTTCCTATTTTAAGATATATTAGCCATAACTTGATATTTCATCAGCGTTTTATCTGCGCCTTCTGCGTTATCCCTGCCTACCGCAGGCAGGTGCGGGAGAAAAATTATCGAGTATTTGCCCGCTGATTTCGCTGATTATCGCAGAAAATTTATTTATTATGAGCAACTACATTGAACTTGAAAGCTTCCTGTTTTTGTCGATTTGAAAGGGAATGTAGATTAAAATTTATGATTTTTGATTGACGAGATTTCCGCTTTCGCGGAAATGTAAATCCCCGGTAATCAGCCGGGGATTCATTCATCAATCAAAAAACGAACAGTTAGTAATAACTGTTTGTTACCGTAATATAAGGAAAACTTTTAAAACTCACTAACGCCCATTTATCCATATATAGGTAGCTGAGCGCTGTGCCCGCCAAAGGCTGGGAGTCGAAGCTATCCTAAATATGTTTTTAAAATCTTACTTCTAGAAGTGTGTTTTAACCTTCTAATGGCTTTTTCTTTAATTTGTCTCACGCGTTCACGTGTTAAATCAAAAGTCTCGCCAATTTCTTCAAGAGTCATTGGGTGTTGGTCGCCCAGTCCAAAGTATAGACGGATTACATCAGCTTCACGAGGAGTTAATGTTTCCAGAGCTCTTTCAATTTCTGTTCTTAAAGACTCATGCAATAAAGCTCTGTCTGGGTTTGGAGACTCTCCACTGCGCAAAACGTCATACAGGTTTGAATCTTCACCTTCAACCAGCGGTGCATCCATTGATACGTGACGGCCGGAGTTTTTCATAGATTCCTTTACGTCATTAATGGTCATGTCGAGTTCTTTGGCAATTTCTTCAGCAGAAGGGGGTCGCTCATGCGATTGCTCTAAAAAAGCAAACGTTTTGTTTATTTTATTGATAGACCCAATTTTGTTTAATGGCAAACGAACAATTCTTGATTGTTCTGCCAATGCCTGAAGAATAGATTGTCTAATCCACCAAACAGCATAGGAGATAAATTTAAAACCACGGGTTTCATCAAAACGTTGTGCAGCTTTGATGAGTCCTAGATTTCCTTCATTAATTAAATCGGGAAGGGTAAGTCCCTGGTTTTGGTATTGTTTAGCTACAGAGACAACAAAACGAAGGTTGGCTTTGGTCAATTTTTCCAAAGCACGCTGGTCGCCTTTTTTGATTCTTTGTGCTAATTCAACTTCTTCGTCTGCGGTAATTAAGTCAACTTTTCCAATTTCTTGTAGATACTTGTCTAGGGATGCGGTTTCTCTGTTGGTAACCTGCTTGGTAATTTTGAGTTGTCTCATGTATGGGATTTACAGTTTAAAAAGACTTGCTACAAAATGCTTTTTTACTTAGATAGAACTATCGGATTAACTCTGTTATTACCGACCAAGAGTTAAAACCCTTGCTTCTCCGGAAGCGTCTTCTTCAGTAAATTATATTTTGTAACAAGTCTTATGTTTTGAATTTAATGTCTTATTCAAATAATTATACGTTAGAAAGGAAGGAAATGTTACAAAATAATATTAAAAAAAATACATTCTGAAAATGTAAGGACGTTTTTTGAAATAATTCCCTTTTTCAACTATTAGTCTTTAATTAATTTCTTAAGTGTTTATTGAAAATAATCAATTGAATTAGAACTCTTTTTGTGAGACATAATACTGTCTATTATTTTTTTATCTTTAGTTTGAATCCTTAAACTATCAGAGGCACGATAATAATGATATATGGTTTTTTGATTAAAATCTTGATCGATATCATAACTTGTATTTCCTAAATTTACTCTCACTTCATAGGTTTCTGTCCTTGTAAAATTTTGCAAAGTTGTATCAATAATGAATGAGTTTACATTAGTGGTGTTTTCAGTTGAGAGAGAGTCTTTATTTGTAATCAGTAAATCTGAATATAGTTTTGGGCCAAAAACCTCTTCTTGGCTTAATTCAATTGATTGTTTTTTGACGTAAGAATTGGCTGTTATTTGTCTATTTTCTCTTTGTGAATGGTTAGAATAAGTATCAATAACTAAATATGATACAGTACTAATGAGTAAAACTGAAAATGAAAACCAGAAAAGTATTTTATTCTTTTTTCTTTTGGGTTTGTCAAGTGTTTTGTGGATTCTTTCTAAAACCTTTTCATTAGGCTGATAAGGTTGCTCAACACTTTCAAAAGCATTTTTAACAAAAACACCGACGTCTATTTTGTTTTTCATCATTTATGATTTCTCTAGGTTCAAATATTTATATTTTTCAATTTTTTCTTTAAGACTTATTTTTGCCCTATGAAAATTTGATTTTGATGTGCTTTCAGAAATTAAAAGCATTTTTGCAATTTCTTTGTGTGAGAACCCATCAAGTTGATAGAGGTTAAACACTAGTCTGTATTGATCTGGTAATTGTTGTATAAACTCTAAAAGTGAATCTAACGAAATAGTAATTTTTTCTGTAATTTCCACATCAGTCAATTCATTACTTAATGTACTCTCAAGTATTTTATTTGTAACAACCTTATTTTTATTGTATTTATCTATGGATTTGTTAATTACAATTCGTTTCATCCAGCCCTCAAAAGAACCCTTATTAGAATAGGATTTTATTTTATTGAAAATCAAAATAAAAGCGTCGTGTAAAATATCTTCAGCCTCATCAGAATTTCGGCAATATTTTAATGAGACCATATACAAAACCGATTTATATCGTTGGTATAGTTCTTTTTGTGCGTCCCGGTCTTGTTTTTTACAGGCTTTTATTAATTCTTCTAAATTCAATTTTTATAGCTAGCTATTGTAAAATTATTCTACTTTTTTATAATGAAATCAGACAAATATGCCGATTACCAATTTTAAATCTATAAGATTTAATTTATTGGTGCTCTTTTTATGGAAAATTCTGCTGAGCCTATCGAACTATCTCTATAGATAACATATAGAAAATCATTTAAAACAGTCATTCCGGATATTTCAAAATCGTTTCCATCATCTAAATTGTCAGACACAACTGAATAATATCCGGTAATGGTATTGTAAGCTCCAAATTTTATTTTTTGAACATCACCATCTAAATAATTATATCCCACATAAATTAAATTTTGAAACTTAGCTGCAAAAGAAACTGTAGGAGCATCATTCATCATAAAGGAGGATATATTTCCATTTGCCAAATCTACTATAAAACATTCTGCATCATATGTTGTAGCATCAAACTCAGGTCTTCCCCCAAAAATATACAATTTGTTATTTAAGATTTCTGATGCTGCATTTGCTCTTGAAGTTGGCAGGGTGGCAATTTGGGAGGTGTTATTTGTTAAATAATTATAACTTAGTATTTGTGCGGGTGGTGATGGGGGTGTATCAATAAATGAATATCGTGTTAGGTAAGCCAAATCTCCTTGAACAGCCATGCCAAATCGGGTCAAATATAAGTTGTGTTGGAAACTTTGAGAGGGAGAGCCATTGGGTTGTAAAGGATACCTGTTTGTAAATGAAGAACCAAAAGCAATCAATTCATTATTAATGATAGACAATCTTTTAGTAAGAAAATCACCTTGATAAAAATGATTTTCTGACCAGGTGTTGTTATTCAAATTATATTTTAATATGACTTCAGGTGAGGTTGTCCCATTATGTAACTCATCATCTCTTAAGGCTATAAATAAACTATTGTCAGAATAACTGCCTATGAAACCTGCTGCACCTAGACTAAAATGACCAGAAGATTGTTTTTCGGTAACAGTACTAAAAATTAAACCCTCACTTGTTAAACTTGCATAACTTTCAGGTGTACGTTCAGCTAAGGTAATGTTAATTTGGGCGTTGGCACTTCTACTTTCAAAGCTAACTGAGCCAATTAATCTATTTTCATCTTCCAGGCGAAGTTTTACACTTCCGTCAAAAAGCATAAACTCATCTAAACTATCTTCAGTAAAAGTCAAAGTGCTATTAATGGGCTTTAAATAATAATCCCTTGCTACATCCCCCACAGAAGTAGCATTGTGGTTTATATCATACCCAGGACTCCATTGAACTTCACCGTTTTGTTTAAAAATAAAATCATCATCAGTTACATTATAACTGTTTGTTATGTTAAATGTTCCGTTTGCATTAACAAGTTCAGCATTAAAAATATACCATGTTTTAGAATCTCCATTTGATAAGTTCTGGAGGGTTAATGCTCTTCCATCTTCTATACTATGCGCATCATCAATGGGTGATGAATCATCATCATTGCTACAAGCTATAATAATGATTGATAAAAATGATAAATAAAAGGCTTTGTTTTTCATTTTAGAAGAATTATAAATTAATAGTAGTATTTACTATATAGTCTGAAATAAAAATAAAGGTTGCGTACAGATCAAAAAAAAAACACCCCTAAAGTATTTAGAGGTGTTTTTAAATGTATTTTCCGAAGATAGTATTAATCCCTTCTCGGCTTTCTGTCTCTGTCGTTTCTGCCTCTGGAATCTCTTCCCCGATCATTTCTGTCGTTACTCTCACGAGGAGGTCTTTCTTTAAAACCTTCCGGTTTTGGTAACAAAGCTTTACGCGAAACTTTTTCCTTACGAGTTCTTGGGTCTAAACCAAAGTATTTTACTTCAAAAACATCGCCCATATTGACCACATCTGAAACATTTTCTGTGCGTTCCCAAGCCAGTTCAGAAACGTGAAGTAATACTTCGTTTCCGGGAGCGTCAAGATATTCTACAACCGCGCCAAAGTCAAGCATTTTGATGACTTTTACTTCATAGGTTCCACCCACTTCAGGCTTGAACATTAAAGATTCAATTTTTGCTAAAACAGCATCAATACCATCCTGGTCTGTACCAAGGATTTCAACAATACCCTCTTCAGTTACAGGATCTTCATTGATAACTATGGTTGTCTTAGTAGCTTTCTGAAGTTCCTGAATTACTTTTCCACCGGGTCCAATCAAGGCACCAATAAAAGCATTAGGGATGATTTTAGTAACAATTTTTGGTGCGTGTGGTTTCACGTCTGCATTGGGTTCAGCAATGGTTTCAACCAGTTTTTCCAAAATATGTAAACGACCGTCACGAGCTTGTTTTAGTGCTTTTACTAAAATTTCGTAAGCCATTCCTTTTACTTTAATGTCCATTTGACACGCGGTAATACCGTCTGCTGTTCCGGTTACTTTAAAGTCCATATCTCCAAGGTGATCTTCATCGCCTAAAATATCTGAAAGCACCGCATAACGATCACCATCAGAAATCAATCCCATAGCAATCCCTGACACCGGTTTTTTCATTTGAATACCTGCATCCATCAAGGCCATTGTTCCTGCACAAACGGTTGCCATAGAAGAAGAACCGTTTGATTCCAATACTTCTGAAACAATTCTTACTGTGTAAGGACACTCATCAGGAATCATTCCTTTTAAAGCGCGTTGTGCTAAGTTTCCGTGGCCAATTTCACGCCGTGATGTTCCTCTTATTGGATAGGCTTCACCGGTACAAAATGGTGGGAAGTTATAGTGTAAATAGAAGTTTTCCTCACCTTGATGTGTTGGCATGTCAATCATGTTTGACTCTCTGGAAGTTCCTAAAGTTACAGTAGCTAACGCCTGAGTTTCCCCACGTGTAAAGATGGCAGAACCATGAACAGAAGGTAAATAATCAATCTCACACCAGATAGGGCGAATGTCTGTAGTTTTTCTTCCGTCAAGGCGAATTCCTTCTGCAAGGGTTAGTTCCCTAACGGCTTCTTTTTCTACCTTGGAGTAGTAGGTTTTTATCAAACCTTCATTTTCTTCCAATTCTTCCTCAGTAAATAAAGCCATTACTTCCTCTTTTACTGCAGAAAAGGCTTCGCTTCGTTCTTTTTTACCATGACCCCCTTTTGCGATTTCATATACTTTTTGGTATGCTGCTTCTCGCACTTTAGCCAGAATAGCTTCATCGCTTTTTGCAGGCGCATATTCTCTTACCGGCTTTTTGCCGAAAGCTTCAGCCAATTTAACTTGAGCAGCACATTGTATTTTAATAGCTTCGTGAGCAAACTTAATTGCTTCACCCATTTCTTCTTCTGAAATTTCTTTCATTTCACCTTCCACCATCATCACAGAATCTGCAGAAGCACCAATAATCATATCGATATCAGACTCCAGCAACTGGCTTCGGCTTGGGTTTAAAACAAACTCGCCATTGATTCTTCCTACGCGGGCTTCAGATATGGGGCATTCAAAAGGAATGTCAGACAATTGAATCGCAGCAGAAGCAGCAAGACCGGCAAGTGCATCGGGCATGACTTCTTCGTCGTGAGACATCAATTGAATCATTACTTGAGTTTCCGTTTTGTAATCTGAAGGGAAAAGCGGACGTAATACACGATCCACTATTCGCATTGTCAATACTTCACCATCACTGGGTCTTGCTTCTCTTTTGAAGAAACCACCGGGATAACGACCTGCAGCTGCAAACTTTTCACGGTAATCAACTGTCAATGGAAAGAAATCCATGGTACTTTCTTTGTAAGAAGAAACTACGGTACATAGTAACATAGCTTTTCCCATTTGCACAACAACAGACCCGTGGGCTTGTTTTGCTAATTTTCCGGTTTCGATAGAAATTTCCCTACCGTCACCAAGGTCAATGACCTCTTTGTAAACTTTTGGTATCATAATAATTTAATAATAAACATACAGTAATGCATGTTTGGTTAAACAATGGTCGTTGTGTTGTGTAGTAGTGTTGACCAATGAAAAACTAAAAGAGTAGCTTTTTCAGAACCTGTCAAAGATAGGCATTTTATATGGAACTCGATTTTACTTTTGGTCGTAAAATAGAGTTTATAAAAAAAGGGGCAAAAAGCCCCTTTGTTATTTATTTTCTCAATCCTAATTCTTTAATGATTTCACGGTATCTTACGATATCTTTTTTCATTAGATAATCAAGTAATGATCTTCTTTTTCCTACCAGTTTTACCAAAGAACGCTCTGTGTTGTAATCGTGAATGTTCTTTTTTAAATGTGCTGATAAATGCTCAATTCTTGATGTGAAAAGAGCGATTTGACCTTCTGCAGATCCGGTATCTTTTTCAGATTTACCGTGTTTTTTAAAGAGTTTTTCTTTGTCTTCTTTTGATGGGTACATGCCAATATTATTTAAATGATTTTTATGTAATATTACCTCTCTGGTAATCAGTCGGCAAAATTAATAAAATTTATTTGTTTTAATAAGTTTTTCAGGAGTTATTTCGCAATAAAATTGACAATTTTAAGTTTTGGTTTAATAACTCTAAATCAATAAACTATGAACTTTTCAATTTTTAAACTAAGAATTGCATACCTAATGTGTTTTTCATTATTGTTTTTTTCTTGTAGCAGTGATGAAGAAACCGTTGAAGAAGTTGAATTCTCACAAGAGGATAACAAGATGGCTGCACAAGTGGATTTGGTTTTTGAAGGAACTCTTAATATCATGGAAACTGCTTACATTGAAGAAGAGGAAGGACGTTCAAATAGTTTTTTCCCACCGTGTGCCACCATTTCAATTTCGCAGACTGGCGAGACTATTCAACTTGAAATTGATTTTGGGGAAGGATGTTCGCTGCCTGATGGCGCTTTTGTCACGGGAAAAATTTTACTTTCTTATGGTCCCATAGTAAACAATACGCGGCTTATAGATTATACTTTTGATAATTTCACTTACAATGAACATCCGGTAAGTGGTGGTGGGGAAATTGAAAGATTGTTAGAAAATCAAAATGGGTTTCCACAATCAACAGTAAATGAAACGATCACTGTGGGCTTTCCTCAATCAACAGTTACAGCAACAAGAACCGGATTAAGAATTGCTGAATGGGTTGAGGGTGTTGGTTCAGGAAGCTGGTTAGATAATGTTTTTCATATTAACGGAAACTGGAACACAACCTTTTCTAATGGATTTACCAGAAGTGGTGTGGTGGTTGAAACACTTGTTAAAAGAACAAATTGTGCCTATTTAGTGAGTGGTGTTATTGATATCCAACAAAATGGATTGAGTGCATCGCTGGATTATGGAGAGGGGGAATGTGACAATATTGTAACACTCTTCTTCAACGGGCAACAATTTATCATATTACTTTAGCACTAATATTCAACGAATTAAAAAAAGGTTTTGTAATTATTCAAAGCCTTTTTTTATTTTCTAACAGTTCAAGTCTCAAAACTGCTGTACCTTTGTAAAATGAATAAAAATATTACCCTTCAGGATTTAGGTTCAAGAGATTATAAAGAAACCTGGGACTATCAGGAAGTTCTATTTCAATCTATTATTGATACTAAAGTCAAGAACCGTAGAGAAAATGCCGGTTTAGAAACTCAAAACTATTTTCTTTTTGTAGAGCACCCTCATGTATATACCTTAGGTAAAAGTGGTGATATGGATAATTTGCTTTTGGATGAGGAACAACTTATTGAAAAAAATGCTACTTTTTACAAAATCAATCGAGGAGGTGATATTACTTATCACGGGCCGGGTCAAGTGGTGGGTTATCCGATTTTAGATTTAGAAAACTTTTTTTCAGACATTCACAAATACCTGCGATTCTTAGAGGAAATGGTGATTTTAACACTCAAAGAATACAACATTGAGGCGGAACGTTCGCCGGGAGAAACCGGAGTTTGGCTTGATGTGGGCACACCGTTTGCACGAAAAATTTGTGCCTTGGGTGTGCGTTCCAGTCGATGGGTGACCATGCACGGTTTTGCATTTAATGTGAATGCAAACCTGGGCTATTTTGACAATATCATTCCTTGTGGAATTAAGGAAAAAGCGGTCACTTCATTGAATGTAGAACTTGGAGTAGCAACTGTTTCTATGGAAGAAGTTAAGCAAAAATTGATCAAACACTTCACATTACTTTTTGAGGCCAAAATCATGAAAGAAAAACAAAATAAGATTTTGATAGATTGAAAATAATTCAAAATTATGGATATTTTAAGTTTAGACATTTCGACTACTCTATTAGGACTCTTTTTAGGAATTGGTCTTGCTGCTGCTTCAGGCTTTCGGGTTTTTTTGCCATTGTTTGCACTTAGTTTGGTTATACATTTTAACTTGGGGGATTATTTGGGTTTAGGTCTTTTATCAGAATCTTTTAGCTGGGTGGGTAGCACATCGGCTTTAGTGATTTTTGGCGTAGCAACACTAGTTGAAATCTTTGCTTATTATATTCCATTTGTTGACAATCTTCTCGATACAATTGCAGTGCCGCTTGCAGGAATTGCAGGCACAATTATGGTGGCATCTCAATTGGTTGAACTACCAGAGGTAGTTGTATGGACACTGGCTATAATAGCAGGAGGCGGCACAGCATCATTAATTGGTGGAACGATGGCAACAGCAAGGGCGGCCTCTACCGGTACTACTGCAGGATTGGGTAATTCTGTGGTTTCAACAACAGAGACGGGAGCGTCAGTATTGATGACTATCTTTTCTTTTGTTTTGCCAATCCTTGCTTTTATTTTGGTGTTGGTGCTTTTTATTGGTAGTTTTAAAATGTTTCGCTTTTTTAAGAAGAAAAAGTCAAATGAATTTAATAAATAAAAATAGCCTTTACAAAACGCAATTTTTATTAATTCACCTCATAAAGCACTACCTCTTTAGATCCACCTTTAACAACACCATTTGGCCTACCGTTATTAGTTGCATCACCCAGTTCCATTATAGATGTTCCATAAACCGGAAAGTTAGAAAGCAATTCGCCTAAAGAGTTGTAAACATAGATGCGTTGCTGCTGTAAATCGGTAATGGAAATCAAGATGCGGCGGTTACTTACAGATATTTTTGGGGTTGTATAAAGTCCAAAAGGCAACTCTACTTTTTGATTGTTGATGCGCAAAATATTGTCATCTAAAGTGACCTTGGTATTACCGGATAGTTCCCAAACTACATTTTTAGATGAAGAACCCAGATTTTGGGTTGATACTTTTCCGCTTTGATTTATTGACACCTTTTCATCTTTTGAAGTTAAAAACACAAAGTTAGCATCCTCTGAATAAACTTGGCTTTCGCCGAAATCAAACTTAGAATTAACACCAACCCTTATCTTACCGGTTCTATGAAGGATATTGAGTTTTCCATTTTCCTCAGCAATAAGTATATAATCTTTGTTTGAAATTCGTATGTGTTTGGGTGGAAGAACAACTTTTGATTCAGCCTTTTTGAAAGTAAAGCCACTCACCGATTTACCTTGTGAGTCATACATCAAAACATCTCTTCCTTGAGTTATTACAAATCTGTAATTCCTGTTATTATCATAATCAAAAACAGCTAGTGGCTGGGTGATATTATCCTTAAATTTCAAAGGAAAAGGGTTCACTTCTTTGCCATTTCTATCAAGAATATAAAAAGTGTTTTTTGTTGTAAATGCCATTTGAATTCTGCCATTGCGCAATAAATCAACCTCTTGAATTTCACCTAAAATGGGCCCGTCTATTTGTTTGGTCCATTGGACTCTTCCTTGTGCACTAATTAGGTGGAGCTTGTTTGCTACATCCTGAACAACGATGTCTTTTCCTTTTGAAATATGATTTGAAAAAAATTGAGGTCTGCTCAACAGTTCATTTTCAATATTGATGGCATAAAGTTGGGAAACACCTGTTCCACGGCTTTGGGATTGTGTTTCCATAACAATGCCATTTACGTGTGCAAAATGACTGTCATAAACAAATTGAAGTGCCAGCAATCGGTGGCTCCCCAATCTTAAATCACTCATGTTTTTTCTATTTGCATCAGACACTTTTTCAACGATTTGCTCTTTTAGATTGGGTAAAATTCCCATAAGAAGAATTGAGCTTTCACTGCTCAATTTTGCCATATGTTCTTCATAATATGGTAAATTTCCAAGTGTCGTTTCGTTTAAAAACTGGGTGATAATTTCCTCAAGGGCAGAGATCTTATCTGCAAAAACAAAAAAGTCTTCCAGCCGGGTAGCATATTTTGGTGTGGATGTAATTAAAGGGTTGAATGTGTTTTTAAATACAGCAGTATCTTTTAGTTTTTTAATGGACACATCTCTAAACTCAGAATGATTTTCAAGTAGGGGTTCTAAAAGTTCTTTTGTAATATTTCCACTAATCGCATGCATCCCAATAATTTTTTCTGAATCTTTTGTGATGACTCCAATTTCATTCAAGGAAGCAAACAATGCAACATTATCTGCAAGCGTATCATTTTTTTGCTGAAAGGGTTCTAGATTTTTTTGGATTATATCAAAATCATCATAAGTATAAGAAACAAAACCTGAGGCCGAGGTGGGCGTGACCATTGCTAGCAAGTTTTTCTGGGGGTTCGTGCCTTTAAAAACAGTCAATAGTTGTGGTATTGTGTCATGTGCCAGTGCAATCCCATTTACTTTTAATTGGCCGGGCTGTACTTCAGCATCAAGTGAAATCCAAGAGGCAAAAGGTGGAAGTTTTTCAGTTTTAGGAAACGCTTTTTGAAGTAGTTCATTAAATCGTTCTGCATTGATCATAATTGAAATATCCTGAGCTCCAAGTGTGCTGTAGGCTCTTTCAAATTGAGTGCTAATGGGTTTAAGTTTTTTGTTTTTTCGCTTTAGCAAAAGGGTTTCCAATATTTTTTGTGAACTGCTTGCAATAAAAACACTGTCAACCATTGTCGTAAAAACAATGCTGTTCTTCAGTGTTAATCGCTGAAGCGAAATTTCTTCATAAGTGAATGTTTCAAGTGTTTTTTCAGGGATAGAATCTAGTTCAAAAAGACCCGGGTGTTGTCTTGTGATTAGTGTAAGATGTTGGGTGCTGTCATTTTCTGAAGAAGTACTCAATAAGACTTCTGAAACGGGGTTCAGGTAGCCGGCAAGCTCCAAATTGTCTGAAAAAAAAGTATGAAATGGCATTTTTGAAAACGCCACTAGAAAACTGTTGTTTTTTATGTCTGATGAAAGAGTTGAAAAGTTAGTGCTTTTAATTAATAGTGACGTTTCATCAGGGATGTAATGGCTTAGGTTGCCTTTTTTTTCTTTTTCAGAGCTGCAGCCGGCTAATAATAATAATAGAAGAAGTAACCAAACTTGTTTCATTTTTATTGAGGTTTGATGCAAATATAGCTATAATAGAAAAGAGAAATCAAAATTCAATCTGAAGTTGCTCAGGTAATAGTCTAAAACTTTTGCGATGGTATTTGGTAATACCATATTTTATAATAGCATCTCGATGTTCTTTGGTGGGGTAGCCTTTGTTTTGTTTCCAGTTGTACATTGGGAATTCCTCGTGAATTTTTTCCATAAACGCATCCCGATAGGTCTTTGCCAATACTGATGCTGCAGCAATATGTAAATATTTAGCATCACCCTTCACGATACACTGATGTGGGATGTTTTCAAAATCCCTGAATTTATTTCCGTCGACTGCAATAAAATCAGGCTGGAGTTTGAGTTTTGCAATGGAACGATGCATACCTGTAATGGAGGCTTGTAAAATATTAATTTTATCAATTTCATCCATCATAACGTGTGTAATACCAAAAGAGATGGCATTCTGTTCAATAAGAGGTTTCAAATAATTTCGTTTTAAAAGCGAAAGTTGTTTGCTATCATTAAGCAAACTATTTGCAAAATCATCAGGTAAGATAACCGCAGCAGCAGTCACAGGACCTGCAAGGCACCCCCTTCCGGCTTCATCGGTGCCACATTCAAATTTGTCTTTATGAATTTTTAATGCTAACATTTAAAATTTAAAAGTAGCAATTTGCGTTAAAATAAATAACTTTGTCATCTTAAACTTTTCAAGACACATTTCCGAATGAAAAAATCACTTGTACTTTTAATGCTTTCGCTAAGTACAGCCTTGCTTTTTTCTCAAGACAGAGACCAGCCTTTTATTCAGCAACAGAATTTTCCAACAAATACCGGAAATGATGATCGACCGGCAATGGGTGATACCAATGTAAACTTTGAAGGTGAAAAACCGCTGATTTCTGAATATAAAATTATTTCGCACCAGCGAGACACTACAATTCTTGATACCACACTCACCATTTTTAAAGATTATAAATACAATTATTTAAGAAAAGATGATTATCATTTAATGCCATTTGCTAATGTGGGTCAAACTTATAATACTCTTGCTTATGATTTTAGTGAGCTACGGTTAAAGCCCAGAATGGGAGCCAGAGCACGTCATTTTAATTATATGGAAATTGAAGACATTAATTATTTTCATGTACCCACGCCACTCACCGAACTTTACTTTAAAACGACATTTGAACAAGGACAGCAACTTGACGCCTTTTTTACTATCAATACTTCAGAACAATTTAATTTTTCGATTGCCTACAAAGGTGTGCGGTCTTTAGGCAATTATCAAAACACGCTTACTAGCACAGGTAACTTTCGGTTTACATCAAATTACATAACTAAAAACAATCGCTATAATCTGAGGGCACACATCGTTTTTCAGGATTTACTTAATCAGGAAAACGGCGGATTAAAACCAGATTTTATTCCATTCTTCATCAATAATACAGATGATTTTAGAGATCGCGGAAGACTGGAAGTAAACTTTGAAGATGCTGAAAATATCCTAAAAGGCAAACGATTTCATTTAGAACATGATTATGCACTAATTAATTATAAAGACTCCCTTTCATATACTTCCCTTAGGTTAGGAAACACAGTTAGTTTTGAGGATAAATTTTACCGTTTTAGTCAAGAGAACCCATTTGATGAGTTTGGACCTGCTTATGCTACACAAAATTTAAATGATCGGGTAACACTTGAGGAATTTTATGCTCAAGGATATGCAGTCTTTAGAAACAATCTTCTCGGAAATGTAAAAGTGTCTTTAGGGTATACAGATTTCAATTATGGATACAATAGTGTGTTGATTCTTGACAATGAACACATCACCAATCGGTTGAAAGGAAACGTTGTTGAAGCCGGTGCGTCTTATCAAAAAGAGTATCGGGGATTTGAAATTTTTGGAAAAGCGGCTCTTAATATTTCAGGAGATTATGACGGAAACTATCTTCTGGGAAGTGCGTCTTTTGAGCTCGATGAAAACAACAAAGCCAAGGCCACGATGTTTATTAACTCTGTAGCGCCCGATTATCACTTTCAATTGTACCAAAGTGATTATGTGAATTACAACTGGCAAAACAATTTCAAAAACATCAAGACACAGCAATTACAATTTGAAGTTATCTCTAAAAAATTATTTGATGCATCTGTGAGTTTTTCCAGAATTGAAGATTATACTTATTTCACGCGAACAGCAGCAGATACCACTACAACCCCTTTTCAGTATGATGAAACCGTAAATTACCTCAAACTGGAAGCCAAAAGACAATTTGATTTTGGAAAATTTTCTCTAAATGCACAAGTTACTTACCAAAATATTATTGAAGGGCAGGAAGTTTTCAAAGCTCCCGATTTTTTAGGACGTGCCAGTGTCTATTATTCCAATCATTTTTTCAGGAATGCACTTTTTTTACAAACAGGCATCACCGGCAAGTATTTTACTTCTTATGAAATGAATGCCTATGACCCTGTTTTGGCAGAATTTTATGTGCAGGACAATCAAAAATTTGGTGATTTTCCTATGCTGGATTTATTTGTTAATGCCAAAATAAGCCAAACACGTATCTACCTTAAATGGGAACATTTTAACGCCTTGTTTGGTGAGAAAAACTATTTCTCAGCCCCCGGTCACCCTTTTAGAGATGCCAAAGTGCGTTTTGGGTTGGTTTGGAATTTCTTTATGTAACGTTTTATGGAATCATTAATATTGGAATATAGATTTACGAATCATCAGAAACTAATTCTATCTCTTCTCCCAGCATTACTACTTACTGTAATGATTGAAATGTTATCAATTTCACTAAATTTTAAAGGATATTTATTCGTTTTTTTGTGCGCATTCCTTTTTATTTTTTTAATAGGAAAAATATTTTCAAGGAGAGGTTTGATTGCAAAAAATAATGAGTTATTTATTGGGGTGTTTTACTTTAAAGTATTATTTTTTAAAAAACGTATTGATTTGAGTAAATGGTCAAAGATTTCATTATTGAAGTTCAACAAAAGACAAAAGCTTGCTTTTTTTACTTCTGCAAACCCTGACTTATCAGAACAGTATAATTCTTTCGATGTTTGTTTGTTAAATGAAAAACATACTCGAAGACTTGTATTGATTTCATTAAAAAATGAAGAAAATACTCAAATCGTAATTCGGTTTTTGAGTGAAAATTTTAGTTTAAAATATGAAACTTACAGCCCGGATTTTAGTTAAGTCTTCATAACCTTAAAATCTTATTTAAAGTAAAGGGGTTTTCTAATAAACAAATTCCAAAATTTTTTCATTTGTAATTTGGTGCTTGTAATTTATTTTTTTGATTTAATCTTTGAGTAGTCCCCTTGAAATCACAATTTTCTGAATCTCACTAGTGCCTTCATAAATTTGGGTGATTTTGGCATCACGCATTAGGCGTTCCACGTGGTATTCTTTCACATAACCATTTCCACCGTGCACTTGCACTGCTTCAACAGAAACTTTCATAGCCACCTCAGATGCTTTGAGTTTTGCCATGGCGCTGCTCATATCATAATTCATACCGTTGTCTTTTTCCCAGGCAGCTTTCATCACCAGGTGTCTGGCGCATTCAATTTCCACAAGCATATCTGTCAGTTTGAAAGCAATGGCCTGATGGTTACAGATTTCAGTGCCAAAGGCTTTTCTTATTTTTGAATAATCTCGTGCCATTTCATAAGCTCCACTGGCAATTCCTAAAGCTTGGGCTGCAATTCCAATACGCCCACCCGATAAAGTTTTCATTGCAAAGGTAAACCCAAATCCGTCTTCACCAATGCGGTTTTCTTTAGGTACTTTTACATCGTTGAAATTCAATGTGTGGGTGTCGCTTCCGCGAATGCCCAATTTGTCTTCTTTGGGTCCAATTTCAAAACCGGGCATTCCTTTTTCAAGAATAAATGCGTTGATGCCTCGGTGTTTTTTCTCTTTATCGGTTTGGGCAATCACGAGGTAAATATCAGCATTGCCGCCATTTGTTATCCAATTTTTAGTACCATTAATGATGTAGTGGTCGCCATTATCTATGGCAGTTGTTTTTTGCGAAGTGGCATCACTACCTGCTTCAGGTTCAGAAAGACAAAATGCGCCCAGCTTTTGTCCGGAAGCAAGAGGTATTAAATATTTTTGTTTTTGCTCTTCAGTTCCATAAGCATACAAACCATAACACACTAATGAATTGTTAACAGACATCACTACAGAGGCTGAAGCATCGATTTTAGAAATTTCTTCCATTGCCAGCACATAAGAGGTTGTATCCATTCCACTACCACCATATTCCGGTGGAACCATCATTCCCATAAAGCCCAGTTCGCCCATTTTTTTGATTTGCTCAGCAGGAAATTCTTGTTTGTTATCGCGTTCAATCACGCCGGGGAGCAGTTCAGTTTTTGCAAAATCACGCGCCGCATCGCGAATCATGATATGTTCTTCAGAAAGATTAAAATCCATAGTGTGGTGTTTAAAAGTGTGTTTGTAAAAGGTGCACAAAGATACTTTTTTAGCATCATTTTTTCAATAATTACCGTTAATTTTACCCAAATGAAGTCAAAAAACTACAACGTTATAGGTGTGATGAGCGGTACATCCTTAGATGGGATTGATTTGGCCTATATTGCTTTCGCGAAAATGGATACCTGGAATTATATAATTCATAAAGCAGTAACCATCCCATACCCTGAAACCTGGAAACAACGATTGCAAAACGGAGTTTCTCTTTGTGAAAAGGATTTGCTGAGACTAAACAAGGAATACACGCAGTATCTTGGAGAAATTATAAAAAGCTTTATTAATAGTATTAACGGGATTTCCGCCTTCGCAGGAATAGATGCGGTTTGCTCTCATGGGCATACCATTTTACACCAACCTGAAAAAGGCATTACACTTCAAATTGGAAACTTACCGGAACTGGCAAATCACATTAAAACAACAGTGGTTTGCGACTTTAGGGTGCAGGATGTGGCACTAGGCGGGCAGGGAGCTCCATTGGTTCCCATAGGTGATCAATTGTTGTTCAGTGAATATGACTACTGTCTCAATCTTGGCGGATTTGCTAATGTATCTTTCGAAGAAAAAAACCAACGAATCGCTTTTGATATTTGTCCGGTGAATATCGTGTTGAATGCTTTGGCTGAAAAACTTGGTGCTCCTTATGATAAAGGTGGAAAAATGGCAGCTAATGGAAACTTAATTTCGAAGCTCTTAGAAGAACTCAATGCCTTGGAATTTTATAAACTTCAACCTCCAAAATCCCTTGGTTTGGAATGGGTTCAAAAGCATATTTTCCCACTTTTGGAAAAAACTGAGGCAACTACAGAAGATTTGTTGCACACGTTTACAGAACACATTGCGATTAAATTAGCAAACACATTCAAAGAAAACACATCAGTATTGGTGACCGGAGGAGGAACTTATAATTGGTATCTTTTGGAAAGACTAAAAAACCATAAAAAAATCAATCTTGTACTTCCATCAAAAGTGCTGATCGAATACAAAGAAGCATTGGTTTTTGGATTGCTGGGAGTTTTAAAAATGTGTGGTGAAGTTAATTGTTTGGCAAGTGTGACGGGTGCTGAGAGAGATCACTCCTCAGGAAAAATTTTTAGGTTTTAAGCGAGTTTTATTTTTCATTCCTAAAAAATACATAAAAGTCAACCCAAACCCTGCTAAGTTTTTATATTTGTGACGCGATATTTAAAACAGCTAACGACCACAATAAACAAAATTTAATGAAAGAGTTACTCCAAAAGTTTGAAGACAAATCACCCGAAATAGTATTCCACTGGAATGATCCCGAGACCGAAGCTGAAGGCTGGACAGTCATCAACTCATTAAGAGGAGGTGCAGCCGGTGGTGGAACTCGAATGCGAGTGGGTCTTGACCAAAATGAAGTGCTTTCCCTTGCAAAAACTATGGAAGTAAAGTTTACTGTTTCAGGTCCGGCAATTGGTGGAGCAAAATCAGGAATCAACTTTGACCCTAAAGATCCAAGAAAAAAGGGAGTTCTTGAAAGATGGTACAAAGCAGTCTCGCCACTTTTAAAAGCGTATTATGGAACCGGAGGCGATTTGAATGTGGACGAAATACACGAAGTGATTCCCATTACTGAAAATTGTGGTGTTTGGCATCCGCAGGAAGGGGTTTTTTCAGGGCATTTTCAACCCACCGAAGCAGATAAAATCAACCGAATAGGACAATTGAGACAAGGAGTAATTAAAGTGTTGGAAAACAACAATTACTCACCGGATATAACCAGAAAATATACCGTAGCCGATATGATTACCGGCTATGGAGTGGCAGAAGCAGTGCGCCATTTTTATGATATTTATGGCGGAACTGTTAAAGGAAAACGAGCCATTGTTCAAGGTTTTGGTAATGTGGGTTCAGCAGCAGCATTTTATCTCGCACAAATGGGTGCAAAAGTGGTTGGAATTATTGATAGAGTGGGAGGTGTTATTAATGAAGACGGATTCACTTTTGAAGAAATAACTCAACTATTCCTCAATAAAGATGGAAATACCTTGGTTTCTGACCAAATGATTCCTTTTGACGAGATTAATGAAAAAATTTGGAAACTTCAGGCGGAGGTTTTTGCGCCTTGTGCCGCTTCACGCCTGGTAACACAAAAACAAATAGATTCTATGATTGCTTCCGGGCTTGAAGTTATTTCAAGTGGTGCCAATGTGCCCTTTGCCGATAAAGAGATTTTCTTTGGATCTATTATGGAAGCTACAGATGCCAAAGTGAGCCTAATTCCTGATTTTATAGCAAACTGTGGAATGGCAAGAGTCTTTGCATATTTTATGGAGCGCCGCGTTCAAATGACAGACGAAGCCATTTTTAACGACACTTCGATGACCATTAAAAATGCCATTCAAAATACATTTGACAATAATAGTAGTAAAACTGGTATTAGCAGGACTGCGTTTGAAATTGCTTTAAAGCAGTTAATTTAATTTCAAATCACAATTTACCAGAGTAACTTTCGTTAACTTAAAAACAATTTACACACTATGCTAACAGCCTTTATGCAAGAAGGAGTTGATGAAACCCTTCAAGAACTCGACCCGGAATCTGTTGAAAAAACCTTATCGGTATTTGAATTAATTATGAATGGTGGTCCCGGTGCCATCATTATTATTGCGATACTTTTTGTGCTGCTTTTTGTGGCGGTTTACATTTATTTCGAAAGAATTTTTGCCATCAAAGCGGCTTCAAAAATTGATAAGAATTTTATGCACCAAATCAGGGAGCAGGTAGCATCAGGAAATCTGCAGGGTGCTAAAATACTATGTGCACAAAACAATTCTCCGGTATCGCGCTTAACCGCAAAGGGTATTTCCAGAATTGGAAGTCCTTTGGAAGATATTAACACCGCCATTGAAAATGCCGGTCGTCTTGAGGTTTACAAGTTAGAGAAAAATGTGAGTGTGCTTGCTACCATTTCCGGAGCAGCGCCTATGATTGGTTTCTTGGGTACTGTAATCGGTATGGTTCTTGCTTTTCACCAATTAGCAACCAGTAGCGGTCAAGCCGAAATGGGTCAACTCGCAGAAGGTATTTACACCGCAATGACAACAACTGTAGCCGGATTGATAGTAGGTATCATTGCTTATATGGCTTACAACCACGTAGTAGTGCGCACAGATAAAGTAGTACACAGTATGGAAGCAAACGCCGTTGATTTCCTTGACTTACTAAACGAACCATCATAATATGAAATTACGCGGAAGAAATAAAATTGATGCCACTTTTAGTATGAGTTCGATGACAGATATTGTATTTTTGCTTTTGGTGTTTTTCCTCCTGACCTCACCGGCCATAACACCAGATGCACTGGATTTGCTGTTGCCAACAGCAAAAGGAAAAACCACTCACCAGCAAAACCTTTCAGTGAGCATCACAAAGGATTTAGATTATTATGTGGATAAAGAACGAGTGAGTGAACAAGCTGTTGAAAATTTTATAAAAAGAGAGTTGCAAGGTCAGACAGAACCCACAATTATTTTAAGAGCTGAAGAGGGTGTGCCCATTCAACATGCTGTCAAGATTATGGATATTGCCAACAGAAACAGATATAAAATTGTGTTGGCTGTAAAACCTAACTAAAGTTAGAAGTTAAAAGTACGAAGTTAGAAGTATGAGTTTTTTAAAAACCGAAGAAGAAAAGAAAAGTTTCAGAATCACTGTAATTATACATGTGGCGATTGTGTTGTTGTTGTTTCTTTTTGGTTTGAAATATTTTGATCCGCCCATTGAGCAGGGAATTGCAGTAAATTTTGGCACAACCGATTTTGGTAGTGGTGATGTACAACCTTTAGAACAAGTTCAAACATCGCCCTCACAAACCCAGCAACAAACAGAAACAACCCCAGAGCCTATAGTCGAAGAAGAAGTTGTGACTCAAGACAATACTGATGCTCCGGTGATTCAAAAGGAAGAAAAACCAAAACAGGTCACAACTCCGGTTGAAACCAAGCCCAAAGAAGTGCCAAAAGTAGAGCCAAAACCTGATCAATCCACCACCGATGCTTTATCAAGTATCCTCAATGCACCAAAACAGGAAGGCACAGCACAAAGTGGGGAAGGTGATGATAATAAAGCTGGTGACAAAGGTAACCCCGATGGAGACCCCAATGCCAGTAGCTACTACGGTATTGGAAAAGGACTTGACGGCGATGGTAATTACCTCCTTGGCGGAAGAAAGGCTATTGTTAAAAAAATCATTGTTCAGGATTGTAATCAAGAAGGTATTGTCGTTGTAGATATTGATGTGGATCGTAATGGTAATGTAACCAAGGCCATTCCCGGTGTGAGAGGAACCACAAACAACTCAAAATGTCTTCTGGATCCTGCCAGACAGGCAGCTTTGGAAACAAAGTTCAACAGTGATTCAAATGCCCCGGCCCGACAGCTTGGACGGATTATTTACCGCTTTTCCCTTTCGGAATAAAACTAATAAAATTCCTGATTAATTCTTTATCTTTATAGCTTATAATCATTGCTATGAAAAGATTGTTATCTCTATTATTACTACTTTTAGTTCTTGCAGGATGTGACTTCAATAGTCATATATCTCCAGAAGCTCCAAAAACTAATAAACTCCCCAAGGATATCTTATTTATGCAGCGTGCATATCCGCTTGAAGAA
This sequence comes from uncultured Flavobacteriaceae bacterium, assembly GCA_963977065.1. Classification (GTDB taxonomy): domain Bacteria; phylum Bacteroidota; class Bacteroidia; order Flavobacteriales; family Flavobacteriaceae; genus Planktosalinus. The sequence goes on along the minus strand of CAXBNF010000002.1, from coordinate 133,011 downwards.
ATTAAAGCTGGAGCTTATGAGGATGGTAAGCTGTGGCGAAAAGAAAATTTACAGAATAGAAATTCCAATCTTTTATGGGAATTTGCTGGACCCACAAACATTGGTGGAAGAATAACTGACATTGAAATTGCACCTTTAATTCAAGACACCTATTATTTAGGAGCTGCCAGCGGCGGAATTTTCAAAACCACAAATGCAGGAGCAAGCTGGGTGCCCATTTTTGACGATCAACCATTTCTTTCAATTGGAGATATTGAGTTATCACAAAATGAGTCTGATCTTGTCTGGGTTGGAACAGGTGAGCCCAACGCTGGAGGGGGTTCCTTAGCCTATGATGGAGATGGTGTTTACAAAAGTGATGATGGAGGATTAACCTGGGAAGATAAGGGACTTTCAAATGTGGGTAGTATCGGAAAAGTAAAATTAGACCCCAATAATGACGACCGGATTTATGTTGCTGCAATGGGGCCATTATTTAGAAAAGATAATAACAGAGGTGTTTACAGAACCACAAATGGAGGAAATGATTGGGAGCAAGTATTGTTTGTTAGCGATTCTACAGGCGTCATTGATATGGCGATTCACCCCTCAAACGGAGATATTGTTTATGCAACAAGTTGGGAACGCATTAGAAGACCCAGCGCAAGGCAATATGGTGGTGAAACCTCAGGAATCTACAGAACAACAAATGGTGGTAATTCCTGGACAGAACTGACCAACGGACTACCCGCTCTACCGGCTCAAAAAGGACGTATTAGTATTGATATTTCAAAATCCAACCCCAATGTGCTTTATGCAATGTATGCAGATGCCATAGGAAACGTTCAAGGTGTTTATAAAACTATTAATGGTGGTGATAGCTGGACGCAGGTGAACTCAAGTCAATTGGTGGATGTTGGATTTCATTGGTGGTTTGAAGGAATCTTTGTCGATCCAACTAATGAAAATACGATTTATTATCTTGGATTGACAGTTCAAAAATCCACAAATGGAGGGTCAAGTTGGTTTAATTCATTTCCTGATGTGCACGTAGATCAACATGCACTTGCATTTAACCCCTCGGTCCCCGCTGAGGTTTTACTTGGTAATGATGGCGGATTTTATAAAAGTAGTAACGACGGAGTTTCATCAATAAAAGATTTAACCCTTCCCATTACACAATTTTACAGGTTTCATGTAGATTTTCAAAATCCTGAAAAAATCTATGGCGGCGCTCAGGACAACAGCACCATGAGAACTACAACCGGTAACCTTAATGATTGGGTAATTATTAATGGTGGTGATGGTTTTCAACCATTGGTGGACCCGACTAATACCAATGTAATTTATGCCTTGTCCCAGTATGGAAATCTTAGAAAATCAACAAACAATGCCGCAAGTTTTTTTCCAGCGACAACGGGAATTCTAGGTTCTGACAGAAAAAACTGGGACACCCCCATAGTTTTTGATCCCACAAATCCACAAATACTTTATTATGGGGCAAACCGCTTATATAAATCGATTAATGCTGCCGGAAATTGGACAGCAATTAGCCCTGATTTGTCAAATGGACCTCATCCCGGAAATTTGGTCTATGGCACCATAATTTCCATAAGTATTTCCCCTTTAAATAGTGATAAAATTGTTGTGGGAACTGATGATGGGAATGTTTGGATAACTCAAAATGCTGGGTCAAACTGGACAAAAATCTCAGATGATTTACCCAATCGCTGGGTAACAAAAGTGCTGACAGATCGAGAAGATGTCAATACCATTTATGTTACTTTCTCCGGGTATCGTTATGGTGAAGATACCGGTCACGTTTATAAATCAATCGATAATGGATCTTCCTGGACTGATATCTCAACAAGTTTACCAGATGTTCCGATAAATTCTGTTGTTAAAGATAGTTATGGAAATTTATTTTTAGCAACAGATATTGGTGTAATGGCATCTGGTGATGAAGGGGTAAACTGGGAAATTTTAGGGGAGAACTTGCCATCGGTTGTGGTTACAGACTTGCATATACATGAATCCTCAGAAATGCTATATGCTGCCACTTATGGCAGATCAAGTTATAAAATCGACCTTTCTGGTAATATTTTAGGTATCAATTCTCTTGAGGAAACCATTGGTGTGAGTGTATATCCAAATCCGGCACGTGATTTTGTCAACATCAAATTAAACAAAGTGTATCAAAATGTTGAGGTGATTTTTTATGACCCATTAGGGCGCGTTATATATTCAGAAACTTTCATTGACAGTCAAAATGAAATCAAGCTGAATGTGGAGCAGTTTACAAAAGCGACTTATTTTTTAAAAATTAAAGCAGACAATCAGGAGGTCACTAAAAAAGTTATCATTCACTAAAATTACAACTATCAATTACAACCAAACTTTAGACTGGCTATTTGCTCAGTTGCCAATGTATCAAAGAGTGGGTGGTGTTGCTTACAAAAAAGATTTAAGCAATACTCTTAAGCTGACAACACATTTAGACCAACCCGAAAAAAACTTTAGAAGCATACACGTTGCCGGAACAAACGGTAAAGGTTCTGTGAGCCATATGCTGGCGTCTGTATTGCAGGAGGCTGGTTATAAAGTGGGATTATATACTTCGCCACACTTAAAAGATTTTAGAGAACGTATCAAGATAAACGGGCAGATGATTCCCAAGAGTAAAGTGACTTCTTTTATTAAGAATCACAAATCTTTTTTTGAGACCCACTCCCTTTCTTTTTTTGAGATGACTGTGGGACTTGCGTTTGATTATTTTAGTACCGAACAAGTTGATGTTGCTGTAATAGAAGTTGGAATGGGCGGAAGATTAGACAGTACAAATATTATTGTTCCGGAGGTTTCAGTCATCACAAATATTGGCTTGGATCACACTGCTTTTTTAGGAAATACGCTTTCCGCTATAGCGAAAGAAAAAGCGGGAATTATCAAACAGAATATACCTGTTGTAATAGGCGAATCAACTCCTGAAACAAAAGAAGTATTTGAATCTATCGCCTCTGAAAAAAATGCTGAAATCACTTTTGCAGACGCGATGACTCCCCAAGCCATTGAAATAGATTTAAAAGGGGCTTATCAAGTTAAAAACAAACAAACAGTCCTTACTGTTATTAAGGTTTTAAATCAGCAAAATAAATTTCAGATACCAGAAAAAGCGATTAAAACTGGTCTTAAAAAAGTAGTTTCAAACACCGGGTTGATGGGTAGATGGCAGGTTTTGCAAAAAGCACCTAAAGTGATATGTGATACGGCACATAATAAAGAAGGGTTGACTTATGTATTAAAGCAACTTGATGCTGAAAAAATGAAGAGTTTGCATATAGTTTTAGGGTTTGTGTCAGATAAAAATGTAGAAGATGTTCTTGAAATGTTTCCAAAAAAAGCACACTATTATTATTGCAAACCGGGAATACCAAGGGGTCTGGATGTGTCAGTTTTAGAAGAAAAAGCAATAAGAGCCGGTCTAATTGGAATTGGGTATTCTTCAGTAAGGAATGCTTATAAGGCCGCTCTAAAAAATTCAGATCTTGAAGATTTAATATTTGTGGGCGGCAGCACTTTTGTAGTTGCTGAAATTATTTGATTTTTTTAAAAAATATGTTGCGGGTAATGAAAAAGTCATCTATATTTGCATCCGCTTAGTGAAAGAGCGGGCGATTAGCTCAGTTGGTTCAGAGCACCTCGTTTACACCGAGGGGGTCGGGGGTTCGAATCCCTCATCGCCCACATCAAGCAAAAACCCGATAGTGAAAACTATCGGGTTTTTTATTGTTGGAGCCCCAGAAAACGAAGTTTTCAATGGGGCGGAAACAATAAAAAAACCAGATGTAAAACATCGAGGGTTTTTATTTGCAGGAGCGGGTGATATGGGATCATCAATAGATAATCCAATTGGCTCCCCAGAAAACGAAGTTTAATTGAGGAAAGAAAAGATTTATTAATAAGTACAGTTTTTACTGAATTTTAATTTAAACTTCTTATTTTTACAATCCTTTAAAAATGGGTCATTAACTCAGTTGGTTCAGAGTGTCACGTCGACAACGTGGAAGTCACTGGTTCGAATCCAGTATGACCCACATCAAGCATAAGCCTGATAGCGAATAGCTGTTAGGCTTTTTATTTTTGGAGCCCTCAAAAACGAAGTTATTAAAAGGGCGGAAAAAATAAAAAGGCGATTGTGAAACAATCAGGCTTGTATTTACTGGAGAGGTATTTTTCTGGATCAACGTTTGGTAATCCAAAAGCTCAAAATTCCTTTAATATGAAAGATTAAAAGTAAAAATAAAGTGAAGTTTCAATTAAGTTAAAACCTAAATCAATTCTAAAACCCTTTCTAAAGCCATACCTCTAGAGCCTTTAATTAAAATTTGAGAGTTTTCAACTTTATTTTTCACTAGATACATTTTAAAATCATCAAAACTTTCAAATTTTTGGGCGGTCTTGCTTTTGGTGTTAAAAAAGTTTTTCCCAATCAGGTATATATGATTGAAACCTAAAGACTCTGAAAATTCAACGATTTGTTGATGTTCTAATGCAGCATCTGTTCCCAGTTCAAACATGTCACCAAGAATTATTGTTTTGTCTTTATTTTTGAGTTGTTTGAAATTTTCTAAAGCAACATACATACTACTTGGGTTTGCGTTGTAAGCATCAAGAATGATTGTATTACTGCCTAGTTTAATTATTTGAGACCTGTTGTTTGTGGGTGTATAGCTCTCGATACCTTTTTTAATTGCTAATGGAGATATTTTAAAATAAGCTCCTAGTGCAATTGCTGCAGCAATGTTTGAAAAATTATAGGTGCCAATCAATTTACTTTCAATAATTGTATTTGAATAATCAATTTTCAAAAAGGGATTTGCCTCTACTAATTCTATCGTTGCATCAGAAGATGAATTTTTTGTTCCGAATGAAAAAGATTGAATTGACGTGGCTTTTTCTAATTGTAATTTATCTTCCTTGTTTATAAAGACTCTTTTTTTATTTTTCCTTAAATAATCATATAACTCTGATTTCCCTTTAATAACACCTTCAACTCCTCCAAAACCCTCAAGATGTGCTTTTCCAAAATTTGTTATATATCCATAATCCGGCTGAGCGATTTCACATAAAAATGCTATTTCACCTTGATGGTTAGCACCCATTTCAACAACACCGATTTCTGTATCAGTATTCATAGACAGGAGTGTTAATGGAACTCCTATGTGATTGTTTAGGTTTCCTTGAGTGGCTATGGTATTATATTTTTCTTTAAGTACTGCATAAATTAGTTCTTTTGTGGTTGTTTTTCCATTGCTTCCAGTGAGTGCTATAATGGGTAGGTTTAAATATTTTCTATGAAAAGAGGCAAGTTCTTGTAGTGTTTTTAATACATCATTTACCAGGATTGATTTATCCTTTAAGTCGTACTTTTTATCATCAATTATTGCTAAAGTAGCTCCCAGATCGATGGCTTTTTTAGAGAATATATTTCCGTCAAAGTTTTCGCCTTTTAAGGCAAAAAAAAGATTTCCTTTATTGATTTTACGGGAATCTGTGCTAATACCTGTTGATTGAAGGTACAGCTTATGTAAGTTTTCAATAGTCATAAAATAAAGGTATAAAAAAAGCTCCGAAAAACGGAGCTTAATTTTATAGATAATACAAGTTTTTAATTTCGTGCACTTTTACCTTGTTTTGATTTTGTTCCCACACGGGACATAGCATTTCTAAAACCTATGTAGTCTGTTGCCATATCTTGAGGGAAGTAGCGACGTTGAGCAGGGTCGAGCCAATAGTTTCTGTCTCTCCAGGAGCCTCCTTTGTAAACCCTTACTTCATCGTTTATTAAAGTTGTTCTTGTGCTTTCCTGATCATACTGTCTTTCTAAATCTCCTTCTTCACCGGCTTCAACACTGTGTTTTGGAGAGTTATACATCAATCGGGTTGACGATTCTTCTTCTAAATCGTCGTCGAAGGACTGATAGTTTCTAGTGGAACGTCTGTCACCATCTCTAAAGTTTCTATTGTCACTTTCTGAGAATTGAGTTCTTAAGTAAGTTTCATTTTCATCAACAGGTACCTGAAGGATTTCACCCGGAAGGTTTCTGGCAACTATTTGACCATTACTTAGTGTATCATATACGATTGTTTCTGTAGTTACAAGGGAAACTTTTCCATCTTCACCAATAGCGTTTTTAGTATAGATATTACCTCTAAAATAATTAAAGTCATTGAACTGATCATCTATAATAGGTCTGTAAACATCTGCTACCCATTCAGCGACATTTCCGGCCATATCATAGAGGCCAAAATCGTTTGGTTGATAGGATTTAACAGGAGCAGTAATATCTGCACCGTCATCACTCCACCCGGCAATACCTCCATAATCTCCTCTTCCTTGTTTGAAGTTTGCCAATTGATCACCTCGAGTTTTTCTTTTACCAGAACGCGTGTATTGACCATCCCATGGATATTTTTTCTTTCCTCGGTAAACGTTGTAACTTCTTAAACTTCCTAAGCCCAAGGCTGCATATTCCCATTCTGCTTCTGTGGGGAGTCTGTAATCTGGCAATAAAAGCCCGTCTTTTAATTGGACATACAAATTTGTACTGTCTCTCTGTACAATACGTTCAGAAGTTCTACCTCCTTGCGTGATTTCAGTATTTCCACCGTAAGCGTCTGTTGGAGAGGTTAAATAAGTTTGTGTATTAAATGTAGTTGATGCATCAACATCTGTAATTCTGGCACCGCGTTTTGTGTATCCTTCTGTTTCAAGAATGTGTTCATTGACACGGTCTGTTCTCCATTTTGAAAATTCAACCGCTTGAATCCAACTTACACCCACCACAGGATAATCTGCATAGGCAGGGTGTCTCAGATAATTGTTTGTCATGGTTTCATTAAAACCCAGTCTGTTTCTCCAAACTAGTGTATCAGGAAGAACTCCATCATAAATAAGTCTGTAATTTTCGTTTTCCGGAGGAAATACTTTTTTAGTCCAGTCAAGATACTCCAAATACATTAGATTGGTGACTTCTGTCTCATCCATGTAAAAAGATTGCACGTGTTGTTGAGTAGGTGTGTTATTCCAATCACGCATTGGGTCATCTTGAACCTTACCCATAGTGTAGGTCCCGCCTTCAACAAAAACCAATCCGGGACCGGTTTCCTGTTCTTTTGCTTTGGGGTTGTACTGAAAGCCACCATCTTTGTCATTTAGACTCCAACCAGTGGCTCTTGAGCTATTTTTATAGTCTCTTGATTTGTTACAACTGAATAATATAGTACTGAAAGCAGCGACTATAATAAGATTTATTACTGTTGTTCTTCTCATATTCATGGCTTCGATTAAGAAAAAATTGGGTTCGCAATATAGTAATTAACGATAAATTTGCAATATTATTTTAAAATTTAAATTAAGCATTAAAATATTGATGTACAACTTAACGAGTTCATTAAGCTTTTAGTGTGTTACTATTTAAATTTTATCAAACACTATTTTTTAAGTAATAACTCTTAAATTACGCCGTTAACTATTTTGATGATTAAAAAAATTTCATTCTTCCTATTCCTATTTTCAATTCTCTCAGTTTATGGTCAATCAAAGCAGATTACCATAGACTGGTTTGGGGCTACAACATCTAAGTCTCAACAGTCATCAAAGATAGAAAACAACATTAATTATTCAACATCAAGTAATACGTATTCTCAAGTATGGAAAGATGACGCCTTTGTTGTCCCAAATTCACTTGTTGTTTCTAATTTGAGATTTCAGAATGTATCAGTAAATGATCTCACAGAGCTGGATTTAAATGAAATTCCAAATGAGGTAAAATCGTCAATACAAAGTAGCAGAGGAAGATATCAAATATACACGACTCTTTCGGTAACACCCATTATTAACGATAACGGTAGTTACAGGAAATTGATATCGTTTGATGTTTCTTATTCAAAATCTAGCGCAAATCGTCAATCAACCCGAAGTGTGGGACTCACTAATTCACTTTTGAATTCGGGTCAATGGTATCGCTTTAAAATAGATCAGCCGGGAGTTTATAAAATTGACAGGAACTTTTTAAACAGCTTGGGAATGGATATGAACTCCATAGACCCAAGAAAAATAAAAATTTATGGAAATGGAGGAAGAATGCTACCCTTACTCAACAGCGAAAACACAAACTTTGATTTAGTTGAAAATGCAATTCAGGTCGTGGGAGAAGAAAATGGCTCTTTTGATTCCGGGGATTACATCCTCTTCTATGGAGAAAACTATAAATTTAATCAGGATAATAATACGCACATTAATATCTATGATGACAATGCCTATTATTACATTACAGCAGATGGTTCCAATGGAAAACGCATAACTTCTTACAATGAACCCTCAGGAGCAGCAACTACATCAATCAACCAATACAATAACTATCAATTTTTTGAAAAAGATGAATTGAATCCACCCTTAGTAGGAAGCAGGTGGTTTAGCAATCGATTTAGTATTCAAAATGAACAAAGCTTTGAATTTAACTTTCCAAATATTATCACAGGTCAACCAATGGAAGTGAAAGTATTTGTGATAGGAACTTCTGAAGTCTCAACAACAATGGAAGTGCTTGTGAATGATCAGCTACAATCAACCTTACAATTTGGGACAGTAAGTTCTACAATTTTGGCATCAAGCAGGAGTTTTTCAGATTTAGTAAATGCAACTTCAGAAACTGTTAAAGTCACCCTAAAGTACAACAATGCAGGAAACCCTCAAAGTAACGCTTTTTTAGATTACATAAGTGTAAATGCACTTTCGCAATTGACTGGCACCAATCAACAATTGCCTTTCAGGTTTGATGAGGCATCAATTTTAGCGGGTATTGGTGAGTATCAGTTCTCAAATGCTTCTTCTTATTCTCAAATTTGGGATGTAACAGACACTGAAACAATAGCTGCAATTCAAAATGATAGTGGCTCACAAACTATGACATTTAAAGCACAATTGGGTCAAGTGAGGGAGTATGTTGCAGTTCACAATACAGATTTTTACACACCCGTTAGAGCAAACACTTCTGTTGTGGGTAATCAAAACTTGAAAGGAACAATTTTTCTAAATGAACAAGGAGCTTTTCAGGATGTAGATTATTTGATAGTTGCTCCGCCATTTCTTTTGCAACCAGCGTTGAAACTTGCAAATCACCATAAAAGCACTAATGGTCTGAGAGTTAAAGTGGTTACTACTGATAAAATATTCAATGAGTTTAGTACCGGTAAACAAGATATTGCAGCCATTAGAAATTTTGTAAAATACATTTATGACAACGCTTCTTCTCCGGAAAACAGAATAAAATACCTCAATTTATTTGGAGATACATCTGTCGACTTTAAAAACAGACTTCAAGGAAACAACAACATAGTTCCCACATTTCATCTTTCTGAAATGGGTTCAATTTCGGCCGCCGGAACCTATATGTCTGATGATTTTTTTGGAATGATGGACGCTAATGAAGGTGGTATGTCAGCCTCTGATAAATTGGACATCGCAGTTGGAAGAATGGTAGTCGATAATGTTACTTTGGCAAATGATATGGTTAACAAAGTCATTAGATATCAGTCTGATGCTGCTTTGGGAAATTGGCGAACTAATTTTGTGTTGGTTTCTGATGATGCTGATAATCATCCCACAGATTTTAATTTGCAGGTTGCATTAGATCGTTTAGGCGATGATATATCTGAAAATAAACCTTTTGTAAACGTCATTAAAATTCACAGTGATTCTTATCAACAGGAAACTTCTTCAGGAGGAAACAGATATCCAAAAGTTAACGAAGCCATTGAGAATTCCATTGACGTGGGCACTTTGGTTTTGAATTATTTTGGACATGGGGGAGAGGATGGACTATCCAGTGAACGCATTGTAACCAAACAAACAGTTCAAAATCTTAGAAATAGAAATCGGTATCCTCTTGTTGTAACTGTTACTTGTGAATTCACCCGTTTTGATAACCCATTGAGACCTACTGCAGGAGAATTTACTTACTGGAATAGGGATGGTGGAGCTATCGCACTTATCTCAACAACAAGACAAATTGGTGTATCAACAGGAAGGCAATTCAATGATACACTTGCGTCAAAACTATATGCATTTGATATCACAGATTTTGTACCACCAGCTGAAGCTGTCAGACTTTCAAAAAATGAAATGTCAACCTCACAAAGAAGGGTTATTTTTTATATCGGTGACCCGGCTATGGAACTCGCTTTTCCCAAAAAAGAAGTACGCTTAACAACATTAAATGGAGTGCCCTTGGGGTCAACAAATGATACCCTAAAAGCTTTGAGTAGAGTAAAATTGGGAGGCCAGGTAGTTGATTCAAATGGAAATTTAGTCACAAATTACAATGGAACTTTAGAGGCCAAAGTGTTTGATAAAAAAGTACAAAGACAAACTCTTGGAAATGATGGAACAACAGATGGCAATGGTAATTTGGCTATAATGAATTTTGAAACCCTTGGCGAAGGTATATTCAATGGTCAAGCAACTATCTCGGGAGGTCAATTTGAATTTGAATTTGTTGTTCCAAGAGATATTGCAATTCCTGTTGGTGAGGGACGGGTAAGCTTGTATGCTAAGAGAAACAATAGTCTGGAAGACCAGGCAGGTGCAAATGAAACCATTCTTGTGGGAGGCTTAAATCAAAATGCTCCAGATGATAATCAAGGTCCTCAAATAAAACTTTTTATGAATGATGAGAGTTTTGTCAATGGGGGTATTACAAACAATTCTCCCATTTTAATTGCCAAACTGGAAGATGAAAACGGGATCAATACAGCTAGTGGGATTGGTCATGACATCACAGCAATTCTCGATGGTGATGAAACAAATCCTTTTGTTTTAAATGACTACTATCAGGCTGAAGTTGATGATTTTACTAAAGGTTCTTTAAGTTACCGCCTAAGAGATTTAGAGGAAGGACTTCATACGCTCACTGTCAAAGCCTGGGATGTTTACAATAATTCTTCTATTGCCGAAATCCAATTTGTTGTAGCAGGAAGTAATGAACTTAAAATCGAACGCGTTTTAAATTACCCCAACCCATTTGTAAATTATACCGAATTTTGGTTTAACCACAACCGCCCATTTGAACCACTTGAAGTTCAGGTTCAAGTTTTTACAGTTACGGGAAAAGTGGTGTGGTCACGCAACCAAATAATCAATACAGAGGGTTTTCTATCCAGAGAAATCACCTGGGATGGAAGAGATGATTTTGGTGACCGTATTGGAAAAGGTGTTTATGTTTATAAGTTAACAGTAAAATCTACGTTAACCAATAAGAAAGTTGAAAAATTTGAAAAACTAGTCATCCTATAAAAATTAAATATATATTTGTCCAAAATTTGAAATTTATGAAGCGAATACTGATACCTATGCTACTTTGTTTTGTAGTATTTAACACAACCGCCCAAGAAGAACCCAGAAGAGTAATAACAACAGCTGTACCATTTGTTCTCATTGCAGCCGATGCAAGAGCAGCAGGTATGGCCGATATGGGTGTAGGCACCTCTGCTGATGGATTTTCACAACAATGGAACCCAGCAAAATATGCTTTTTCAACTTACAAACAGGGGATAGGTGTTACTTATACTCCATACTTAAGTCAACTAGTTAATGATATTTTCCTTGGTAATCTTACTTACTATAACAGACTAAATGAAAGAAGTGCTGTAGCGGCTAGTTTTAGATACTTTAGCTTAGGGGAAATCGAACTTAGAGAAGACGCAATTCAAGAACCCTTAATACAAAGTCCAAATGAACTTACTTTTGATGTCTCTTACTCTTTGAGACTTAGTGAGCGATTCTCAATGGCAGTAGCAGGTCGCTATTTAAGGTCTGATTTAAAATTACAAGTTGCAGATGAAGATGCCTCAGCAGGAAGTTCATTTGCAGTTGATTTAGCGGGTTATTACCAAAGTGAAGAAATACGGTATGATGAATTTGATGGTCGATGGAGAGCCGGTTTTAATATTTCAAACTTAGGTCCCAAAATGAAATATGATGACGTAGGTCAAGAAAACTTCTTGCCAACAAACCTTGCTTTGGGTGGAGGTTTTGATTTTATATTGGATGCCTTCAACAGAGTGGGAGTAACCGCAGAAGTCAATAAACTACTCGTTCCAACACCACCCGTTAGAGATAGAGATCCAAACTCACCCACTTTTGGAGAAGTTTTAGAAGGTAAAGATGATGATGTTTCTTTTTTCAAAGGGGTATTTCAATCGTTTGGTGATGCTCCAGATGGTTTTAGCGAAGAATTGAAAGAATTCACTTGGGCTCTTGGAGCAGAATATGCATACCAGGACTCATTTTTCTTAAGAACAGGTTATTTTAATGAAAGTGATGAAAAAGGTTCCAGAAAATTCTTATCTCTTGGTGCCGGCTTTAAATACACTTCAATTAATATTGATGTTTCCTACTTGTTTTCAACATCTAAAGTGAGAAGTCCCCTTGAAGGAACATTGCGTTTTGGATTGACATTCAATTTTGGTGATAGTGATTACTATGTGGAATATTAAAACGATAAATACTTAAATTAAATCCCGATTGTTAACTGCAACTCGGGATTTTTTTTCCATAAATAAATTGAAAAAAATAGAACTACATACCCAGCTAAGTGTATTTAAATCCAAAGATCATTTGCCTTTATTGACTCTTGATTTGATGGATGCAGCAGAAAAGGCAAGAGAAAATGCTTATGCGCCCTATTCAAGATTTAGAGTGGGAGCTGCAATACTTCTTGAAAATGGGGAGGTAATTACCGGCAATAATCAAGAAAATGCTGCATATCCGTCGGGCTTGTGTGCAGAGCGTGTCGCCATTTTCTTTGCAGGGTCTCAATTTCCCAATTTAAAAATAATGCAACTCGCAGTCACAGCAAGATCTGAAAAGCAAACATTAAATGTACCTATACCCCCTTGTGGCGCGTGCAGACAATCCATAGCAGAATATGAAATAAAACAAAACTATCCCATAGAAATTTTTTTTATGGGGGAAACAGGTCAAGTTTTTAAAGCAGATTCAATCAAAGTACTACTTCCGTTGCTTTTTGATGGTAATAGCCTCAAATAGTTTATCAGAGTTTTTGTTAATAATTTAGAGCCAATAATTTCTAGATCTTGCCAATTTTAAAAGATAGCCACCACTACAAAAACTCCATTTATCTCTTTTGTGTAATTTTTAAGTTGAACACTTTTTTTTATTACTAAGTAAAGTAGTATTTTTGTTCTCTATGTTTTTTTGAAAACAATTGCTAGGTCTTATATTCTAAATAAAAAGATGAAAAAAATCACAAAAAATACATATCTAAATTGGTATGAAGAAATGCTCTTTTGGCGCAAGTTTGAAGACAAACTCGCTCAAGTTTATATTCAGCAGAAAGTGAGAGGATTCCTCCACTTGTACAATGGACAAGAAGCTATTCTTGCCGGTTCTTTACATGCCATGGATTTGACCAAAGACAAAATGATTACTGCCTATAGAAACCACGTTCAGCCTATAGGAATGGGAGTGGACCCAAAACGGGTGATGGCAGAACTTTATGGTAAAGCAACAGGAACCTCACAAGGGCTAGGAGGATCGATGCATATTTTCTCAAAAGAACACCGCTTTTATGGAGGTCACGGTATTGTGGGAGGTCAAATTCCTTTAGGAGCGGGACTTGCTTTTGCAGACAAATATTTCAATAGAGACGCTGTAACCTTAACGTTTCTAGGAGATGGAGCCGCTCGACAAGGGTCACTTCACGAAACCTTAAATATGGCCATGCTTTGGAAACTTCCTGTAGTTTTCTGTGTGGAAAATAATGGCTATGCCATGGGAACTTCAGTTGCCAGAACAGCAAACCACGTTGAAATCTGGAAACTTGGATTAGGCTATGATATGCCGTGTGGGCCTGTGGATGCAATGAATCCTGTAAAAGTTGCTGAAGCCATGGATGAAGCAATCAAAAGGGCAAGAAAAGGAGACGGTCCATCATTTTTAGAATTGAAAACCTACCGTTACAGAGGGCACTCTATGAGTGACGCTCAGTTATATAGAACGAAAGAAGAAGTAGAAGAGTATATGAAAATTGACCCCATCACACAAGTATTGGATGTGATCAAAGAAAAAAAATATGCAACAGATAAAGAAATAAAAGCCATCGATCAACGCGTTAAAGAACGAGTTGCTGAATGTGAAAAATTTGCAGAGGAATCACCATATCCTGAAAAGAATGTGATGTATGACACTGTTTATGCACAAGATGACTATCCATTTTTAGCACACAAACCTGAATAATTATGGCAGAAATAATCAATATGCCAAGACTAAGCGACACCATGGAAGAAGGTGTGGTTGCAAAATGGCTTAAAAAAGTTGGAGATAAAGTATCTGAAGGAGATATACTTGCTGAAATTGAAACAGACAAAGCCACTATGGAGTTTGAATCCTTTTATGATGGCACACTTCTTCACATTGGGATTCAGGAAGGTGAGACAGCTCCTGTTGACACTCTTCTAGCTATTCTAGGAGAAAAAGGAGAAGATATTTCTGATTTAATAAACGGAAAAGATAAAAATTCAGATAAAAAAGAGAAGAAAGATTCCGAAAAAGAAAAATCTGATAATAACGACTCAGCCTCTAAAGAAGAGAAATCTGAATCTGAAGACCAAAAAGGAGACAAAGAATCAACTTCAAAAACCAAAGTTCCCGAAGGTGTTGAGGTCATCACGATGCCTCGTTTAAGTGATACAATGACAGAAGGAACCGTTGCGTCCTGGTTAAAGAAAGAAGGAGACGCCATTTCTGAAGGTGATATCCTTGCCGAAATTGAGACAGACAAAGCCACCATGGAGTTTGAATCCTTTTATTCGGGGACGCTCCTTAAAATTGGAATTCAAGAAGGGGAGTCTGCACCTGTAGATTCGGTTTTGGCTATCATTGGTCCGAAAGGTACAGATGTTTCAGGCATCATTGAAAATTTGAAAGCCTCCACCAGCTCTTCCAAAGAAGAAAAGCAAGAAACCACTCCAACAAAAGATACTTCTTCAAAAGAAGAGAAAAAATCTGAGGAAGCTCTTAAGGAAACTAAAACCCAAACATCCGGTTCTTCAGACCGTCGCATTTTTGCTTCACCGCTTGCCAAAAAAATGGCTGAAGAAAAAGGCATCAACCTTTCCCAATTACAGGGAAGTGGTGAAAACGGAAGAATTGTTAAAAAAGACATTGAAAATTATCAACCCGCTGCCGGTGCACAAGCTTATATGCCGGTGGGTCAAGAGCAGTTTGAAGAGATTAAAAACTCTCAAATGCGTAAAACTATTGCCAAACGTTTGGGCGAATCAAAATTTACAGCACCTCATTATTACCTTACAATTGATTTGGATATGGACAATGCCATTTCGGCAAGGACCGCTATTAATGAGGCTGGTGAGAGCAAGATATCGTTTAACGATATGATTGTAAAAGCAAGTGCAATGGCATTGCGAAAGCACCCAAGGGTCAATACACAATGGACTAATGAAGCCACTATCATTGCAAAACACATCCATATTGGTGTGGCCGTTGCAGTTGAAGATGGACTCGTAGTTCCCGTATTGAAATTTGCAGATCAAATGAGCTTTGCTCAAATTGGAGCAAACGTAAAAGAACTAGCAACCAAAGCCAGAGATAAAAAACTAAAACCCGAAGAGATGGAAGGGAGTACCTTTACCGTTTCAAACCTGGGAATGTTTGGTATTAGAGAATTTACTTCAATTATCAATCAGCCCAACTCTGCCATACTCTCAGTGGGTACTATTGTACAAAAACCAGTGGTGAAAAACGATCAGATTGTTGTTGGGAATGTAATGACAGTTACCCTGGCCTGTGATCACAGAACAGTGGACGGAGCAACAGGAGCAGCTTATTTACAAACCTTGAAACAATACATAGAAAATCCTATTACCATGTTTGTTTAAACAAATTAAAACTAGAATATTAAATCCCGTTTTTACTAAGTAATTAACGGGATTTTTTTATTTTTAAGGATTGGGAACTAGCAAGCAAATCTTGATAGAACGCGGATGACGCTGATTTAATGGATTATCGCTGATTGGGTTTTAAATTAAATCATTGAGTATTTATCAAAAAATCTGCGCAAATCCTTAACATCCGTGTTATCCGCGTGCCATAGTAATATTTTAAAAAATGCAACTACTTGAAAAAGATACTACTGAATTAATTATAAAATGCTTTTACAAAGTTTATAATGAATTGGGTTTTGGGTTTTTAGAAAAGGTTTATGAAAATGCATTGCTTTTAGAGCTAACAAATTCTGGTTTATATTGCGTGAAGCAAAAGCCCATCAAAGTTTATTATTATGAAACCATTGTAGGAAATTATTTTGCCGATATTATTGTTAATAATTCAGTTATAATAGAGTTAAAGGCAGCCGAATCATTAGTAGAAGAGCATGAATTACAACTAATTAATTATTTAAAAGCAACTGATATTGAAGTGGGTTTGCTCTTAAATTTTGGTAGAAAACCACAGTTTTCAAGAAAAGTTTTTTCAAATGAAAATAAAATAGCACGCTGATAACACAGATTGATCTGATAGTCGCTGATGGGGTTTTGGATTATTTATTCAGTATTAAAAAATAAATCCGTGAAAACCCGCAACATCCGCGTTATCTGCGTTCTATATGAAATGAATAATAAAATAATATAATGGAACATACAATTAACGAGACACCCGCATTCGCGAGTGTTAGGAACATCATCATCACAGGTACAAGTAGAGGAATTGGCTATGAACTGGCACAACTTTTTGCCAATGAAGGACATCAGGTTTTGGCGCTTTCGCGAAATGAAAAGCCTTGCCTGGAATTGAATCTAGTTAATCTTACCTCGATTTCTTGCGACCTCTCCAATCAGGATCAAATTGATGTAGCTGTAAAATTTGTAAAAGAAAACTGGTCTCAGGTGGATATCCTCATCAATAATTCCGGGTTGTTAGTAAATAAACCTTTTGAAAATTTAACTGCAAAGGATTTTATGGAGGTGTATAATGTCAATGTTTTTGGAGTAGTTGCAATGACACAAGCCATACTCCCATTTATGAAAAAGGATGGTCATGTGGTCAACATTAGCAGTATGGGAGGCATACAAGGGAGTATGAAATTTCCGGGTTTGGCAGCATACAGCTCTGCTAAAGGAGCCGTAATCACTTTAACCGAACTCCTCGCAGAAGAATACAAAGAAACAGGCCCTTCTTTCAACGTGCTCGCTTTGGGGGCCGTTCAGACAGAAATGCTAGAAGAAGCCTTTCCCGGTTACAAAGCGCCTCTTACAGCTAAACAAATGGCTTCTTATTTGATGAATTTTGCCCTCACCGGAAACAAGTATTATAACGGAAAAATTATGCAAGTGTCAAGCTCAACTCCATGATATGACAGAAATTCTTGAAAACTACATCCCCGCACAAGCAGTCAATCCCACTTTTGAGTTGATTAAAAAGAATAACGTGTATCTACAGATTGTCAATCAAAGGGTTACACGGCACGGGGATTATAGGGTATTGCCAAACGGACAACATAAAATTACTGTTAACGCTTCAAATAACAAATACCGTTTTTTTATTACCCTAATTCACGAAATTGCCCATCTGGAAGCTTTTGAAAGGTATGGCCGGCACATAAAGCCACACGGACTTGAATGGAAAAACACCTTTCAAAAATTGATGTTGCCTTTCATACATCCTTCCATTTTTCCGCAACAATTACTGCCTTTGATTGCCAAACACTTTAAAAACCCAAAAGCAAGTAGTGATACCGATGCAAAGCTCGCTTTGGCGCTTAAATATTACGACCCTGCCAACGATAAAAATTATATCTTTGAAATTCCTGAAGGAGCTCTTTTTAAAATTTACAACGGAAAAGTTTTTAAAAAAGGAGCCAAACGAGTAAAACGCTTTGAAGGTATTGAAGTACAATCAGGAAAAATGTATTTGTTCAACCCAAATGCAGAGGTGGAATTACTTACAGAAAATGCTTAATTAAATAAAAAAGGGATTTGAAAAATAAAAACTACTATGCAGTGCTTATGGCAGGAGGAATTGGTTCCAGGTTCTGGCCGGTGAGTACTGAGGAATTCCCCAAACAATTTCACGACCTTTTAGGTTCGGGTGATACCCTAATTCAAAAAACTTTTAAAAGATTAAAGGCAATAGTTCCTTCAGAAAACATATTAATTTTAACCAATGAGCGATATAAAAATCTGGTTTTAGAGCAACTTCAGGAGGTTAATGAAAATCAGTTAATTCTGGAACCCGCTATGCGCAATACCGCGCCCTGTTTATTACTTGCAGCTTTAAAAATTCAAAAGCAAAACCCCCATGCGGTGATACTTGTTGCCCCCAGTGACCACTGGATTGAAGATGAGGATGCCTTTCAGAAAAACATCTCTATGGCTTTTGAAAATTGCTCAAAAAATGATGTGTTGATGACCCTTGGACTACAGCCCACTTTTCCTAATACCGGTTATGGCTATATCGAATTTGAAAAGACGCAAGACCCTATAAAAAAAGTCATCCGTTTTACTGAAAAGCCCGATTATAATACCGCAAAATCATTTCTAAGTGCCGGAAACTTTATGTGGAATGCCGGTATTTTCGTTTGGAGTGTCAATAGTATTGTTCAGTCGTTTGAAAAGTTTGCCCCTCAAATGCATAAATTATTTCATTCAGGAATTCATAAGTACAATACGTCTCAAGAGGAACAGTTTATCAAAGAAAATTACGCTTTAGCTGAAAACATCTCCATCGATTATGCCATTTTAGAAAAAGCTACAAACGTTTTTATGCTCCCTGCAGCTTTTGATTGGAATGATTTGGGAACCTGGGGCTCTTTGCATGAAAAACTTCCAAAAGACAGTCAAAATAACGCTGTTGTGAGAGCCAACACCTTGCTCATTGATTCTGAAAATAATATCATACAAACAGATGCCAAAAGAAATGTAGTAATTAGTAATTTAAGTAATTATATTATCGTTGATAATGGAAAAACACTTATAATTGTACCCAAGGAAAAAGAACAGGATATTAAACATATTCAAGAGATTGCAAAGAAGAAGTTTATTTAAACAATTTATTGTATGAATGCAAATGAAGAAATAAACCCAGACAACTTAAAGCAAAGTGCAAGAGGAACTTTTGATGAAATAAAGCTATTTCTTTCCGGGCTTTTGGATGTTAGACACGATACAGATAAAGAAGAAACGGTTGAGACAATAAAAAAAGAAATTTCATTCAAGGGTCACAACGCCTGGATTTTGATTTTCTCGATATTTGTAGCCTCTATTGGCTTGAATGTGAGTAGTACAGCGGTCGTCATTGGAGCGATGTTAATATCTCCACTAATGGGTCCTATCGTGGGTGTTGGTCTCTCTGTGGCGATTAATGATATAGATACTTTAAAACGCTCTCTGGTAAATCTTGGAGTAATGATTGGTCTGAGTATTCTTACAGCCTATTTGTATTTTTTACTTTCTCCGCTAACAAAGTTAACTCCAGAGCTTGAAGCCAGAACCTATCCCACTATTCTTGATGTCTTGATTGCAATTTTTGGAGGTTTAGCGCTCATTGTCGCTAAAACTAAAAAAGGCACGATGCCTAGTGTTATTTATGGTGTTGCGATTGCTACTGCACTGATGCCACCTTTGTGTACCGCCGGTTATGGACTTGCAGTGGGTAATTTTGAATATTTTGGTGGTGCATTTTATTTGTTTACCATTAACTCGATTTTCATTGCACTTTCAGCCTTTGTTGTATCCAAACTACTGGGTTTTCCATTAGTTAAATATGCCAATTCCAAAAGAAGAAAGCGCATTGCTCAAATAGCTACAACCATAGCTCTCGTAGTTATGATTCCAAGTACACTTTTGTTTTGGAAATTATTAAAGCAAGAGATTTTTATTAGTAATACAGATGTTTTTGTAACTGAAAATATATTATATGATAACGCTTATTTAATTAGATATGAGGGGGATTATGAGACAAAAACAATTACAGCCTATATGGGAGGAGAAATTATACCTGAACCCGTTATTAATACTTGGCGTACAAAATTGATGAATGATAAAAATTTGAGTGATGTAGATCTTATTGTAAGACAAGGTCGGGACGATGGTGATGTTTCTGCTACAGATTTTGTTTCATTATCAGACAGATACTCGCGAGCTGTTGAAAGTCTGGAATCCCGAGACACAAAAATTAGAACTCTTGAAAAACAGTTACGTGATTTAACCACAGGAGAAATTCCCTTTCAAGATTTGATTGAGGAAGTAAAAATTAATTATGAAGAGTTAACTTCGATTTCGTTTTCTAACACATTGATGTCCAATTTTGAAAAAATAGACACCATTCCTGTTTTTACAGTAGAATGGGATAGAGGAGTTTCCAGACAGAAAAGAAATACTAATAATGAGAAATTACAAAAATGGTTAGCCCTCAAGCTAGACAAAGAAAATGTAGAAATCAGGGAGCAAAATTAAATTTTCTCGTCTTCAATATTCTGAGCAATCCTTATTTTTTTGAATAAATCTGAAGAATAAACAAATTCTGTTACAGCCTCATTATCGGTTTTAAATATTTGTGTTTTATCACCTTTCCAAACCAAATGACCCTCTTTTAAAAAGATAATGGTTTCACCAATTTCCATAACAGAATTCATATCATGGGTATTTACAACCGTGGTGATGTCATATTCTTGCGTTATTTCCTGAATAAGGTTATCAATCACAGTAGCTGTTCTTGGGTCTAGCCCTGAATTGGGTTCATCACAAAATAAATAGTTGGGATTGTTAACAATCGCCCTGGCAATGGCCACCCTTTTTTGCATCCCACCCGAAATCTCGGCAGGTAATTTTTTGTTGACATTAACCAAATTCACTCGTTTTAAAACCTCGTTTACACGATCTAACATCTCGCTTTTGGATTTTTTACTAATCATTTGCAATGGAAACAGCACATTTTCTTCAATATTCATAGAGTCAAACAAAGCCCCGCCTTGAAAAAGCATACCCATTTGTTGTCGCAAATCACTCTTTTCGTCCTTATCCATATCCTGTATGGCTTTATTACCATAAATAATTTTACCTTTATCGGGCGTAAATAGACCCAAAAGACATTTCATAAAAACGGTTTTACCGCTTCCGCTTTGTCCAATGATAATATTGGTTTTTCCTTTTTCAAAGGTTGTAGAAATTCCTTTTAGAACTTCTTCATCACCAAAACTTTTATGTAAATCTTCAACTTTGATCATTAACTAAGAAGCATTTGGGTTATTATAAAGTTTGCTAAAATAATGAGTACACTGGTCCAAACAAAAGAATTTGTGCTTGCTTTCCCCACTTCAAGAGCTCCGCCATTCATATAATATCCTTGCCAGGAAGGTACTGTTGCCAGTATAAATGCAAATACAAATGTTTTTAAGAAAGCATAAACAATATGAAAAGGTACAAAATCTTCCTGAAGCCCCGAGGCAAAATCTGAAGCACTAGAAAAACCTCCATATACAGCAGCAATCCAACCACCTGCAATGCCCACAGTCATAGAAATTACAATGATAAATGGAAAAAATAAAAGCGCAATGATTTTTGGAAACACAAGATAATTCAGCGAATTGATGCCCATCACCTCGAGTGCATCAATTTGCTCTGTAACCCTCATAGACCCAATACTTGAGGTGATAAATGAACCCACTTTTCCGGCCATGATGATAGAAATAAATGTGGGGGCAAATTCCAATAAAACAGATTGTCTGGTAGCAAACCCAATCAAACTCTTTGGCACCAGTGGATTGTCCATGTTGAGTGCAGTTTGAATTGCGATAACACTCCCAACAAAAAAAGAAATAAAAACAACTATACCCAAGGAGTTGATAATTAAATCATTAATTTCCTTAAAAATGAGGTTTTTAAGAACAGATGCTTTTGTTGGCCTACTAAAGACCTGCCGCAACATCATAAAATAAGAACCAATATCTCTTATATATTTCATTTATATAATCAAATTCAAAATAAATTCTAATAACCGCTAAAGTAACAAAAATAATTGGTCAGGATTTAACTATTAAGTAAACTTTAGTTGAAAGAGGTGTTGTATTTTTGTCAAATAATATTTTGCAATCATGAACAAGCTACTTACTCTTGGCATTCTTTTTCTATTCACTTTCAACTTGTGTTTAGCTCAAAGCAATCAAACAAATTCAAAGAATAGCGATGAGATTTTAAAACCGGCTCTCGTTATTGGTATTCTTGTTGATCAAATGCGGTATGATTATCTAACTCGTTATTACCATCGGTATGGAGAAGGAGGTTTTAAGAGATTAATGAACGACGGATTTGAGTTTAAAAACAACCATTTTAACTACATTCCCACTTACACCGGTCCGGGGCATGCTTCTGTTTTCACTGGAACCTATCCTGCCATTCACGGTGTAATTGCTAACGACTGGTATGATAAAGAAATAAAAAGAAGCGTCTATTGCGTCGAGGATGAAAATGCCGCGCCTATAGGAACAGGACATAAAGCCGGGAAAATGTCGCCCCACCGGATGAAAACCACCTCCATTACCGATCAACTCAGGCTACACACACAGCAAAAAGCAAAAGTCATTGGACTCTCCTTGAAAGATCGGGGAGCAATCCTTCCGGCAGGTCACAGCGGTACAGCTTATTGGTTTCACGGGAAAGATGAGGGAAACTGGATTACAAGTTCGTTTTATATGGAACAGCTTCCCGGGTGGGTACAACAATTTAATGATTCCAACATCGCAGAAACATATTTAAATGACACATGGAATACTTTATACCCCATTGAAACTTACACGGAAAGTGGACCCGATTTGTCCCCTTATGAAGATCGATTAAGAGGTATGGAAAATTCAGTTTTTCCTTACAACCTGAAAACACTCGCCCCTTATAACGGAAGTTTTGATATCATCAAGGAAACTGCTTTTGGCAACAACATCACCACAGATTTTGCCATCGCAGCCATTGAAGGAGAAAATCTGGGCAAAAACAACACTACAGATTTCCTTGCGATAAGCTATTCCAGCCCCGATTATATTGGACATACTTTTGGTGTAAACTCTGTTGAGGTTCAGGATAATTATCTTAGACTTGATAAGGAAATTGAACGTTTTTTAAACTATTTAGACGCCCGGTTAGGAAAAGGAAATTACACCGTGTTTCTTACAGCAGACCATGGAGCTGTGCATACACCGGGTTATTTACAATCTCAAAACATTCCGGCAGGTTTTTTTGATCGCTCTGATTTGCAAGTTAAACTTAAAGAATATTCCATAGCTACCTTTTCTGTTGATGTTGTTGAGAGGGTACAAAGCAATCAGGTGTTTTTAAATAAAGAAGCTTTAAAGTCAAAAAACCTAAATGCAGAAACTGTTCAACAAACCCTCGCAGATTTTCTATTGACCTACCCCAAGATAGATAAAGTTTACACACGAAAACAGCTGGAAGGCAATTCATACTCGCGTGACACCGGCTACTTAGTTCAGAATGGTTTTAACCAAAAACGAAGCGGTGATGTGGTCTATGTTTTAGACCCGGCTGTAATATCCAGCGGTTATATGAAAGGAGGAACCACTCACGGTAGTGGCTTTACCTATGACACCCACGTGCCACTCCTATTTTATGGAAACGGTATCAAAAAAGGCCATACCTATCAAAAATCTGAAATCACAGACATTGCTCCCACACTTTCTGCATTGCTGGGCATTGCAAGACCCAATGGGGCTACCGGCAGGGTGTTGACAGAGCTTTTTTGAGTGATTTTTTTAAATTTGTCTTATAATTAATTTATATATTGTAACTTCTAAAAGTCAATATTTTTTATGAGACATTTTTTTATTATGTTTTTAGGGTTTGTTTTTTCAGTTTCATTTGCACAAAACAATCAGGGAAGTTTATTATTACATTACCCGTTTGATGGCAATGCATTAGATGTTAGTAGTAATGAATATCATGCGGAAGAATTTCAGGTAACCTATGTAGAAGATAGGTTTGGAAACCCTGAATCAGCTATATATTTCAATGGAGTAGATAGCTATATTAATTTTCCAAACCTTGCAGAATTGAAACCGGATTTGCCTCTTTCTTTTGCTTTTTGGATAAAATATGAAGATTTAAATTATACTAATACTGAATTATTTAATACCTCTTTTGAAGATGATAGAAGCTCAGGAGTTTATTTTAATACTGAAATTAGTACCGGTAATTTAGCAATTAATTTTGGTGACGGTTCACCAGGATATAACCCTACTACACGAAGATCTTATGTGACAAATTTTCAAGCTGAAATTGATAGTTGGGTACAAGTAATTGCCATAGTAGAGTCAGCAGATGATATGAAAATATATGTGAATTGTAATAACTATGGAGGTAATTACTCAGGCTCAGGTGGAAATTTATTTTATTCAAATACACCAGGTTCTTTAGGTAGAAGAGATAGAGATTTAGGGGTTCCAGCAAATTATTTTAAAGGAGCGATTGATAGTTTCAGATATTGGGATAAAGTGCTTACAAGTGATGAAATTCAATATTATTGTGACCCTAGATTAAGTGTTGATTCAGTTGTTTCTAATTCACAAATTAAACTTTTCCCAAACCCTGCAATTGATTTTTTTGAAATAATAAGTCCGGTTATTTTTGATCAAATTCAAATTTATGATGCAACCGGAAAACTTGTTTTAAATGAATCATATAATAAAAAGCAACATATAAACGGATTAAAATCTGGTATCTATATTGTGAATTTAATAAGCGATGATTATGTTGTTAGGAGAAAATTAATTATAAAATAAGTTAACTTATTTTTTTTCTAATTCTTTTCCACCTAAATTCTCTTATAAAAATACCTTCATCTCTGTTTACTAAATACTCAGCTTTTTTTCTTTTTGCTATAAAAAAACCTTTGAGATAGTCAAAGAATAACAAAACATTTCGCTTCTTTATAGCTAGTTTGGCAGAGGCAATGGCTGTTAACCAAAACCCATAACGTAAAGAATAAAATGCCTCACCTTGCTTATAACGAGCGGCTTTGTTATAAGTTTTCCCTGTGGGCTTTAAATGTTTAACAAGAAGTGAAGGCTCAGTATTAATTTTCCATCCATAGTACTGAGCCAATAGCTCATCAGCCGTGTCCCAGCCCATAGCCGTTTTCAAACCGCCAATGTCTTGAAAACATTCCTTTCGATAAGCTTTGAGTGCACCTCTGATATGGTCTTTATTAGTAAGATTTTCAACTTCCCATTCTCCATTTTTTTCAATTGTGCAAAATCCCCCAGCCATCCCACATTTAGGGTTTCTTTCAAAAATTTTAGCCACTTTTTCCAGATAATTTTCAGGAAAAATGAGGTCGGCATCAAACTTACAGAGGATGTCATAGTTGTCATCCAGCGTTTCAAATCCTTTGTAAAATGCCTTGATTACTTTACTACCCGGAAGGTGTTTGTCTTCTGATGTATTTTTGACCAATCGAATAAATGGATACTTTTCAGCATAGCTTGACACCACTTTTGCAGTACCGTCTGTGGAATGATCATCCACAATAACAAGTTGCTTCGGAAGCAGTGTTTGATTTATAAGTGATTCTAATGTTTGACTTATAAAAGCCTCCTCGTTATGCGCCGGAATGATGATATAAAAATTCACAAAACTTATTTAATTCGCTCAGCATATACAAGATAATATCTTTTGGTAAAAAGCCGTAAAAAAGGCCTCACACCAATTTTCTTAACAGGATTGGTAAACGTTTTTTTACGCTTTATTTCCCAACCCGATTTTTCCAAAAGCCATTCAAATTGCCAAGTTTCAAATTCGTGATAATGCCTGTCCCATTTGTCAGATTTACTGCGGTAAGCCGGAGCAAACCATAACCGTAGAGGAACTGAAGCTACCAGCTTTTCAGCTTTTATTTCTTTTAAAATATTGTAAGGAGCGATGAGGTGTTCAAAAATTTCAAAAGCGGTAACCACCTCGGCATCTGAATTTTGCACAGCAGAAAAATCTTCATCCAAATCTTCTCCAGAAGTATTTTTGACTTGATAACCGCTTTGTTTCAGTATTTCTGAAAAGGGATTTTCAACACCCAAGTCCAAAATTTTAGAATTTTCAGGAATGACTTCTTTTAAAAATTCAAGGGTGATTTTGTAACGCTTTTTTGGGTATTTTCCTTCGTACATTGGTTAAAATTGATACACTACAGCATTGATATTCATTCCGGCACCCACACTAGCAAAAATGACATGATCACCCTTTTCAATTTTGTGACCTTCCATTTTATTTCGATATACCAAGTCTAACAACGTTGGAATGGTTGCAACACTGCTGTTGCCCAATTCGCCAATGCTCATTGGCATAATGCCTTCCGGCATTTCCATATCATAAAGTTTGTAGAATCGTTGGCAAATGGCTTCATCCATCTTTTCATTGGCCTGATGAATAAATATTTTTTTGATTTTTTTAATGTCAACTCCACTTTTATCCAAACATCCTTTCATCGCAAGAGGAACATTGGTCAGTGCAAAATTATACACTTTCCTTCCATACATTTTTATGTATCTTATTTTGTCATTTTGTTCTTGGTGATTGCTTCTGTCAAAATAGATAAAATGGGCTTCATCTCTAGTGAAAGTAACCGTATCATGGGCTAGGATTCCGCCAGTTTCATTAGTTTTTTCGACAATAACGGCACCGGCTCCATCACTATAAATCATGGAATCTCTATCGTGAGGATCAATCACTCGCGATAAAGCTTCAGCGCCAATTACCAAACAGGTTTTAGCCATGCCTGCCTTTATAAAAGCATTTGCTTGAATCATGCCTTCAAGCCACCCAGGGCAGCCAAAAAGGACATCATAAGCAACACATCTTGGGTTTTCAATTTGTAGCAAATGCTTTACTCTTGAAGCCAAACTGGGCACTGTATCACTCTGATTTGAACCATATTTTACATCCCCATAGTTATGTGCAACTATTAGATAGTCAATGGTTTCAGGGTCTATTTTTGCTGCTGTAATTGCTTTTTCAGCTGCAAAAAAAGCAATGTCAGTTGTTACCAAATTTTTCTCAATGTAACGTCTGGCTTTTATACCGGTAATAGCCTTAAATTTTTCAATAATTATAGGATTGGGGTCCTTAATTTCGGAGCCGTCTTCATTTAAAAATCGGTTGGAAATAAATGACTCATTTGTTGCAATGGTATCGGGGATATAGCTTCCTATTCCCGTTATTTTTACGGATGCTTCCATAGGATTTTAATTTTTTGGAAAGGTACTAATTTATCAACAAAATGTATTAAACTTCAACAATAATTAGCAAATATTATCAGATTCAAAATATATAAGTATTTCATTATCAGATTCAAAAAAAATAGCCTGCTTTTTATACATATTATAAAAATGCAGGCTTATAAAAATGATAGTAACTTAAAGTTAAGCTTCCATATATTCTTCAATAGGAGCACAGGTACAGATTAAATTTCTGTCACCATACGCTTCATCTACACGTCTGCAACTCGGCCAGAATTTGTTTTCTGAAACATACTCCAATGGGAATGCTGCTTGTTGTCTTGAATAAGGGAAATCCCACTCATCTGTAGTCAACATTTTCAATGTGTGAGGTGCATTTTTCAATACATTATTCAAATTTTCTGAAGTGGTTTGATCAATTTCTTTTCTTATTGAAATCATAGCATCACAAAAACGGTCGAGCTCAGCTTTGCTCTCACTCTCTGTGGGCTCAATCATCAATGTACCGGCAACAGGAAAAGAAACTGTGGGTGCATGGAATCCATAATCCATCAAGCGTTTTGCGATGTCAACCACCTCAATACCATTTTGCTTAAAAGCCCGGCAGTCTAAAATCATTTCGTGAGCTGCTCTTCCGTTTTCTCCTGTGTAAAGTGTTTCATAATGTCCTTTTAAACGCTCTTTCATGTAGTTGGCATTTAAAATTGCATACTCCGTCGCTTTTTTAAGACCTCTCACTCCCAACATTCTTATGTAAGCATAGGATATCAAACAAACCAATGAAGAACCATAAGGAGCTGCTGAAATAGCAGTAATAGCTTTTTCTCCCCCTGTTTTGATGATAGGGTTTCCAGGCAAAAAAGGTGCTAATTGCGAGGCAACGCAAATAGGTCCCACTCCCGGACCACCACCACCGTGTGGGATCGCAAATGTTTTATGTAAATTCAAGTGACAAACGTCTGCACCAATGGCTCCTGGGTTTGTTAAGCCCACTTGAGCATTCATATTGGCACCATCCATATAAACTTGACCGCCATTGTCGTGAATGATTTGTGTTACTTCTTTAATAGCCGATTCATACACACCGTGTGTTGATGGGTAGGTCACCATCAAACAAGAAAGATTGTCTTTATACATTTCAGCTTTTTCGCGTAAATCGTCCACATCAATATTCCCTTCTTCGGTAGATTTTGTGACGACTACTTTCATTCCTGCCATCACTGCTGATGCTGGATTGGTACCGTGTGCCGAGGAGGGAATGATACAGACATTCCTGTGGTAATCACCATGTGACTCGTGATAAGCCCTGATAACCATCAAGCCTGCAAACTCACCTTGTGCCCCCGAGTTGGGTTGCAATGATGTGGCTGCAAAACCGGTGATTTCAGTTAAATAATCTTCTAGGTTTTTTAATACTGTTTGATAACCTTCTGCTTGTTCAACGGGGACAAAAGGATGCATCGTTCCCCATTGAGGGTCACTCAACGGAAGCATTTCTGCTGCAGCATTCAATTTCATAGTACAACTCCCCAAAGCAATCATCGAGTGGTTCAATGACAAATCTTTACGCTCCAGCTTTTTGATGTAGCGCATCATGTCTGTTTCAGATTGATAGGTATTGAATACTTCGTGGGTTAAGAAATCTGTTTTTCTTATGACACTTTCCGGTATGGCTTTGCCTTCGGTTAAAGTATCTACTTCAAAGGGGTCTTTAGAGGCCGCTTTCGCAAAAATGGCAATAATTTGATTGATATCTTCAATGGTAGTGGTTTCGTTCACCGAAATAACAACTGTTTCAGAGTCAGGATAATAAAAGTTGACTTGGTTTTGTTCTGCGATGGCTCTTACTTTTTCGGCGTCAGCCTTTAACTGAATGGTATCAAAATAAGTAGCATTAGTTTGTTTTATGCCTAATTTTTCCAAAGCTTTTGCAGTGGTTAAAGCGGTGTTGTGAACTTTGTCGGCAATATATTTCAGTCCTCTGGGACCGTGATAAACGCCATACATTCCTGCCATCACTGCCAATAAAACCTGAGCAGTACAAATGTTTGATGTTGCCCTGTCACGTTTGATGTGTTGTTCACGGGTCTGCAAGGCCATTCGCAAGGCGCGGTTGCCATCAGTATCTTTTGTCACACCGATAATTCTTCCGGGGATATCGCGTTTGTAAGCTTCTTTAGTTGCAAAAAAGGCTGCGTGTGGTCCGCCATAACCCATAGGAATTCCGAACCGCTGGGTGGTTCCCACAACCACATCAACACCCATTTCGCCAGGGGCTTTTAATTTTACAAGACTTAAAATATCTGCGGCCACGGCAACCTTGATGAAAGCAGACTTTGCCTTTTCGATAAAATCGGCATAGTCATAGACCATACCGCTTTTTCCCGGGTATTGTAACAAACAGCCAAAAAAGTCTGTTGAAAAATCAAATTCTTCATGATTGCCAATCACCAGTTCGATACCAATAGGAATGGCCCTTGTTTTTAATAAAGAGATAGTTTGCGGCAACACTTCCTCAGAAACAAAAAACTTGACCACGCCGTCTCTTTGTTGTTGACGGTCACGCACGGCAAATAACAACGCCATTGCTTCTGCAGCAGCGGTCGATTCATCAAGCAGCGATGCGTTTGCCAGTTCCATTTTGGTAAGGTCAGTGACCATAGTCTGGTAATTCAACAAAGCTTCCAGACGGCCTTGGGCAATTTCTGCCTGATAAGGTGTGTAAGCCGTGTACCAACCCGGATTTTCAAGGATATTGCGCTGAATGACGGGAGGCAAAATGGTATTGTGGTAACCCAGACCGATATAGGTCTTGAATACTATATTTTTATTCGCCAGTTCGCCAATGTGAGCTAAGTATTCCTGCTCAGAAAGGGCGCGAGGCAAATTCATTTCTTTTTTGAGAATAATATCGTCGGGGACGGTTTCATAGATGAGTTTCTCTATAGAATCAACACCTATGGTTTGAAGCATATCTGCAAGGTCATGTTCTCTTGGTCCAATGTGCCTTAATGCGAAAGAATCTGTATTCATTAACAGTGGTTTTAAGAGTACAAAATTACAATATAAAAGTTGAATTTTTAGGTTGTAAACACTTAGAATTGCGTTAATTTTTTAACTAAAACAGTGGGTTATGAACAAGATACCTACTTTTGTTTTATGAAAGTTTTCAAGATTGTTTTCAACTTCTATATCCAAAGCAGTATCCACGTGGCAATGGCTATCGTGGCATTGACGATGCTTTCCGGAATTTACTTAAACATCCCGCCTGATTTTTACCTTTCAGGTTTTGTCTTTTTTGCAGCTATAAGCGGGTATAATTTTGTGAAATATGCCGGCATTGCAAAATGGCATCACAGGCGCCTAACTTCGAGTTTAAAGAGTATTCAGATTTTATCTTTGGCTGCTTTTTTTGGGATGGTTTTTTTCTTTTGGCACTTGCCGTTTTCAGCTCAAATCATGGCTCTCCTATCTGGGGTTTTGACATTGCTGTATGCAATTCCGCTGAAGCGAAAATGGAAAAACTTCAGATCCATCCCCGGAATGAAACTGATTTTAATCGCCCTTGTTTTGATTTTAACCACTGTATTAATGCCTGCTTTTTATGTGAAAACCAATTTTGACAGTACTGTTTTGATTTTGTGCTTATTGCGTTTTCTATGGGTGATTGTCCTGATTCTTCCTTTTGAAATAAGAGACATACAAGAAGATGCTATTTCATTAGGAACGATTCCGCAAAAGTTGGGGGTTTTTAAGAGTAAAGTTTTTGGAACTATTTTGTTAGGTATTTTGGCTTTCGCCGAAATATTTTTTAACTCGATATTTCAAATCTCGCTTTGGGTGGTTTTAACGATTGTTTTTTTAACAGGATTTACTTTGTGGTATAGCTCAGAAAAACAACCTTTTTATTTTACAGCTTTTTGGGTGGAAGCAATCCCGTTATTTTGGTTGTTTCTTGAAATCGTTCTTTAAGCCTAAAAGATGGTTTCTTTTAGTTTATCTTTTATTTTTAACTTTTGCTCTTTAGTGAGGTTTTGAACTTTTCCTGACTTGATAATATGGGTGAGTTTTTTATTTTTAACCTCATATAAATGACAAAGTTTACAATATAAATTGTGAATTTTAAAGGTGATTTTTTCCCAGAATGTAGCCTCCCCATATTGTGCCTTGTCAATGCGGTGTGCAGCTTCTTCACAGCTTATAAATAATTTATTCTTCATTGATTAATTTTTAAACCAGTCGTCATTTAAACATTGCATCAATTGCACTCTGGCGCGGTGAATAATCACCCAAAGATTTGACGCAGTGATATTGTGTTCCTTACAAATAGTTTCGGTTTCTTGTTCTAAAATGGTTTTTTGTTTGAAAATTTCTGCTTGTTTTAAAGGAAGTTTTTCAAGACAAATTTCAATGGCCAGACCTAATTCTTTATTTTCAAAGTTGGACTCAGCATTGAGCGAGTTCCTATCTTCCACTCTTTCTTCAAGCCAATCGCCTTCATTATCTGATACTTTAGTAAAGTCCATTCTCACTTCAGCCTGCCCTTTTTTGGAATTGGCTTTTCGGTATTGATCAATAATCTTTCTTTTCAAAATGGAAATCAGCCAGGTGCGCTCCGTGGCTTCACCTTTAAAATTTTTCATTGACTTTAAACCGGCAATAAAGGTTTCTTGCACTAGTTCTTCAGCAATATAGTTGTCATTCACTCTTGAAATAGCATAATTGAACAGGTAATCTGCATAGCGATCTACCCATTGAGCGGTATCTATTTTGTGTTTTGGCGATTCCACAGCTTTTTTTGTAAATGTAGAAATTTTAGTCTTAATTAAATATTAAAAGTTTAAGCCTAAAATTTAAGAATCTTGAATAAGTAAGCCAGCCCGCTTCAACAAATGCTCCGGATTGGGCTCTTTTCCGCGGAAGCGTTTGTACAAAATCATCGGGTGCTCGGTACCGCCCCTGGTGAGGACGTGTTCCTTAAACTTTGCTGCCACCTCGATATTGAAAATCCCTTTTTCCAGAAAGTAGGCAAAAGCATCTGCATCCAGCACTTCAGCCCATTTGTAGGAGTAATACCCTGAGGAATAGCCACCCTGAAAAATATGGGAGAATGAGGTGCTCATACAGTTTTCAGGGACATCAGGATACAAGTTGGTGCCTTCAAAAGCTGCTTGTTCTATTTCCTTTACAGATTTATTTGTTTGTTGCGAACCGCCACCGTGCCAGGCCATATCGAGCAAACCAAAACTCAACTGTCTCAGGGTTTGCATCCCTTCCATAAAGGTAGCCGATGCTTTTATTTTATCAATCATTTCCATCGGGATGGTTTCGCCGGTTTCATAATGTTTGGCAAAAAGCTCCAATGCCTCTTTTTCATAACACCAGTTTTCCATCACCTGACTGGGCAACTCAACAAAATCCCAGTAAACTCCAGTTCCCGAAAGACTTGGATACCTTGTATTGGCCAGCATTCCGTGCAGCGCGTGGCCAAACTCGTGAAAAAGAGTGGTTACTTCGTTGAAAGTAAGGAGTGAGGGTTTTGAGATTCCCGCCTTCGCGGGAATTGGTTTTGTGAAATTGCAAACGATAGAAATATGCGGACGCTCATTTTTGCCACCTTTTACATATTGCGGCTTGTAAGAAGTCATCCAGGCACCGTTGCGTTTGCCCGGCCGTGGATGGAAATCGGCATAAAATAGAGCAACATCAAATCCTTTGGTATCACTTACGCGGAAGGTTTTCACATCTTCATGATAGTTGTCAATATTAAAAACTTCGGTAAATTTTAATTGAAACAACCTTTCAGCTATGGTAAAAGCACCATCGATGACATTTTCCAGTTTAAAATAGGGTTTGAGCTTTTCGTCATCGAGGTCAAAACGTTCTTGTTTTAATTTTTCGGTATAATAGGCACTGTCCCATTTTTGAAGTTGGTCGATGCCATCGGTTTTTTTCGCGAAAGCGGAAAGTTCATCAAACTCCCTTTTGGCGGCAGGTTTTGCTTTTTCCAGTAATTCCTCAAGAAAGCTTTCCACCTTTTGAGGACTTTGAGCCATCCGTTCTTCGAGAACAAAATGGGCATGGGTGTCATAACCCAACAATTGAGCTCTTTGGTGTCGCAGTTTTACAATCTCCAGTACATTTTTTTGGTTGTCGAGTTCGTCATTCTGAAAGCCTTTTGCTCCAAAAGCAATCGCCAGTTTTTTACGTAACTCCCGATTGTCAGCATAGGTCATAAACGGGATATAGCTGGGATATTGCAGGGTGAAGATCCAACCTTTTTTGTCCATTTCTTCAGCGGTTTGTGCCGCGGCTTCAATGGCGTGGTCCGGCAGTCCGCTCAGGTCTTTTTCATTAGTGATGTGGAGGGTGTATTTGTTGGTTTCGGCCAACACATTTTCACCAAAAGTGAGTTTGAGCTTGGCGAGTTGCTTGTCAATGTCTCGTAACTGCTGCTTTTTGTCTTCAGGCAGATTGGCACCGTTGCGGGCAAAGCTTTTGTACTTCTTGTCCAGAAGGGTTTGTTGCTCGGGGGTAAGGTCAAGTTGGTTTTTGTTTTCATAAACTGTTTTGACGCGTTTGAACAAAGCTTCGTTCAAAGTAATGTCATTACTAAATTCTGATAGCAAAGGCGAGACTTCCTGAGCAATCGCCTGGATTTCATCATTGGTCTCTGCTGAATTCAAATTGAAAAAAATACTTGAAATGCGATCCAGTTGTTGTCCGGTAAACTCCAGTGCTTCAATGGTGTTTTCAAAAGTGGCTGCTTCTGTATTTGAAGTAATGGTATCAATTTCGGCTTTTGCAGTTGCAATGGCTTGCTCAAAAGCAGGTTTAAAGTGGTCGTTTTTTATTTTGGAAAATGGGGCGGTATCGAAAGGTTGTAATAGTGGGTTTTGCATGGTTCAATTTTTTGAAAAACAAATTTACAAAACCAAGACTCGAAATACTTTAAAGTTTAGTGAAATTTAAGACTTAAATTTCACAACACCGGGAGCCAATTTTATTTCTTTAATACGTTTATCCTTGGGGCTTTTGCGTTCTTGTAGAATCTTTTCTTTCGGCACATTTAGTAATATACTCAACTTTAAAAGTAATTCTGCCTGAGCAACCTCCCTTCTTTTGCTTATGGTGACGTAGTTGTCTGCCACATCGCCATTAAACAAATGGTTAATATCGTTTAGTTGAATAAAAGACTCTTTGTTTAAACTCAAAAACTTGAATAGTTTGTGTTCGTTTTCTTCAAGGTTTGTAATGGCTTGTTTTTTAAAATAAAAACGATCTTCTTCAGGGTGGTAAACAATTCCTCTGAAAGGTTGAATTAGTTGTTTTTTAGTTTTGTTGTAATAAAGTAATGTCAAAAGTAAGGTTAGAAGAGTTCCAGCCAAAATATACCACTTCAGATTAGATTTGAAAAGCTTGTCTTCAATGATTAACTCTCCTATAAACTTATCAAGAGGTTGTGATTGCACATGAAAATTGTTAGAACTGGTTGCTTTATATATATAAGTAACTACATTTGAACTTTCATCAAAGGCAAGCTGTTGAACCCGCTTCCATTCTCTCATTTTATACTTCCTGAAAGTATTGTTTTCAACATCCAGTTCTAAAATTTCGGGACCGACCAAATACCATTTCCCATTTGAAGTAAAACTCAAGTAACTAAAATAACCATCTAAAGATTGTTTTACTGTACCGGCTTTCTTCCACATCATTGTATTTAAATCCAGTTTCCAAAGCCGGTTGTCATCAATTATTTTGGCTTTGGATGGGTTTTTAGGGTCTTTTTTTAAGCCATTGATTACATAAAATAAGCTATCGTTTTGATGATACAAAAATTCTCTGCGGGGTTCGGGTTTGACTTTTGAATTTACTTTTACTTCTTCCCATTCACCGGTGTTGAAATTGAATTTGGTAATCAAATTTTTAAAAGTGAAAAGTCCGTAACCCCCAAATAAATGTGGTGTATTGTTGTATAAAAAATGACCGGCTCCATACTGATTTCGGTGTGGAAAAGAGTTGTCAAGACGCTTAAAGTCATTCTCCTCAAATTGATAGACAGGGCCACAACTGCTAGCTACAATGAGTGTTTTGTCTTCATTGCTGTAAATGTATCGAAGCCATAAATTATGGGGTTTTTCAGTATCCAATCCGGTAAATGAATGATTTTTAAAATCATATCCACAATAAAGCAAACTATCATTTACAATAATTATCGGCTCGCCTGTTGGCACATCAAAAAATAAGGTTTGAAAACTGTTTAAAAGTTTGCCCTCCTGAGCCATAAGTGGAGGACAGTTAAAACAAAATAGGAGAAGCCACAGAAATGATAATCGAAAATAGGGCATTTTATACAGTTTGAATAACACCTAAAAGTATGAAAAAAATGTTAAAGTATTTAGCTTAATAGCTCTACCCAAACCTTTTATGACTTAATAATTTTCAGGAATATATCTTGAAAAGATAAAGTAACACAACCTTTATTTATTCTGTTTATTTTTTATGATGCTGTTTATCAAGATGATAAGCGCTTAAAAAATGCCCGAAAATATAGTTTCGGATGTTTTTTGTGAAAGAGAATGTTAATAGGTGGTAATTTTAGAGAAGAACTTTAAATCATATTAAGGATGAAAATAAGATATATGTTATTTGGATTGTTAATATTAACGTCTATTATAAGTTGCGGACCCACTCCAGAATGGAAAGAAAAAGGTTTTTCTTCTGAGGCAGCAATGAATGAGTGGTTAAAAAATAATGACAAGTATTTTGGAAGTTGGAAACATTCTTATACCTCTAACATAGCGGGATTTAAATATCAATATATTTTAAACTTCTTACCTAATAATAAGGGTATTTTAACTGTAATTGAGAATCCTCCTGAAGGTTTAGATATTGACGGTTTTATACCTGGGGCAAGAAACTGGGAATACCCATTTTCATGGAGTATTTTAAATCAGACTACCATTAATGTTTCTAATCTAAAAGATCAAGGAGGATATGAAGGAAATTATACAATAAGCTATGATTCAAGTAAATTGACATCAGACTTTGAAAAATTATTTTACAGGGTAAAAGAATGAAAAATTAATTAGCAACCAAAAAATAATTTAATATGGAGGAACATAAATTTTATATTATCAAGTTTTTTTTACTATCATCAATTTTATTGGCTAGTTGTGAAGAAAAATACGAATCATTAGAAAGTGAGTTAACATCAATAATTGAAAATACTGAATGGCGATATCCAAATTTTGCTAGACAGGATATGTACGATACTTATATATTTTTGCCTGAAAAAAAGTTTAAAGAAGTTTTAAAAAATTCTGAAAGAGATCCTGGAATCACCGATTATGGCACCTGGCAAATTGAAGGTGATTATATTTTAATTAATGGAAATGAAAAATGGTTAATAAACAATGAGCTTAATAAAATTGAAGAAGTAGATGAATATAGCAAATATAAAACAACCTTCAATCTTTATAAAGGGTTTAAAAAAAATATAAGCACATTAGATGAAATTAAATCAAAGTATAAAACAAATTGATAAAGCCTGAAGTTCGTTATTATGCTATTTTAATCTAAAGAAGCTCTTTTGTCTTCATATTGACACTAAATAAATTAATATTGAAATGAAAAAATATACTTTAATTTTTATTTTATCAACTATATTATCTTCATGCTCAAGTGAACCCTGCAGCCATACAACAGACATAGTAGATGTTACTAACCCTATTACAGGCAGAACTTGGATGGATAGAAACTTAGGTGCCAGTAGAGTAGCTAAAAGTAGTAAAGATGCTTTAGCCTTTGGGGATTTATATCAATGGGGTCGAAGAGCAGACGGTCACCAATGTAGAAACTCTGCCAATACAACAAATATAAGCAGCACCGACCAACCGCCGCATGTGAAATTTATTTTAAATGGTTACGGATTTGAAGATTGGCGTAACCCTCAGAACCCGAATTTATGGCAAGGGTTAAATGGAGTAAACAACCCTTGCCCAAGTGGTTATCGTTTACCAACAGAAGCAGAATGGAAAGATGAAATAGCAAGCTGGGGCAGCAAGAATGCATCAGGTGCTTTTGCTTCCCCGTTAAGATTGCCCATGGCGGGCAACCGCCTTGATAGAAATGGTACGCTCAACAATATTGGCACTCACGACTTCTGGCTCGGCTTCTATTGGAGTAGTACGGTTAATGGTACCGATTCGCGCTATCTAGCCTTCCACAGCAATAAGGCTTACTTCCACGACAATGGACGGGCGAACGGCTTCTCTGTCCGTTGTATTAAGGATTGAAAACTTCAAATGCATAGTAAGGTTTTAAGTCATATGGTAGATTTATGAACAGTTAAGAAAAGAAAGAGTCATATAATAATAGGCAAAACATGAAGAATCAATTTACAATTTCCTCAGCGTATAAGTGGGCTAAGGATGAGGATGGAAAAAATAATTCTGAGTTAGCTATCAAAACAATCACAGAATTTATTAAAAATAGATTTTCAAATAATAAAAATGGAAAGT
The DNA here is from genome assembly GCA_963977065.1 of uncultured Flavobacteriaceae bacterium. Classification (GTDB taxonomy): domain Bacteria; phylum Bacteroidota; class Bacteroidia; order Flavobacteriales; family Flavobacteriaceae; genus Planktosalinus. The sequence goes on along the minus strand of CAXBNF010000002.1, from coordinate 95,177 downwards.
TAAATTACAATATTAATTATCGAAGATTAAGAGCATCGGCAGGTAAAACTATGCTTGCAAGTATTGTGAAAAGAATAGAAAATTCTCAAGTTGTTATAATAGATATTTCTACGGATAATAAAAACGTTTTCATTGAGGCAGGTATAGCCATAGCATTTGAAAAAAATAATAATTATTTTTCAGTATATTTCATAAAAGAGTATAATTCGAATGCTCAATTACCACAGGGAATACCTTCTGATTTACAAGGATATTTTATTTCTGAGTATGTATTGGATAGTAAAGGTAAAATAATTTTTAAAGACAATAACTCACTTCGAATGAGTATTGAGAGTGATATAAAAGAATATTTCAATAATTTTAAACAAACGTTCAACTCAATTGATGAAGTCAACGACTATGCAAAATAAACAATAGGAAAAAACTTAATCAGGTTTATTATTTTGTCACCCTCCATAAAATTCTAAAGAGAAAAAGGACTAATGCTAAAACGGTTTAAAAAACCTAGACAATTATATTTCAAATAATCCTAAAGTTGTTGAATCAAATTGGTTGTACTCGTAACTTTATCCGATTTGTTAAAAGTATAAGTTTAAACTTCCCTCGCAGCAAAAATTAAAATGGGGATTTTTAATGACGACTGGAAGGGTTTTACCCTCTAAAACTCAAACCCCATAATCGCTTCATTCGGCGCAATAATATTGTAGCTCTCCCAAAGTGACGGGTCATATTTTGAATAAAATCATTATCGTTTAACATAAATGATTTTAAAAAGAAAAGATTAGAGAATTGTTGCAGATTATTTTTTAGGCTTTTGGATTCTTAAATGTAAATTCCTGGCTCAATGGTGCACCATCAAAATGTGAATCTCTTTAGCATCAACCAATCTGTAAATAATACGGTAGTTCCCTTCGACCAGTTCCCGGATGTTGGGGTTTAGGATTACGTTAGCCATTTTACCGAGTTCGGTTTGGGTTTTTAAAAGCTCTGTTTTTTGTAGGATGCGTTCTACTTGAAATTTAAAGAAAGAAATAGCTAATGTTTAATGAACTTAGCATAATAAATACCTTCTTCGGTTAATATTTTGATTATATAGGTGGTTGATTGCAAACTTGAAATATCAATAGATAAATTGGAATTAGCAGATAATGCATTAAACTTATTTATAATTACTCCTTTTAAATCAAAGAGTTCTATTGAGTTTATTTCTATATTTTTGTCCCTAAGTTCAATATTTATTACTTCTTTTGCTGGGCTTGGATACAACCTAGCGATTATGTTCTTACTTTGGTCAAATTCATTTGAATTTAATAATGGAAAATTTTCAAATATACGAACCATACCTGGGCCATCTCCAGATTGTTGAGGCTCTCCAATCGCCAAAGTGTTTGTGTTTGGCATTGATACTGATCTACCTGATCCCACATTAACATCTCCATTAATTTCTATTCCATTTTGCACCCAATTAATTCCATCCCAAATATAAACACGTGTTTGCCCCGAATATTGACCATTTGTGTTGTTGATTGGTGCGCCAATAGCAACTGTATTGGGATTGGGCATAGATACTGACCATCCAGATAAGCTTTCATTATCACCATTAATGTCTAATCCTTTTTGAGACCAGGAAGTTCCATTCCACTGAAAAATTTTGACTTGTCCTGAAATATTACCATTATCATCTTGATTTGGTGCACCAATAGCAATTGTATTTGCATCGGGCATGGAAACAGATCTCCCAAAATGATCACCTGAAGATTGTCCATCTATATTAGAGCCTTTTTGCGCCCAAGTTGAACCATTCCAACTAAATATTCGTACTTGACCAGCCGATGAATTAGGGCCATTAGAGCCATAAGTAGTAGCAGTATGAGCACTAACAGCAATCGTATTTGAGTCAGGCATAGATACAGCCCAACCAGTTCCATCTGGATTATTTTCTCCAATTATATTTTGTCCCTTTTGTAACCAAGAGTTTCCGTCCCAACTATGCACTTTAATATACCCTGCTAAAGGACCTGGAACACCACTTGCAATTGTGTTTGCATCAGGCATTGAAATAGACCAGCCTAATCTATCTAAAGTTTCAGTTCCATTTATGCTCATTCCCTTTTGTACCCAGGCATTACCGTTCCAGCTAAACACACTAACTTCTCCAGAATCTGTCACATTGGTATCATGGTATGGAGCTGCAATAGCTATTGTATTAGAATCAGGCATAGAAACCCATTGACCAAAATAATTATTAGATGCAACACCATTTAAATTTTGTCCTTTTTGAATCCAAGAATTTCCATTCCAACTAAAAATTTGAACTTGCCCTGCGTGCCATGCGCTAGTGCTATTATTTGGTGCTCCAATCGCTACTGTATTTGAATCAGGCATAGATACAGATCTTCCAAACCAATTACCATCATCTTGACCTTGAAGGGTTAAACCTTTTTGGGTTTGCGCATTAACTGATGTTATCGATTGAAAAAACAAAATTAGAATTAAAACTTTTTTCATAATTGATTATATTATTTATAAATTATTCATCTTCCTCCCTTTCTCCAAAACCGCCATTTTCAACCCCTCTTTGTACGCCACAATTTTATCCAAAACACATTTGTCAGCACTGCCAATAATTTGCGCAGCGAGGATACCTGCGTTTTTTGCACCATTGAGTGCAACAGTTGCTACAGGCACACCTCCCGGCATTTGCAAGATAGAAAGTATGGAATCCCAGCCATCAATGGAGTTGCTGGATTTTACCGGCACGCCTATCACCGGCAACGGGCTCATAGATGCTACCATTCCCGGAAGATGTGCAGCACCGCCGGCTCCGGCAATAATTACTGTGATGCCTCGCTTGTGGGCGTTAGTGCTAAAATCAACAAGTTTTTCAGGGGTGCGGTGAGCAGAGACAATATCGATTTCCACTTCAATGTCAAATCCTTTTAAAATATCAACGGCTTCCTGCATAACGGACAGGTCGCTGTCGCTTCCCATGACGATGGCTACTTTACTCATTTTCGGTGTTTATTAGATTTGTAATGACGTTTATGATTAGTTCTTTTTCTTTTGGGTTACTCTCTGCAATCATCAAAGTTAAGGCAACTAAAGTATTATTTGCAATCTTTTTTGAACCATCTCCTCTGTAAAGAAAATTGTTTTTATCCAAATACCACACAAAGAGCCAGGCTGCTATACGTTTGTTTCCATCTGTAAAGGAATGGTTTTTAACTACCAGATATAGTAAATTTGCTGCTTTTTCTTCTATGGAAGTGTAAAGTTCTTTTCCGTCAAAGGTTTGATCTATTACAGCAATAGAACTTTTGAATGATTGGTCTTTTTCGTTGCCAAAAATTTTAGTGCCACCAAATTTTATTCGTAACTGTTCTATTGCTGCCTTGGCTTCCTGATAATCAATTTTAAAAATTACTTCGTTTCCGGAATCAGATTTTTTAAGTTTTTGATGGTCGTAATGATCAAGGATATCAAGTGCTTTTGTATAGTCTGTAAGCACCTGAATGAGCTCTTTGGTTTCTGAGTTGCTTGTTACTATCTTTGATGTTCTATCAATGAGTTGGATAGTCTTTTTTAATTGGTCTAAACGTTTTTGGTTTATTGAATAGCCCTTGATGAGATGATTTTTGATGATTTTACTTGCCCAAATCCTAAACTCTGTCCCCCTTTTTGACTTCACCCTATACCCTAATGATATTATCACATCAAGATTGTAATGTATTATAGGTTTGTCTGAATGACTAAAGTGCAATTTTTGCACATTGCTTTTTTTTGGTAATTCTTTTTCTTTGAAAATGTTGTTGATATGTCTTGTGATTACAGATCTGTCTCTTTCAAATAGTTTAGAGAGCTGAGATTGATTTAGCCACACAGTATCATTGCTAAGACTTACTTCAACTTTTGTCGAGTTATCTTTTGATTTAAAAATGATTATATCTGACGTGTTAAGCATAAAATTTAAATGCTTTCAACTTTAATACTATTTTTCACCTCCTCAGCAATCTTCCTCGCTTCAGCAATATCTTCATTGACAATAGTGACGTGTCCCATTTTTCTAAAGGGACGGGTTTCTTTTTTGCCGTAAATATGTGGTGTTACGCCCGGCATGGCCATAATTTTTTCGATGTTTTTATAGACCACGTGCCCGGTATGACCTTCAGCGCCTACTAAGTTGACCATAATTCCGGCCACTTTGCTGTCGGTGTTGCCTAAAGGTAAATCTAAGATTGCCCGTAAATGTTGCTCAAATTGATTGGTATAACTGGCTTCAATACTGTAATGTCCACTGTTGTGGGGTCTGGGGGCAACTTCGTTAACGATGACCTCGTCGTCTTCGGTTTGGAAGAGTTCGACGGCCAGCAATCCCACGTGTTCCATTGCTTTGGAGACTTTCATGGCCACATCACGAGCTTTTTCCGCAACAGCGTTATCAATTCGGGCGGGACAAAGCACATATTCCACCTGATTGGCGGTGGGGTGAAATTCCATCTCCACTACAGGATAGCTTTTGATTTCGCCGGAAACAGAACGGGCAACAATCACCGCTAGTTCGTTTTTAAAGGGAATCAGTTTTTCAGCGATGCACTCGCCTTCAGCAAGCGGAATCAAATCTTCAGCATCACGGATGATGCTCACACCTTTTCCGTCATAACCACCGGTTGCACTTTTCCATACAAAAGGGTAGTGGAGTTCTTTGCGAACCAAGGCTTCCTGCAGGTTGTATTTATCTTTAAAAATGATAAAAGGCGCCGTAGGAATCTGATGGTCTTTATAAAATTGTTTTTGAACCGCTTTGCTTTGGATGTTTCTCAGGGTTTTTGACGATGGATATCCTTTTAAGCCCTCGCTTTCCAGTTTCTCCAAAGCTTCCACATTCACACCTTCAATTTCAAAAGTGAGGACATCTACATCTTTTCCAAAGTTATAAACCGTATCAAAATCCATCAGGTCACCCTGAACAAAAGTGTTGCAGGCTATTTTGCAAGGTGCTTCATCACTGGGATCGAGCACTTTGGTGGCGATGTCATATTTTCGGGTTTCGTAGAGCAACATTTTGCCCAATTGACCACCGCCAAGGATGCCTAAAGTGAAATTGGAAGAGAAATAATTCATAAGAAATTTCTGTTTTCGCAAAGATAAGTAAAAGGAATTTTAAATGCCGTTTTCAATTTTTGTTCATCCCAAAAAGTCTCCTAAATTAAATACTGAAAACATTACTCCCCCCTCCTTTGGAGAGGGGCCGGGGGTGAGGACAGATGGTAAATAAACATAAAACAGATAAAATCAATTATTCCAAAACATACTAGCTTATTAATTAAATTTGACTGATATACTTCCGCGAAAGCGAAAATATTTATTTTTTGGGTACTGTATTTTGAATCAAAAAATTTCATTCCTTTGATAGATTCTAACCAATACTATTTATGATTTTTCCAAAAACGGAATTGCGTTTTATAAGCAAACAAATTGGCTACGGAGTTGTAGCTACAGAATTCATCCCAAAGGGTACAATTACCTGGGCTTTAGATGCTTTGGACAGGGAATTTACCCCTCAGGAAGTTTCTCAAATGGATGCCAAATACCAAAAAATCCTTGACTTTTATACCTATAGAAACAACCGCGGGAATTTTGTGTTCTGCTGGGATTTTGGTCGGTATGTCAATCACAGTTTTAATGCCAATTGCATCAGCACGGCTTATGATTTTGAAGTGGCGATTCGCGATATTCACCCGGGAGAACAATTGACCGATGATTATGGCTACCTCAACATCACAGAACCTTTTGAAGCCGAAGACGAAGGCACCGAACGAAAAATTGTTTACCCCGATGATTTGGTGCGCTATCACAAAGAATGGGATGAAAAAGTGAAGGCTGTTTTCCCGTTGATGCCTGAATTAAATCAGCCTTTGCGGGGGTATATTTCTGAAGAAGTCTGGCAGAAAGTTAAAAAAATAGCTTCCGGTAAAGAGGAGATGCTTTCCATCCTGAGCTGTTATTTTGAAGAAAATAAACTGGAATTAAACACATCAAGTTAAATTTAAACCGGCTTGTTTTTCTCAAGGAACCAATGTTTCAATTCAGGTAAGGCGATCTCTTCAAAGTGATTGATTACTTTGTCTGCAAGCCCATAATCTTGGTTTTTTGAGTGGATGCTGTCATAGCCCACACAAGCTATTTTTGCAGCTTTTGCGGCGAGAATGCCGTTTGTGGAATCTTCGATGACCACACAATTTTGCTTTTCTTTTTCGGCTGCATGAGCGGCTTTTATAAAAATTTCAGGATTTGGTTTGGAGGCTTTTAAATCAGCACCGCTTAGTTTTGCTTTAAAGTAAGGATTCAAATTGAACCGCTCAAAAACAGCATTAATGGTTCCCATAGAAGCAGAAGAAGCTAAAACCAAAGTGAGTCCGTTTTCATAATATTCCTCAATGCGTTCTTGTACACCTGAAATAAGCGCCAGGTCAGCGTCATTGATAAACAACTCCTGAAATTTTGAACGCTTGTGCAAAACAAGTTCTTGTGGGTCAACATTTATTTGAAAATGTTCACACAATTGCTGACACACTTTTAAAGTAGATTGGCCTGTAAAGCCATGGTACATCGCATCTGTTACCTCCAGGTTTCTGTCATAAAACATTTGATAATAGGCTTTGTGGTGAAGGGGTTCTGTATCCACAATCACTCCATCCATATCAAACAATACTGCTTGTAATGACATAAAAAGTTTTGGCAAAAGTAAAAAACAACTAGTTCATTATGTGAGTATTTAACAAAAAGCTTTCCCATAAATTTCTTAATTCCTTAGCATCTTTCAGCCATTTTTGGTATTATAGCTTTTTAGAAATGAATTATGTTTGAGACCCGCGAAATAGAAGAATTGATCACCTTCCGAAAAGTACTACACGCAAACCCCGAACTCTCGGGTGAAGAAAAAGAAACGTCCAAAAGAATAATTGCCTTTTTGGAAAAATGCAAGCCTTCTCATATTATTTCTTCAATAGGTGGTTATGGTGTGGTAGCAGTTTTTGACAGTGGAAAAAAAGGCCCAAATATTTTATTCAGGGCTGATATGGATGCACTTCCCATTGAAGAAGTCAACGATTTTGAACATCGTTCCAAAACCAAAGGAGTTTCACATAAATGTGGACACGATGGGCATACAACTATGCTATTGGGTCTCGCAAAACTGCTTTCTAAAAACCCTCCAAATGAAGGAAAAGCGTTATTGCTTTTTCAACCGGCAGAAGAAATTGGAAACGGTGCGGCTGCAGTCTTAAGCGATGAAAAATTTAATTCCTTAAAACCCGATTGGGTTTTTGGCTTGCACAATCTACCGGGATATCCATTGCACGAGCTTGTTGTGAAAAAAGACTCGTTTACCGCTTCAGTAACGAGTATTGTGATTGATTTCCAAGGAAAAACAACGCACGCTGCCGAACCTGAAAACGGCATCAATCCGGCGATGGCTGTTTCTGAACTGATATTACAGGCCTCTTTATGGTCAAACAACCTGCCGGAACGCGACGATTTTACTGTGGTAACACCTATTCATTTTGAGTTGGGAAGTAAAGCCTACGGGACATCAGCGGGAGAGGCTACCATTGGGTTTACCATCCGCACCTGGACAGAAACAGAAATGAAAAAGCTACAGGAAAAAATGGAAGTTTACTTGATTGCTTTGGCCAAAAAACACCGGCTCAAATTAAAATTTAAATACACAGAAGATTTTAAAGCCAATCATAACAATGCTAAAGCTGTAGAAAACATCATTGCTGCGGCTAAAAAATTAAATCTTAAAGTATCTGAGCGAAAATCCCCTTTCAAATGGGGAGAAGATTTTGGATTATTTACCCAGCAATACAAAGGTGCTTTCTTTGGGCTTGGTGCCGGTAAACAGAGTCCTGCACTGCACAATCCCGATTATGATTTTCCCGACGAATTAATACCCACAGGTTCAAAAATGTTTTACGAACTTTGCAAAAACTACTTAGCATGCCCATAGACCTTAACACCAGCAAAATTGAAATCAGTAAAGCGGCTTACAAACACAATATTGATTTTTTGAGAAGTACCTTGACTGAAGGTGTCAAAATTTCTTCGGTGGTGAAAGGCAATGCTTACGGGCATTCCATTGATTTATTTGTCCCCTTGGCAGAAGAAAATGGTGTTGATCACTTTTCGGTTTTTAGTGCAGATGAAGCCTATGAGGTTCAAAAGGCAAGTAAAAAAAACAGTGACATTATGATTATGGGTTCTGTTGAAAATGAGCAGTTGGAATGGGCGATTGAGCAGGATATTTCCTGTTATATTTTTGACTTACAGCGATTGAAACAAGCGGTTTTATTTGCAGAAAAAATAGGAAAAAAAGCTAAAATCCACATCGAAGTAGAAACAGGAATGCACCGCACAGGCTTTGATGTAAATGAGTGGCAGGAAGTAGCAGAAATTTTAAAAACCCACAATGATGTTTTGACTTTCAAAGGATTGTGTACCCATTTTGCCGGTGCCGAAGAAATTGCCAACTATTACCGCATAAAACAACAGCAACAAAACTTCAGAAGGGCAAAAAGATATTTTAAGGATTTTGGTGTTGAACCACAACTTTTACACACAGCTTGCTCTGCTGCAACGCTACGTTATCCACAAACGCAAGGCGATATGGTGAGACTGGGGATTGTACAATATGGTTTTTTTCCAACTAAGGAAGTCCTGATTCACTTTCTTGAAAAATCAAAATTAAAAGAAGACCCCCTGAAAAGGCTTTTAAGCTGGAAAAGCAAGGTTATGGATGTAAAGAATGTCAAAACCGGTGATTTTGTGGGATATGGCACTTCTTTTATGGCCGGTCAGGCAATGAAAATAGCTACCATACCTGTGGGATATAGTCACGGTTTTAGCAGGTCTTTGAGTAATCAAGGAAGAGTGTTGATTAACGGGCAACGTGTGCCTGTTATTGGAGTGGTCAACATGAATATGATCACAGTTGACGTGACCCATCTGGACACTATTGAGAAAGGCGATGAGGTTGTTTTAATTGGTAAGCAGGGCGAGATGGAAATTGGCGTAAGCTCCTTCAGTGAATTCAGTAATCAAATTAATTATGAAATGCTGACGAGATTGCCGGCTGCAATCCCCAGAATTATGGTTGACTGATGAGTTTAAAACACAAAATTTTAAATTTAAGAATCAGGGTTTAAATACCTTATATTTCGTAAATTTGCACTTTTAATTTTGAATAGCTTATTTTGATACAACTTCACGACAAAACATTTGTCCCTTTTATTAGTGAAAAAAGTATTGCCACCGCAGTTAAAAAGCTTGCTCAGGAAATTGCAGATGATATGAAGGGGGACACTCCGCTTTTCATAGGTGTACTTAACGGTGCTTTTATGGTGGTGAGTGATTTGATGAGGGTGTATCCCGGAAACTGTGAGGTGAGTTTTGTAAAAATGGCTTCTTATGAAGGCACCACCACAACAGGGAAAGTAAGTGAACTTATAGGAATCAATGAAAGTATAGAAGGCCGCAAGGTGATTCTGGTTGAAGATATTGTAGATACAGGAAATACGCTTGAAGTTTTACACCAAAAATTTTCAAATCAAAATTTAAAATCTCTTAAAACGGCAACACTTTTCTTTAAACCTGAAGCCTATAAAAAAAATTTAAAAATAGATTATATTGGGATTGAAATTCCAAATAAGTTTATAGTGGGATACGGATTAGACTATGACGGTCTGGGTCGCAATCTCTCTCAAGTTTACCAATTAAAAACACAACACATGACAAACATCATTTTATTTGGCCCCCCGGGAGCCGGAAAAGGAACACAAGCAGAAGTTCTAAAAGATTCATACAACTTGGTACATATCTCAACCGGAGACGTTTTTCGTTACAACATCAAAAATGAAACAGAACTGGGACTCTCAGCAAAGTCTTATATGGACAAAGGCCAACTGGTACCTGATGAAGTCACCATCAATATGTTGAAAGCAGAAGTTGAAAAAAATGAAGGCGCAAACGGATTTATTTTTGACGGTTTCCCAAGAACAGAAGCCCAGGCAAAAGCACTTGATAAGCTTTTGAACTCTAAAAATACTCAGGTAAACGGGATGGTTGCCCTTGAAGTTGATGATGAGGTTTTAGTAAAACGCTTACTCGAAAGAGGAAAAACAAGTGGAAGACCTGACGACGCAGATGAGTCAATCATCAGAAATAGAATTAAAGTTTATTATGATGAAACCGCAATCCTAAAAGGTTATTATCAAAAGGAAAACAAATACTTTGGCGTAGATGGTGTGGGAAGCATTGAAGAAATCACAGAGCGTTTAAAGAAGGTAATTGACGGCCTATAAATTTCTAAACCAATAACCAATAACAATTCACCACAATGACTGAAGGCAATTTTGTAGATTATGTAAAAATGCACGCTTCTTCCGGAAAAGGAGGACAAGGTTCTGCACATTTGCACCGTGAAAAGTTCATTGAAAAAGGAGGGCCAGATGGTGGTGATGGGGGTCGTGGTGGTCATGTCATAATTAGAGGAAAGGACAATCTGTGGACACTACTACATTTAAAATATCAAAGACACGCTAAAGCAGGTCACGGTGAACATGGCTCCAGCGGCAGAAGCACAGGAGCAGATGGTGAAGATATCTATATTGATGTGCCTCTTGGAACGGTAGTAAGAGACACAGAAACTCAAGATATCATTTTTGAAATCACAGAAAATGGAGAAGAGAAAATCCTTCTTGAAGGGGGAATGGGAGGACGAGGCAACTGGCATTTTAAGAGTAGTACCAATCAAACACCTCGGTATGCACAACCCGGAATTCCTGCACAGGAAAGAGATATTACACTGGAATTAAAAATACTGGCAGATGTGGGCCTTGTTGGTTTTCCAAACGCAGGCAAGTCAACGTTACTTTCTGTTTTAACGGCAGCAAAACCAAAAATTGCCGATTATGAATTTACCACTTTAAAACCCAATTTAGGAATTGTAAAATACCGTGATTTCCAAACATTTGTTATGGCAGACATTCCCGGTATTATTGAAGGAGCGGCAGAAGGGCGCGGACTGGGACATCGGTTTTTACGTCATATTGAGAGAAATTCGACTTTGCTGTTTCTCATTCCGGCAGATGCTAAAGACCTTCGGGAAGAGTATGACATCCTTCTTAACGAATTGAAAAAATACAATCCTGAACTTTTAGATAAAGAACGCTTAGTTGCCATTTCAAAAAGTGATATGCTTGATGAAGAGCTCAAAGGCGAAATGAAAAAGGAACTCGACAAACAATTTAAAGGAATACCCTATTTGTTTATTTCTTCAGTAGCGCAAAAAGGGCTTCAGGAATTGAAAGATACGCTATGGAAAATGCTTAATGTAGAAGCATAAACTTTAATACTTCTTTAAATATTTCGCTGCAAAGCTTTTGTATATTTACCGCGAATACTATTTATCAAACAAATGAAGTATCTCCTATCTATCTGTATTCTGGTTTTGCTATACTCCTGTGGAGCAACAGTGGCAATAGATTTTGATACCGAAAAAGATTTTTCAAATTACACCACATATAACTATTTCAGCCCATTGTCTTCAGGACTGAATGAACTGGACGAAAAACGTATTATAAAAATCACAGACAGTCTTCTGGTTACAAAAGGGATGGTCAGGTCTGAAAATCCTCAAATATTGATAAATTTTTACAGTAATGAATACCTTTCAAACTCCAGAAACACTATTGGTGTAGGTTTTGGAAATGTTGGAAGAAACACTTCTGTGGGAATTTCGGGAGGAATCCCCATTGGCGGTAAAGAAGTAAATCAACAACTTACCATCGATTTTATTGATGCTAATTTGGATGCTTTAGTTTGGCAAGCCCAGACAGAAGGCAGTTTTAAAGAAAAAGCCACTCCAAAACAAAAGGAAATGTATTACTCTCAAATCTTAACCAAAGTTTTTAATAAATATCCACCTAAAAGGAAATAATTTTAGATTAAAAAAATACCATTTATATGCCTAAGTTGCTTCTTTTAATATGTGTTCCTTTTATATTAACTGCTCAAGAAACTAATTTTGAAAAAGCTATTGCACTCTATGAAGCAAAGCAATACCAAGCCGCAAAACCCCTTTTTGAATCATACCTAAATGATAACCCAAATAACCTCAAAACAGTTGAATTTTTGGGCGATATAGCTGCATATGCATTGGACTGGGATAAATCTATTGATTATTATAGAATACTGGTAGAAAAACATCCTGATAACGCCAGTTTCAACTTTAAATTAGGTGGCGCTTTAGGAAGGAAAGCACAGAGCACAAATCGTTTTAGAGCTGCGATGCTTATAGGGGATATAAAAAAACACCTTGAAAAAGCTGCTGAGCTAGACCCAAATCATAAAGAAGTGCGTTGGGCATTGGTAGATTTATATAGTTTATTGCCAAGCTTTATTGGGGGGAGTGAAACCACAGCAAACAAATATGCAAATCAATTATTGGAAATCTCTGAACTGGAAGGTAACATTGCTCTGGCCAACATAGCTGAACACTTCAAAAAACCCCAGCTTGCTGAAAAACACTTTAAAATAGCATTAAAAATATATGGGAATAGTTTAAAAATTCACCCACAAAATAGTATCAATTATCATCTTGGAAAAATATCAGGAGAATATAATATTCAACTTCAAAACGGCCTTAAGTACCTTGATGCATATATAAAAAACCACACCATTAGAGATGGCATTGAACTAAAATGGGCTTATTTTAGAAAAGCACAAATTTACAGACACCTGGGTGATAAAAATCAAGCTCAAAATTGGATTGCCAAAGCGCTTGCATCCAATCAAGATTTTAAAGAAGCTCATTTGGAAAAAGAACAAATTAGCAGACTTTAATATTTAAAAATTTTATTCTAAAACAGTATATTTAGCCTCTTAATAAATTTAACTTAAAACCCAATACATCAAAAAACAATTTTTATGAAAAAAGTACTTATTCTATTACTACTTGTCCTGTTTATCGTTCCCGTAAAGGCAAATGAAGGCATGTGGTTTTTAATGCACATTGAGCGACTCAATTATGTAGATATGCAAAAAATGGGTCTGCAACTCACCCCTGAAGAAATTTACAGCGTCAACAACAACAGTTTGAAAGATGCCATTGTACAATTTGGAGGTGGCTGTACCGCCGAGATAATCTCAAAAAACGGACTCGTTTTAACAAACCACCACTGTGGTTATGGACAAATAGCTGAACTCTCTTCAGAAGAAAACGACTATTTAACAAACGGTTTCTGGGCAAAAAATTATGGAGAAGAATTAAAACCGGCGAACCTTTCTGTTCGGTTTTTTGTAAGAATGGACGATGTAACCGAAAGAATTTTAGCACTGGTAAACGATGAAATGTCTGAACTTGAAAGAGAAAAAGTCATCAATCAGGAAATAGCAAAAATTCAAAAGGAAAATGATGAAGGTGGAAAATACACCGTCTCTGTTCGTCCCTTCTACAGCGGAAATGAATACTACTACTTTGTTTACCAGGATTATACAGATGTAAGACTTGTGGGAACACCACCCAACAGCATTGGAAAATTTGGTGGTGATACAGACAACTGGGAGTGGCCACGTCACACCGGCGATTTTGCTTTGTTTAGAGTCTATGGAGACCAAGATGGAAATCCTGCAAAATACGCTGAAGACAATGTTCCTCTTCAAGTACCTTATCATTTACCTGTTAGTACAAAAGGAATTCAGGAAGATGATTTTGCGATGATTTTGGGTTACCCCGGAAGAACCAATAGATGGATGCCCGCAGCAGGAATAGATCAAAATGTAAACTATGCATATCCTGCATGGGTTGAAGGTTCAAAAACAGCAATGGATGCTATGAAACCTCATATGGATGCCAATCAAAAAGTAAAATTGGACTATGCCTCAAAATATGCCGGTATAGCAAATTACTGGAAAAACCGTCAAGGTATGATTGACGCATTAAAACAACATAAAACTGCCCAATCTAAGAGGAAAGATGAAGAAAAGTTTGTAAAATGGGCAAACTCAAACATACAGGGTAGTGGTGATGCATATGCTTCTGAAGAAGCACAGGCAGCTCTAAAAGCCTCCAAACAGAGTATCACTTCAAAAAGAGAACAGGAAAAGTATGGGAATGTGATGGAGGTTATAAATAATTATTTCTCAAAGACAAATGTCAAAAGCAAGGATGACAATTATTTAATCAGTGTACTAAGAGGTAGTAACTTAATATTATTACCCAATCGATTCAATAACTTAGTGAGTACCCTTGTTAATGAGGAAATCATCCCTGCTGAGACATTTCAACAAAAAATCCAACCTGAAATAGACCAATATTATGATGGTTTATTTATGCCACTGGAGCAAGATGTTTTATTAGAAACAGTAAACCTTTATGCGCTAAAAGCATCAAATCCAGTTGCATCACTTCAAGAAGTTAAAGAGAATTACAAAAGGGGAGGACCCTCAATCAAAAATTATTTAAAAGATCTTATTAACAGCAGTGTTCTTTCTTCAAAAGAAAACTTTGAGAAATTTGTAAAAAGTCCCAATGAAGAGGTCTATAAAAATGACCCTTTGGTAAAATTATCTCAAGAACTACTCACTGAGTACAGATTTAAATCGGAAGAATTAAAAGAGATGGAAGAGCAATATCAAAAGGCTTATCGATTGATGATACAAGGAATGCGCGAAATGCACCCAGATAAGGTGTACTACCCTGACGCAAACAGCACCCTTAGACTTTCTTATGGAAAAGTGAGAGCATTGCCAATGGGAGACAAGAAAAACGACGCCAAGAAAAATTACTATACCACACTCAAAGGCACCGTTGCAAAATACCAACCCGGTGATGATGAGTTTGACATGCCTCAAAAACTAATTGACCTCTACAATGCTAAAGATTTTGGGCCTTATGCAGATAAAGCAGGTCATATGCCTGTAAATTTCCTTACAGATCATGACATAACCGGAGGAAACTCTGGTTCGCCTGTCCTTAATGGAAAAGGAGAACTCATAGGACTCGCTTTTGATGGAAACATTGAAGCCATGGCAGGAGATGTGATATTTGATGATAAACTTCAACGTGCCATTAATGTTGATGTGCGTTACATCTTATTTATTATCGACAAGTATGCAGGTGCAAAGCACTTGGTTGATGAGATGACGATTAGAAAATAAGAATAAAACAAATTCTAAATAAAACCTGCCCTTGCAAGTCAAAGGCAGGTTTTTTTATTTCACAATGTTTATCTTTACACATAATTTTTTTTAAACTATGCACATCCACTTCATAGCCATTGGCGGAAGTGCCATGCACAACTTGGCACTGGCTTTACATCAAAAAGGAGACACCATCACAGGAAGTGATGACGAAATATTTGAACCTTCAAAATCCCGTCTTCAAAAAGCAGGACTGCTGCCCGAAACGTTTGGATGGTTTCCCGAAAAGATAACTCCTGCTATTGATGCTGTCATCCTTGGAATGCACGCCAAAGCAGACAATCCGGAACTCCTTAAAGCTCAGGAACTGGGATTGAAAATTTATTCCTATCCGGAATATCTCTATGAACATTCCAAAAACAAAACCCGGGTAGTCATTGGCGGAAGTCATGGTAAAACCACCATCACAGCCATGATTTTGCACGTGCTCAACTACCACAATGTTTCTGTCGATTATATGGTGGGCGCACAATTGGAAGGTTTTGATACTATGGTACACCTCACCAATGAAAATGATTTTATCGTATTAGAAGGAGATGAATACCTGTCATCTCCCATCGACAGACGGCCCAAGTTTCACCTTTACAAGCCTAATATTGCATTGTTAAGCGGCATCGCCTGGGACCATATCAATGTGTTTCCTACGTTTGAAAATTATGTCGAGCAGTTTAAAATCTTTGTCGATTCCATAGTTAAAGGAGGCAGTATCAATTACAATGAAGAAGACCCTGAAGTAGTCAAAGTCGTCGAAGCTTCAGAAAACACCATCAGAAAAATTGGCTACCAAACACCAGAGTATTCCATTGAAAATGGAGTTACTTATCTGGAAACCCCTGAAGGCCCTATGCCGATTGAAGTTTTTGGAAAACACAACCTCAATAATTTGGCCGGAGCCAAATGGATTTGTCAGCATCTGGGTGTGGATGAAGACGATTTTTATGAAGCCATTGCCACCTTTAAAGGTGCCTCCAAACGCCTCGAAAAAATTGCCGAAAGCAACTCTGCAGTTGCTTACAAAGATTTTGCCCATTCGCCATCTAAAGTACAGGCGACCACAAAAGCTGTCAAAGCCCAATATCCAGAAAGGACTTTAGTCGCTTGTTTAGAGCTGCACACATACAGCAGTCTCACGCCCAAATTTTTAAAAGAATACCAAGGAGCACTCGATGCCGCTGATGTTGCAGTCGTGTTTTACTCCCCACACGCTGTGGAAATCAAAAAGCTACAACCCATCACACAAGAGCAAATCGCAGCCGCTTTCAAAAGAGAAGACTTAATCATCTACACCGACCCCCAAGAGTTTAAAAGCTATTTGTTTAATCGCGATTTTAAAAACAGTACACTCCTGCTAATGAGTAGTGGTAATTATGGAGGGTTGGATTTTGAGGAGGTGAAGGAACTAATTAAATACTGCTAGTTAAATTTTAAAAGCAAGTTAGTTTAAGCTATTAGTTTATGATTGTTTCGGCAAAAAATCTTCTAAACAATTTCAGTGTGGTGCTGTTGTTAGTTCCAAAATTTACGAAATACTTTATTTGCCAACTTTGGGTTTTTAAAGCTTGTTTATTAGTTGCGATATCCCACGGTGGATAAACCCTTATTCCTCGCTTTCCACCTTTTCCATTTTGGGAGATGATTCCTTTTTCTGCCAACAACCATTTGGGGAAAATAAACTGACCCAATTTGTCATTACTTTTTGATGTGATGATTACAAAATCAAATGTGTCCAATGTGTCAAAGGGTTCAGTGATGCCTTCTTTATTACGTTTCCAGATTGTTACAAATTGACCTGACTTAGTCGGTGTGACTTTAGAAGTTCTATGCTCCACTTTTTGACTATTGAGATCAAAGGAACAAGCACCATAATCACGGCTTTCAGGATTCAATTTTAGATTTGACAACTCGATCCCACATTTGTTATAAATCTGCTCTTGAATCAATTTTATGTCTGTATTGAGAATATTGTTACTTTTATTCATAGCCATGTATCTTTTTCCATTCAGAAATATCGATTTTTTGAATTTCTTCAAGTCTTTTCTTTTCAGATTGCTCAAATGAATAATTTATATATAAAAACCAAGCTAAAAAACTTAGAGTAAAGATGAGAATTCGTTGTTTAAATTTTAAAAAATAGTTTTCACCTCTCAAAGTAAACAAAGTGTGTGTATTAAATAAATAAGGGCGTAGGAACAAAAACGGGCCAAATAAAAACAAGACAATCATTTCCCAAACTTGATAACTTTCAGTTTTATTTTTTTCTAATCTCTTGATTTCATATTTAAGAAATTTATTCGCCTCTTCTTTCCATATTTGAATTGTTCTATTTTGTTCCTCTAGAGTAATTCCGCGTCTATCTAATTCTTTTTTTGCTTGTTTTATCGCTTCATATTGCCATTCTTCAGTTGTTGAATGAGCAATTTCAATCAATTCTTCTGTATCTCTTTCTTTAATCGGTGGATTAAACTCATTATTCAAACTGTATGTTGTCATCTTTTATTAAATGCTGCGATTAATGCTTATCTGTATATACCTTCCACAAAACCATCTCTATCTCTTTTAGCACTCTCTTTCAGTACCTCTTTGGCATTGAACTGGTCTTGTGTTACTTTGTCCTGTGAGAGTTTGAATTTTCCTTCCCAATTTGTGATTTCAATTTCAAAGGCTTGTATGTAGTTTACGGCATTTTCCATTTTTTTGTTATCGGGTGTCAATACATATTTTTGTTCTTTTCCTTCTAGAAATTCGGTCATAGCAATCATTGTTTTCTTGGCTTCTTCCGGGTGATTAATCAAGGTGACTTTTCCAGTGAGGTGCACAAAAATATAATTCCAGGTGGGGAGTTGGGTGGTGGTGTATATACTAGGCGAAATATAAGCATCCGGTCCACGGAAAATGACTGTTACTTCTGCTCCATCCTTTAAAGTCGCTACTTGTGGGTTGTATTTATCAATATGCGCTACTAGTTTTTGAATTTTGTGGTTGTAGATAATAGGAATATGCGTCACAAGCGGCTTTCCATCAAGCACAGAAACTAGCATCCCCAATGGGTATTCTTCAATGACCGCAATCATTTTTTTGATGTCGTTTTCCTGATGGTGTTTTGGTGGGTACATGGGTTTATAGATATGAGATGTGAGACGATAGATTTTAGATATTATGTGTTATAGCGGTATTGTTCTGTTTGCCCCGGTCACTGAGCGGAGCCGAAGTGTAAGGGGGTCGCCCTACGCCCCAAACTGTCTGAAGTGATGGTCCAGGTGTTTGTATTGCATTTTTCCCCATTGTTCAGTTGTAAAGTGTCCGCAAAAGGGGTGTGGTGGCCATTTGGTTTTATCTTTTTCAGCATAAAATTCTGCAAGAAGTGATTTTAAGTTCTCTTTTTCCTCTTGAAAGTTGCGCTCATCCACAATCTTGAATTCTTTAGAAGTAGGCAAACCTTGCTTCCAGGGTTTATCATCATAAAGTGATTTTTTAAAGAACGAAAAAAGCATTTTCATAATGGCATTGGGTGGTTTTAATGTGATTTTTTCCAATGGGACTTTAAGAGGTTCTTGACAATGTGCCAGCATTTGGGCTACATTCATTTTTCCCCACTGGGATTGAGATTCAGGGCTGAGTTTTTCTAAACGCACTAAAATTTCGGCGTAAGCCGCTTCTGTAAAAAGTGATTGCATACAGCTAATTATTTTTCATGTTTTAAAGATACATGTTTATCTTTATACTCATTAAAGCGATGAACCAAAAAAAAACATCTTCATTTTCAATAAAAAACTGGTCTGAAGACGACAGACCCAGAGAAAAGCTCTTGCTCAAAGGGCGTGCTGCTCTCAGTGATGCTGAGCTCATAGCAATCCTTATTGGCTCTGGAAATCTGGAAGAAAGTGCTGTGGATTTGAGTAAACGCATTTTGGCCAAAGCCAATAACAACCTCAATCAGTTGGGCAAACTCACCATCAATCAACTCACAGAATTTAAGGGAATTGGTGAAGCCAAAGCCATTACTATTGCCGCTGCCATGGAACTGGGCAGGCGTCGTCGTGCCGAAGAAGCTGTAAAGCTCAATAAAATATCTTCCAGTCGTGATGTTTTTGAATTGATGCAACCCATTCTTGGCGAATTGCCCCACGAAGAATTTTGGATTTTATACCTCAATAATTCCAATAAAATCACTCACAAAGAACAATCGAGTAAAGGGGGTATTACAGGAACTCTGGTTGATGTGCGGTTGGTCCTAAAAAAAGCACTTGAGGTGGGCGCCACCGGGATAATTTTGGCACACAACCATCCCTCTGGAACATTGAAAGCCAGTGAGCCTGATAAAATGCTTACGCGAAAGCTGAAAGCCGGAGCAGAAAGTCTCGACATCAAAGTGCTGGATCATATAATCATCACCGAAAAGGCTTACTTCAGCTTTGCAGATGAAAACATCTTATAATCTATGTTTAAAGACAAACAAATCACAGATATTTTTTTTGATTTAGACCACACGCTTTGGGACTTTGAAAAAAATTCGGCACTTGCATTTCAAAAAGTATTTGAGACCCATAAAATTCCCATTGACTTACCCGAATTTTTAAAAGTATATGAACCCATCAATCTGAAATACTGGAAGCTTTACCGCGAAGAGCAAGTTACTAAACAGCAATTGCGCAGAGGTCGACTCAACGATACTTTTTCATTGATTGAACTTCAGTTTCCTATTGAGATAATTGATGCACTTGCTGTTTCATATATTGATTTTTTACCGCATAATAATCATTTGTTTCCGGGGACTTTTGAATTACTGGATTTTTTGAAGCCAAATTATAAACTACATATCATCACCAACGGTTTTGAAGAAGTACAGTCCAAAAAATTAATCAACTCAAAAATTGAAAATTACTTTAAAACAGTCACAAATTCTGAACGTGTTGGTGTGAAAAAGCCCAATCCTAAAATTTTTCAATTTGCATTAGACCAGGCAATGACAGTTCCCGAAAGAAGTGTGATGATTGGCGATAATCTTGAAGCCGATATCCAAGGAGCTAAAGCAGTGGGTATGCACACCATTTTTTTTAACCTTCGCAATGAATACCCACAAGATTTTGTTGAAGTTAAAAACCTGCAGGATATAAAAGAATTGTTTTAAATGTGGTTTGAACCTAGGGTAAACATCTTTTAAACTGTTTAAACAAAAAACAATACCTTATTGTTTTTAACGTTTAATAAGTGCCTAATCCCCAAAGATATGTTCAAATATTCCTGCTTACTCCTCTTTTTTTGCACACTCCTTTTTTCATGTATAAAGGACACAGACTTTGACCAGGCTGATGCAATAACGCCTTCTCAAGAAGTTGAGGTCAACTTTATCTTTTTTAATTTAGAAATTGATGATTTTCAAATGGATCCTCTTTCAGAAGGTTCTCTTACTGTTATAGATACTACAGAAATACGATTTCTCGATGATGATTTTGCTATTGACAATATTGTTGCCGCAGAGTTTTTCTTTAAGTTTACCAATACTTTCCCTTTGGGACTTGATGCAGATTTTACTTTTCTCTCTGAAGAAAACGAGCCTTTTTATACTATTAATTTCCCAATACAAATAAGTGAGGATGGCAATCCCGTACTTACAGAGTTTACTCAAATGGTCACCGGTGAAGATATCGAGCTTCTTACACAAAACGACAAGGTGGTGGTTACTATCACAATTCAGACAGAAAATCAATCACTGGAAGGGGTTTTAAACCTGCAATCAAAAGCCACCTATTTTTTAGAATTTTCAGATTTATAGTATGAGGTATTTTTTGATTTTTATTTTCCTTTGTATGGGTTTTTTGGGCTTTGCTCAAAACAAACAACTCTTGTATGGGGTATCTGAAGTTCCTCAATCACTACTTTTAAATCCGGGCGGAATAGTTCAATATGACAAACACTTTGGTATCCCCTTTTTTTCACACCTCCATATCAACGGTGGATCGTCTGGTGTAACAGTTTATGATATTTTTCAAACGTCAAATACGTCAGACATTAACTCAAGAATTACAAATGCTATTTTTAGTATGAATAACTCTGATTTTTTTACGGTAACCCAGCAAATGGAGATTATTAATTTTGGTTGGAGAAATAAAAGTGATTATTATTTTTCAGGGGGCGTTTATCAGGAATTAGATATGATTACTTATTTTCCTAAGGATCTAGCTATTTTGGGCTGGGAAGGAAACAGAGATTACATAGGCTATGAATTTGATTTAAGTGACCTCAACACATCAGGGGATTTGTTGACTGTTTATCACTTTGGAGCCAATAAAAAAATTACAGACAAGCTTACTTTGGGAGCACGATTCAAAATTTATTCCAGTATTTTTAATTTTAGAAGTACTACAAACAAGGGGACTTTTGTTACGCGGGAAAGTGATGGGGGTCCCAATATTTATGATCACCTGCTCCAAGGTGCCGATGTTCAGGTTCAAACATCCGGAATTGCATCATTAATAGATAATGACAATATCAATGGAGCAGGAGATGTTGTAAGTCATGTGATGGGTCGTGCTCTTTTGGGAGGTAATCTAGGCGTTGGAATTGATATTGGTGCTACTTACGAAATTAATAGAAATTTTACAGCGAGTGCAAGTATTCTTGATTTGGGAGCAATTTTTCATACCAATGATGTAGAAAACTATCGAGCCCGTGGAAGTTATAATTTGACCGGAATCAATCTTATTTTTCCTCCATTGGAAGATGGCGAGCCCTCATTTCCCTATTATCAAAACTTGGAAGATGAAGTTAAAGAGCAGGTACCCATTGATACACTTTACAACAAATATTCTGTACTGAGACCTCTAAAAATGAATGGATCATTGACCTATCATTTTGGTGAGGGTTATGGCAAAAATGAATGTGATTGTCTAAACAGGGAAACAACAAATTTTGGGAATCAGGGACTAGGCATACAGCTCTATTCAATTTTTAGACCTAAACAGCCTCAATTTGCAGCGACCCTTTTTTATTACAGACGTTTTACCGAGTTTTTATCGGGTAAAATAACATATACCGTTGATTCTTTTGTTTCAGACAATATGGGTCTTATGGCGGTGGGTGATTTTGGAAAATTCAATGTATATCTTGGAGTAGACAATTTGTTGCGGTATGGAAATCTCGCTAAAGCAAATCATGTATCTTTGCAGTTAGGTTTTAATATAAAATACCAATAATCAACATCAAAAAGCCTTCATAAATAGGGCGGCGATTTAAACCCAAAATGTACTGTACAAATGAAACATCAAATATTCTTGCTCGTAATCTTGTTTTCTTTTTCATTTACAAGCCCTGCTCAAACTAATTTAAATGAGTATGCTTATGTTTTGATACCACAGCAATTTGATTTTCAAAAAGGGAAAGATCAGTTTCAAATAAACACCTTGCTTCGCCATTTGTTTAACAAAGAAGGTTTTAATGCGATTTATGATGAAGAATTAAAAGGATTGCCAAGATGCAATGGTTTGTTTGCAGATTTGGTTGTTGATACTAATTTTTTAAATACAACTATTCAGATACTTCTTAAAGATTGTAACAACAATATAGTTTATCAATCTGCACCCGGAAGGAGTAAAGAGAAAGAATACAAAAAAAGCTACCACGAGGCCATAAGAAAGTCTTTCGAAAGTATTGAAATATTGGGTGTAAATCAGGGTGATTTGGTAAGCTTTCGCGAAAGTGCTATAAAGCGGGATGCATCATTTTCCCCAATTCAAACTGTAGAGGTTAAAAAGGAGTCTATCTCTACCAATTCAATGAAATCAAAATCACTAGTAGCCTATGAATTTAATGCTCAAATGTTCTATCTGGAAGCAATTGAAAATGAATTTGTAGTTTACAAAAAGGACAAAAACAATCAAGATTTTGTAGAATATGGAACCCTTGTAGAAACCTCAAGACCCGGAATTTACTTATTCAATAAAGACGGGAAAAGCCAGTTAGCAAATTTTGACGAAGCCGGTAATTTATTGATTGACGGAGTTGACACTCAGGGCAATCCCATCCAAAATAAATATCAAAAAGTAGAAGAGAATTAACAAGCTATATTGTTTTAAATCTCACATCTCCAAGTTTTTCAACACGCCCCTTTAAATTTTGGTTGGGCTCCAGAAAACGTGCTGCCGTGGCTGCTCCTGCTAAAATGACCTGCCCTTTTTTAACGCTAAGTCCTGCAGTTGAAGTCAGTCTGCTCAACTCCACTACAGACAATAAAGGATTATCAAGTATTGCAGCAGAGGAGGCGCTTTCAATAACCTCATTATTCATTACAAGCTCCATTTTTAAATCTGAAATTTCTGTAGAAAGTGGTTGCCATGTTCCAATTACATAACCGGTTGAAGAGCAGTTGTCTGCCACCACATCTTCCAGAGAAAATTTAAAATTCTCATATCGTGAATCAATTATTTCGAGTGCGGGTGCCATCCTATCCAGATAATTAGGAAGTTCTTCAAGAGTTAATTCTCTATGGATGTCTTTACTGACGCGAAAAGCAATTTCAGGCTCAACTCTTGGGTGAATCCATCGTTTTAAATCAACGGATTCTCCTTCTTTGATTTCCATTTCATCAGTTAAAATACCCCAGATGAGGTCATGAACACCCATTTGTTCCATTTTGGCTTTGCTGGTAAAACCCAGTTTGTAACCTGTAATATTTTCACCGCGCTCAACTCTTAAATTAATAGCCAAACGTTGAATTTCATAAGCATCTTTCAGGTTCTTTTGATTTGTAGCTGCCATTTGTGGAACGGCCTTGGCATTTCTTGATGCGGTGTCTAGTATTGTTGCGATTTCTTGATTGTTCATAGTTTAAATTTTAATCCTCTCAAAGCTTCATCCCGGAAAATCGTGTGGGAGTTAATTTGTCGCTTTTATTACATTAAATTTTTTGCGATAGCATCATCGTGTAAAATACTTTCGGTTTCACGTTTTACAAGTTCTAAAGTATCTCTCAATGGTTTATCCAAATTAATTTTTCTGTCTACTAACAAGTTCAAAATGGCTTTGTCCTGAGCTCTTCCTCTTCGCATCGCTTCAGAATAGGGGATGTTTTCATTGAAAGTCACCAACGAGTATTTTGAGTAATATTCAAACGGGAATTCTTTTTCAAAGGCGGTTTCCAGCTTCCTTTTTTCCTGAAATAGTGCGCTTGCGGTATGGGCTTTCATCTCGTGAAAATTATCCAAAGCCAAATCTGCTATGGCATCTGTATCTTTTTTGCGTTCTTTTTCATAAGCTGAAAACACCTTGATCCAGTCACCCTCATATTGGTCTAAAATTTCATCAAATACCACCACATCTTCAAAAGAAGCATTCATTCCCTGACCATAAAACGGAACAATAGCATGTGCGGCATCACCCATCAAAAGTGTTTTTCCATAACTACTCCATGGATTACATTTTACTGTGCCCAGTGCTCCGGTGGGGTTTTCAAAGAATTCTGAAGCTAAGTTGGGCATTAACTTCAAAGCGTCAGGATAGAATTTTTCAAAATATTCATTGACGCGATCAGGAGTGTTTAAGTTTTCAAAATTGTATTCACCCTCATTCCAGTTTAAAAATAGTGTTACGGTAAAACTTCCATCAAGATTGGGCAGAGCAATAACCATATTCTCACCTCTTGGCCAGATGTGGAGGGCACCTTTTTCTGTTAAATAGCCACCGTCTTTTGCCGGAGGAAAGGAGAGTTCTTTGTACCCGTGCGTTAAAAAATTTTGCGAAAAGCTGAACAAGAATTTTTTATGCAAAAACATGCTTTTTCGTAAAACAGAGCCCGCGCCGTCTGCTCCAATGACGATGTCACCTTTGAGTAATAATTCCCGATCATTCACATCATCGTGAAAAGTTCCTATTCCTTTTTCTAAATCAACATCAAGGCAACTGTGATTAAAAATCAAAGTTATGTTTTCCATTTGTTCTGCTTCATCAAGAAGCAGGGCATTTAAGCCCGTTCTTGAAATGGAGTTGATGTATTCATCCTCTCTTCCGCTGTAGCGACTTAAAAAAGTATTACTTTCCATATCATGAATCATCCTTCCATACATTGGGATACAGAGTTCTTTCACTTTCTCCTCTAGCCCCACAAGTTTCATACCTTTCATGCCACGGTCTGAAAAGGCGAGGTTGATGGAACGACCGGCACCAAGGTCAACGGTTCTTAGATCAGGTCGTTTTTCTATGAGTTGCACCTGGTAGCCACGTTGTGCCATTCGCAAGGCCAGAAGTGAGCCGCACAATCCGGCGCCGATAATGAGTATGGTTTGGTTTTTCATATTTGTTTTACGCAAAAGCGGAATCTTTTATAATTAATACTATTCTAAACACTGTTTCAATCGTTCCACCATCAAATAAACATCTTCAAACGAATTATAAAGCGGAGTCGGAGCCACGCGAATCACATCGGGTTCCCGCCAGTCACTTATTACTCCTGCTTTAGTGAGCTTGTCGTGAAGGCTTCTGTCTGCATTTTTTACAGCCAAAGAAAGTTGACAACCACGTTCTTCAGGGTTCTTGGGTGTAATGATGCTGATGCGGTCATTTTTTAGATTCTGAAGTAAAAACTCCAAATAACCGGTGAGTTTTTTTTGTTTTGCAAGGATGTTTTCAAAACCGGCTTCTTCATAAATATCGAGGGAAGCACGAATGGCCGCCATGGATAATATGGGCGGATTACTCAATTGCCAGCCTTCTGCTCCCGGGAGAACATCAAATTCCTGACGCATGTTGAACCGCGTTTTTTTATTGTGACCCCACCAACCGGTAAAGCGTTTTAACTTGGGATTGTTTGCGTGACGTTCGTGCACAAAAAGGCCTCCCAAACTTCCGGGGCCACTGTTGAGGTATTTGTAGCTGCACCAAACAGCAAAATCGGGTCCGTTGTCATGTAGATTGGGTTGAATGTTTCCGGCGCCATGCGCGAGGTCAAAGCCCACTATGCATTTGTGTTTGTGACCCAGTTCAGTTATTTTTTTGATGGGGAAAGATTGGCCAGTGTAATAGTTTGTTGTACCTATAAGGATTAAGGCGATTTCGTCACCTTGATTTTTCATTATTTTTTCCAAGTCCTCAAAACGGCAAAGTTCTTCACCTTGACGGGGTTTCCATAAAACAAGCCCTTCTTTTTTGTCAAAACCGTGAAAATCAAGTTGGGATTCCACAGCATATTTGTCTGAAGGAAAAGCATCGCTTTCAATAACTATTTTGTATTTGGTTTTGGTGGGCTGGTAAAACGAAACCATCAACAAGTGGAGATTGGTAGTGAGGGTATTCATCATCACGACTTCGCTTGGTTTAGCTCCCACAATTTTTGCCATAGTGTTTGACAGAAATTCGTGATAGGGCATCCAGGGATGTTTGGCTTCGGTATGTCCTTCAACGCCTAGTTTTGCCCAGTCGTTGAGTTCTTCCTGTATGTATTTTTGGGTGTTTTTGGGTTGCAAGCCTAAAGAGTTTCCGCAGAGGTAAACGATGTTGTTACCTTCACTGTCTTTTGGAATATGAAACTTTTCGCGAAAGCGGTTTAATGGATCTAAATGGTCTTGCTCTTTGGCGAAAGCCAATGTGGGTTCAAATTTAATCATTGGTGGTTTTTACTTCAATGTTTGTGAAATAGAGTTTGAAAGTTCCTTCCGGGTTTTGATGCATTGTTGCGATTTTGATCCCATTAAAATCCTTATAATCTTCCCAGGTTGTTACTAAAGAGGGAATAGAATCGTTACCTTTTCTAAATATCCACTCTTTAATCATAAAGTCGTTCTCAAAATAGAAATCATACCCGTCGCCGGGGGTATAGCCGCCTTCATCACCATAAGTAATGGTGAGCTGCTGCATTATTTTATTGCTAATGGGTGCTATAACCGAATCTTTTTGAGAAAAAGCGGTTCCCTCATCCCAAACAAGATTGAAAGGGGCAAGAAGCCAATATTTGTCATTTATAAACCCCGGATCTGCTTTTAGTGAGATGCTGTCCAGGTTTTTACGGTTGTAGTGTATGGTATCGCCATTATTAAAGAGTGTAACATCATCTGTTTTTGGTTTCCAAATCCAGGAACGCTCTGAATGGTTTTCACCCCGGTCAACATTAAAAGTGAAATGCAATTCTTCAACTTGATTCCAATGTTCAATTCCGTGAGCGAAGGCGATCATTTCAGGTAGGGTTAGGGGTTCTTCTTCTGAAAGTGGTTCCTTTTTTTCGGTTTTGCATGAGAATACTACGATAGAAATCAGGATAAGAAGTGCCGTTTTTTTCATTGATTATTAGTTTTTGTAAATATACAAAAGTTCAAAACCTTATAGTTTATCCTTTTTTAAAAAAAAATAAAAAACCCTTTAGTAACTAAAGGGTTTGTCAAATGATTAATGAAAATATTAGTTGCCATCTACTGCATCTTCAATGCCTTCACCCACTTCTTCGACTCCATCCTCGATTTTTTCACCGGGGGTTTTTTCGCTACAGCTGGTGGAAGCAAATGTAAACAGTATGACAAAAAATAAACTAAAAATTTTACGTTTCATAATTTTAATTTTGATGGTTAGTAATTCATTTTAAGGCCTTCTTCCTGTTGCCAATCGGTAAAGAATGCCAATTACAGCCAGAACTAATAAGATATGGATTAAATCTCCAACTGCATCTGCAAATCCAAAATATCCAACAAGCCATCCAATAAGCAAAATCACTACAATAAGCCAAATTAAGTCTCTCATAATTTTAAATTTATTTGTTATTTAACTGAATGTAATTGATATATTTATTAAAAAAGATTAATTAACTGAAAGTTAACAGCAAAATGTGTTAAAAGTTAATTATCTATGTAAAAATGTTAATATATTTCTTGGTTTTAAATAATGGGCAATCACTTTTTCTCCCAAACAAGCATTTGTGAGCGAAGTATTATCCTTAACCTTTAAACCATATTTTAAACAAACTGAATGATTCAATGTTTAGTGGTTTTGTTTCTTCTGCATTTTTCACTGCAATATTTTATTTCCTCCCAATTTTTTTCCCATTTCTTTCGCCATGCAAAGGGCAATTTACAAGTGAGGCACGTTTTTGTAGGTAAGTGGAGTTTTTTATGAGCCATTCTCAAAGAAAGATTGGTTATATTGATTTGTTCAGACAGATTTAGTACCTGTACAAGAGGTTATAAGGTTCAATCGAAAAGCCTTTGGTAAATTTGAAATTAAAATCTTTGTATAATGAAGTATTTCTTTGTTTAATTAGATTATAAAAATACTAAACATTAAACGGGTTTAAGGTAAATAGCACTCTTAAATAAATGTTAATCACTTGAATATTTTATATATTTACTATTCAAAATTTAGGGTTATGAAAAGAATTTTACTTTCAGTTATTGTTTTGTTTTCTTTCTTTTTTGCAGAAAGCCAATCAGTTGCCAGAGAATGGAATGAAGAAGTTTTGAATGCAATTAGAAATGATTTTGCCAGGCCCACTGTGCATGCTAGGAATTTATTTCATACATCTCTAGCTATGTATGAGGCTTGGTCTTCAATGGATGAAACTTCTGAAACATTTTTACTGGGAAAAACTGTTGGTGAATTTTTCTGTCCTTTTGATGGATTTTCACCCACAGAACCCATTGAAGAAGCCCGTGAAAAGGCGATAAGTTATGCTATGTATCGCTTGATTTCACATCGTTTTGCAGATTCACCCGGTTTTGATGATGAGATTTTGCCCTCTATAAATGGCTTGATGGGTAGTTTGGGGTATGATATAAATTTTACAGGCTTGGATTACAGTTTGGGAGATGCAGCCGCCTTGGGTAATTTTATTGCTCAAGAACTTATTGCTTTTGGTTTGCAAGATGGTTCCAATGAGGAGAATGATTATGAGAATCAATTTTATGAACCGGTAAATGAACCCTTGGTAATTGAATTCCCGGGAAATCCTGATATTGAATTTCCAAACAGATGGCAGCCTTTGACTTTAGATGTTTTTATAGACCAAAGTGGAAATACTATTCCGTTAAGTACTCCAGATTTTTTAAGCCCGGAATGGGGCCAAGTAGTGCCCTTTTCTCTCAAAGAAGAAGACCTTACTATTTATAGTGTTTCTGACTTTGATTTTTATGTTTATCATGACCCGGGAGCACCACACTTTATTCAGGACGGATTAGGAATTGATGACCCCTATAAATGGAATTTTAGTCTGGTTTCAACTTGGTCATCCCATTTAGATCCAACAGACGGAGTACTAATTGACACATCACCTGCTAGCATTGGAAACAACCAATGGTTACCTACAAATTTTGAAGAATATAAATTGTTTTATGATTTATTGGAAGGCGGTGATGTAAGTGAGGGTCATTCATTGAATCCGGTAACCGGAGCACCTTACGAACCCCAGATAATACCAAGAGGAGATTATACAAGAGTTCTGGCAGAATTCTGGGCAGATGGACCTGAATCTGAAACACCACCGGGGCATTGGTTTACAATTCTTAACTATGTAAGTGATCATCCATTACTTGAAAAAAGATTTGGAGGCGAAGGAGATATTTTAGATGATTTGGAATGGGACGTAAAAACTTATTTTACATTGGGGGGTACTATGCATGATGTTGCAATCACAGCTTGGGGAATAAAAGGTTATTATGACTATTTAAGACCCATTAGTGCACTACGTTATATGGCTGACCAAGGTCAAAGCACTGATATGAGTTTGTCAAATTACA
This sequence comes from uncultured Flavobacteriaceae bacterium, assembly GCA_963977065.1. Classification (GTDB taxonomy): domain Bacteria; phylum Bacteroidota; class Bacteroidia; order Flavobacteriales; family Flavobacteriaceae; genus Planktosalinus. The sequence continues at coordinate 65,211 of CAXBNF010000002.1, read as the reverse complement.
ATACGCACGGAATCCCACTTATTGAGGGTTATATTGAAACTGTTGAAGAAGGAGATCCTCTCGAAGGCGAAGAAGGAGAACATATTGGTAAAATAAAAATCAAAGCTTGGCTGGGTCCCAAGGTCATTGAAGACCCAACCACTCAAATTGCAGGAGTGGACTGGATGCTGGCTGAAGAATGGTTTCCTTACCAACGCATTTCTTTTGTAACTCCACCATTTGCAGGTTACATTTCCGGTCATTCAACTTATTCCAGAGCAGCTGCTGTTATACTGAGCAGTATTACAGGAGATCCTTTCTTTCCCGGTGGCATGGGTGTTTTTGACTTTGAAGCTAATGACTATTTGGTCTTTGAAGCAGGACCCAGTGTTTCTATGCAATTGCAATGGGCAACTTACCAGGATGCTTCAGATCAATGTAGTTTATCAAGAATTTGGGGCGGAATACACCCGCCAATTGATGATATACCTGGAAGGTTCATTGGGCAACAAATTGGGGAAGATGCGTTTGAACAAGCTTTGGCTTATATCAATGGAGAAGTTTTAAATTTAGAAGAACCCCAACCGCAGGCATTTATGAAAATTTACCCCATCCCCGTAAACGATTTTCTAAATATTCAAATGAACAAGGAGGGAGTTTTTGCTATTAATTTCATAGACCTTTATGGAAGAACTGTTCTGAAATATGAAGATATGTTTTTTCAAGGGTTAAAAACATTGGATGTATCTCAATTAGACTCTGGAGTTTATTTTATTTCGCTTAAAAATAAACAATCAAATAAAGTACTGACAAAAAAAATAGTAAAGCGATAATTTTAAATTTTAAGCTTTATTTATTTTCTTTTAAAAGTTCAGGAAACTTCTCTTTAAAACGGTTTAATCTTGGAATAGATACATTTTGGATATAAGGATTGTTTGGATTGTTTTTTTCATAATCCTGGTGATATTCTTCTGCAATCCAAAATTTTTCAAAAGGAAACAACTGCGCAGCCACTTCTTTGTCTCCCAATTGTTTGTTTAGGGATTTGATTTTTTCTTCTATGATTTGTTTTTGTTCTTCATTTTGGTAAAAAAGTATAGAGCGGTATTGTGAACCTCTATCCGGTCCCTGGCCGTTTACTTGTGTTATATTTTGAGATCCAAAATAGACATCAACCAATGAAGTAAAGGAGACTTTTTTTGCGTCATAAATCACTTCGACAGCTTCTGCATGTCCGGTGGTTCCAGTATTGGTAGATTCATAAGTTGGATATTCAGTATGTCCGCCTGAGTAGCCTGAAATAGCTTCTTCAACGCCATAAACGCTTTCATAAATAGCCTCCACACACCAAAAACATCCACTGGCAAAATAGGCCTTGCTGAGACCATTCTCAATTTTGGTTTGGACGGGAGTGATGGAAGTCTGTTTTTCAATTTCTTCAGTTTTGTTATTATCGGTAGTGTTTTGACATGAAACCGAGAAAAAGGAACCCAAAAAAAAGAGAAGTAAGTGACGATTTTTCATAATGTTTTTATTTTAAATGTACGAAAAAAGCCTTCCGGAAAATGGGAAGGCTTTGTTAAAATTTATTTGAAAGATTGCTTATAGCTTGGCAAAAAACTTTTCCATTTTTTGTTGTTCTTCTTCTGCAAGTTCAGAATCTACAAGAATTCTTCCACTGTGCTCATCTGTCATTATTTTTTTGCGAGAAGCAATCTCAACTTGTACTTGAGGTGGAATCGAGAAAAAGGACCCTCCTGAAGCTCCTCTTTCAATGGTTACAATTGCTTGTCCATTTTTTACATTTTTTCTTATACGTTCATACGCACTTACTAATCGATCTTCCAGTTGTGCTTTATAACTATCGGCTTCTTTGAGGAGTGTTTTTTCTTCCTTTTCGGTTTCCCCAAGAATATCATCCAATTCTGCTTTTTTGTGATTGAGATGGTTTTCTCTGTCTGTCAAACGCTCTTGAGATTGGTTGATGACTTCAGTTTTGTGTTCAATTTGAGCTTTTAATTCCTTGATGTGTTTTTCTGCCAACTGTATTTCCAATTCCTGAAATTCAATTTCTTTACTCAAGGAATTGTACTCTCTGTTATTGCGAACGTTGTCTTGTTGAGAAGTGTACTTTTTGATGAGACCTTTAGACTCTTCAATTTGATTTTTCTTTTCTTTGATAGCATTTTCTGTTGCTTCAAGGTCTGCTTTGAGTTTATCGATTCTAGCTGTGAGCCCGGTGATTTCATCTTCAAGGTCTCTTACTTCTAGCGGAAGCTCGCCACGCAAATTTTTAATCTCGTCAATTTTTGAGTCGATTAATTGCAAGTCATATAAAGCTCTTAATTTTTCTTCGACTGTTGCTTCAGTTTTCTTTGCCATACTTATAAATACTTGATAGGATTGGTGTTTACTTCTGATATTTTTAGATTTCCTTTTTCAAAGGCAGGTGCAAAATTAGTGATTTTTTTGGTAAGGAAGTCAACTAATTCGTTTTTTGTGTATCGTTCGCTTTCATAATGACCAATATCTGCAATTATAATTTGATTTTCAGCTTGATAAAAGTCATGATACTTCAAATCTGCCGTGAGAAATATGTCTGCTTTTGCTCGTTTTGCAGCAGTAATAGCAAAACTTCCAGAACCACCTAAAACGGCTACTTTTTTTATTTTTTTTCCGAGCAACTTACTGTGTTTTATGACGCCGCAATTCATTTTGGTTTTTACAAATTTTAAAAATGCGAGTTCATCCATATCCTGAGGTAGTTCAGCAATCATTCCCATTCCAATTTTTTGATTGGTATTTTCAAGCGTTGTGACTTCATAAGCCACTTCTTCATAAGGATGGTTTTCAATAAGAACTTTCAAAACTTGTGACTCAAGATGAGCATGAAATGTAATTCCAATTTGAGTTTCTGTTTCAAAATGTGTTTCCCCCTTTTTTCCTATTGTTGGGTTTGAATCTTCATTAGGTTTGAAGCTACCTGTACCTTCCAGATTAAAACTGCAATGGTCATAATTGCCTATGTTTCCGGCACCAACATCAAATAGTGCCTGCCGAAGATTACTCGCTTCAGCCTTAGGTACAAAAGTTACCAGCTTTTTTATGGTTTCCTTTTTTGGGATTAAAATCTTTTGATTAATGAGTCCCAGTTTTTTACACATTATAGCATTAACGCCATTCCAGGCATTGTCAAGCGCAGTATGCATGGCAAAGATGGCAATGTTGTTTTGAATGGCTTTAATGACAACTCTTTCGACGTAAGTATTACCATTAATTTTTTTAAGCCCGCCGAAAATGATGGGATGAAAACTCACTATGAGGTTGCATTTTTTTTCAATGGCCTCGTCAACCACCTCTTCAAGGGTGTCGTGACTAACCAATATTGAGGAGACTTCAGTATTTTTATTTCCCACGAGAAGACCCACATTATCAAAGTCTTCTGCGTAGTGAATAGGCGCCAGTTCTTCTAAAAAATCAATTACTTGCTGAATTATCATAGGTAGTATTTTATGGTAAAGATAAAAAAGTATATTTTCGTTGTGATGAATAAACTCAGGAAAATATTATTTCCCTTTTCGGTGGCCTATGACGGCATCACTTCTTTGCGTAATTATATGTATAATAAAGGTTGTTTAGAAAGCACTACTTATGAAGTTCCCGTGATTTGTGTTGGAAACCTCAATGTGGGTGGTACCGGGAAATCGCCAATGATTGAGTATCTTATTTCGATATTAAAAAAGGAGCACAAAATTGCTGTTTTAAGTAGAGGCTACAAACGAAAATCAAAAGGTTTTCATATGGTTGAAAAACACCACACGGTCGAAGAAGTGGGAGATGAGCCATTACAGTTTAAGCTTAAATACCCTGAAGTCATTGTCGCTGTTGATGCCAATCGCAGAAGGGGAATCAATATTCTCAAAGAAAAGGCAGATGTAATTTTGCTTGATGATGCTTTTCAACATCGAAAGGTAAAGCCATTTTTCACTGTTTTACTTACTTCCTATTCAGATTTATATGTGAATGATTTGTTGCTGCCGGCCGGAAATTTAAGAGAGTCCAAAGCAGGGGCGAAGCGGGCAAACTGCATTGTGGTCACTAAATGTCCTGAAAACCTTTCTTATGCGAAACAACAACAAATTCAATATGAATTAAATTTAGAGCTTCATCAACACATTTACTTTTCAGCCATTGTTTATGCATCGGTAATACAGGGTATTAATGAAACAAAACACATTGATTTTCTTGAGGAAAAACCATTTAAGCTTGTCACGGGGATTGCCAATCCAAAACCATTTATTGATTATCTGACGGAAATGAAATTAAATTTTGAACATCAAGGGTTTGCAGACCACCACAATTTTACTGAAGAAGAAATTTTAGCGCTAGACAACGAAACGATTATTTTAACAACAGAAAAAGATTTTATGCGCCTGAAGGATAAAATCAAAAAAGCTGCTTTATTTTATTTACCCATTTCGGTTTCATTTTTAAATAAGGAAGAAGGGTTTATAGGGCGCATCAAAAATGCTGCATCTTCTATAGCTGAATGGAGTGAACAAGAAAAAGAAGGATAAGGATTATACTTTTTGAGATTGTAATGTGCGGTAAATCTTTTCAAAAAATTCTTCTGTTTTGAAAGGTTTTGGGATAATTTCGTTGAATCCGGCTTTGTAAAAATCATCCAGGTTTTCGTCAATAGTCACTGCTGTTAGTGCAATAACAGGTATGTCTTTTTTAAATTCTTTTATTTGTTGGGTTGCTTCAATACCACTTATACCAGGCATATGTATGTCCATAAGAATTAGATCATAGTGATTGTCCTTAACCATTTTAACAGCGTCCTCACCATTATCAGCAACAGAGCAAATAATTTTATTTTTTTCAAGAATTTTTTTGGTAATCATTTGGTTGATTTTGTTGTCTTCAACAACAAGCACATTTAAGTTTTCAAGAGCTCCCAAATCTTTTAGTGAAAGCTGAGAATTTGGCAAAAGTGAATCTGGTTTTTCATCAGAGATGTTTAGTTTTAAATCAAACCAAAACTTAGACCCTTTGCCAATTTCACTTTCGAGATGAACTTTACTGTCCATCAAATGTAGCAGGTTTCTTACAATTGACAGACCCAAACCGGTGCCACCAAATTTTCTGTTGATTTGGACTGAGCCTTGAGTGAAACTTTCAAATATAGCTTTTTGTTTTTTTAGGGTAATACCCACACCGTTATCTTGTATTTCGAAATGAAGAAGAACACTTCGGTCTGTTTGACTTAATTTCTTAACGGCTAAGGTGATTTTTCCATTTTCAGTGAATTTTACAGAATTACCTACAAGATTTATTAAAACCTGTGATAATACAACAGGGTCACCAATGAGTTTAGACGGAATGCCTTCATCATACTCAAGAGTGAGTTTATTGTTTTTATCCATTGCAGATTTTTTTAACGCAATCAATACATCTTCAACTCGTTTTTTCAAACTAAAAGATTTCTTCTCAAGCTCTACCTTGTTTGCTTCAAGCTTGTTGAGGTCAAGAATATTGTTGATGAGTGAAAGTAGATATTCGCCTGAAAACTTTAAAGAGTTTAAATGCTCTATTTGGTCTTCCCGGGGCTTTTCTTCAAGGAGTAAATGTGTTAAGCCTGTCACGGCATACATAGGTGTTCGCAACTCATGAGTAATTGTAGATAGAAATTGCGCTTTTGCAATGGAAGCTTTTTCTGCTCGTTCTTTTGCAATTAGTAACTCATCATTTTTGTCTTGTAATAAATTGTTTGCTTTTGCTCTTAAGTTATTATTCTTAAAAAGTGAAAGTGTTAATAACGATAAAATGATAATTAATGCCACACTCAAACCTGTTGTAAATCGATTCATCGTAATCGATTTTTGTTGTTCTTCAAGGTCACTTTGCTGGAGAGCAATTTTTGCTATGAGTTCTTCATTGTTTGATTCAAAGTCTAAATTTTTGCTTAAAACTGCAGCGTGAATTTCTTCCAGTTCATCTTTTTTATCTATATGCTTTCTCAAAGAAGTATAAGCTTCCTCTGTATTACCTAAAAGAAAAGCAATATCACTCGCTGTTTTATAACAATCTGCTTCAATTTTTAAATAGCTATTGTTTCTACTTAAATCAAAAGCTTTGTCTATAGAATTTTTAGCTCTGCTAATATTTTTTTCTTTTTCTTCTTCATTTTCTGTTGGAATAATAATCAAGCATTTTGCAAGGTATCTGTTTGCTGTGGCCTCATAAAAGGGAATGTTTTCAGACTCAAAAACCGCTAGAGATGCTGCAAAATAATTTAAAGCTACTTGAACATTATCGTTTTCTAGAGCAAACAATCCTTTTTTATAAGTGACTTTTGCTAGTTCAACCTCATCATTTAATGTTTGAAAAATTCTATCAGCATTGTTTAAATATCTTTCAGCATTTTCCTTATTATTTGTTTTCAGTGAAATAAGACCATACAAGCTGTATGCAATACCCAGTTCTTTTGAGTTTGGCTCGTCTTTTATATAACCAATGGCTTTTGCACATTCTGTACTTGCAAGATTATAACTGTATATTGAATAATAAAAATAAGCAAGCGTGGTGCTAACTAAAGCCTTTTGAGTGGGGTTTTCTATGGCATTTGCCAGACTTTTTGCTTCTAAAAGTTTGGGTACAACATTATCAAGTTCCTGAATTAAAATAGACTGGTAAGCTCCCTGTTGTAACTCTTGAATTTTTGCAATGGTATCAAAGGCTTTGGGCTCATTTTCCTGAGAAAAAAGAGAAAACGAAGCCAAAACTAAGAGTGAGGTTAAAAATAAATGAAAGGAACTCCTCATCATTCTTGAATATATAAGGGCTAAATATAGTTATTTCTTTGAAATGTAATTCACTAAATCGATTAATCTCGAAGAATAACCAATTTCATTGTCATACCACCCAATTACTTTAACAAACTTACCAATAACTGACGTCATTTGTGCATCAAAGACACAAGAATGTGTGTTTTCGATAATATCTATCGAAACAATTGGATCCTCTGTGTATTCCAAAATATTCTTTAAATAGGTTTTTGAAGCTATTTCAAAGGCTTTATTAATTTCTTCTATGGACGTTTCGTTTTTTACATTCAACGTTAAATCTGTCAATGATCCATTTGGAACCGGAACCCTTATTCCACATCCTCCAATCACATCAGAAAGATGAGGGAACACTTTGGTAAGTGCTTTTGCAGCTCCTGTGGTTGTTGGAACGATTGATTGACTTGCAGCTCGCGCTCTTCTCAGGTCCTTGTGAGGCTGGTCGTGTAAACTTTGATCTGTTGTATAAGAATGAATGGTTGTGATATATGCCTGTTCCACTCCACAAAGCGCATCTATAATCTTAATCATAGGAGCTGCATTGTTTGTAGTGCAGGAAGCATTTGAAATAATTTCTTCACTTCCGACTAAAGTAGATTCATTAACACCCAAAACAATGGTTTTAATATCATCATCAAGCGGTGGCACCGTGAGAATTACTTTTTTTGCACCGGCAGTAATGTGGTTTTGCAATTGTTCTTTTGATTTAAACTTTCCGGTGGACTCAATCACGATGTCAACATTTTTCCAGCTAATTTCTGAAATAGTAGCGTAGTTTGTTAACGGATAGGTTTTCCCATCTACCAAAATTCCGGTTTCAGAAAAAGTGACAGATCGTTTAAGGACACCATGAATACTGTCATACTTTAGTAAATGACTCAATGTTCTTGAATCAGCAAGGTCATTAATAGCAACCACTTCAATTTCTGAATGGTCTAAAAGAAGACGGAACAAACTGCGACCAATTCTCCCAAAGCCGTTAATAGCAACCTGAATCTTATTTGACATGGCGATTTTAACTTGTTATTAAAGAATGTGTTTGTGGGCTTTGTATGAAGAACGCACAAGCGCACCACTCTCTACATGACGGAATCCCATTTCTAAACCAATTTCCTCATATTTTTGAAACTGTTCAGGCAGTATAAATTCTTTTACGGGAAGGTGTTTTTTTGAAGGTTGAAGGTATTGACCAATGGTAACAATATCAACATTCACCTCTCTAAGATCTTTCAGGGTTTGAATCACCTCTTCCTCTTTTTCACCCAGACCCAGCATAATACCGCTTTTGGTCCTGTTTATGCCCTTGTCTTTTAAATATTTTAAAACGCCCAGGCTGCGCTCATATTTTGCCTGTATGCGCACCTCACGGGTCAATCGTTTTACAGTTTCCATGTTATGCGAAACCACTTCGGGATTGACTTCAATAATTCTGTCTATATTTTTTTCTACACCCTGAAAATCGGGAATTAAGGTTTCAAGAGTGGTCTCGGGATTCATTCTTCTTATAGCCTTCACTGTTTCTGCCCAGATAATGGACCCCATATCTTTAATATCGTCTCTATCAACTGAAGTAACAACCGCATGCTTGATATTCATTAATTTAATGTAACGGGCCACTTTTTCAGGTTCCTCCCAATCTATGGTCTCCGGCCGGCCGGTTTTTACGCCACAAAAACCGCAGGAACGGGTACAGATATTCCCCAATATCATAAAAGTGGCAGTTCCCTCACTCCAGCATTCACCCATATTTGGACAACTACCGGAAGTGCAAATGGTGTGTAAATCATATTTGTCAACCAGACTGCGCAACTCTGTGTATTTTTTACCGGTGGGTAATTTTACTCTTAGCCACTTGGGCTTAGGGGCTCTTTCAGGAGGTGATATTGTTTGTGTTTCCATAGGCTTAATTGCGTGCAAATGTACAAAAAGATTGGCGATTTTTTGGTTGTTCCAGCTGTGAGTTTGTGAGTTTTTGTGTTTGGATTATTCAATTTGCCTTGCCATCTGAAGTCGCCATAAGCGTTGAAGGATGGGTCCTTTTGAGTTTTGTTAAGTCTAAGAAATTAGTGCCTAACGTCTAATATTTCAGGTCTAAAATCTATTGAGACCTTTTGGAAGTAATAATTTCCGAAAGTAATTTTTTTGAACGAAGCAGTTTTACCTTGATATTATTAATGGGTTCATCGAGTTTTTCTGCGATTTCCTTATAACTCATTTCCTGAAAATACCTCAGATTAATCACTTCCTGATAGTGTGGTTTTAAAAGTTTGATAAATTGTAACAGCTCAGCAAGGTTTTGTTGTGTGATTAAATTATCTTCAGGTGAGGGGGAGTCGTCTGCAATCTTTTGAATTTGTTTCTCTAAAGCGGCCGAGTTTTGGGTGTCAATGTTTGATTTATTCTTTCGCAGCTTGTCAATATGTATGTTTTTTGAAATGGTAATCAGCCAGGTGCTAAAAGTGTATTCTTCCTTGAATGTGTTTATTTTGTCAAACGCTTTCGCGAAAGTTTCTATCGTGATTTCCTCAGCTTCATACTCATTTCTAAGCCTGATTAATTGAAAAGCAAAAACTTCATTCCAATACGTATCCAGTAAAAAGTTGAAAGCAGTTTGCTTGCCAATTTTAGCTTGTTGAATTTGTTCCAGAAGTTTTTTTTTGTTTACTTCCAATGTTTAGGCTTTGAAAAAAGATTGGTTATAAAGATAACCATTTGAAAGCAAATCATCACAATTTCAAGTATAGAAACAAAATAAACCAGATCGTTTTCTCTTAATTTTTTAAGTGCTTTTACAACCACGATATATTGAAGCAGCAACCTGAACAGTAGAAATGCCAAAATGATTTCCCAACTTAAAAAAATAAATGAAACCAGTAAACCTATCCAGAATAAAACATTGGATAGATAAAACGCTCCAAGTATTATTTTGTGTGAAAGTTTATAATGAGTAGCTGTTGTGAGATGCCTTCTTTTTTGATTGAAAAGACTTTTCCAGCTTTTCTTGGGTGTTGAGATGGTGAAACTTTCCGGGGAGTCACAAATCGCAAAATTTGATTGGGTTGCAGCTTGATTGACAAACAAATCATCATCACCTGAGCGTATATACATATGGCTCATAAAACCATTATTTTCATAGAATAAATTTGCTGTATACCCCAGGTTTCTACCTACCCCCATATATGGCAACCCGAGTTTTGCAAAGCCAAAATATTGCAATGCTGCCATAGCAGTTTCATAGCGTACCAGTTTATTTAAAAAGCTTTTTTCTTTTGCGTAAGCACCATAACCCAGCACTAATTGTTTTTCATTACTGAAGTGATTTGCCATTTGTTGAATCCAAAGATTGGAGGCCGGTTTACAATCAGCATCAGTGAAGAGAAGATGATTGTTTTTGGCTTTTTTAATCCCCAGTGTGAGCGCATATTTTTTATTGGCCCAAAAAGCTTCATTATTTTCTACATTGACGATTTTGACTCTTGAATCTTTCTCTGCAAAATGCTCAATTACATCTAGGGTGGCATCGACCGAAGCATCATTAACAAGGATTAATTCAAAATTTGGATAGTCTTGAGCAAGCCATAGCGGGATGTTATTTTTTAGGTTTTCAGCTTCATTTTTTGAACAAACAATCACCGAAACCGGTATTTTACTTTGTAAAGTAGGTTGTGAAGATTTGGCAAATGCATAGTTGCCAAAGAGCAAATAGAAAATACAGTTTACAACGACAACAACAGCAAAAGCAATGAGCAGTGTTGAAAACATAAAAGTGGAGTAACGATTTTAAGAGTGAACTTCTTCAGTGCAATTGTCAAACTGGTCAGGAGTTTTACCGCAAAAACCACAAGACTCACCTTCCTTATTTAAAAACGGACTTTGGCTGGCGCAAGTGCCTGCAAATTTACCGTCTTTTTTCGCCCAGATTTTTATAGCAATGCCTGCGATAGCAAGTCCTAAAAGTGCGAGTGTGATTAAAAATAATTTCATGATAGTAACTTTACTGCAAAGATAGGAAAATGTGAAAAGAATTGGTATTAATCGTTGTGTAAAATTTTGATAAAATTCAAATCTGATAGGTGTTAAAAACGGGTAAGTTTTGGATTTGGCAATTTTTCGGAAAATATCAAATCTTCATACTAACCCTAAAGTTTCATATTACAAAATAATATTTTGTATCTCAAAATAAACTATTACCTTTGTTAAAACTTGTTGAAGTTTAAAGATGCGAATAGTAACGTATAAAAGAATACTGGAGTTTTCAAAGAAGTATGCAGATGCAGAAAGCCCTTTGTCTTTTTGGTATCATACCGTAAGGGCAAAAGAATGGAACAACTTCAACGAGGTTAAACAATCCTTTAACAGTGCAGATTATGTGGGCAATAATCGCTATGTTTTTAATATTAAAGGAAACGATTACAGACTGGTGGCCATTATTTCATTCTATGCAAAAAAAGTTTACATCCGCTTTATAGGGACACACTCAGAATACAGTAAGATTAAAGATATTAAAAACATATAGTAATGATACAAACAGAAAAAGAATATAACGCTATTGTTGAACGTATCGAAACACTCCTCCAAGATACCAACAACATAGAAAACACAGATGCTAAAGGTTATATTGAGTTAAATATCTTATCTGACCTAATAGCTGATTATGAGGAACGAACTTATCCTATTCAAAAACCCGCATTGGTTGAAGTTGTCAAGTTGCGTATGGCAGAAATGGGTTTGAACCAAAAACGCTTGTCTGAGCTTTTAGGTGTAAGTACATCAAGAGTGAGTGAATACCTCAATGGAAAAAGCGAACCACCTTTAAATGTTGCAAGGGAAATAAGTAGAAAATTAAGCATTGATGCATCAATTGTTTTGGGGGTTTAAAGCCTTAATGAGATTATTTATAATGGTATATTGAAAAGGATTGATGGATTGTGTTATTGTTTTTTAGTATTTTGGTTGGTGGAAAAGGACTTTTTAATGTTTTTTTATGAAACTACTTGCGGTCCTAAATCATAATAAAAAATAATTTATATGGTAATTGTATTAATTTGTGTTTTAGGGCTTCTATCCTATTTTATCTATAGACATATATTCAGAAAAGAAATAAAAAATGAGTATAATTGGCCTGATGAGAAAAATTTATTTGAGAGAGATTTTTTAGATGTGATTGAAAACTATTCTAGATACAGATATTTTGTTGTAATTTTTGATTATTATTTTGATTATTATTATGTTCAATATATGTCAATGCCTGAATCAAATGACCTATATGTAGAATCAATAAGTAATGAAAATTTAATTGAAAATAAAAAAATTGACCCTCTTAATTTGAATAAATTATTAAGTTTAAATTTTTTGCCTCCGAATAAGGTTCAGGAAAATGGACATTCTACTTTAAACTTTTCAAAAAAATACTCATTAAAAAATAAATCAGATTGTCCTCAAGTTTTTGAAGATTTAGTGGAAATATTAGAAAAAATCTATCATATACAAAATGGATCAAAAATCAATCTTAATTTCAGTTAGTTAAACCACTTGTGGAAAATGTGCCGCTATAGCCCAAACAGATCTAGTCTTACCTACACCACATTCACCTCCGCCTCAATGGCAATACCAAAACGTTCCAAAACGGTTTTCTTTATTTTTTCTGAAAGTTCCAGAATTTCAGCTCCCGTGGCGTTGCCATAATTAACGAGTACCAATGCTTGTTTAGCGTGGACACCGGCATCACCAAAGCGCTTGCCTTTAAAGCCTGCCTGTTCAATGAGCCAGCCCGCAGGTATTTTGTATTCACTTTCTGAAACCTTGTAAAAAGGCGCCTCCGGAAATCGGGAAATAAACGCTTCAAATGAAGGGTTGTCAATCACCGGGTTTTTAAAAAAACTACCACTGTTACCCAACACATTGGGGTCTGGTAATTTGGATTGTCTAATAGTAATCACCGCTTTTGAAACATCTTGAATTGTGGGTTTTTCAACATTCATTTTCAATAATTCTTCCTGAATGGCTCCATAACCCACATTGATATTATGGTCTTTTTTACTGAGCTTTAGCGTAACACTCGTGATGATGTAGTTGCCTTTTTCAGTTGTTTTGAACAGCGAACTGCGGTAACCAAATTGACACGCGTCTAAATCAAATGTTTTCATTTCACAACTCTCAGTGTGCATCGCTTCACAAGACACAAAAACATCTTTGAGTTCGACACCATAAGCGCCAATGTTTTGAATGGGTGCAGTCCCAGTATTTCCAGGAATGAGGGATAAGTTTTCAATCCCGCCATAGTTATTTTCAAGACAATGCAAAACTAGTTGGTGCCAGTTTTCACCGGCCATTATTTTGAGGTGTACACAGTGGTCATCTTCAAAATCAATGGAGATTCCTTTTAGGTTGATGTGAATCACTAAAGCATTTATATCTACGGTGAGCAGCATATTGCTGCCGCCACCTAAAATGAATTTTTCAGGAAAACGCGTGTCTTGAAGTATCTTACGAAGCTCCTCAACCGTGTTCACTTCTGCAAAGTATTTCGCGTAAGCGTTTACACCAAAAGTGTTGTATTGTTTTAGATTTTTATTTTCTACAATTTGTATCAACCTTTATAGTGTTCAAGGGCTACTTTTAAAATGTTCACGGCGCTTTGCAGGTCTTCTTTTTTAAGAACATAAGCGATGCGCACCTGGTTTTTTCCGGCACCGGGGGTGGAGTAAAATCCGGCGGCGGGGGCGACCATCACTGTTTCGTTATTGTATTCAAATTCTTCTAGCAACCAGCGGGCAAAATCATCGGCGTCTTTCACCGGTAACTCTGCAATGCAATAAAAGGCGCCACCGGGGTTTGCCACTTTTACATTGGGAATTTTTCTAAGCTCAGATACCAGTAGATCCCTGCGGTCTTTGTATTCAGTGATGACATCGTCAAAATAAGATTGTGGGGTTTCTAAAGCAGCCTCGCTGGCAATTTGAGCAAAGGTAGGTGGGCTCAATCGCGCTTGTGCAAATTTCATGGCTGTTGCCATGATTTCTTTGTTTTTAGAAACAAGACATCCTATACGTGCACCACACATACTGTATCTTTTTGAAACAGAGTCAATCACAATGGCGTTTTCATCAATACCTGGAACAGCTAAAATTGAATGGTGTTGCAGGCCGTCATAGGCAAACTCTCTATAAACTTCATCAGCGATTAAAAACAAATCGTGCTTTTTAACCAAAGTGGCGAGCTGATCAATTTCTTCTTTTGAATATAAATAACCTGTGGGATTACCTGGATTACAAATTAAAATAGCCTTTGTTTTTGGTGAAATGAGTTTTTCAAATTCAGAAACGGGAGGCAATCCAAAATTATTTTCGATAGAAGAAATTACAGGAACAACTTTCACACCACTGGCGGTTGCAAAGCCGTTGTAATTTGCATAAAACGGTTCTGGGATAATAATTTCATCATCTGCATCTGCAATGCTTCCCATTGCAAAAAGTAGCGCCTCAGAACCACCTGTAGTAACTATAATATTCTCTGAAGTTATATTGGGTTCAATGGTTTTATAGTAAGTTGCCAGTTTTTTTCTATAACTTTCAAAACCGGCAGAATGACTGTATGATAATACAGAGATATCGTTGTTTTTAATCGCATTTAAAGCAACTTCAGGAGTTTTGATATCGGGTTGACCAATGTTTAGATAATAAATTTTTCGACCTCTTTGTTGCGCTAAGTCTGCATAAGGCACTAACTTTCTTATGGGAGACTCTGGCATTAACTTTCCTTTATTAGAAATTTGTGGCATTTTGTTGTATTTTTAGCTTACAAAGTTGCAAAATATAATTAAGATTTCCTCAAAGATTTCTTTAAGATTGTAATAATAAGCACTCCAATTAATTATAAAAGACACGTCTTGAATTTTAAGTTTAAACAACTGTTTTCCATCCTTTTTATCCTGTTTTCCATTATGCTATGGGGTCAGGGAAATTTTGAGTTTGCAAAAAATAAAGTCAGAGATAAAGTGAATTTCAAACTCATCAATAACTTGATTTTAGTACCCGTTAAAGTAAACAATGTCCCTTTAACTTTTTTACTGGATACCGGGGCTTCCTCAACGGTTATTTTTAGTTTTGAGGACACAGATTCTATAGAGTTATTTAACTATCAAGTCATTAAATTGAGAGGTCTGGGAAAAGGTGAACCGGTTGATGCACTCAAATCTGATGGGAACACCATCCAAATTGGTAAAGCAACAAGTACCAATCAAACTATTTATGTTGTATTTGACGGGGCGTTGAGCTTTTCATCCCGATTGGGCTATCCTGTTCACGGTATTATTGGCGCCGATTTTTTAAAGGATTTTGTTGTTGAAATTAATAATTCAAGAGAACGAATGCGTTTTACCTTAGCGGAACATTTTAAAAAAAGGAGCTGTCGAAAATGTGTTGAGAAAAACCTTGTAATTTATAAAAACAAACCTTATGTAGCCGCACAATTTATTGAAGAGGACACCTTAAGAAATGTCAATTTGTTGATTGATTCCGGATCTGGAGATGGGTTGTGGTTATTTGAAAACAGCGAGGAGGGAATTCGTGTTCCTGAGGATGCATTTGAGGATTATTTGGGACTTGGAATCAATGGTAGTATATATGGAAAGCGCTCAAAAGTTGATGGTTTTATTTTGGGTCAATATGAATTGGAACAAGTTAATACTTCTTATCCTGACATTGAATTTTTGGATGTCATAGAAGATTTGGGCAACAGGAACGGCAGCATTGGCGGCGAAATTTTAAAGCGTTTTAATTGGACTATCGATTATAAAAATTCCCATTTAACTTTAAAGAAAAACAGTTTTTTTAAGGACCCATTTCATTACAATATGAGTGGACTCACTTTGCAACACGGTGGATTTGCACTTGTAAAAGAAAGAAGTGGAATTAAACCGGATGCCTATAATTTAAACCAAAATGAAACCATGAATGTTTTTAGTCTCAACCTAAGTTCAAACATCGAATTGAATTTGAAACAACTCTTTGAAGTCATTGAAGTAAGAGAAAATTCGCCGGCGTCTCTGGCGGGTGTGAGGGTGGGAGATGAAATACTAGAGGTCAACAGAAAACCGGCATATCAATACACCCTCAATGAACTTAACCAATTGTTTTACAATAAAGAAGGAAAAATAATTCGGATGAAAATTTTAAGAAATGGAGTTGAACAGCAAGTAAAATTTGAGTTGAAAGATATCCAATAAAAAAGTCCTCTTTAAAAAAGAGGACTTTAAATTATATAATTAAAGTATTTTTTTACCCTTTTACGTTTCCTCTAATGTTTAAAGTAACTATGGGTTCATCTGCATTTGAGTACACACTAATTGCACGTCTTATTGGACCAACACGATTTGTGTCATATTTTACTTCAATGCTGTCTGAAGCTCCGGGCATTATGGGGCCGGCTGGTTTTTTAGGAATGGTACAACCACAAGTTGACTTGATATCCTCAATAACTAGTGGCGCATCACCCGTGTTTGTTAATTTAAATACTCTCACACCATCGGCACCTTTCTCAATTTCACCATAATCAATAGTGGTTTCTTCAAAAGTTATCTTTGCCGTTTGAGCTTGTGTAGCAAAACCAATAAGTCCTACAAACAATATTAATACAATTTTTTTCATAATTTCTAAGTTTTAAGTTGCTAATGTAATTACTTTTTAAACTTCAAGCAAATTAAGTTATTCACTTTTATAATCTTGAAGTTATAACTACTTTTGCAATCTATTTCAAAAATCAGACCAAAAAATGAGTATCTCGTCAAACTATGATGCACTAACCGTTGAGGACAAATGGTATGGCTACTGGATGAAAAATAATTATTTTCATTCGGTGCCCAATGAGAAAACGCCCTATACCATTGTCATTCCACCACCCAATGTTACCGGAGTACTGCACATGGGTCATATGTTGAACAATACCATTCAGGATGTACTGATAAGAAGAGCGCGTCTAAAAGGCTTTAACGCCTGTTGGGTTCCCGGCACAGACCATGCCTCAATAGCCACAGAAGCTAAAGTCGTGGCAAAATTAAAAGAAGAAGGCATAAATAAAGCTGATTTAACACGAGAGGAATTTTTGAAACACGCCTGGGAATGGACCGATAAACATGGCGGAATTATCCTTGAACAACTCAAAAAATTAGGTTGCTCCTGTGACTGGGACCGCACCAAGTTTACACTCGATGACGATATGTCAGCATCTGTAATAAAATTCTTTGTTGATTTGTATAACAAAGGATTGATTTATCGCGGTTTTAGAATGGTAAACTGGGATCCTGAAGCTCAAACCACCCTTTCTGATGAAGAAGTAATTTTTGAAGAACAACAAGGGAAATTATACTTTATTAAATATAAAATTGAAGAAAGTAAAGATTCACTAACTATTGCAACTACGCGTCCTGAAACCATTTTAGGAGACACCGCCATCTGCATCAACCCAAATGATGAGCGATTTACTCACCTCAAAGGGAAAAAGGTGATTGTACCCATTGCAAACCGTGTGATTCCTATTATTGAAGACGACTATGTTGATATGGAGTTTGGAACGGGCTGCTTAAAAGTAACACCGGCTCACGATGAAAACGATAAAATCCTGGGAGATAAGCACCAACTGGAAATCATCGACATCTTAAACCCAAACGGAACTTTGAACTCTTTTGGATTGCATTATGAGGGTAAAGACCGCTTTGAGGTTAGAAAGCAAATCGTCAAAGAACTCGAAGAAAAAGGGCATATTTTGAAAATTGAGGATCATCTTAATAAAGTAGGTACCAGTGAGCGCACCAAGGCTGTCATTGAGCCACGCCTTAGTGATCAGTGGTTTTTGAATATGGAAGAACTGGTAAAACCGGCAATCAAAGCTGTACTTGAAACCGAAGAAGTTAAACTTTTCCCTAAAAAGTTTGATAATACCTACCGCCATTGGATGGAAAACATTAGAGACTGGAATATCTCACGTCAACTATGGTGGGGACAGCAAATACCGGCATTTTATTTTGGTGATGGAAAAGATGATTTTGTTGTGGCCGAAACTAAGGAAGAAGCCCTTTCGCTTGCGCGAAAAAAATCCGGAAATGATACCCTTTCGGAAAATGAGCTCAAACAAGACCCGGATGCCCTTGATACTTGGTTTTCGTCCTGGTTGTGGCCTATGAGTGTTTTTGGTGGAATTCTTGACCCTGAAAATGAAGAATTCAAATACTATTATCCCACAAATGATCTGGTTACCGGACCTGATATTTTATTTTTCTGGGTTGCCAGAATGATAATCGCCGGCTATGAATACACCGGAAAGCGACCCTTTGAAAATGTATATTTAACAGGACTTGTAAGAGACAAGCAACGCCGCAAAATGTCAAAATCACTTGGCAACTCGCCGGATGCTTTGGGACTCATAGAACAATATGGAGCAGACGGTGTGCGAGTAGGTCTTCTTTTAAGCGCTTCTGCCGGGAACGATCTGCTTTTTGATGAACAATTGTGTAGTCAGGGAAAAGGCTTTGCAAACAAAATTTGGAATGCTTTTAGGCTTGTTGAAGGATGGGAAGTAGCAGAAATCCCTCAGCCCGATTATGCAGAAAAGGCTTTGACTTGGTACAATGCCAAGTTGCAAAATACACTAATTGAAATTGAAGATCACTTCAGCAAATATAGAATCAGTGATGCCCTGATGGCGACTTACAAACTGGTATGGGATGACTTTTGTTCCTGGTTGCTTGAAATGGTCAAGCCCGCTTTTGGTCAGCCCATTGATAAGAAAAGCTTTGATGCAGTGATTGATGCTTTGGAAAATAACCTACGATTGTTACATCCCTATATGCCGTTTTTAACCGAAGAAATCTGGCAAAACATCTCTGAAAGAACTCCTGAAGAAGCTTTGATTATAAATCGCTGGCCCGAAACAAAATCTTTTGATACTTTCTTGCTAACAGAATTTGAGATTGCCGCTGAAGTGATTTCAGGCATTCGTACCATTAGAAAAGAGAAAAATATTTCGTTTAAAGACACTATTAATCTTTTAGTAATGAATGCTGAAGGTTTTAGTGCAGCTTTTGATTCCATCATTTCTAAACTTGGAAATTTAGAATCACTGAGTTATGTTGATGATAAAGTAGCCGGAGCTTTGAGTTTCAGGGTAAAATCAAATGAATATTTTATTCCTGTGGCTGGAGCGATAAATGTGGAAGAGGAAATTGAGAAACTTCAAATCGAACTCAAATACACACAAGGATTTTTAAAATCGGTTCAAGCAAAGTTAGCAAACGAGCGTTTTGTAAACAATGCACCTGAGGCGGTTATCACTTCTGAAAGAAAAAAAGAAGCCGATGCATTGGCAAAAATTAATACTTTGAAAGAGAGTATTGCCCGACTACAATAAAAAAAGCCTGAAAATTTCAGGCTTTAATATTCATTTTGTCATTTTATTACCGAACCACAAATTTTATTTTTTGGTTCACAAGTTCGTTTGAAATGGAAAGAATATACAAACCGCTGCTCACATTGATAGGGATAGTGGTTCTGTTTTCCAAGATTTTGGTTTCTTCAAAAATCACTTTTCCAGTGAGGTCAACGATTTGAAGTTCGGCATTTTCCAATGAGCCCAGTAACACAAGATGGTCATTGATGGGATTGTTTTCAAGTTTAACAGTTTGTACATTAAAGTCTTCATTAGATAAGGGGTCTAAAAAAATCTCGTCTCTTGCAAAATCAACATTTTCTTGGGTCAATGTTATGTGTTGTTCATTGCTATCAGGAATGTAAAAGGCATCAAAAACATTGATATCACTTTCGTTTACAGGGGCATACCAGTCGTTTGTTGTGGTGATTGCCAACGAACTTAAGGTGGGTATAAAATCAAATGCATCAATGTTGAGGTTGTCTAAAAATTCAATTAAAATAGGGTTGTTACCTGCACCAGCAGCCAAACCGGCAATATCAAACTGTCCGCCGGGAGCACTATCGAGACCAGCTGAGGTAGCCGGTGACATGGCAAAAGCTTCGCTTTCGTCAACGGTTATCCAGACTACAATTAAAATTTGACTTCGTATTCTGCTAACTCTTATGGTTTGTGAAGCAGGGGGTGTAAAATATAATTCGATGAGAGCGCGTGTGTTGCCTGTGGGGCCATCGGGATAAAAGGTCCAGTCAATCACGTTCATACCTGGTGTACCGGTAGTCTCACTAGAACCGCTTCCATTAGAGATGGCAATATTTCTGGTTTCTTGAGGGTAACCCAAAGCATCGAGTTCGTTTTGAAAATCAGTTCTAAAATTGGGAGCGCCCGTGGGTAAAACGATTGTGGGGTCAAATTCCACGGGGTCACCGGGTAATAAATGACCGTCCAGATGGTCTAATAACATTTGACTAGCGGCTGGATTACGTAAAAGACCGTTTACCAGATCTTGAAATGCCACATCACCAACAGGTCCAAAAGCGATATAGTTTAACAAATGCTGAAACCCGATAGGCACATTTGCCCCCAGATGAGGTGCGTCAAAAGACAGCCAAAGGCGGGTATCGTGTTCAAGACTGTTTTGTTCCATATAAGCGAGTGCATATCTCGATATGAGCCCGCCCATACTGGGTCCAATAATAACAAGCTCTTCATCACCCACTTTTTGAGCGTTGATTTCGTTGATGAGTTCAACCAGGATAAAGGCATTTCTTTGAATGAAATCTGCACCGCCATCAATAATTTCACTTCCGTTTCTGGTGTAAACCGGAAAGTTTAAAATCACCACATCATAGCCCAAATCCCTGGCTTCATCAGCCAGGTTTTCTGTGCCGTTATTAAAGTTCATTAATTGATACACAGCGGTGATATCACGCGTGTCACCCGGGTCAAAACCGTCGATGATGATTATGGGTTTGTCAAGGACTCCATCGACATTGTCAACAAAGATTTGAAATTCTCCAATCCCGGTATAGGCCTGGCTTTCACCAAAACCTTGATAAGGAATTGTGGATTCAATGGGTTGAATGATACCGGCATTTCTGGCGTTATAATCTGCTGCACTTTTGGTGATATTGATAGAAGAATACAATAGGAATTCTTCGTTGTTTTCTAAAGTGATTTTAAATGTAATGGGTTTGTCACCTTCAGAATTGAAATGAACAATTTTTGATTGATTGGGAATGATATTTTCAAAGCCATTATTGTTAAAATCGACCTGTATGTTTTGGATTTCAAATTCAGTTGTATTGAAAATTAAATTTTCGGGAAAACTGAAATTAACGTTGAGTCCTTTGTAATCCTCAACCAATGGAGCCGCTAGATGAACCTTAAAGTTGTCAAAATGATTCTCTTGAAGTGGTTGGTTTAAATGAAGATCACCTTCAGTATTAACAGTTATATAACCTTCATCAAAAGCAGAAGTATTTATTTTTTGAATTTCTGAAACCACAATGCTTAGTGGCACTTGATTGTTTAAATAGGCCTGTTTCTTTATTTCTTTTATGTTGTTGTAGTCGGGAAACCTTTTCAAATAATCTGCTCTGGAGAGTTCAGAAAGCGCTTGAGCCATTATGTTTCCGGTAACAAATTTTTTTTCAGAAGTTAAGTCTGCTATTGGATACACACGGTCATACAATATACCCGAGGTGATTTGTGATTTGTCAAGAGAATTGAAAAAATCAGGCTGCAAATTTTGAGCTGAGGTAAAAAGTGGAAAGAGAAGAACAATTAAAAAGTAAAGCTTTTTCATAAGTTGATTTTTTTAGATACCCGAATATAAGGATATTATATCAAATTTGAATTCAATTAAAATAAAAATGTCTGACTTTAAATGCCAGACATTAGTTATGAAATAAAATTTTTAATTTAGAAAGAGACTGCAAGATTCATTGAGAATCCTGTATTTTCAGGAACAAGTCTGCAAACTCCACCTACACAAATCAAACCGCCTCGTTGACGGCCATAGTTTAGAGCAAGTCTTGTTCTGCCTTTGGTGTAGCTCCCACCAACATTGTAGTAGTGAATTTCATCCTCACCTCCATAATTCCAGGAGTCTGTTACATAAACTCCCAAACGTGGTGAGAAGTTGTATTCAAGTAAAGTTGCAGCCCAGTTTTTTCGGTCATCATCTGTCCATAAATGTTGTAATTCAAAACGCAATGCTTTTCCACCGCCAAGGCGGTAGGTGTGTTCAAGAACTGCGATATTTGCAAGTATATCATCAATTGCAAGCGGGCTACCATCTGTTATTCCTTTGTCAATTATAACATTGTTGTATGTGTAAATTCCGCTTAGATTTTCAGTCCATCTTTTTCTTATTTCGGTAGAAAACTCTCTGAAGTAGCGATCTCCATCCATGCCAATAAACTCTGATTTATATCCATTGTTTTCCACATCAAATTCAGCATCAAGGCCTGCCCAATAGGCAAAATTCATACTTATTTTTGTTCCATATTTTCCGCCAAGTGGGGTGTCTTTTTCAAAAGTGTAAAACCCATCAATTTGGGCTCCCATTTCACCGGCTTGTGTTTGTGTTTCTGTAATAAGCAAACGAGCCTGAGGGTTATAAACATAGATATTTGTTAATTGATAGTCGTGTTGTTTTGTAAGCCCGGGAACATAGTTAATCAATTCCTGATTAAATTCATTTCCCTCAGCAAAGCGGTCTGCATAAAAACTAAAGTTTTCAATGCGTCTTAATGCAGCATTGATTCCAAGGCCCCTTTGAGAATAGCCCAAATTTAGCAAAATAGCCGAGCCTTTGTAAAGTTCTTCGTTGTTTGTGATAATGCCTTCGTTGACCAAAACGTCTGGTTCTTTGTGGATAGCTTCAAAGCCTGCTGTAAAACTTTTGTATAACAAGTCAATTCTTCCTGAATATGCATTAACAGCAGAGGGTAAATTTAAACTACCAAGATTATCCTGGTATCTGCCAACATAGCTCCCGGCAAGGTCTAAAAATAAATCATCAACTTCCAGGATTTGACCTAAGTCTAAAATGGCATCAACTCCTTGAGTTACCCCGGCAGAGGTTTCAAAACCATTGCGTTGTTCACCATAAAGGCCCATTAAATGCAGGTAGTCTGTAGGGGAGAATTTAACTCTTACGCCTTTTAGAGCATTGTTTAAGCCCAATTGTCTGTCCTCCCAGAATCGTAAAATCAAACCACTACCAAATTGCTCATAAAGATATCCTGCCGTAATGTCGAGAGATTCGTGTTTGAAATTTAGGTAATAAGTTCCAATTCCATTTCCTTCAAGATTTGGTGCATAGCCCAATAGTGGAACTGGAAGGTAGGATTCATATTGAATACCGGCAGTAAATTTTCCTAAATTATAGTTTAAAGTAAGATAATTGTTTGCGCGAAACCGCTCTTGGGGTGCCAGAATATTTAAGCCTTCATCATCTTGAAGCCATTGTGAATTTGATTCAAATCCACCAAAAAAAATTCCTGAATCCTGAGAAATTATAGAATAAGTGAAGCATATGCAAAAAATTGCCGCCAATGTATTTTTCATAGTAAGTCTTGTTAGTTAGTTTGCGAGGGTTTATTTGGAATTTTTAACGACTTTTTCATACAACTCATCTTCAGCACCGGGAGTATATCCAGAATGTCTGTAAAGAATTTTATTGTTTTTAACAACCATGGTTAAAGGAACTGTAGCGGCACCGAGTACTCTCCTTAAGTCATTGTTTGTGTCCAGTAAAAATTCATAATCCCAACTTTTTCCATTAATCATAGGTCTCACTCTTCTTACGCTTCTGGCATCATCAACAGAGATTGCATAAAGTTTTACATTGGTTTCATCTTTCCATTGCTCCCATACTTCACTAATGGCGTCAAGTTCATTAATGCAGGGTACACACCAAGTTGCCCATAGCGAAACGATTACAATTTGATCGTTTTTTGAAATATCCTGAATGTTTACATCAGTTCCGTCAAGATTTTTTAAGGTCATATCAGGTAGCTCGTTTTGAGCAAAGGAATTCAGAAAAAAGAAGGTGACAAAAAGGGAAAATAGAACTTTCATAGTTTAGAAATGTATTAGATTTGAAAGGCAATATTAGCAATATAAATTTTAAAATTTAAATAAAATCATAATTTATTTAGAAATCTAAGTTGTAATTCCAAAATGAATAATGTTAAATTTTCTTTAATTTATTTATAAATATTATATTTGGAAATTATTCTAACAAAAAAACTTAAAAACTTACAATCATGTTAAAAAAATTACTTTTTCCAGTTGCTTTGCTTTTTGTGGCTTTTCCGCTTTTTAGCCAAACAATAGTAAGTACAGAACCAGAAAACAGAAAAGTTATTCTTGAAGAATTTACTGGTATTAATTGCGTTTTTTGTCCACAGGGTCATGCAATTGCTAATAATATTAAAAATAACTATCCAGACGACTTTTTTGTAATCAATATCCATCAAGGCGGATTCTCAAATCCGGGAGCAGGGCAACCTGATTTCAGAACCCCCTTTGGAAATGCAATAGTATTACAGTCCTACTCAGGTGGTGGTTTTGGTTATCCATCAGGTACTGTAAACCGTCAAAACTTTCCCGGAAGGGAAATGACAGCTCCGGGAACCACCGCTATGGGCAGAGGAAATTGGACTATTTCATCAGTACAAACAATTCCTCAATCTTCTTATGTCAACGTAAGTGTTGAAGCTGGTATTGATGAAAGTACTAGAGAGTTAAAAGTAATTGTTGAAGCATATTATACTTGTGATAGTCCTGAGGCAACAAACAAACTCAATGTAGCTTTATTGCAAAACAATACATTGGGCCCACAATCCGGTGGTGGTCAAGGTAACAACTATAATCATATGCATAGATTGGTACATTTAGTAACAGGTCAGTGGGGCATAGATATCAATACAACTACAGCAGGATCTTTTGTGAGTGAAACCTTAACATATACAATTCCTGCAGATTATAATAACGTTCCAGCAGTTCTTGAAAATATGGAAATCGTAGTATTTATTTCTGAAACCACACAAAATATTCCATCAGGAAACGGTACTTTTCCAATTTTAATTGTAAACGATAATGACGTAGCACTAAAAAGCATTCAAAATATTAATGATATGTGTGGTGATGAAGTTTCCCCTGTCGTAAGTATTCAAAATTTAGGTTTTAATTCCTTGACTTCTTTGGATATTGAATATTCAATAAACGGAGGAGCCATTCAAACCTATACTTGGAATGGAAATTTAGAGACACTTGAGAGTGCGATAGTTGAATTGCCAGTTGTGAATTTTGAATTAAACGAGACTAATAATATCGTTGTTACAATTTCAAATGATGATGACAACTCAAATAATGAAGTTGCGTTAGATTTTAACGCATCAGAAGTTTTTGAGATCAATGAAGTTGAATTAGCTATCCAACTTGACGATAATCCTGAGGAAACAACTTGGAACATTAAAAATTCTGCTGATGAAATCATTCATTCTGGAGGACCATATACTGGACAGACAAACGAATTAATTGAATTGATATTAGATTTGACAGGAGATGATTGTTACAGTTTTTCTATATTGGACTCTTCTAATAATGGAATTGGTCATTGTTCTGCTAATGGTTCATACTCACTTAAAACTCCGGACGGAACAGTAATAGCTCAAGGAGGCGATTTTTCATCTGAAGAAAAGATTACTTTCAGCGTTATGAATTTCCTAAGTACAATTGGATTTGAGTCTTCCAATTTTGTGAATTTGTATCCAAACCCAACATCAGGAGTCTTAAATATTGATACTGAAACCAATCTGGATATCACAATTTTTGACATAACAGGAAAGCAGGTTTTCAATGCTTCAAATGTTACAAACGGAGAACAACTTGATTTAAGTGGCCTCAATTCTGGTTTATACCTTGTCAAAATGAATGATGGCATAAACAATTCAACCCAAAAATTAATTATTAAATAAATTTTCCCGGGGAGGTCATTCTGGCCTCCCCTTTTTTTAAAATCACTATTATGAAAAAGATATCTTTATTACTTGTATTTTTATTTTTCACAACATTTACATTTGCTCAGTTTAATGTAACCGACTATGATGATGTGCCCATTTTGGATGGAGACATTCGTGCATTTAATTCTACTGTAGAATCTAATGCAACCTTATATTTCTGGATCAATAATGAATCTCAAACAGATGATATTTTTGTAAGAATAAAATTAGAATCAATCACAAATGGAGATGGTAGTTCTTATCAATTTTGTTTTGCTACACTTTGTATTTTTGATGTTCAGGAGGGAGAGACTTACCCTGTTTCCGGAGGACCGGTAACCATTCCAGCCGGTGGTACAAATGCTGAATTTGATAAATTTTTTAATGAAAATGAAGGTGACGGGACTAATTACCCAATGGATTTTGTTTGGAAATTTTTCCAGGTAGATGCAGATGATAATGAAATAGGTGAATCAATTACCTTTACATATCGTTTTGACCCAAATTTGAGTGTTTCAGACTATGAAAACAATCTTGGTGTATCATTACTGAATACTATATCGTCAGATTTTCTCAATATTGAATCTCTAAACAGCTTAGATTTTGAAATACTATCTCTAAATGGTCAGTTAATCAATAATGGACAACTTGACTCTGGATTAAATAAAATCGCTACTTCAAATTTAAACAGCGGTCTTTATTTTATTCGATTTTCAGAGGGTAGCAACACAACAACTTTAAAGTTTGTTGTTAAATAAATTTAGAATTCAAAACAATGAAATTTATATTTAAGGGATTTTTATTAGCACTATTTTCATTACTTATTATTGCCTGTAGTGCAGATTACCTGGGTAACAGAGCAAATACATTATCTTCAATCACCATCAAGGCGAATGTTGAAAATTCAACAATAGGTATTGATCAAACTCTTGAGTTTACGGTTGAAGGTGATGACGGTGAGGATTATACTTTTCAAAGCATCATTTCAGTGAATGGAGTACCCATTGAAGGAAATTCATTTTCATTTGAAGAAAGTGGTGAATATGAATTTACTGCAACTTATCTGGAATTTAACAGCAATCCTCTGTTGTTTAATGTAGTCACGGAAAGATTTCTTACAGTTGACAAATCAAAAGCACTTCGCAATCAAACAATCAACTTTAAACTACTAAACCCTGATGGTACCGATGCCACCGATGAAGCTGAATTTTATGTTGACGATACGCTCATTGAAGGCACTAGCTTTACGAGTGACATAGCGGGTGTTTACAGTGTTTATGCGGTTTATGATGACGGTTTAAGCCAAACAGATGAATCTACCTTTGAGGTTTTTATACCAAAACGAAAAATTGTTTATGAAGACTATACAGGTGCTTGGTGTGGCTGGTGTGTGAGGGTTACCAATGCGGTAAGATTGCTTAAAGAACAGTCTGATGATGTGGTTGTAGTAGCAATTCATAACAATGATGTAATGGCTTTTGACGGTGAAGCTCAATTGGCAGATCAGTTTGGTGTGTCTGGTTATCCGGCAGCCAAAATCAACAGAACGCTCACAGCACCAAGTCCTGAAGATGAATCATCATCTATCGATTTAGCTTTGACACATGCCGGAGAAGATACTAATTTGAGTATAGCAATTAACACCACTTTGAATGGGGACAATCTAAATGTAGAGGTGAAGTTGATTTCAGAAAATACAATCCCTTCAACAAACAAACTTGTTGTTTATATCTATCAAAACGGACTGATTTTTCCGCAAACAAATTATTATGTCAATACCCCGGGAAGTCCATATTATCAGATGGGTAATCCTATACCGGATTTTGTTCATGATGATGTATTAGAAGCTTCATTAACTACAAATGTTTTAGGAGAATCCATCCCTTCAACAGATGCTTTTGAAATTTATTCCAGAACATTTTCTGCTGTAAATCTTTCACAATTTGCTTATACAGAATCACCAAATTCATATGACCCTACTCGTTTTGGAGTTGCTGTTTATGTTGTTGATGAAAACAACAATGCACTTAATGCCCAGCACGTTAAAGCCGGTCAGAGTGTAAATTTTGAATAGATAAAATTATTATTTCAATAAAAAAAACGCCTTGTTTACACAGGGCGTTTTTTTATCTAAAGTCTGCTGTCTAATTCTCTCCTAAAAATGGATAGCGATAATCCACCGGTGTTACAAATGTTTCTTTAACCATTCTTGGAGAAACCCACCTCAACAAATTGAGTTTTGAGCCTGCTTTGTCATTTGTACCAGAAGCACGTGCACCACCAAAAGGCTGTTGACCCACAACCGCTCCTGTTGGTTTATCATTTATATAGAAGTTGCCAGCAGCGTTTTCAAGGATGTCAACTGCAATTTCAAGCGCATAGCGGTCTTCACTGAATACAGCTCCTGTAAGTGCATATTCAGAAGTGCCATCAACCAAATGAAGCGTTTCCTCCCATTTTTCATCTTCATAGACATAAATTGTTACAACGGGTCCAAATAACTCTGTACACATTGTTGTGTATTTTGGATCTTCAGTTAAAATAACGGTAGGTTCAATAAAATACCCTTTTGATTTGTCATAATTTCCCCCTACAACAATTTCTGCATTGCTGTCTTTTTTTGCCTGGTCGATATAGCTAGCCAGTTTGTCAAAAGAACCCTCATGAATGACTGCGGTGATGAAATTACCCATATCCTCAGGCGATCCCATTTTGAAGGATTTTACATCTTTTATAACTTGTTCTTTAACAGCAGGCCATAAGCTTTTAGGAATATAACATCTTGAAGCTGCTGAACATTTTTGCCCCTGAAATTCAAAAGCTCCTCTTGAAATCGCAGTTGCAATTTGAATAGGGTCTGAAGATTTGTGAGCGACTATAAAGTCTTTACCACCAGTTTCACCCACAATACGTGGATAGGTTTTGTAATTGTTGATGTTATTGCCAATTTGTTTCCAAAGAATTTTAAATACATCTGTAGAACCTGTAAAGTGTAATCCTGAAAAATCAGGGCTGCTTAGTATGGTATCAGTAATCATTACAGGGTCACCCATAACAACGTTAATCACACCATCTGGTACTCCGGCTTCTTTAAAAATATCCATAATCACTTTTGCAGAATATACCTGGCTGTCACTGGGTTTCCAGATGGCTACATTGCCCATAAGTGCTGCGCTCGCAGGTAAGTTTCCGGCAATAGCTGTAAAGTTAAATGGGGTGATGGCATAAATAAATCCTTCAAGTGGGCGGTATTCTAAACGGTTCCAAGCTCCTGAAGTTGACTCGGGCTGCTCGGCATAAATTTCAGTCATATACTGCACATTGAACCTTAAAAAGTCAATCAACTCACAGGCAGCATCAATCTCAGCCTGATAAATATTTTTTGATTGACCAAGCATAGTCGCAGCATTTATTTTAGCACGATAGGGTCCTGCAATCAATTCTGCGGCTCTGAGGAAAATTCCTGCACGTTGTTGCCAGGGCATTTTAGCCCATTTCTTTCTGGCTTCAAGTGCTGTGGAGATGGCTTCTTCAATGTGTTTTTTTTCTGCTTTATGATAGGTTCCTAGAGAATGCTTATGGTCATGAGGAGGAGACATTGTGGCGGTGTTACCAGTGCGGATTTCCTTACCATTGATATATAAAGGCACTTCAACAGTGCTGTTGTACATTGATTTATAGGTTTTTAAAACCTCTTCCCTTTCGGGGGAACCCGGCGCATAGCTTTTAACAGGTTCATTTACTGCGATTGGAACTTTATAAAATCCTTTTCCCATGTTGATCTATTTTACTTTGATTTTTAATTGACTGCGAAGTTACAAATTTTTAAAGAGTCTCTTAAAAATTGGCTTTACTTCTTTCCTAAAATTTTGTAAGTTGTTTGGCAAATTTAGGACATAGAAACTATGTGTACAGTAACATTTATTGCAAAGAGAAATGACGATTTTATCCTCACATCAAATAGAGATGAAATACCTGATAGAAAGACTTTAAGTCCGCAGGAATACATAGAAGAAAATGTAAAGTTGGTATATCCAAAGGACCAGGTTGCAGGAGGAACCTGGATTGGGGTAAGTGATAGAAATAGAGTCATTAATTTACTAAATGGAGGGTTTGAGCCTCACAAAAGAAAAGATTATTACAGAATGAGTCGTGGAGTGGTTGTAAAACAGCTTTTGACAGCTGAGGATGCTGTTTTAAAAATCAAGGAGTTTGATTTTATGGATATTGAACCCTTTACTATTATTTTAGTTGACTGGAATTCATCTTTAAAATTGTACCGTTTGGTATGGGATGGAGTTAAAAAGCATTTTATAAAATTAAATTTAGGAAATCATATATGGAGTTCCTCCCCATTGTATTCTCCAGAAATGAAAGCCAAACGTCAACAGTGGCTTTCAGAATTTATAGAAAACAATGTGACTAGTGCAGAAAGTTTGCTAGAATTTCATCACAATGCAGGAGAGGGAAATATGGAAATTGATTTGCAAATGAATCGCGGATTTATCAAAACCGTAAGTATAACACAAATTGAGAAGAAGAATAATCAAGTCAAAATGACTTATAAAGATTTAAATTCTGGGGAAAGTAATAGAATCGAAATATGATTAGTTCATTGCAAAAGGAGCGCTTAATCTAAATGTGGGTACTTTAACTTTAAACCGTCTGGTTGTAGTAAAATTAATCATTGTAAAGTAACCGCGCATAGCTCCAAAAGGAGAAACTAATAAACAGCCGGAATTGTAAGTATAGGAATCTCCTGGCTTTATGACCGGCTTTTTGCCCACAACACCTTCACCATAGACAACTTGGTTACAACTGAGTGCATCTTTGATTTTCCAATATCTTGAAGTGAGTTGGACAAGGTCTTTACTTTGATTTTCAATAGTTATCAGGTACTTAAAGGCATATTGCATTTTATGATTATTATAAAATGTACCTTCAAAATGGGTTTCGACAGAAATTTTTATTCCTTTTGTAACTTGTTGTACCATAATTTAATATACCGAAAATGATAGAAGCGCATATCCTATTGCGGCGAAAGTAGCTAAGATACTAAATAAAGTATTTAGAATCATAAATTTAACGATTGTTTTAAATCTCCCTTGTTCATAAAAGTGCCGCATCGCTTTGTATAAATAGAATAAAAATACAAGCATAGCTAAAGATGTAAATAAGGAGGTGTTTAAAAAATAATCAATAATGAAAGAAATCGTTAAAAAAACAAATAGTAAACTTTGCACATGAAAAGCAAAAATTAGATGTTCCATATATGTAAACCTGTTTTTTCTAATATAGAGTAGTTTAATAAAAAGAGCAAAAAAAGGCATAAAGAGAAATATGACTATCGGTAATTTTGAAATAAAATAACTATAAGCAACATCCGGGTTATCTTTAAAAAAATTGAAATCAATTACTTTTTTAAAGAGCCATCGGTTTGAGGCATTGTTTTCATGGCCTATTTGTGTTAATGCCTTCGAAGAACTTAATGTTTTGTTTTCTAGATAAAAATCACTGTAAATGTTAATTTTTTTACCAAATCGTTCCCAGCGGTTCATGGTGTCCAATTCTTTTTCTGAATGATATACAACTGGATACTTTTTCAAAACATCATCTGAGGGCACATATTTCTTAGATAAATTCAATTCAACACTATCAGCAATATTTTGGCTTTCATTAAAAACTTCGCTTATAATTTTTGCTGTATCAGGGTCATTGAGTGTTTTTACATTTGATGTGCCTGAAGAATTAATAGACTTGTTTTCGTCTGCGGAATATTCACTTGTGTATTCTGAAATTTTATTCAATAATCCACTAAGTAGAAAAAACACAATACTTACGCTCAAGTAAAACCGAAACGGATTGGCATATCGCATCCTTTTGCCCTGAATGTAATCTTTAGACATTTTCCCGGGCTTAAAAAGTAGCACTCTTAATGTGAGCATGATACGACTATCGTAAGCAAACAAGCTTCCAAAAAACTCATTAAATAAATCTTTGAAGTGAAGTTTTTTAGTGGAGTTGAGCTGTGAACAATTGGGACAAAACCTATCAGTTTTATTAAGAACTTGTTCACAATTGAGACATTTTTCCCCTCTGAATTGAAGAGAGTTTTTACTTTTTTCTTTTGAAGGAAGAATCGTTGCTAAAAAGACAGATAATTTATCCAGCATTTGAATTGATGGGTATGTATTTTATTTTTCAATTACAAAGTGTTTAATTGTTAGTTATGTTTACAGAATTGTTTGCTCCCACACCAATAATCCTGTCAAATCTGCCTCCCAAATCTCTATAATAAACAACAACCGTATAGTCATTTTCGGTTTCATCAAAATTTCCACTTATGGCGCCTTGATTTATGTTTCCGTCCCTATCTTTAATGACATATTTATAGTTATAAAACCCCTGCTTAAATAAATATTTAAGCCTGTACACATCGTTGTTAGTGTCATATGTCAATCGGGTAGTATCATCCAGAGTGTAATTATTGAAGTTTCCATAGATGTGAATTTCCTCTCCATCATTGAGGTCCTCATAATACTGAAGTGCAAAATGCACCCAAACATATTCTGCATCAATACTGGATTTTTGACCTCTAATATTACGAACCACAAAATTTCCATTAATGTCGGGATTGTAGGTATAAGGCCTGTCTTTTCTTGAAATATTGGTGTATAAATAATTGATAAAAGTATCTTCCATTTCAACCCTTCTTATGTTTACGGTTGCTCCTCGCACATCACTATTGTCAAAATTGAAAAATTCATTTCCACCCCAGAAGGAGGCTTCCAAATCATAGCGATAAACCAGTTCATTACCAAGGGTGTATTGTGGCTTTAAATCTGAAATGGCATTACTTAATTTACTGTTTTGTAGAACCAACGTTTTTACATTTTGATTTGGATTGATTAAAGGTCCGCTTTGTGAATTTATAGTAAAATGAACAACTTGTTTTGTGTTTATATAATTCAGGTTTCGGGTTCGTTTGATTTCCACACCCACATTAGCAACATCTTCATAAACCATAAATTTTCTTGAAAACTGCAAATTTCCCCGATCATCAAAAATACTAATTAGGTAATTACCACTTTTTGTGATGCCTCGGGTGTCTCTGTTTGGAATATTCAATACATAATGTGAATACATTTGCAATGTATTGAAGGAGTTTTCATAAAAGTCGATGCGCACATCATCAAAGCCGTGGAGATATTCTCCTTTGGCTAGATTTGTTGGAGTCCAGTCAAAATTATAATGGTCAATGGTATAATAGTAATCGCGTTCATCACCAATTATATCATCAAAACTAAGCTGAAATCCTTCTCCTAATTTTAAAATGGGAAGTTGCGCCTGAGGTGTATTTCCTTGAAATGCAATGGTTTTAATATGTCGAGGAGGTGACGTTTCTTTAACCTGACTTAAAGAGACAATAGAAAATGACAAAAAAAATAGTGAAAAATAAAGTTTCATCAGCACCTGCTTTTTGATTTTAAAGATTGGTAAATATAAACAATTTTTGAACTTAGGGTCTTGTTTTTTAAATGTAAACATTTATTATTTAGACTAATTATAAATAGTGAATTTAGTTATTTTTAGTCTTAGAAATACGTCCTTAAATTTGTAAATTTGCACTCTTTTTAATTGGTATTATATCAATTTAATAAATATACAGAAAACTAAACACTGAAATCCTATGTCAAAAGACATTAGAATCAAAAAGGGGCTTGACATTCGACTTGTTGGTGAGTCAGATAAAGCACTAACAAATGCTCCAAGGTCCCGCACTTTCGTTATCAGACCCTCAGATTTTCACTTAATTACCCCAAAAATGGTTGTAAAAGAAGGCGCTAAGCTTAAAGCAGGTGACGATCTTTTTTACCATCGTGAGAATGAAGCAATTCGGTTTGTTTCGCCCGTGAGCGGTACTTTGACTGAAATTAAAAGAGGTGCAAAAAGAGTCATAACTCATATTGTTATTACAGCAGATACAGAGGATACTTACCGTGACTTTGGAAAATTTGATGAAGTAACAGCATCTTCTGAAATAATCAAAAGTCGCTTACTGGAATCAGGTTGCTGGACATTTATCAAGCAGCGTCCTTACGATGTTATTGCAAGTCCTGACAAAACACCAAAGGCAATTTTTATATCTGCTCATGCCACCGCACCATTAGTAGCAGATTATGATTTTACCCTAAACGGAAAAGAGAAAGAACTGCAAGCCGCAGTAACTGCACTGTCTAAACTAACAGATGGACAAGTTCACGTGGGTGTTGGCAAAAACAGTACCTCACAGTTTTTGAATTTACAAGATGTTACCATTCACAAAATATCCGGACCACATCCTTCAGGAAATGTAGGAACCCTCATCAATAAAATCGATCCTATAAACAAAGGAGAAATCGTTTGGACTATTACTCCGCAAGATTTAGTGATCATAGGGGAGCTTTTATTAACCGGAAAATTCAATGCAGAGCGCATTGTAGCACTTTCCGGGTCTTCATTAAAAAATCCAAAATATTACCGCACAAAGGCTGGAGCCGAAGTTTCTACTATGGTTTATGACTCTGGTTTGAAGGAAGAGCATGTTCGTATTATTAGTGGAGGTGTTTTAACCGGAAAAAAAGTGGAGGCAGATGGGCATTTGGGATTTTATGACAACACGATATCTGTAATTCCCGAGGGTGATGACTATGAATTTTTTGGATGGAACAAGCCCATTTTCAATAAAATTTCAATCACAAGAGCATTGACATTTTCGTGGTTAACCCCCAAGAAAAAATATGTTTTAAATACAAACACCAACGGCGAGCACAGAGCATTTGTCCAAACCGGATTATATGAGCAGGTTTTTCCACTTGATATTTATCCATTACAAACCTTAAAAGCGTGTATGGTAGAAGATCTTGATGTTATGGAAGAGATAGGAATGTATGAGGTGGCTCCTGAAGATTTTGCACTCACTGAATTTGTGTGTATTTCAAAACAACCACATCAAGAGATTATTAGAAAAGGATTGGATCTTATGTACAAAGAAATTGGTTAAGCTATGAGTTTAAAAAATAAATTACACGAGTTAAAATTAAAATACAAAGACACAAAAATGCGTGCATCTTTCAATGCGCTGCACACCTTTTTGTATTTACCTAACGAAACCACACATTCTGGAGGTCACGTTAGAGCAGCAGATGATTTAAAGCGAACCATGAATACAGTAATCATGGCTTTAGTGCCTTGTTTGATTTTTGGTATATTCAATACAGGATATCAACATTATTCTGCTGTAAATGGTTTTCCGGAAACATTTTCTCTTTTTGAGCATTTCATCAACTGGGAAAATTTTGTATTGGGAGCCTGGACCGTATTACCATTGGTTGTAATCTCTTATGGTGTTGGATTGGCAATTGAATTTTTATTTGCAACCATCAAAGGACACGAAGTTGAAGAAGGTTATTTGGTGACAGGTATGCTAGTGCCACTTATTATACCAGTTGATACGCCACTTTGGATGCTTGCTGTAGCAGTTGCTTTTGGTGTAGTCATTGGAAAAGAAGTCTTTGGAGGAACCGGAATGAATATTCTTAACCCTGCATTGACAATACGCGCATTTTTATTCTTTGCTTATCCTACATGGATGAGTGGTGATAAGGTTTGGGTACACGGCGCAGTAGAACGTGATGCGCAGATAGCAGCCGGAGCAACAGATGTAAGTGCTATTTCCGGTGAAACTATTTTGGGAAGCTATGCGCAAAATAATGAAGTCGTTTATAGTCTATGGGATATGTTTTATGGGTTTATACCCGGTTCTATAGGTGAAACTTCTACGCTACTAATTATTCTGGGAGGTATATTTCTTCTCTATACAAAGGTAGCTAGTTGGCGCATTATTGTCAGCTCCATAGTGGGAGCCCTTGTTATGGGACTCATTTTTAATTGGGTTGTTGATGCCGGTGTTATAAAAGAAGGGAGCAGTTTTTATGGATTAATGAGTGTTGCTTTCTGGGAACACTTGATCATTGGTGGACTGGCCTTTGGTATTGTCTATATGGCAACAGATCCTGTTACAGGTTCACAAACCAATAAGGGTAAATGGATATACGGATTTTTTATAGGATTTATTTCTGTAATGATTCGAGTATTCAACCCTGCATATCCTGAAGGAGTATTTCTTGCAATTCTATTAATGAATGTTTTTGCACCCACCATTGACCACTACGTTATTAGAGGGAATATTAAGAAAAGAATGAAACGTTTAAAAGTAAAAACCGCTTAATCATGGCTAAGAAAACAGATAATAATTTATATACCCTCTTTTTTGCCATTGTAATGGTAGTTGTAGTAGGTTCATTATTGGCATTTCTGGCATCTACTCTAAAGCCAAGAATCGTAGAAAACCAACGATTTGAAAAACAACAAAACATTCTCTATGCGATGGGAGTTCATAATAATGAAGGGGATAATGATGTGCAATTCATATCAACTGAGAAAGTGGGCGAAGTCTTTGAATCATACATTTCAAATCAATACTATATTCAAGGGGGAGAAATGATTGAAGATGATGAAGCATACCTAATTGATTTGGCCAGAGAAGAAGCCTTAACCAGAAATCCTGAATACAAGAAAAGATTACCTCTTTTTATAGGGGAGAAAGATGGGGAAAAATTTTACATAGTTCCTGTGCTGGGTAAAGGACTTTGGGATGCCATCTGGGGATTTGTAGCCATTGGTGAAGATTTGGTTGTTAGAGGAGTTTATTTTGACCATAAGGCTGAAACACCGGGTCTGGGAGCAAATATTAAAGAGCGTTTCTTTATGGATAAATTTTCAGGCGAACATATCTTTGACGAAGAAGGTGACTTTGCCGGAATTACCGTAGCAAAGGGAAACAATGACCCCGCTAATAACAGAAAACAAGACAACAAAGTTGACGCCATAGCTGGTTCAACAATAACAGGTGATGGAGTAACAGCAATGTTACGCAACTATTTAAGAACCTATTTACCTTATATACAATCTATAAATCAATAAGCAATGGGATTATTATCAAAAAAAGACAGAGCTTTAATACTTGACCCGTTAACAGATAACAACCCAATTACAATTCAAGTACTTGGTATTTGTTCGGCTCTTGCAATTACAGCTCAATTGAAGGCTTCCATCGTGATGGCGCTTTCAGTAATATTTGTTATGGGAGTTGGAAACATTGTGATCTCGCTAATGCGAAATATGATTCCTTCAAAAATCAGAATTATTGTTCAACTTGTTGTTGTTGCAACTTTGGTGATTATTGTGGATCAAGTTCTCAAAGCCTATGCTTATGAATTAAGTAAACAACTTTCTGTATTTATCGGTTTGATTATTACAAACTGTATTATTATGGGGCGTTTTGAAGCCTTTGCTTTGGGTAACGGAGTATGGCGTTCATTCCTTGACGGAATTGGAAACGCTCTCGGTTATGGAGTTATACTGATCATCGTTGGTTTCTTTAGAGAACTTTTAGGCTCTGGTACTCTTCTGGGAATACAAGTTTTAGGAGACCCAATCACTAAAACAGGATTGTATTCAATAGGATATGAAAATAATGGGTTTATGTTGTTATCACCAATGGCACTTATTGTGGTAGGAATAATTATTTGGGTACAACGAACAAGAAATCCAGAGCTCGTTGAAGAAAATTAAAAGTAGTAAAAGTTAAAGGTTAAAATAACCAGAATACATAAAAAATATGGAGCATTTAGAATTATTTTTTAAATCGGTTTTTATAGACAATATGGTATTTGCCACATTCCTTGGGATGTGTTCTTACCTGGCAGTCTCCAAAAAAGTCACAACAGCAGTAGGCCTTGGTGCAGCAGTCATCTTTGTACTGGGCATCACAGTTCCTTTAAACTGGTTATTAGATCAGTATATCCTTCGTAATGGAGCGTTGGAATGGTTAGGTCCTGAATATGCCTCTTATGACCTGAGCTTCCTTTCTTTCATTATGTTTATTGCTACAATTGCTACAATGGTTCAATTGGTTGAAATTGTAGTTGAAAAATTCTTACCTGCATTATATAACTCTTTGGGTATCTTTTTACCGCTCATTGCCGTAAACTGTGCCATTCTTGGAGGATCATTATTTATGCAGTCTAGACAAATCGCAAGCATCGATTTGGCTCTAAATTATGGGCTAAGTTCCGGTTTTGGTTTCTTCCTTGCCATTTTAACCATCGCAGCTATTCGTGAAAAAATACGCTATTCAAATGTTCCGCCAGCTTTAAGAGGATTGGGAATCACGTTTATCATTACCGGATTGATGGCCATTGGTTTTATGAGTTTTGGTGGGATGTTAACCGGAGGAGATGAAGGAGGTTCTGGTGATTCAGCACAAGTATTAAGAATTGAAAAACCTTCTGATACCAATGTCAATGATGACAATTCAGCAGATTATGAATCTGAGGAGGATGTTCAAGAAAATGAGAATCAGGAAAACACTTTAGAAGAAACAAATTAACGATATGATATTAGCAGCAAGTACCTTAGGTGTCGTATTAGCAACCGTAATAGCATTTTTAGTGCTCGTTTTACTTTTGGTTGGGGTATTGATATTTGTAAAAGAAAAGCTTTCCCCATCAGGGCCGGTAAAATTGACTATCAATGGAGAAAAAGTACTAGAAGTTGAATCTGGTAGCACACTTTTAACCACGCTGAGTTCAGAAAAAATATTTTTACCATCAGCTTGTGGTGGTGGTGGAACTTGTATTCAGTGTGAATGCCATGTTCTTGAGGGTGGAGGAGAAGCTTTGCCAACAGAAACACCACACTTTTCAAGAAAAGAATTGAAAGAAGGCGCCAGGCTTTCATGTCAGGTAAAAGTTAAACAGGATATGGTTATCACCATCCCTGAAGAAGTTTTTGGAATCAAAAAATGGGACGCCGTAGTTACCCGTAACTATAATGTTTCCACTTTTATAAAAGAATTTGTAGTAGAAATTCCTGAGGATATGAACTACAAAGCAGGTGGTTATATTCAAATTGAAATTCCACCATGTGAAATTAAATACAGTGATATTGATATAACAGCACACCCTGAAGAACACAGTACTCCAGACCTTTTTAAAGCTGAGTGGGATAAATTTGATTTATGGCCACTGGTAATGAAAAATAACGAAACTGTTGAGCGTGCCTACTCTATGGCTTCATACCCGGCAGAAGGTCGCGAAATTATGTTAAACGTGCGTGTTGCAACTCCGCCTTGGGACAGAGCTAAAAACACCTGGATGGCTGTAAATCCCGGGATCGCTTCCTCTTATATTTTTGCCCAAAAACCCGGAGATAAAGTGGTGATTTCAGGTCCTTATGGAGAGTTCTTTATCAACGAAAGTGAAGCCGAAATGCTTTATGTAGGCGGTGGAGCCGGTATGGCACCCATGCGCTCTCACTTGTACCACCTTTTCCGCACATTGAAAACCGGAAGAAAAGTAACTTATTGGTATGGTGGACGTTCTAAAAGAGAACTGTTCTACATCGACCACTTTAAAAAACTTGAAAAGGATTTCCCAAATTTCAAATTCTATATGGCACTTTCTGAGCCCCTTGAAGAAGACAACTGGAAAGTAAAAGATGGTATGGATGGAGAAGGAGACGGTTTTGTTGGATTCATTCACCAAGTTGTGATTGATAACTATCTAAGCAAACACGAAGAGCCGGAAGAAATCGAATTGTATTTCTGTGGGCCTCCATTAATGAACCAGGCGGTTCAAAAAATGGGAGAAGATTTTGGAATCCCTGATGAGCACATCCGCTTTGATGACTTTGGAGGATAACCGTCCTTTTGATATAAATAATAAAACCGATACCTTTAAAGTGTCGGTTTTTTTAAATTAAAGTTTTTATGTCACTACCCCTCACAGAACAAGAACTCCATAATCTGGCTATGAATATCGTGGGCAAAGACCTTGAAGAACAAGGTTTTGAATTTATGGGTGTCAACTCAGAATTAAAAAAGAATCCGCAGTTTGTGGCGCTCAAAGAGAAAACGCTTCATTTTGTGATTGTAAGAGCCATTACTTACCCTGATCCTGTTCAGGAATATGACCAGACTTTTATGAAAAAGATGAAAGAACACGCCGATAAATTTGAAGCCAAAACCTATTATGCAGGCGTGGGCCTCGGGCACGGAAGCGATTACCAACAACCAATTATAAAAGATGAAGATTACAGCGTGATTTATAACGGAATTCAAGAAATTACGCTATAATGTATTTTAAAACTTTGCGTCTCTGCGTCTCTGCGAGAAATTCATAAACCAACTCAATTATTTCCGCTTAGCTATTTTTAAAATAAAATAAC
Organism: uncultured Flavobacteriaceae bacterium; assembly: GCA_963977065.1. Taxonomy (GTDB): domain Bacteria; phylum Bacteroidota; class Bacteroidia; order Flavobacteriales; family Flavobacteriaceae; genus Planktosalinus. The sequence continues at coordinate 25,115 of CAXBNF010000002.1, read as the reverse complement.
TAAAAACTACACTATGAAAAAACTGATTCTAACTTTTACAGTACTCATATTCATTTCCTGCAAATCAGATAAAAAAGAAGTTCAAATAGTCCAAAACCTCGGCGAAGCTTTTGGTACAACCTACAACATTCAATATGAAAGTAAAAAAGATTATCACGAGCAGTTTAAAGAAGTATTTGATGCAGTGAATCAATCCTTGTCAACTTATATACCCGATTCAGATATTTCCAGAATTAATAGGGGAGACACCACAGTGGTAGTTGATGCAAACTTTATAGAAGTTTTTCATGCTTCCAAAGAAATCTGGCAAGCTACAGAAGGCTATTTTGACCCTACTGTGGGGCCTTTAGTGAATGCCTATGGATTTGGACCCAATAGCGCTTTAAAAGGCATAGACAGTACTCAAATTGACAGTATTAAGCAGTTTGTGGGTTTTGAAAAGATAACCCTCACTTCAAGCCAACAATTATTGAAGAATGACCCAAGAACTTTTATTGATTTTAATGCCATTGCAAAAGGGTATGCGATTGATTTACTCGGTAAAGTTTTAGAAGACAATGCCGTTGAAAATTACCTTATTGAATTGGGAGGTGAACTTTTGGGGAAAGGAATCAACACCAGTTCCGGAAACAACTGGATTGTCGCAGTGGATGACCCCACACAAACCGAAGAACGCACACTCATCAAAAAATTACAATTGAACGACCGTGGGATGGCGACTTCAGGCAATTACCGTAAAACTCGAATTGACCCTGTCACCAAAGCAAAATATGTACATACCATCAATCCCAAAACCGGTTGGCCAAAGCGAAGTAATGTATTGAGTGTTTCGGTACTTGCAGAAAACTGTATGCTCGCTGATGGGTATGCCACTGCTTTTATGGTGATGGAGCTGGAAGAAACAAAGTCCTTTTTGAAAGAACAATCTGCCATTGATGCTTATATCATCTATGTTGATGAGCAAGGAAGCCTACAGGAATGGTTAACTGAAGGTTTTCAAAAGGTTGTTGTTGAATAAAAATAACCCCCTCAGTCCCGAGGTTTCGTGATTAAAACACTGAGGGGGTTTGTTACGACAGTTGAAGGTTTATTTTTTAATGATTTTTTCTACTTGTTTGGAACCATCTTCTGCGATTAATTCTAAAAGATAGATCCCTTTGGAGAGATGAGCAATATTCAAAAAGTTTTGAGGGGTCTCCATGATATTAGCTCCCTGTATAGAAAGCAGTCTCATTTCAGAAAGATTTTGAGAATGGAGATTTTTTACAGTGACAACTTCAGAGACAGGATTAGGGTACACCGCAAATATTTTTTGGTCAAAAGAATTAAGGCTCAAAATGGGATTGGGTACTTCAGTAAACACAATGAAATTTCCATTGGGCGCATAAATGGTTAATATATTGTTTGGTGGATCGGGATCAACAAATGTATAGTCATAAACCAATTCTACATCAATTAGACTTTGTAGAAAATCAAATAAAGTAGTTTCAAAAATTAAATTTTCCTCTATAGTACACTCGTTTCCGGTTATTGACATTCCTCCAAGAAAGCTCATAGTGTCAAAATTTGGGTACGTGATTTCGCCACTTATTGTTTGGCAAATTTCCAAAGAAAAGGTATAAGGTGTTGTATCATAAAAATTTAAAATCGCATTTGAAACTTCAGAATTATAAGGAATCTGATTATTGCTACCATCAATCTGCATCTGAAATAAATACCACGGGTGGTCAAATATCAAATCAAAAGGCTGGGCTGTAGAATTTAAAGTGCCCAATAAAATGAAAATTAAATATATTTTTTTCATTTTGTTAAAAAGTTGAAATTTATTAAATGTATGAAAAATTATTTAGTTATGAGTTTATTCTTTTTTCTGCTTCACGTGAGTCTCCAACCACTCATCCTGCTCCCATAGCATATGCATAATACTTTCTCTGGCAGCATAGCCGTGGCTTTCATTAGGTAACATGACCAGTCTCACGGGAGCGCCTAAACCTTTCAGTGCGTTAAAATAACGCTCACTTTGCATCGGGTAAGTGCCCGAGTTATTATCTGCTTCTCCGTGAATGAGCAAAAGGGGCGTTTTCATTTTATGGGCTTGCATAAAGGGTGACATGGTGTTATAAACATCCGGAGCTTCCCAGTAGTGACGTTCTTCGGCTTGAAAACCAAATGGTGTCATCGTTCTGTTATAAGCACCACTCCTTGCAATACCTGCAGCAAACAAATCAGAATGGGAGAGCAGGTTGGCTGTCATAAAGGCACCATAACTGTGACCGCCGACTGCCACACGATTTCTGTCAATGTACCCTAAAGCATCCACAGCATCAATCCCGGCTTTCGCATTAGCAACCAATTGTTCTACAAATGTATCGTTGGGTTGTTCGCCGTCTTCACCTATAATGGGAAATGCCGTATTGTCAAGCACCACATAACCGCGGTTTACCCAATACAAAGGCGAACCATAACTCATATAAGTAAACTGATTGTCGCTGGAAGTCACCTGCGAAGCACTGGCAGCATCCACAAACTCTCGGGGATAAGCCCACATAATCATGGGCATTTTTTCTTTATTCTCTTTGTCATATCCCACAGGAAGATAGAGTGTAGCCGATAAATCCAAGCCATCATCCCTTTTGTAAGTAATTACTTCTTTATGCACATCCTGAACAGCTTTAAACGGGTTTTCAAAAAAGGAGAGTTGTTCCAAAGAGCCGTTTTTGATATTTCTGATATAATAATTAGGAAATGTTGTACTGCTTTCGAGGCGGGTTAAAATAAGGCCTTTTTCAGTATCCAGCATTCGGGTAATGCTTTCAAGCATTTCACCGGGTTCGGCCTTGTAGATACGTTCCGTTGTATTTTCGGATAAACTGTAGCGATCCACGAAGGGTAGTTTGCCTTCCGGCGAAAAGCCATCACCAATCAGGTGCACATTACCGTTTGAAATTTCTAAAACATTTCTGCCAAATTCATTGCGGGAGGTCACAAAACTTCCCGGATCACTATAACGGTCCTGATAATTGCGTTCCACAAATAATTTTGGTTCAGCAGAAGGATCTGAGGGATTGAAAAACTCCACTCTGGAAGTGCGGGTGTTCCACCATCTGCCATAAAGCACGGCAGTGTTGTCATCGCCCCATTCAATTCCGGCATAGCGGAGTTTGCTTTGTATCAACTGCCTCGGACGGGCAGTAAAAGGTGCGGGCAGTTGAAAAACGATGTCTCTGTATTCTACTTCATTTTCGGGGTCACCAAAATCGAGTGCTTCTGCCCAAATAAGGGTAGCGGGCTGGTCATCACGCCACGAAATGCTTCTGGGACCTGTTTGCACAGCCATAAAACCTTGAGGCAACTCTTCAATCAATGGCACATCCACGATATTTTTAGTGAGTGTTCCTTTGCTGTCATAAACGTCGTATGAAGTGGGAAATCTTGAGTATGGAACAATGTATGAAAAGGGTCTTTTAGTTTCACTAACCAAAAAGTAGTTGCCATCGGGTGAAGGTGATATATTTCGATACATGGCTGCATTTTTCCATTTTGATTTTTTTCCGTCAAGGGTCACTTTCCACAACTCTGATGTGGCCAGGGTTTCAAAGTTGGCTTCGTCTGAAGTATTTTTCAAAAGATCTTGATAGGTTCTATTCTGAGCTTTTTGCCCTTCTTCATTTACAGAAATCACCGGTCCGGAGGGAACTGCGTTTTCTGTATCTATAAGCGGTTTTCTGTTTTGAGGAAGCATCTTGACAATAAAACCGGAATCATCTTTTAACCAGGTCATTGGGCTGCCCATATTGGCATTGAGATTGGGCTCGGTCAAGCGGGTGGCTTTGCGGGTGTTGTAATCAATTACCCAAAGTGCTACACCGTTTTCGGTGGCGTTGATAAAAGCTATTTTATCCTGTGCGTTGGACCAGCTTATGTTGGTGATTTTAGCATTCTCAGGCAAACCTGAAACCGGGATTTCAGTTTTGGTATTTAAATCAAAAATACTGATGTTGTTGTAGTTTCTGGCACGGCTTGAGCTGTTTGTTTTTGGGTTGATGCGCAGTCCGCCGAGGCGCATTTCTTTTTCAGAAAGTTCTTCTATGGAAATGTATTGGTTGCGGTATATTAAAATGGCTTTAGAACCATCATAATTAATACTCATTATGGGAGGCATCGGGGCATCTGCCAGTGAGAGGATATCGGGATGTGGGGTTTGATAGTTTAAATCAATTTGAGCATAGCTCCCGGAAATAAATAATAATAAAATTAGAGAGAGTAGTTTTTGTAAGGACTTCATCGTTTTGGTTTTTCAGAATTAGTTTCTAAAAATAACCAAAAAATAAAATTCAAATCGAAATAAAAAGTTAAATTGGAAGTGAACACACTCTTTACTTTGTGCATACAGGAATAACTTCATCAACAGCAAGTCGATACTTTTCAATTTCTGTTTTAGAAAAATGCGTTGTGTAAGGCACTGAGTTTACTTGAAATCCAACAGCTCTAAGCCTTTCAAAATAGTCGCGACCATAAATTCTCACATGGTCATACTGCCCAAAAATCTTGGCTCTTTCTTTAGGGTCTGTGATGCTGTCGTCTTCAAAAGTAGTTGCTCTTGAAAGGTCTTGAGGTATTTGAAAAATACCGGTTCCGCCCGGTTTTAAAATGCGATAGAGTTCCTGCATCGCTTTGGTATCATCTGGGATATGTTCAAGCACGTGATTGCATAAAATAAAATCAAAGCTATTGTCGTCAAAAGGTAAGTTACAAATATCTGCTTTTACATCAGCAAGGGGGGAGTTGAGGTCGGTTGTCGTGTAATCTAAATTTTTTAATTTTTTGAAACGTTTATAAAATGCCTGCTCAGGTGCGAAGTGGAGTACTTTTAGATTTTCGGTAAAGAAGTTGGTTTCATTTTTTAAATACAACCAAAGCAAGCGGTGTCGCTCCAGCGAAAGGGTGCCGGGAGCAAGTACATTTTCCCGTTGATTTTCATAGCCGTAAGGTAAAAAGCTGCGATAGGATTTTCCGTCGATGGGGTCTTCAAAACGATTTCCTTTGTACCAAAACGCTAAAATGGGACAAAAGACATAACTCAACCTGATAAGCGTTTGTCTGGGAATTTTATTGAGGAAAAATTTAAAGAGGGTTTTCATGTGGTAGGGTTGTTTCACGGAGACTCACAGAGTTTACACGGAGATTCACGGAGAGTTTAGGGAGTGTTGATGAATCTTTTGATTCCATTTTTTAAAAGCTTAGTATGAAAATTTATTAAAAGACCAACAGGGTATTCTCCTAGTTTCAAATTAGTTAAAACTTGAGCAGTATGAACGTCTGTAAAGCATTCAACAGTTTTTAATTCAATGACAACCTTATTTTCAACTAGTAAGTCTATGCGATAACCGTGATCTAGTTTGATGTCTTTATATACAACCGGACAGGGAATTTCTTTTTGAACAAGAAGATTTTTTGATTTAAGCTCGAAAAATAAACATTCTTGATAAGCAGACTCCAATAAACCCGGACCAAGTGAACGATGCACTTCTATAGCAGCATTTATAATTTTATCTGTCAACTCTTCTTCAATCATCTCTATTTTCTCTGTGTGTCTCTGTGTTCCTCAGTGTAACTCCGTGAAATAACCTTATGCTCACATTTCAAAAAATGCTTTCTTAGATCTAAAGCACCAATTCTTTTTGTCTAAACTCACTTTCCTCATCACTTTCAATACCCAGCACTTTGTAGATGTATCCAAATGTGGAAAGCAGCTCGGGTTTGCCGTCAACTAAGGCTACATTGTGCTCAAAATGGGCACTGGGTTGGCCATCATCGGTTACGATGGTCCATCCGTCTTTGAGTTGTTTTACACGATGCGTCCCCATATTTATCATGGGTTCAATGGCGATGGTCATACCTTCAATGAATTTTTTTCCGCGTCCGCGTTTTCCGTAATTAGGGATTTCAGGGTCTTCGTGAAGTTTTTTACCAAGTCCGTGACCCACAAGTTCTCTTACAACACCATATCCAAAGCTTTCACAATAATTTTGAATCGCAAATCCAATATCACCCACACGGTTACCGGATTTGAATTCCCTGATTCCTCTGTATAGGGATTCTTTAGTGACTTCCAATAATTTTGCTACTTCGGGTTTTATTTCACCCACAGCAAATGTATAGGCGTGGTCGCCATAATACTCATTTTTAATGGCACCACAATCAATGGAGAGAATGTCACCTTCCCTGATTTCCATATCAGTGGGAAGCCCGTGTACGACTTGATTATTTACGCTGATTAAAAGGGTGGAGGGGCAGTCATAAAGACCTTTAAAGCCGGGAAGGGCGTTTTCTTCTTCTCTGATATAAGCTTCGGCAAGTTGATCGAGATAACTCAATTTTACGCCGGGTTTTAGCTCGGCAGCGATCATTCCCAATGTGCGGGATACAACCAGCGCACTTTGCCGCATCAATTCGATTTCTTCTTTTGATTTTGGTATAATCATTTTGAATATTTTATTTTTTTAAAAAGGAGAAGAGCCCTTTGCTTTTTTTCTTCTTTTTGAGTCCGCCGTTTTCATTGACGAGCAATCTGTATATTTCGCCCCATTCCATCAATCCGCCAATATTTCTGTCATCGATGTATATGTCTGCTAAAATTTTCCGGCTTTGGGTATGGTCAAATTCTTCTTCGGGGAAACTTTTATTGACGGCATAGAATGTAATTTCTCTTGCTTTACAAAACGCTATGGCCTCTTCTAATTCGTTACCGTGACGGTATGTCCATAAAATCAAACGATGGCCTTTCTCTTGAAGTTCTTTTAAAGTTTCAAAAGCAAAAAGAACGGGTTTTCCAATTTTTGGATAAGCATTCTCAACCAATGTACCATCAAAATCGATGGCGATAGTTAATGATTTATTTCTCATAATTCCGGCAAAATTACAAAGAATATATGGAATGAATTATTCCTGTTCGTCTGCGTATGAGTGCTTATATTTTTCACCTGTTGCTATAGCCAGTAAATCGGCTTCAAGACTTTCAACAGGGTATTCAACAATTCTTCCCATTTCCACCTCGTTTTCATAAACAATAATTGTGGGCACATATAAAATGTTATGTCCGTCTTCATATCCTTCGGGAGTGTCTTTGTCTTCAGACATAGTAATTAATGTGATGTTTGAACTGTCATATTTGATAGCATCAAGAACATTAAGCAATGCCGGCACCTGCATTTGACTGTCTTCACACCAGGTTCCCATAAAAATAGTCAGCTTCTTTCCCTCAAGTGCTGCTTTGAGAGGGCCCAGTTTTTTTTGATTTGGGCTGTACTTGTAGTTTTCCATAAACCATTTTGTGTAAGGAGCAGATTTTATGGCAGCTATTTCTTGTTTACCAAGAAGTATGGGAAGTTCTTCCTCTTCTTCATAAGTTACAGTTTCTTCATTTTGAGTTTCTTCGTTTTCTTTTTTTTCATTTCCACAAGCAATCATTAATGTGGATACTAGCAGTATTAATAATATTTTTTTCATGATTTTAATTATATAAGTGATTTTTCATTCATTATTTCGGGTTTTTCAATTCCCATAAGTTTCAAAATAGTGGGAGCAATATTTGCTAAAATACCATTTTCAACTGATTTTATTTCAGGATCTACAACAATAATGGGTACCGGGTTTGTAGTGTGTGCAGTATTTGGAGATCCATCTGGGTTGACCATGGTTTCACTATTGCCGTGATCGGCAATAATGATGGTGGTATATCCATTTTCTAATGCTTTTTCAACAATGCTTTTTGAACAGCTGTCAACAGTTTCACAAGCTTTTATAGCTGCTGAAAATACACCTGTATGTCCCACCATATCAGGGTTTGCAAAATTAAGACAGATAAAATCTGCTGTTTTATCTTTTATTTCAGGAATGATTTTATCTCTAATTTCAAAGGCGCTCATTTCCGGTTGCAGGTCATAGGTTGCTACTTTTGGGGAAGGACACAAGATGCGGTTTTCACCTGCAAATGGTTCTTCTCTCCCACCCGAAAAGAAAAAGGTAACATGCGGATATTTTTCTGTTTCGGCGATGCGAATCTGTTTTTTTCCGGCTCTTGAAATGACTTCTCCTAAAGTTTGAGTGATATTGTCTTTATTATAGATGACTTTGATGTTTTTGTAATTGTCATCATAGTTTGTCATCGTTACAAAATGCAATGGTAAAGTTGACATATTATATTCGTGATAGTCCTTTTGTGTAAGCGCTTCAGTGAGTTGTCTTCCACGGTCTGTTCTGAAGTTAAAGAAAACAACAACATCATCTGGTTCTATGGTTGTAATGGGTATTTCATTTTCAGTTAAGATGATGGGTTCAATAAACTCATCAGTAATGCCATTGTCATAACTTTGCTGTATGCTTTCAAGTGCATTTTGAGAGAGATTGCCTTTACCGTGAACCAGAAGATCATATGCTTTTTTGGTGCGTTCCCAGCGTTTGTCTCTATCCATAGCATAATATCTGCCAATAATGGAAGCTAATTTTCCACCGGAAATTTTTAAATGGTTTTGCAGTTCTTCTATAAACTTCTTTCCTGATTGAGGATCCACATCACGACCATCAGTAAAGGCGTGCACAAATGTTTGATTACTCAAACCTTCTTTAGCTGAAGCATTGAGCAATCCCTTGAGGTGATTTATATGAGAATGAACACCACCATCTGAAACCAGTCCTAAAAGATGAATGTTTTTATGATTATTTTTCGCGTAAGCGAAAGCTTCTTTCAAAACGGGTTCTTGAGATAGGGTGTCATTTTTAACAGCAAGATTGATTTTTGCAAGTTCCTGATATATAATGCGACCGGCACCCAGATTGATGTGGCCAACTTCACTGTTTCCCATTTGCCCCTCCGGAAGGCCCACATGGAGCCCATCTGTGCGCAGTTGTGCATGTGGATATTTTAAATATAAGGAGTCAATAAAAGGTGTTTTTGCATTTACTATCGCAGAGACTGTGGGGTTTTGTGTTATTCCCCAACCATCTAAAATCATCAAGAGGACTTTTTTATTCATAGTTTTGTTTGTCTTACAAATGTACTAAGTATTTTCTATTCATTTTAGATGTGATCATTTTCTCTCTGAAACTTTAGCACTTTAAGTATAACAAATTAAAATTTGATTCGTTAGAAAGATATAAAAGCAAAATTAATGACTCTTTTATTTTGATTTTCCAATTTAATTTCTATTTTTGAAAAGCCCAAATAAAAGTTTAACCTAAAGATTATTAATGATATACAAAATTCTCCCCATTTTGTTGTTTGGATTTATTTCCCATTCAACCAACTTAAGCAGCACAATCCTCCACACAACTAAATTTACGACAACTACAATTTCAAAGGCTGAAATGGTCTATGAAAATTTGAATACAAACCATTTTGAATTGCCCACTAAAGACAGTTTTACTAAGGCGCTTAATGGTTATTACCTTCTAGAGGAAACCGGGAAAATAAAAAAGAATTTGCTGACAGTTGTTGACTTTAGTCTATCTGCAAATGAAAAGCGGCTTTGGGTTATTGATTTACAAACCAATGAAATACTTCATCAAACCTATGTGGCACATGGCCGAAATACCGGAAATGAATATGCCAAATCTTTTTCAAACATACCGGAATCTTTTCAAAGCAGTTTAGGGTTTTATGCCACTGCCGAAACTTATTTTGGCAAGCATGGTTATTCTCTTAGGCTGGATGGATTGGAAAAAAATATTAATGACAAAGCCAGGGAAAGAGCCATTGTGATTCACGGTGCAGATTATGTATCTGAAAATTTCATATCACAGCACGGCAGACTCGGCAGAAGCCTGGGATGTCCATCATTGCCTAAGGAAGAGAGTAAAACCATCATCGATTTGATAAAGGAAAAATCATGTTTGTTTATATATTATCCTTCTGACGAATATCTTACAAAATCACAGTTAGTCTAATTCTAAAAGTGCTTTATACAAAGCCTCGTCTTTATTGTAAAGGTCATCCCGAAATTGTAAAGTACCATTTTCACTCCAGGCAGTCCAGTAGAATAAGTGCACATTGACATCTTTTGTCATTTTTGCTTCTTTTGTATTGTTTGTTTTAACCAGTGCATTGATGGTCTCCAAACTCCATTTCTTTTCATCATCCAAAAGGTAAGCTGCGAGATCAAAAGGGTCTTGCACCCTCACACATCCCGAACTCAAAGACCTGTTTGCCTTGTCAAAAAAACTTCTGGAGTTAGTGTCATGAAGGTACACCATAAAACGATTGGGGAACATAAATTTTACCAGTCCAAGGGAGTTATAGGCCCCAGGACTTTGAACATATCGGTATGAAAGGGCGTCTTTTTCATTCCAGTCTTCGGCACTCACTTTATTGCCTTGTCTGTCATAAACGGTCATATTTTTTGAAGCTAAATAGCCCCTGTCCTTTTTTACGGAAGGAACAATATCATTTTTCTTAATTGTGGGGGGTATGGTCCAGGTGGGGTTGAAAACCAAATGACTGAATTTAGAAGTCAATACAGGAGTCCTTCTTGAGCTTTTACCCACTATAACCCTGTTTGTCTTGGTGGTGTCATTGTTTTTGATAGCATGCAAGGTATAGTCAGGGATGTTAATGATTAGATAATCATCACCGAGGTCGCGTGGATACCATCGCCACCGCTCCATATTTGCTATAATTTGAAATCTTCTTTCTTCGGGGTTTTTGTTAAGAGCATATAAAGTACCCACACCCACAACCCCGTCTGTTGCCAAACCGTGACGCATCTGAAATTTTTTAACAGCCAGTTCGGTCTCTTCATCAAAAACCGGGGTAATACTGTCCTGTTGTTTTAAATCTTTCCAAAATATTAATCTTTCTTTTAGGGCAATGACAGTTTCTGTTGTGTCACTTATTTCTAGTTTGTCATCAATTTCAATAATGGGTAGGTTCTTATTTGGAAATTCATTTATGAGTTCCAGTGCTGTTCTTAATTTTTTATAAACTATATGTTGAGGTTTTATGTCATTGATTACCTTGTCAAAATCTTCTTTTTGAAACCTTAACAGCGTGGTTTTAAAATCAAAAGTATCCGGTTTTAACTCATAATCTTCATACATTTCTTTAGGATTGATACTTCCTTTACTTACCTTGTATATGTAACGAAGAAGGTTTTTTGTAAGTAAAAAGTCATAGGATATCAATTCTTTATCAGATAACTTTTCAAGGATAGTTTCATGTTTTTGAATGCTATCCAGATCAAAATGTTTTTCAAAAAGCCCTTCCTCCTCAACCTTTAATAACTCGTTGACAAGTGCTCCTCGTGACTGATCAGAGACCCAAAAGGTTTTTAATTGATTGTTTAAATAAAATGATTGAATAAGTGAGTCACTTATTGCCTCTAAAGACAAAGTGTCTATGGAAACCATTTTTATTCTATTGAGAGAATCCAATTCTATCTCTTCAATAGTCACTTCGGGTACTACCTCCACTTTCTCTTTACAAGAGATAAAGAAAACAGCAAGTATAAATATGAAAAGTAAATTTTTTACCATGAATGGGTAGTGTTTGTTGTTTTCTTGTACATAACAAAGTGAGTGCCAACTAATGGAATTTCAAAAGAATCACCAAAAGTTTTAAAGCCCTGATTCTCATAAAACAGTATTGCAATAATGCGTGCATTACACCATAGGTATTGCTTTTGTTTTTGATATGCAAGTTGTTCTCCTGCTTTTAACAATTGTTTACCATACCCTTTTCCTTTAAATTGATCAAGAACGGCCATTCCTCGCAATTGCAAATGCTTTCCATCAAAATTAGGATTATTTTGTTCTAAAAATGTAGCAATACCTGCAAGTTTATTCATTACAAAAATCCCAAAATGAACCGTTGTGCTCAAATCATCACCCGGAAAATAACAATCCTCACGAGGCCTTCCGGCTCTTAATACCGGGTGTCTCACGGCTATAGTTTGCTCTGTGGTGATTTCTTTTATTTCAAATTTTGATGTTTGCATGGCTTTTAAAATATGGACAGCCCTGTTTTTGTAGTCAATCGTTCCAGCGTTTCCATTCCCAGAAGTGAATTTCCCCTTTCATTCAATTTTGGGCTCCACACAGCCACACTGTATTTTTCAGGGTGTATGGCAACAATACCTCCACCCACACCACTTTTTCCCGGAAGTCCTACTCTAAAAGCAAATTCGCCGGCTTCATCATAAAATCCGCAGGTTTGCATCAAGGCATTGATGCGTTGCACTTTCATAGGGTTTAAAATTTCTTCATCATTATTTAAGATTTTTCCTTCGTTAGCATACACCATAAATGCTTTTGCTAGTTCTTCACAACTCATAGCAATTGAGCATTGAAAAAAATAAACGTCCAGCAGAGTTGAAATATCATTTTTTATGTTTCCAAATGATTTCATCAAATTGGCTAAAGCGGCATTTCTGTGTCCGTGTTTTTTTTCGCTTTGAGCGACTTTTTCATCAAAATCGATGGATGATACCCCTGAAATATTCCTTACAAAATTTAATAGTTTGTCTTTAGGTTGTTCAAATTCAGAAACTAATATGTCTGCCAATACTAGGGCTCCCGAGTTAATAAATGGATTTCTGGGAATTCCGTTTTCCCGTTCCAGCTGGAAAAGGGAGTTGTATGCATTCCCGGAGGGTTCTACATCCATTCGCTTCCACAAGTCGTCCCCTAGTAATCTCATAACCAATGAAAGACTAAAAACTTTTGAAATACTCTGTATGGAAAAGCGCTCTTGTGTATCACCAAAAGCGTGATGAGTTCCACTTGTGCAATATAAGTGAACCCCATATTTTAATGGATCAACTTTGGAGAGCTCAGGAATGTATGTAGCAACTTTTCCCGGATTTTTAAAATTGGAAAGTTCCTCTCTTATTTCATTGAGTATTTTTGTGTAATCCATTAAATAATGGTATTTAATTCTGTGAGAGGTTGAATTTCAAAGGCTTGTTTGTTTTGCAGGAAAATGCGAGCCTCAAAATTCCCTTTTAAGAGCGTATTTTCACCCTTTACTTCAAGCCAGCTGCCTTCTCTCAGTCCCACAACGGGTAAGTTGTTTATGCTGTGAAACTCTTTGATGCGTGTTTCACGGGTTTCACCCATATGAGTTGAATTGGGTTCCGGGTCAAGATAGTGGGGGTTCAAGTTAAAAGGAAGTATCCCCAAAGTTTTAAAACTTGGCGGATAAACAATGGGCATATCGTTTGTTGTTTGCATAGTCAGGCCACAGATATTGCTTCCGGCGCTGGTGCCTAGATAAGGGGTGCCGTTGAGGATGCTTTCGCGTAAAGCATTCATTAACTCATTCTTGTAAAGTGCATTCACTAATCTAAATGTATTACCTCCTCCCGTAAAAATTCCACCGGCATTTTCAAGCGCATCTTTTGGATTTTTAAAGCTGTGTATTCCCACTACTTTTTTATCGATCTGCTGAAAGGCGTTTTGCACTTTTTGCGTGTAGTCATCACAACTTAAACCACCCGGTTGTGCAAATGGAATAAAGATAATCTCTTGAGTATTTGCAAAAAAATGTTTCAGCTCAGGCAATAAATAGTCAAGGTAGTTTCCGCCATAAACGGTTGAGGTGCTGGCGATAATGCAATTTTTCATAATTTTTTATAATCTCATTAAAACCTTAAAATTACAATATTTTTTAAGGATAAAGTTTTAACACTTGTTTAAAATTGGCAAAAGAAATAAAATGTAATTTTAACTATGCAAAAACTTTTACTCTTTATTCTTCTATTCTCTCCATTTAGTGTGTTCTCTCAGCAAATTGAACGTGTAATGGTAGCAGGAAACATCACGGCGCCTTCCGGAGAGGACCTTGGAGCCATATCTATTTACAATGTATCCTCCCAAAAGGGGACAATCACAAACGAGATTGGTGAATTTAACCTTGAAGTGGGAGTCAATGACAGGGTGCTGTTTAGTGCACTTCAATTTCAAAAATTTACGGTCATAGTGGATGAAGGAATTGTAGATTCTAAGGTTATGAAAATTTATGTAAATCCTGCAGTTTTTCAACTTGATGAAGTAATAGTGAGACCCCACGACCTTACTGGTAATATTGTTGTGGATGCCGCTAGAATAAATACTTCAGATCCGCTTCCAGCTTTCAATTTATCGTGGGAAGATCTCGAGTATGGGTTTGAATTTAGCGATGATAAAAGCAGTGGTGTTGAAAACAGTGCCTTGGATAAAACAAGCAAAATGGCAACAGAACACATTGGGACTATTAATTTATTAGGTTTTGTGAATTTACTAGGGGAAACTCTTTTTAGAAATCGAGATCGTTCTCAAAAAAAATCTTCACTTGAGCAAATGCAACGAGGTGATGCTACTTTTGTCGCGCTAAATCAACGTTTCCCTAAAACTTATTTTACTGAATTACTACTCATCCCGGAAGAACGTATCGAAAATTTTATTTATTTTATTATTGAAAATGGTTTCACAGCAGAATTGTTGAAAGAAAACAACGAACTCAAATTGATGGATTTCCTTGAAAAGCAAAGTAAAATCTATCTTAAGACGTCTGAATAATTTCTTTCAAGCCTTTAGAAACTTCACTATATTTGTCATATGATATCAAACGCATTTTCTTTATTTATAAGCGGGGCCGAAATTGGCTTCATACTCTTTATCGTCCTTATGGTTTTTGGAGCAGATAAAGTTCCTGAAATTGCTCGTGGCCTAGGAAAAGGCATCAAACAAATAAAAAATGCAACTAATGATATTAAGAGTGAAATTACCAAGGGAGCTAAAGAGAGAGGGATTGATGTTGATATCACACAGGATGTACAAAAAGAAATAGAAAAAGCCAAAGAAGATATCAATGAAATCACCGGGCCGGTGAAACGTCAATTTTAAATGATTGAAAAAATCAAGCAGTGGGATATCGATTTATTTATTTACCTGAACAATTCCGGTATTGAATCCCTTGACGGCTTTTGGTTATTCATTACAAATACGACCGTTTGGATTCCTTTGTTTGCTCTTTTATTGTATTTAATTTTCAAGGCATATGAAACTCCAAAAGCAAAAATTGTTTTCCTTTATTTTTTAGGTTTGGTTGCCCTTAGCCTTCTTTTAATGGCTCTTACAAAATTTAGTGTAGCTCGTTTAAGACCCAATAATCTTCTTGAAATATCAGAAATGATACGAATTTTAAAGCGTCCCGGAGGGTATAGTTTTTATTCTGGCCACGCTTCAAATTCGTTTGCAATCGCAACCTTTGCCTATTTAGTTTTAAGAAAGAAATTTTCTTGGATTTGGCTGGTCTTTTTATTCCCGTTTTTGTTTGCCTTAAGTAGAATATTTGTGGGGGTTCATTTTCCATCCGATTTGATTTTTGGAGCCTTTATGGGTTGTTTGCTGGCCTTTTTATTTTACAAAAGATGCAACACCCATTTGAATGCCCTAGTGTAGTGCCAATGAAATTATTTAACTCGTGTAATTGTTAAACCATCTCTTATGGGCAACAAAACACTTTCTACTTTGGGATGCGTATTTAAAAGCTTGTTGTAGGCAATAAGTGAACGAGTGTCGATATCATCTCTTTTGGGTTTTTCCAAAACTTTTCCGCTCCATAGCACATTATCAGATAAAATAACACCACCCGTTTTCATTTTTGGAAGAATAAGTTCAAAATAATTGCAATAATTTTCTTTGTCAGCATCAATAAACACTAAATCAAAAGGACCTTCCACTTTTGGAATAATTTCAAGGGCTTCACCCGTGTGTTGAATAATTTGCTCACCAAACCCTGATTTATCAAAATAGTTTCGCTGTAGCGATAACAATTCTTCATTGTGGTCAATGGTATGAAGCATTCCATCTTCTTGAATGCCTTCCATCATGCAAAGCGCTGAATAACCGGTATATGTGCCAATTTCCAGTATGGTTTTTGGAGACACCAATTTTGAAATCATACTCAACACCCTTCCTTGATAGTGCCCACTTAGCATTCTGGGCTGTAGCACCTTTGCCTGAGTTTCCCGATTTAATTGTTGTAATAATTCAGGTTCAGACTGGGTATGTTCAATTACATAGTTGTCAAGTTCTTCAGAAATAAAATCCATTATCCGGTAATTCTATTGATTAACTTTTGTTTTGCTTTCTCATCATCACCACAAAGCCATTGAATCACATTGTCGCTCCAGATGGCGTCACATTCAGTTTCGGTTAGTATCTTTTGTTCTTTGGCTAAGTCAAGAATTTTGCCGGGATAAGAGGATTGTTGTTCACTTTCCATTTCGCCAAGCGGATAGGGGTCATCAAGGCCCATAATGACTTGTTTTGAGGTTTGGTTTTTTACTAACAAACCAAGCGAACCAGTATCGTGCACCAATGTGTCAAAGAAAATATTTTTATGTCCCACGGCTTTTCTGGGGTGTTGTTTGCCTTCAAATAAGTCTGGTCTGCCATCAAATCCTTGAATGCGTCGTCCCAGATTGATTTGTGCTAATTGACCACCATGAGCAAAACAAGTGCGCATTCCGGGATATTTATCTTGGTATCCATTCAGCGTGAGAAAGTGATAAGCATCTGCACATTGTGCCAGCATCCAGATGAGGTGAAAACGCCAGGAAGTATTTTCAAGTAGAATAAACTTTTCACCGTCATAAGGATGTATTTCAACTGCCAGATTGTATTTACTGGCTAGTTCAAAGAGTTCTTCGTTTTCTTCATCAAAAATACAACGCCAGGTTCCTATGGTATCCATATAGTGAGTGGGAAGACAAAGTAATTGCATCCCCAGTTCTTCCACACAACGTTCCATTTCCCACATGGCGCCCTTTAAAAGTCCCGGATGAACCACAAATCCTGTTGTAAATTTTGAAGGATTTTCTTTTTGGATGCGGGCATTAAAGTCATTTTGAAAACGCAGTGCCTGTTTCATTTCTTCTACCCGCAAGCCGTTTCCATACAATTGTGAAAGGTTAAGTACCACAGCATGGTCAATATTGTTGCGCTCCATCCACTCCAGTTTTTCATTTAGAAAGAAGCTGGAATCTGTTACCGGGCGGCTCCAGTTTTTTTGGAGCATAAACTTTCGGTCTTTATCTACCCAAAAAATGCCTTTGTCTTTCATAAACTGAGGAATTTCCTCAGGATAGGGTAGCAGGTGTGAATGGCCGTTTATTCTTAGTTTTTTTGTCATAACCTGCACCCGCGCAGGCGGGTGTCTTTTTATTTAAGTTAAAATTTTATTTTCAAATTTAAGGATTTTAAATTTCTAAGAATACTGAATACAAACATTCTTAGGTTCTGTAAAAAATCGAAGCGCTTCAAATCCCCCTTCACGGCCCACACCACTGTCTTTCATTCCACCAAAGGGTGTTCTCAAATCGCGCATCATCCAGGTATTGACCCAAACAATTCCGGTTTGCAATTCATTACTGAAACGCATGGTTCGGTTGAGGTTATTGGTCCATAAAGTTGCTGAAAGACCATAACGCACATCATTCGCCATTGCTAAAGCTTCCTCATCGGTTTTAAAAGGCATTATTGTGACCACCGGACCAAAAATTTCTTCTTGGTTGAGTTTGCATTGGTTGGTTTTTACCTCAATGACAGTGGGTTCTAGATAGTACCCCTTTTCATATCCCGGTACAATTACTCGGTTTCCGCCTGAAAGTATTTTAGCATTCTGATGGTGTGCATCTTCTATATAAGAAAGTACTTTTTCAAGATGTGGTTTGGAGACCAAAGCGCCAAGACTACTCTCTTTTTCAGAAGGATGTCCCACTTTTAATGCTTTGACACGTGCAACAAAATCAGTTTTGAATTTTTCGTAAATACGTGCTTCCACAAAAATACGTGAACCGCATAAACAGATTTGGCCTTGATTGGCAAATGAGGAACGCACAGTCGTATCAAGCATTTTGTCATAATCACAATCTGCAAATATGAGGTTGGGGTTTTTTCCGCCCAGTTCAAGCGAAAGTTTTTTAAACATCGGAGCAGCCGTTCGTGCTATATGCTCACCGGTGGCCGTTCCTCCTGTAAAAGAAATTGCCTTGATTTGTGGATGCTCAATAATGGCTTGTCCTGTGGTATGTCCCAAGCCGTGAATGATGTTTAAAACTCCTTTTGGCAATCCGGCTTCATTACAAATTTCACCTAAAAGAAAAGCAGTCATTGGAGTAACTTCGCTGGGTTTGGCAACCACGCAGTTTCCTGCTGCCAATGCCGGGGCAATTTTCCAGGTAAACAAATAGAGTGGGAGGTTCCAAGGCGAAATGCAGCCCACAACACCCAATGGTTTTCTAAGGGTGAAATTCACTGTTTGGTGCCCAACACTTTCGTGTGCTTCACTTGCAAATTGTGTAATGGCGTGCCCAAAAAACCGAAAGTTACTCGCTGCCCTTGGAATGTCAACCGCAGTTGCCAATGAAACAGGTTTGCCATTGTCTTTGGATTCTGCTTCAGCGAGGAACTGGAGTTTGGCTTCAATCGCATCAGCTATTTTGAGGAGTATTTTGCTGCGTTCTTCAACTGTGGTATTTGACCAAGAAGTAAATGCTTTCGCAGAAGCGTTTACAGCCTCCTCCACATCTGCTTTTGAGGAATTGGGGATTTTCCCATACACCTCACCGCAGGAGGGGTCGTAATTGTCAATCCATTCGCCGGACTTCGGATTTTGGAAGTTTCCGTTGATGAAGTTTTGTATTTCGTGTTCCGTGTTTCGTGTTTCGGGTTTCATGTTATTTGAATTTTGTGCCTTTGTATTCACTGGATGAAAGATAATTCATAAATGAACCAATTTTTTGTCCTAAAACGATTGTTTTCTTTTTTAACTTTTCAAATACCTCTTCGTTAATATATTTTCTATCATAAACACGATATAATTGAGAGCGAGTTTCACCACAAGAACCTTTTGAAATTGATAAAAAATAAACAAATTCTTTATTTCCGTTTCTTTCAAAACCTTCAGCGATATTATCCATAATAGAACCTGATGAACCGTCTATTTGATCAAATAACTTGTAATTTTTTTTCAAACCGGAATTTTGGGCAATAGTATAAATATCTTGACAAAGCTCTCTTGCTAATTGCCAAATTTCTAAATCTTCAAATTGTTTAATTGTAGCCATTTTATCTGTTTATTCCACAACTCGAAACATTGAACCCGAAACCCGAAACCCGTAACTACAAAGGTTTATGAGCCATCACCTTAATTTCCACCAGCAAATGCGGGTGGGGTAGTTGATGAACAGCCACTGTAGTTCGTGTAGGGCCCTCTGTGGTGAAATACTCCCCGTAGGCTTTGTTGTAGCCAGCAAAGTCGTTCATATTCACTAAAAAACTGGTTACATCGACGATGTCTTCCAAGCCGGCACCTTCTTCTGCGAGAAAATCTCTTATGTTTTCAATGACGGCACGGGTTTGTGCTTCGATATCGAGTTTCATGCTTCCAATTTCGTCCACTTGTTCCACACCGGCAAAGGTGTTATCTGCTTTACGCGAACTCGTTCCTGAAACAAAAATAAAATCGCCCACTCGTTTTACGTGCGGATATTTCCCTCTCGGGGTGGCTTTGTCTTTTACTAGTTTTCCTTTCATTTATTATTAAGTTAAGTCTGTTTAAAGTTAAGTTTGTTGATTTGGCTGGATGTTGGGTGCTGGATGCGGGGTGATTTATTTTAGTTTTGTTTTAAAAGAAATAATCATATTCATAAGATGATAGGATCTGTCATAAAGTGATTTAAAATTTTCATCACTTATATATTTTCTTCTCTTCGCTTTATATAAACAAGTCACAACTTCTGCAAGTGACCTAACAGAATATCCTAAAAACCTATTGAACTCTTTATTTGATTGTTCAATACTACCTTCAGAAATATTTAAAGCAATAGAATCACCCGCTTTTAATATCTGAGTTGAAAGATTATACAATTCAAGCTTAGGAAACTTTTTTGAAATTTCAAAAATTTCTTCCCCAAAATCCATTGCTTTCTGCCAAATAATTAATTTTTCAAATTTGAAACTCATGATATTTAAAATTTTAGTTTACTGAAAATACTTTTTAATTTAAAGATATCTTAACATTAACACCCAACACCCAACACCCAACACCCAGCACCCAGCACCCAACATCAATACCCATACTTATTTTTCCAAAGTGACTTCAAATAATTTCGATATGCATTCTCCTTAACATTATTTCCCGGCTCATAAAATGTTTTTCCTGAGATTTCTTCCGGAAGAAATTCGTGGGGAACAAAATTACCTTCATAATTATGAGCATATTGATAATTGTCTCCATATCCCAATTCCTTCATCAGTTTTGTGGGTGCATTCCGTATCGAAAGCGGCACTTCAAGATCACCTGTCTTTTGAACAGTTGCCAATGCATCATCAATTGCCCTGTAACTCGCATTGCTTTTGGGTGAATTGGCCAGGTATATAGCACACTGGCTCAAAATAATTCTCGATTCTGGGTAACCAATGGTTGCAACTGCCTGAAACGTGTTGTTTGCAATCACTAAAGCAGTGGGATTTGCGTTTCCAATATCTTCAGAGGCTAAGATAAGCAATCTGCGGGCAATAAACTTCACATCTTCACCGCCGGCAATCATTCTGGCAAGCCAATAGACAGCGGCATTGGGATCGCTGCCGCGAATGGATTTTATAAATGCCGAAATGATATCATAGTGTTGCTCACCTGTTTTGTCATAGCGCACGGTTTTTTGCTGCACTTTTTGCATAACCATATCATTGGTAATCGTGATTTTGTTTCCCGTTTCAGATTGAATAACGAGTTCAAACATATTGAGTAACTTTCTGGCATCACCGCCTGAAAGCCTTAAAAGTGCTTCTGTTTCCTGAAGTTTTATGTTTTTTTGGAGTAAGTAGTTGTCTTTTTCAATTGCTCGCTTTAAAAGGGCTTCTAAGTCACTTTTTTCAAACGGCTTCAACACATAAACCTGACAGCGTGATAAAAGTGCAGCAATCACTTCAAAGCTGGGATTTTCTGTGGTGGCGCCTATTAAAGTAATCCAGCCTTTTTCGACCGCTCCCAAAAGGGAGTCTTGCTGTGATTTGCTAAAACGATGTATTTCGTCAATAAAAAGTATGGGATTTTTAGTGGTGAAAAGCCCGTCGCCTTTTTTGGCTTTTTCGATGACTTCCCTAACATCTTTTACACCACTGCTTATGGCGCTAAGGGTATGAAAGGGTCTCCCACTTTCATTAGCAATGATATTTGCCAGTGTGGTTTTTCCGGTTCCCGGTGGTCCCCAAAAAATCATAGAAGGCACTATACCCTGTTTGATTTGAGCAGTGAGAACACCGGTTTCACCCACCAGATGCCGCTGACTGATGTAGTCATCTAATGTTTTTGGTCGAATGCGCTCTGCTAATGGAATACTCATTCCGTAAAGTTATTGATTTTTTAATTTTTAAGGATATTGATTGAGAAATGTTTTTATTGTTGGGTGTTGGGTGTTTGGTGTTTGGCTATTTTTTTGTTCCTTCCCTTTTGGGGAGGGTTTGGGAAGGTCTTTTAGTTCCCCTCTCCGGTTACTGAGCAAAGCGCTGCACTGAGCTTGTGGTACACTGAGCTTGTGGTAGACTGAGCTTGCCGAAGTGCCGAAGTGCCGAAGTGTCGAAGTATGGAGAGGGGTTAGAGGTGAGGACAATACTGCCACAATTTCAGTATCTTTATTACGGCAGAGTTTTTGGGTTAAGAATAAAATACTAATTGCGGGTGCACATAGGAGGTAACCCGCCCCTGTCTGCCGACAGCTAGATTCTCGGAATCTTATGAAAAATACAGACAATCCATTTTCTTTTAAGACAGCTACACTTGGGTATCCCATCTTGTTTGTGTTAACAATCTGGTTGGTTTATTGGTTTGAAATACGATTTGGTGTTATTTTTAATTCGTGGGGAGTCTATCCCAGAACACTTGAGGGATTGAAAGGTATTCTGTTTAGCCCCTTCATTCATGGAAGTGTCAAGCATCTATTTAACAATAGCATTCCACTTTTGGTTTTATCAACCGCTTTATTTTACTTTTATAACAAGGATAGCTGGCGGGTACTTTTATTTGGCTTATTGCTTACAGGTTTTATCACCTGGCTTATTGGTCGCCCTTCTTATCATATTGGTGCCAGTGGAATGGTGTATATGCTTGTTTCCTTTCTTTTTTTTAAAGGAGTATTTTCGTCCTATTACAGATTGATTGCTTTGTCATTAATCATCGTTTTTTTATATGGCGGTATGTTGTGGTATGTATTTCCCATAGAGAAGGGAATCTCTTGGGAAGGACATCTTTCTGGACTTTTTGTTGGATTTTTATTCTCTTTTTTGTTTAAAACGAAAATCGAAAAACCAAAAATCTACAAATGGGAACAAGAAGATTATAAGGAAGAGGATGACGCCTTTATGAAGCATTTCGATGAAAACGGAAATTTTGTGCCCACTCCCAAAGAAGAAAAAGAAGAATTTACAAGCACCAAATACCAAAATATCAAATTCCAGGCACCAAATACCAATAGCGAATCAACTGAAACGATACTGCCTAAAGTTAAAATTACTTACACTTTTAAAAAGAGAGAGGAATGATAAAAACCTTAAATCACTCCGTTTAACTCTGTGGCTACTCTGTGAAACTCTGTGGCACATTTATAGCCGTTGCCTTACTGCTTCATACAAAAAGGCACCACAAGCAACAGAAACATTTAAGGAAGCAATTTCGCCTTGCATAGGAAGTTTTGCTTTCGCCGAAATTATTTTTAATACAGACGGGTTAATACCCTTATCTTCTGAGCCCATTATTAAAGCTGTTGCCGGTTTTAAATCCATTTCATAAATAGTTTGTGACCCTTTTTCTGTTGCAGCAATAACTTGGATTCCTGATGCTTGAAGATAATAGACCGCATCTTTGATGTGATCTACCTTGCATATGGGCACTTGAAAGACGGCACCGGCAGAGGTTTTTACAGTGTCTGCATTTACAGGAGCAGCACCGTGTTTTTGAATGATAATGCCATCTACACCTGTACAGGATGCGGTTCTTATAATCGCGCCAAAGTTGCGGGCATCAGACAATTGGTCAAGAATTAAAAACAAAGGATTTTCTTTCGTTTCTAATACACTTTCAACTAGTGCCTCAAGCATTACAAATGAAATAGGGGAGATGCTGGCAACGGCTCCCTGGTGATTGCCTTGTGAGAGTTTGTTGATTTTCTCAATGGGCACATAGGAAAAGTTAATGGATTTTTGTTTCAACAGTTTGAGTAAACTGTTCATCAACTCGCCTTGGGTGTTTTTTTGTATAAATACTTTGTCTATGGTAATACCGGCTTGTATGCTCTCAATAATAGCTCTTATGCCAATGATTTGTGTTTCTTTTTGCATACAACAAAGGTATAAAAAAACACCCGCTATTTGCGAGTGTTGTTAAAGATAACAGAATAATGATTATTGTTGGATACATTCCCTGCCGTTCCAAACACCGCAGATTATTGTAGCACAAAAACCTGTAAAACTATTTACACATTGTTCAGCTGTAGGACATCCTGGAGGAAAACTACTACCAATGCCTTTATAACAATATCCTTCAGAACCATTATTTTTAATATTTGAAAAATCAATATAAGTGTACCTTTCATTCAAATAATCTTCTTTTTCAATTTGAAGTAATTCAATTTTTGATGTGTTTTCCTTTTCACCAAAAACAAGATAGTAATACCCGTTTTCTTCAGAATATTGAGCGTGAATGGTATTCACATTATCAAATAATGAAATAAAATTTTCTGCAATATGATTGATGAGATTAATATTTGTCATCTTTTTTAAAAATTCATTCTCAAATTTTTGAATGGTTTTTTCCGGTACATAATCCGGGTACACAGGATTGTTTGAAAAACCAAACATCACGGTAGCTGTTAAAGCTAAAATTAACAATTTTGTTTTCATAAGTATAAATTTAGGGGTTAAACATAGTACAATTTACCCCCCCCCTTATTATTCCTAATATATGTAGTTAAATTAATGTTAAATTATATAATGCTTTTAATTTTAAACAAAAAACCCGCCAATTGGCGGGTTTTAAAAAATATTAAATAAATTATTTTAATTTTTGGTAAGTGTTGCAGTTACATTCTGTGGTGCTTCATCACAATCACTTCCAGAATTATCTGTAAATACAAATGTAATTACAGAATCATCTCCTGCATCATAGCTTCCAGTTTCTCCACTTGGTGCAGGGCCATAAAACAAACCGGATGTACATTGTAAACCAGTGCTTTGATTTGAGGCAATATTAACATTACCACAAACAAGGTCAAAAGCAAAGGTAGTAGCGGGTTGTCCTACACCTGCATCAGGAATGTGAACAATGTCAAAAGAACGTCTTGTTGGACCACCATCTGCAACCATTGTAACAACAGTTCCTTCTGCCCAAACTTGTATTCCTAAAACACCTGCTCCAGCAGATGTAACAGTATAGCTTCCAACGAAACTTTCTTCAGGAACGACACAAGTTACATTGGCGTCATAAGCAAAGGGAGAACTAAAGAATGCATTCCCCAAGACACTTTGAGAGGCATTGTCATTGCTCCATCTTCTACCGTCTTTAAAGACCAATTCAACGCGAATGATAAAACGGTCACCCCCGGTAAAGTCGTCATCGCCCAAATTGAGTAAAGCCTGCAATTCTGGTAAATTAGTTTGTACTAAAGCACGTGGCAAACGCTCCCCCAATATAAATTGATCGCTGGTAATGGTTTTTAAAAGTGCTTCATCTCTGTCGTTTGCACCACCACCGGTAACGTGTACAAAACTTGCGTACACATTGATACGGTCTGATAAATCACCGTCTTCTTCATCTTGAATTTCCAAAAGAAGTTCTACACCGGTATCTGTTAGACCAATTGGTAAATCTGTTGAAGCCTCAAGGGTTCTAAGGATACCTCCAGAGGTTGTATCGTCAAAAACATCATCAATTAGCTTGTCTGTATCGCTACACGCAAACAGAAGAAAAGCAACTGAGAATAATGATAATTTTAAAAATGTATTTTTCATAATATTTCTTTTTTAGTTGTTTTGAGGAAACCCTTCTAATGGATTGTTGTCCCAGAATACACGTTGTAATA
>CAXBNF010000001.1:0-494521 GCA_963977065.1 uncultured Flavobacteriaceae bacterium | reverse complement strand
TCACTGCTCCGGCTCCACTTGCCGAACCGTTTAAGGCTATTGAATTGGTCCCGCTGGCCGTTCCGAAGGTACCTGCGAAAGCGTTAGTTCCTGATGCCAGGGAACCTAGTCCTAAGGCTATTGAATTACCTCCAACATTTGCATCATCCCATTCCGTTCCAGATACTTCTCCTGCCCGAAAAGCCCCTTTACTCTTATCGAAGAAGAAACGAGAGCCAGTACCACTTAGTGTCGTGCTCCCGAAAACAAAATCGTCTGACCCAACATTCGTTGTGTTTTGAACAATTCCACCAATACTTTGAAATTCACCTGAACCTCCACTCGATGTTAAGTTTTCCCAGGAACTTCCATTGTAAAACCAGAAACCAGTTGTATTATTTGACTGATAAACCAATAATCCTGTAGCTGGTGCTGAAATGGCTGTTCTTTGAGCTTCCGTCATTCTGGGAACCAGGATTCCAGCCTCTGTGCTTTCAATATCAAGAATTGAAGACGGGTTCGGGTTTGTTGTGCCAATTCCAACTTGAGAAAAGGCAAAAAAAGGAATTAACAATATCAAAAGGGTTGCTTTTTTAATCATGTCATTTAACTTTAAAAGCATAAGCAGGATAGTTCAGGAATGATTGTGGACAAAAAAAGGGAGGGAATTTGACCTCATTTTTTAATAACATCGTAATAAAAAGAAAATGTCATCAATAAAATTAGGCTTTGTTTTTTTTATTAATGAAAATAATAAAAACGATAAGAATCATAAGCAAGGGAATTACAAACCAAAGCCAATTTGTATTGGATTCGATAGCAATTGGCGAAGCATCTCCCATTAAAACAAGTCCGGCCCAGTATTGTGGTGCTAATGTGCGTCCTTCTGCTTTTTTAAGATAGTCGAGTTTAGCTTTACGAAGGGCATCGTCTTTTGATGATCCCTGTTTTAAATAATCATAGAATGAGGCTATAATTGTCGCACTGGATTGTTCATCTACTTTCCAAAGGCTGGTTACAATACTTTTACTTCCTGCATACGTAAAAGCGTGGGTGAGTGATATCATACCCTCTCCCGGTTGATGATGAGGTTTACCGGTTTCACAGGCCGTTAGAACCGCAAGTTCAGATTGAAGGTTATAGTTGTAAATTTCAAAGGCAAAAAGAGAATTATCTTCTGTAATTGTATCATTATCAAATGGTTTTGCAAAAACAAGCCTAGACAGTTCAGGGTTTAGATTATCGGTTTCTGCGTGAGTCCCTATATGAATGATTTTATATTCGTTTGCTTTAGATAAGAAAACAGATTTGGCGGCTTCCTGATTTAAAAAGGCACGTCCATTGAAGGTGTTCTTATATTTTAGTACCAAATCTTTTGTAAAAGGTTGTGGAAGTAGTGTGAGATAGGTTTTGTCTAATTCCGTGGAATCTTTGATAGTCGCAAGGTAATTCTCTTTCATTTCCTGATCAAAAGTAGGCGCAAATGCTATAAAATTTTGATTGGCCTGAATGATAGTGTCCTGGTCTGACATCCACAAACTGTATTGATATGAAATAGTGTATTCAGCCAATAAAGACTGTGTTGAAAAGTCTTTAAAATTATTTATTTTGACAGGTGTTAACATCTCAAAATTAAGATTGAATAATACCCCAGATGGAATAATTACAACACTTTTGAATTTGATGTGTTTTTCAAGAGGCTCCCATAGATTTTTATATAAATTGTATGTTAGTTGACCTGTTTTTTTAGCATCGAAAGGATTCTCCTGAAGCTCTAATACCGATGTTTCAATATTTTTTGCTTCCAGTGAAACGAGCGTGCTCTCTTCCTGATTAATGATTAATGCATATAGTTGTTTGTCAATAAACACATATCTAATAGTTGTTTTATCCGGGATTTTATAGCGAAATACGGATACAGGTTCTAGTGATAATGAGGAATATCGTAAATTATAATAGTCTGAAAACTCTTTTTCTAAATAAACTTGAAAGTCTTGCCATTGTTTACTTGCATTAATAAAATCTGTGATTCCGGTTTCTTCGTTATTTTTTAATGATACTGTTAACGCATTTTTAAGGGATTCTTCCTTTTGAAGTAAGCTATCTGGCAAGTTGCCTTTGCTAATTGACTTTTTTATTTGGAGTCTCGTACGAATTCGATTGTAGATGGCTGATTCATTTAAATGAATTAATTTGTTTAAATATTTGTTGTCGCCGGTTTTTTCGTAAAGTAACAGTTGAATTTTTTTAACAAACTCTATTAATTCTTCGTTTTGAGAAATCATCAAATTGACATCATCAAAATTTTCCAGAAGCGATTGTTTGAGGGATATTATTTCAAAAGCACGATTAAGATCGTATGTCAATTCGTTTAAAAACGATACATCTTTATTTTTTTCTAATCTAAATTTAGCTTTTGACTTTAAGAGGAGTGCCTTGGGCAGGTGAAAACCTTTTAAGACACGATCTATTGGAGCTGAAGAAATGCTTTGATCTTCAATAGATTTTACAATTTCTGTTGACAATTCAAGTGTTTTGTTGTATTGCTTCAGGTGGTAATAAACTTCAGCAACAGAGAGTAAAAAAGAGAAGCCTTGTGGTGTGTTTTTAAAATCACTTTTTTTTGTTTGATTTAGTACTTCTTCAGCTCGTTCTATTGCTAATTTTTCAAATCCATTTTTAGCATAAAAAACAGCCATAGTGCTAATTTCAGAAAGGATTTCATTGTTGTAATTCCCATTTATTGACTTTAATAGTGCAATGCGGGCTTTTTCATAGGCTGCGGCAGCAGAATCAATTTTGTTTAATTTATCTAAAACTTTTGCTTGAGTTGACAAGGCAGAAGCTTCCCAATAAGGTTCAGCACCGGGGTTAATTTTTATGTTTTGAATGGCATTATCTAAAAGTTTTTTTGCTCCCAAATAATCTTGGGTATTAATTTTTGCCTGAGCTAAAATGATTTTTGATATGATAAGATTGGGGTCGTTCTTTTCTTTTGTTTTCTGCTTTTGCTGAAAAGAATAATTGATAATGTTTTCTGCTTTTGTAAACTGTCCAACAGAATTATAGAATACTCCAAGGTTGTCAATAGCCACAAGTTTATTGTCAATAGCAGCATTGATTCTTTGCTCATTTTTTTCTTGTTCAATGTATTTGTTATAATGTTGAATGGCCTGTTTAGAATAAGCAATTGCTTCTTCATTATCACCTTTAATGTTTGATACTACAGCCATATTCATATAAACCAAAGCGGGTCGATAAAATGAGTTTAAGGGGTTTGCTTTGGTGTTTTTGAGTGCATTTAATGAATTTTGAAAATAAAAACTACAACTGTCCATTTTTCCCTCTCGCCACATTATACCTCCCAATGCATTGTTTACCTGTTGTAAAAAAACATAATCTTTATCAGGTGAGCTATTTATTTTTTTTAGACTAATTAAATAGTTTTGTTTCGCCAATTTGTAGTCTCCCATTGCAGCAGCATAGTAGCCCATATTGTAATAAATATCTGTGATTGTTGGGTCCTTATTTTCTTTGTCTTGTTGAGCAAAATCCAAGGCTTTTTTAATAGATATATAGGCCAAATCTGGCCTGCCGGCTTCGTCCTGAACCCAGGCCAACTCTTTGTATGCACGTTTTGAAGCAGAGTGATTTTGTCTTTTTACTAATTCGTCAACAAAAGCTTCGGTTTTTTTTAATGCGAGCGTGCGGTTTTGGTTGTTGAGTTTGTAACTACCAACAAACTCTGTATAGTGAGCTAAACTGTCTTCCTGATTCTTTGATTTAAAAAATTCAATTTGTGTGTTAAGATAGCTTTGTGCTTCCTCAATTTTGTTTTCATCGATAAGTTTTAAAAGTTTTGTCTTTCCGGTAACTTTATTAGTTTGTGCATAAATTGGACTCAAGCCAAAAAGCAAAATAAAGATGCTGAAAAGGGAGAACCAAAACTTCATACTTATAAATTGTTTAATTTCTCGAGCAATTTTTTTGCTTTATCATCGGTTAGTTCACTTAAATTTTGTTTTGCCAAATCTATATTATTGTTTTTCACATGATAAAGAGCCTTATAAAAACGGGCATCATCCTGAAAAACAGATTCATTATTTTTGGTGACTTGTTCTAAATAAGGAAATGCTTTTTCTACATCTTTTGATGCCATCCAGGCCATCCCTAAAAAATAATTTAGCGTGTCATTACTTGGTGAATTTTTGAGCAAGACAGTCCATTTGCTTATTGCCGAATCGTAATTTTTGCGTTTATAGTCCACCATAGCATCATAAAAGTCATACTCGTATGAAGAGCTCATAACCGTTGGTAAACCTGGGTCTGGTGAGAAATAGGCCTGATAGAGTTTCTCATTGGGAGACGTTTGATAAAAATAAAACAACAGACTAAAACCAATGATGAAGAACGCAGCGACAGCAATTTTCTGGAAAAAATTAGTGCGATGTAGCTTTATTGTTGGGGGTTGTGATTGTAATTCTGAATGAAACGATTCAATTTTCTCTTTGAGGACGGCTCTTTCAACTCCAATAGGTATATTTTTTACGAAATCTAATTGATTTCTTAAAACCTGATCCCTATGAAGTTTTTTCTCAAAATCTATCAACGGTTGACCTTGAAGTTCATTGTTTAAAAAACGTTCAATCAACTCTAAAGTATTTTGAGATATGTTTTTTTCTTGATGCATTATTTAGGTTTGATTTGGGTTTTTAATTGTTGAATACAACGGTATTTCTTATTACGGGCAGAGGCTTCATTAATGTCAAAAACTTTTGAAATTTCTCTAAGACTTTTTTTCTCATAATAAAACAATCTCAATAAATCTTTACATTCTTTACCCAGCATTTTAAATCGGGATTCAATGACTTTGTGATGTAGATCTGCTTCTTTGTTTTCTTCTATAGGCTCTTGCATCCCAGTATTCATATCTACTGAAATTCTTGTTGTTTTTTTATATTGGTTAGACCGTAAGAAATCAATCCATTTATTTTTAGCAATTTGATAAAGATATCCTTGTAATGCTGTTTCATTTTTAGGCACAAAATTTCCATTTTTCACATTTTGCCAAACTGCAATAAACGCTTCTTGATATATATCTTTTGCTTGAGATATAGATCCTTTATTTTTTAATATAAATTTCTCTGTTTTAAAATAGTTTTCTTGATACAGTTTTTTTAAAACAGTTTCATTGTTATTTTGAATTTCAAAGACAAGGCTGTCTTGTATTTTTATATTTTCCATTTACCCAACTAAAGTAGCTAGGTGAAGATACTGAAAATCAAAATATATTAAAAATCAATTTTCTATTTCAAACTTTGTCCAGTCTTTATTGTTCATATTCATGTCTGTGTTTGGGTTATACAAACTGTTGTCTGTTCCAAAATAGGTACCTTGATTTGAAACCCAGTAATTTTTACTTCCCATAGGCACACTGTAATGTTCACCTGTATTATGATTGGCTACAGTTACCGTTTCACGAATTCCACTGATGGTTTTTGAATGACCGTGACTGGTCATATTGCTTCTGGATAAGTACCCTGAATGACTTATATCGAGTATGTCACTGTAAATGTTTGCTACACTTGTGTTTGAATTTGTTCTTGCATTGATAGCAGTCAGTCTATTTTGAAAGGCCCGGTCGCTAATATTTGCTTTTTGCATTTCGTTATTGTTATAAGCTATTATAGCCTGTTGATTGTATTTTTTAGTTTCAAATCCATTTATAAAGGCATTTTTTGCTGCCTCAAAATGGGGTTCATTTGCCTGAAGAAATTGACCATAGTAACCCCAACTGCTTCCCAATTGTGTAGAGTCAATAAAAACATGTAAAAGAGTTATAAACTTTACATTGTTGAGGTCCTTCCATTCTATAGCATAGGAATAGGTGTTTTTTTGAGTAGGAGCATAGGTCCATAATTGCGTCCTGTATTGATGCTCAATTTGAGCAACTTTTGGCACTTCATAAACCTGGATTAATGTTCTTTGATATTTATGTGCATTTGGCATAAAAAATTCATCAATGATGGCATTGATATTCATAGGAGGGCGGTGATTTTGAGTCTGACCCCCATAAGAATTCCCGAAAGTAAAAAACTGACCGAATTCCCTACTTATTTTTATATTATTAGGGCCTTCAAATGTCCATTGATTACTGTTTGTTACCCTCTTCCAAGTTGAGGGGTACCAGATAGTATATATTTCTGAACCCGTTTTAGAGTCTGAAATTATGAAAGGTTTGATTTTTTCATTCGTTGATTTTGCACTGACTACAGAAGTATCCTCAAAAGCCGTATTTGTTTCATATGAACTGATTTCAGGTGTGTTCGATTTTTCATTGCCGCTGAAATTACAAGCGGTAAGTGATATAAAAGCAATAAGTAAAAACATTTTTTTTAAAATTAAAGAGTTCATAATTTGTATTTATTTAAACATCGATTCACAATATATAATGTCATCAAAGTGAGCTAATAAATAATTAAATCTAAAGAGTTTATTTACTGTCTTGTGGGGTCAAAAGGAAAATTATCAAGCCTATCAGGCACCCCGTCCAGATCAGAATCTGTTTGATCCCTATCAATAAAGAGCAACTGCCAGTGAATGGGCAAAAAGACTTCCATTATTAGATTGTCAAACTCAGCAGTTGGTCCTGAAGCTAATTGTACAGTTCCAAATGTTGAACCCAAAGATTGTGAGAAATACGTATTTACTGCAACTACCGCAGTAATGTTTTCAAACCTCAAAAGCCGAGAACTTGAGTTTATAATAAAATTACCCTGAGGAACAGTAATATTTTCAGCACAAACCACATCAAAATTGCCATTAAAGTTATAAAATGCAAATAATTGGTTAATTTCATCAGTCAAAAGATCTGTAATTGGGACTTGACCGGGCGCAGTTAAACCCGGAACATAACGCCAAACCACTTGGTTATCGTTACGCACCATATTAACCCCAATACCAATCTGATTTTCAAAGCCATTGTAACCTTGTGGCATTTGAAAGCCCAAAGCTGGATACTGACTATGAATAAATTGACCACCGGGATTGGCAATAGTGGGAACATTTGTTATAGGCAGGGGTAAACCGTGAACGCTGTCCCAATACCCTGCGGTAGGACCTGTTATATTGGCACATAATTCCGATTGAAAATTTACTAAAGGGTCGTTGAT
The DNA here is from genome assembly GCA_963977065.1 of uncultured Flavobacteriaceae bacterium. Lineage (GTDB taxonomy): Bacteria > Bacteroidota > Bacteroidia > Flavobacteriales > Flavobacteriaceae > Planktosalinus. Next base: position 487,370 of record CAXBNF010000001.1, on the reverse strand, counting down.
TTCGTTATCATCTGAACTACAAGATAAAAACATTAATGCACTTAAAAATACGAATAGAGTTTTATTTGAACACATACTATTTAGAATTAAAAGATTAATGATTCCGTTTTATAGTTCATCGATTGATTATTGAAATGTCATCAAAAAAAAATGAAATTTCATGCCAATTTTCAAACTAAGAATACTGAAAACATTAACTATAATACTAAAATCCCTATTTTACCGTGTCATTTTTTATTTCCAAAATTCACCCAAATAGAACAAAGGAGTGCAATTACTGTAAGGATCAAAGTCCAGTTATTCACCAAGTCAGCACCGGGCAACCAGCCGGTAAATTTCTTAACTAAAAAAGCGATATAGCTACTCGGCATACCGGTTTCACCCAGTTGGCGCAGCACCTGATAATGCCAGTCTGTGAGAAAACAATATCCAAATCCTTTCCAAAATCCCAAAACCCCCCAGGAAAAAAGTGTGATGAATAAGCTATAGAGATGAAGTTTTCGGGTTTTGGGAAAAATCCAACCAAAGAGGTTAAAAACAATTAATACTGTGTGAAAAACATAGAAAAAAACATTCAAAAAATGCAGCCAAATGGATTCCATAACCCTTGTTGTTTTAAACGGAAAAAAGGTACGCATTTTTTTAAAAAACACATACCTTTCATAATCACAACACCAATGAGGAAGGAACTCCATTGGTGTTGTTCAGCTAATTAACACACATAACTAGATATATGCTTCTTTTATAAGTTTGGAAGTAATACACGGTCAATCACGTGAACCACTCCGTTTGTTGTCTGTACATCAGGGATGACCATATTGGCTTCTGCGCCTCCGTTACCGGCACCGGTAATTGTGAGTGTACCGTTTGTAAAAGCACCCAAAGTCAAGAGATCTCCACCAAGAGGTGTAACCGTCCCTGCATCGAGTTCGCTGGTAAAACTATCCTCCAATAAAACGTGGTTTAATAAAACCGTTGCAACCACCTCTTGCGGTAACTGTCTAATGTCTGCAGGCTCATTGAAAGTGAGTCCAAGAGCCGTTCCTAAATCTTTAAAGGCCTGGTCTGTGGGGGCAAAAACAGTAAAATCGGGACTGCCGGGTGCAGCGGTTAAAGCTTCTGCTAAATCAGCATAAATGACTGCTTCGACCAAAAATGATAGTTCGGGGAATGTAAAGACACTTGAACTTTGCAATGCAATCGCCGATTGTACTATATCTACGCCAGTTGCAATCATTACTTTATCGATGACGTGAACTGTACCGTTACTAGCAGCAATATCGGTCGCAAGAATTTTAGAGCCGTTGATGTAGGTGTCATTTCCTCTAGTTATAAACCGTCTGTCCGGTCCCAAAGCTGAGGTTGACATCCCTCCTGCTGCGATGTTATTGCTTAACAAGTTTCCGTTTGAAACGTGATACAACAAGGTGTTTGTCAAAAAGGGTTTTTGTAATACCCCCAGCGTTTCTTCATTCAATCCCAAACGCGCAAAAGCATCATTGGTGGGTGCAAAAACGGTATAATCACCCGATGGGTCATTGGGGTTTGAATTGCTCAATGCAACGGCAACTCCTCCTGTTACTGCTGCTGCTTCCAGGGTACTGAAATCAGGGTTTGAAACCGCAATAAAAGCAATGGAGGGCAATTCATCTTCAAAACTGGACTCTGTTTCACAAGAAGTGAAAGAGAAAGTCACTAGTAGGGACAAAAAAAGGTATTTTAATGTATTTAGATTTTTCATTGTATTTGTTTTTTATGGTTAATGAATTAAAATGAGTAAACGAGTCCGCCGTAGAACCCTGTGGCTTTACCAATGTTTCTTCCGGCTACATACGTGTTTGCTCCGGCGGCAATACCAATGCCTCCTGTAAGCGGTACAAAGGCATTCAAGCCCACTCGGGTGTAATTTACTCTCACTTCAGGAAAGAAGCCCACAAAGCCTTCTCCTAAAATATCGACGCCATCCTTATCAGAAAGCTGATTGGCCACATAAGCATCAACATAAAACTTTGACGCTGCATAACCCAGTTTGAGTTCAGTGATGAGGGCGTGTGGTGAACTATTTCCTTTAAAACTATATCCGGCTTGACCGGTTGCAAAAAGGCCAAAGTCTGTTTTGAAAGTAGCAATACCCATCATATTAAAACTTGATGATTCATTACCAATGGCAATGATGGATTGCAAACCTTCATCGGCACGGTAATCACTCAGTGGTGTTTCCAATCCAATGGCACCAATGAGGTCAATGGTGCTTGTACCTGCGTTTATGGTGTGGAAATTATACTTTGCATAAATCTTCACATCCTGAACGCCGCTTCTTTCATTTTCAAAACCATTATTGGCAAGTGTCGCCTCACTGGCATTTCCTTCTGTTTCCACATAAGGAAGGTTTAAGACAAGGTTAAAACGGTCTGTGATACCCACTTCCGCATACAGCGAAATACTGTTAACGGTCACCTCATTAAATACCGGTACCCCGTCAACTTCAACTGGAACCAGAAATACTTTGTCATACGATTCCTGTGAATAAGAAACAGAGACCGCTCCTTCACCGGCACCTTTCATAAATCCGCTTAAGGGGCTTTGTGCCATAAATAAGCCCGGGAACAACAAGCAAAGGCTTGCAACTAATTTGATTTTCATTTTCATCTTTTTTAATTTTTAGAATTGTTAGTCTTACCCTACTTACGGTAAAAAGATGGAGTCGGTTTTTTTCTGATAAAAAAATATTTAAAACAGACGTATGACTTCAAGACTCAAGACATAAGACTTAAAATTAAACGCTCCTTCCTCAAAACCTTTTCGCTTTAGGCTTCGTATCTAAGTTAGCAGCCATCGGGTTGTTAGTTTTTTAATCTCTTTACGTCAAAACAAAAATTATGAGTGCATCCTTATTTATAAAAACAATCTGTGTTCTTTTTCTACTTCCACCATTGGCTTCAGAAAAGGAATTTATTAAAGAGTATGATGAATCCGGCACTCTCATAAAGGAAGGCTGGGTAGAAAATGATTTAAAAGAGGGCTATTGGGTTTATTATTTCCAGGATGGGAGCACACAAAAAAAAGGACATTATCATAAGGATAAAAAGGAAGGTTATTGGTATTTTTATTCCGAAGAAAAAGCGCTCTTGAAAGAAGGTCACTTTGCTTCAGGTATAAAAAATGGTTGGTGGATCTTTTATGAAAGAAACAAAAAAGTGAAAATGCAATTTGAAAACGGAAAACGAGAAGGTTTTGCTTTGGAATACACCAATCACGGACTTCAAAAGGCGATCAAATATGAGGGAAATCAAAAAAAGGGAGAGTGGACATCGCTTTGGAGTTTTAGAAAAGACAATCCCCAAGTGCAGTTTTAAATGAGTACAGACATCAGGGTTATTATTCCGGCATTTAATGAAGAGGCGTCCATCGGTAAGGTGATTGCAGACATTCCCACACTTGTTTCAGAAATTATTGTGGTCAACAACACCTCCTCAGACCAGACGGAAGCCGTTGCCAAAAAAGCCGGTGCCACCGTGTTGCGGGAAGAAAATATGGGGTATGGCTATGCCTGTTTAAAAGGGCTGGACTATCTTGCCGGGCAAGAAAAGAAACCGGACATTGTGGTTTTTCTTGACGGCGATTACAGCGATTATCCTGAAGAATTGACTAAAATCGTGAGACCCATTATTGAAGAAAACATCGACTTAGTGATTGGTGCCAGAGCCAAGCGCTTACGCGAAAAAGGTTCTATGACCTTTCCCCAAATATTCGGAAATTGGCTCGCTACCACCTTAATGCGTTTATTTTTTAGGGCTCGTTTTACAGATTTAGGGCCATTTAGGGCGATAAAATATTCAAAACTTTTAGCTTTGCAAATGGAAGACAAAACCTATGGCTGGACGGTAGAAATGCAACTGAAAGCCCTGAAAAAAAACTATACCTATGTGGAAGTGCCCGTGCGTTATAAAAACCGCATTGGTATTTCTAAAATTTCAGGAAACTTAAAAGCAGCGGTCAAAGCCGGAATAAAAATACTAGGTTGGATCTTTAAATACAGTTTTAAAAAGTGATTTTAGAAACCATAACCATCATTGTTTACACAACGGCATTAATCTTTATTTTGATTTATGCACTGGCGCAATTGAACTTGCTTTTTAATTATGTGAGAGCCCAAAACAAAAAGGAAACTCCCAAAAAAATCAATTGGGAACACCTTGATGAAGTGCCTTCTGTAACCATTCAATTGCCGGTTTATAATGAGAAATATGTGATGGAGCGGCTTTTGAGAAACATTGTATTGATGGACTATCCCAAAGAGCGTTTGGAAATACAAGTGCTCGATGACTCCACAGATGAAACCCTTGCAGAAACAGCTGCTTTGATCACTGAATTGCAACAAACCGGTGTGGACATCCAACACGTTTTACGCGAAAAAAGAACCGGCTTCAAAGCCGGGGCACTCAAAGAAGGCTTGAACACCGCTAAAGGGGAATTCATCGCCATTTTTGATGCCGACTTCCTCCCCAAACCCGACTGGTTAAAACGCACAGTCCCCCATTTTACCTCAGAGAATATTGGTGTGGTGCAAACCCGCTGGGGGCATATCAACCGTGATTATTCCATCCTTACAAAAGTACAGGCATTTGCGCTTGATGCCCATTTTAGCCTGGAGCAGGTGGGTAGAAATAGTCAGAATCACTTTATCAATTTTAATGGTACTGCCGGCATTTGGCGAAAGCAATGCATCCTCGATGCCGGGAACTGGGAAGGCGACACCCTCACTGAAGACCTCGACCTGAGTTACCGCGCCCAAATGAAGGGCTGGAAGTTTGCTTATCTGGAAGATGTGGAAACACCGGCAGAGCTTCCGGTAGTGATTAGTGCGGCGCGTTCTCAGCAGTTCAGATGGAACAAGGGCGGTGCTGAGAACTTTCAGAAAATGAAATGGCGATTGCTTAGCTCCCCTACCATTTCGTTGAAAACAAAAATACACGGACTCCTGCATTTGCTCAACAGCACCATGTTTTTGAACATCTTTATTGTGGCTGTTTTGAGTATCCCGATGCTCTACATCAAAAATGAATATGCCCACTTAAAAGTATATTTTATCGTAATGAGCTTTTTTGTAATCAGCACACTCATCTTTTTTGTTTGTTACTGGTTTATGTTCAAAAAAATATACGGTGGCGGCGTTCTCAATTTCTTTAAATACATTGGAATGTTTTTTACGTTTTTCTCGATTGCGATGGGCTTTTCATTGCACAATACCATCGCTATTTTGGAAGGGCATTTTGGAAAGAAAAGCGAATTCATCAGAACCCCCAAGTTCAATATCAACTCCATCAAAGACAGCTGGAAAGGCAATATCTACTTAAAAGAAAAAGTATCACCACACGTGCTTATTGAAGGGTTGTTGATGCTGTATTTCGCCTTTGGGATGTACAGCGCTTTTGTGGTGGGCAAGGAAGGTGATTTTGGTTTATTTCCCTTTCACCTGATGCTATTCCTTGGCTTTGGGTATGTGTTTTTTAAATCGCTTAAGCGAAGCTCATGAGGCTCTGGCTGCAACTCCACCGCATCCCCCTGCTGATGGTTTTGGCAAGCCTTGTGTTTTATGGGTCCTTTGCCTACCAACTGGAACGCAGTGATTTTACCAAGCTGCTCAGCCTCTATGCTGCCTTGTTCTTTTTGTTTTACAAACTGGTAGAAACCAACACCGGCAATTTCAACTTCTTGTTCTGGACGGGTATCGTCTTTAGAGCTGTTTTCATTTTTTCCATCCCCAACCTCTCCCAAGACTTTTACCGCTTCCTTTGGGACGGACGGCTGTTGATTCAAGGCATCAATCCCTACCTTTTTACTCCGGATTCCTTCGCTTCGCTCGGAATGACGGTCCCTCAGGGACAAGAACTAATCAGCGGTATGGGCACCCTCAACGCCAGTAACTACAGCAACTACCCGCCGGTATTGCAGTTTTGTTATGCCATAGCCGCCTTTGTTGCCGGAAACAGTATTTTAGGGGCTGTAATCGTGCTGAAGGGTATCCTAATTGCAACAGACATTGGGACCTTGTTTTTTGGAAAGAAATTACTGGAAAAACTAAGTCTCCCTAAACACTATATTTTCTGGTTTTTCCTAAACCCGTTTATCATTATCGAACTCACCGGCAACCTGCATTTTGAAGGCGTGATGGTTTTCTTTTTGGTGGGGGCCTTGTACTTTATGGCCGTTAAAAAGTGGTTGTGGAGTGCGGTGTTTTTAGGACTCTCTGTAACGACCAAACTCATTCCCCTGCTGTTTTTGCCGTTGTTGTTGCCTTATTTTAGAAGTCAATTCCCGTCGATACGACAAGCACTGAAGCAACTAAGTAAGTATTATTTGGTAGTTTTCTTGACCGTGGCTTTGCTGTTTGTGCCCTTTCTTTCCAAAGCTTTTATTGAGAACTTCTCAGCCACCCTTAGCCTCTACTTTATCAGCTTTGAGTTTAACGCCAGTGTGTATTACCTCATTCGCTGGATTGGTTTTGAAACCGTGGGCTGGAACATTATTGGCACTGTGGGGAAAATACTGCCGCTTGTGGTGATTGTGTTTTTACTGTACCTCAGCTTCTTTAAAAAAGCAAAAGACCTTTCCCGCTTGTTGGTGTTGATGCTGTTTGGCATTTGTTTTTACTACCTACTTTCCACCACGGTACATCCCTGGTATTTGACCGTCCCATTGGTATTGAGCATTTTTACCCGTTACCGTTTTCTGCTCGTGTGGAGTTTTATGATTGTACTGAGTTACTCTGCCTATGGCACGGGTGGGTTTCAGGAGAACTTGTGGTTGGTGGCGTTGGAGTATTTGGTGGTGATGGGGGTTTTTATTTGGGAGGTTTTTGTTAAAAGGATAGGTAGTGTGTCACGTGATGCAATAGGGAGGTAGCGGGGGATCACTGAGACTGGGAAATACTTTTCAAACCACAGCGACAATTAAATTTGCGCTGCAAAGTCTGCAAACACCTTTTTATGACGTTCCAAATCCATGGTTGGAGATAGCGATACACGGGCAATATAATCTTTGTCGGCTTCTTTGGTAGTACCTTGAGTAGACGTAGCGGGAATCGTCCAATAACAGCCTTTTAACTGTCCATAACTCACACAATACTTACTTTCTTCAGGGATTTCAGTAATCATCATATCGATGAGTTTTTGGTTCAACCTCCTTTTATAAGTTTCCCGTTCTTCGTCTGTATTCCCTTTTGTGGGAAGGTCGAGTGAAAATACAGAAGGTGTAAATCCCTGTTGTGCCAGTGCCTCTGTGACAAAATTAATCTTTGCCTCGGGCAATAGATCTTTGATGTAGTTGACAAATGCCCGCGTATTTTGATAGGCGTCTGCAATTCGTTGGTTCATTGAGGGCAGTTGTTCTGCCAATAGTTCCAATTGAAGGTCAGTAGCCTCGTTATCACAAAGCTTGAGGTGCTTTTCTATAGCTGGCATCAAGCCTTTGGCTTTTTCATTGGCTACACAGTATCCGGCAGTGCATTTCCCACCACTGGGAAATTTCGAACCACTCACATAGGAAATGGTTCTGATGGAAGAGAGGATTCCTGTTTTACTTAGAAATTGTACATTCGGACAAAAGGTTTGGTCCAAAATAAACACAGGGTCAACTGCAATTTCCCCACTTGCCGTGTGCCTGACTTGGCTCAATACTTCTCTTAAGTGTTCCAGGTCAGGGACTTCTACCCTGGGGTTGGTAGGGATTTCAGCGATGATATAAGGCACGGCATCTTCTCTGGCAACCCTTTTCAATACGCTATTGATACTCTGCACCATATTGTGGTCGCCATCCACAGGCAAATCCAGTATTTCCACATTATTGACACAGGCAGCAACCCGTCTTGCCTGGTCGTTGGTGCCGCCATAGCAATTTGGAGGCACAATGAATTTGATGCTTTTCCCCGGGTGTGTTGCCAGGGCATCGTCAATGAGTCCCATCATTATGGCATATTGAACTGATAGCCCGGAGGAACCGATGAGTGCTTTTGAGCTTGCCGCTGTAATTTGGTGAATAGAGGCTTCGACACTTCTTTTATTGGCCTCTGCGTTGCTCTGTTCGCGGTCAGAAGATGGTTTTCCAATGAGTTGCTGCAAGGCATCAAAACAATCAGCCGGGGTCATGGCAATGGTTTCCCTTCTGCGCACATGCTGAATTTCAGAAACATAGCTTGTATTTTGCATCCCATTGACCAGTAAAACACTTCCCAGTGGTGGGTGAAGACTGATGTAAAAATCAACCCCCGGGTTTAGGCTAAAAACTCCTATAGTGTTCTGTTGCGTAACGAAGACTGTGCTGCCGTTAAAGTCGGGCACCTCTTCTCCCTGCGCTAGCTTCTTCAATTCAAACTTATACCCATACACATGGCGGATAGTTTCAGGATCAAAAGAAGCAGGCAACTCATGTGTATAAAAAATTTGGGTGCGCTTGTTCTCCAACAGATTTTTCCTTAAAATAGCTAATACAGGAACCGTCTTTGATGAAAAACTAATCACCTGCTCCGGTTTGAGGTTGTTTCGTTTAGCAATTGTCCATTCCAGTACAGAAGATAAGGGATGGCCCAACCGAATGTAATCATAAGCTGTGGGCAAGTTACTGAGCGCAGCAGTTGTATAGGTATTGTCTTTAAACAATCGTTCAAACTCCTCTAAGAATTCTGTTTTGGCAAGGCTTTCATCATAAATATCCAGCCGATGGGTGGTGAGCCGCAACCAGTCTGCCGGGCTGTTTTCTAGTATCTTTTCTATATACTGAAGTACATTGTTTTCTTTCCTCATGATAATTACTGAATAGACACGAAATATATGGGATTTTACAAGTATTTAAAAGTGTTTGGGTAGTTTTATTACTAAGAATTGAGGTTTCTAAAACCTACACCCTATTTACTCCATCTTCAAATACATCTGCTCAAAATTAAGGGTCATTGTGTCAAATTGTTGAATGAAATCCTGACCTATATTCCCCAAAAAATAATTATCCTCTTTAAGGGGTTGTTTGAGCACGATGATGGAATTCATAGCAATCTTTTTACCATTTATTTCGGGGAAAAAGGTTACATATACCCCTTTTTTTGTTACAAAACTACCGGCACCGCCAAAGGAATAGTCCGTTTCCTTTTCAGCGGAGAGCTCTTCTTGATGCAAGGTATAATACGTATCAAACAGCATGGTGTTGTTGGCACCGGTGTCCAAAATATAGGTGCCACTCCCGCGGCTGTCTTTGAGGTAAAGCAAAGGCGTTAAAAAGTCAAGTGCCAGATTGCCGGTTGTGGCGTGGCCGGGCTCCCTGGGGACGATAAAACGGTCGTCTGCGGTGATTTGTATTTCGTCCAGGGCTTCCAAAACCGGAAATCCCAAAATACCATGTATCTGATAATCTATCTGCGGGAAAGCCAGGGCTTCATCAGGGACTACAATAAAAATCGCATTTTCCACAATGATACTTCCCAGCGAAAATCGTGGCAACAGCCCCACTTGCGACAGCATTTTTTGGCCGGTGATGGCAGCCACTTCAAAAGTGCCGTCAAGAAGGGTGACGCCAAAAGCGGTTGCTGTGGATTCGGTGATGGTTGAAATATTGGCACCGGTATCAAATACAAACTGTTGCTGCAGGGTATCCTGGGTGACCATCAGGTTTTGGAGTCCGGCAATGTCGCGCAATATGGGAACTTCGAGGTCATCTTGCTTGCTTACTTTTTGTTTGGGTTGGCCTTCCAAAGCAGTCCAGATGATGAGGGTGTTTTCCATATTTTCCTTTTCGGGCGGGGTCAGGAATTTGGTATGGTTGGACAGCACTTGCTCCAGCGATTCTTTGGCTTTTTGATATTCATAAAGTCGGGAATAAGTGATGTGGGTAATCGCTTCTACCTGATACCGCAGCGAATCGGTCATTTCTGAAGCGTGGAAACGCAACAAACTGTCTGTTTTGGCTGCAGAGGCTTCCGGGCGGTTAAAGGCATGGTCGAGAAAAACACCACTCCGTAAGCGATGGTAATCAGTTAAGTCTTCCCTGTGTTGTTCAAACAGGTCACGCGCAGCAAAATAGTTTTTTATTTGTATGAGGGAGTCCAACTCCGTAAAGATTGTTTCGCTTTGCGCTTGATTCTTTTCGGCATCCTCACAAGCCATAAAGCCGGTAAAAAGAAGCAGGAGTAGAATGAGTCTGGTGGTGTGGTTGTTTAGTTGTTGGTTCATATTGCTTATAAAAATTTTTAGGTAAAGCCCTTGTTTTGATTTGAAGTATCAAAAGGATGATAGCAAATTTAATATTCGTTTAGGTTTATAAAGCTCGTAGCAAAGATATAACTAAAATAAAACCGAATGGGATGCCTATAAGCAACGCAAGAAGAAAGCTATCTGATGGATGGAGTTTTTTTGAAACGTATTTAAATAAGAAAATGCTTAACAAAAAAGTGGGGGTAAAATAAAGTATCAAAGCAAAGAAATTACCCCATTCAAACAAGTCTGAAGGAGTATGAACATCTTTATCTAAGGAAAACAGGGCAAAACAGGCTACCAATACAATCAAAGCAATCTTCAGGTTTTGCTGAATTGGTGAAGGTTTTGTTGTTGTGGTTTCCATTGTGGCTGATTTAAGAACTAAGATACTTAAAAAACACAAACGTTGACGCTTGTGATGATTTTCCGAGAGGAAAAATATGAAGTAATTTGAGTTACTTGGTGTTGTAAATAGTTATTTTTTCTTTTATATAATTTTCAATCAGCTTTTTATCGTTTTCGTTTCTTAAAATGAGTAACTCATAATCTTTATGAGTCCGATAATTCATTAAGAATTTTGTTTTTCCACTTCGTGTTAATTCTGAATACTCAAATCGGTTTGGGTCAAACTTATCTGTTATCAGTTCTGTTTTTTGAGTTCGGTCAAGTATTTTTTTCAGTCGAATTATTTTTCCGCTTTTTTCGTCAATTTTTAATTCCGAGTAATAAATCCAAGAAGTAAATCGATAAAGAACGTAACCGATTAAAGTCAAAACAGCAATAAAAATTCCAACTCCAATTCCTAAAAACAAAATCAAGAATATGAATGAAGTAGAAGTCCAAATCAAAAGTTCTTTCCAATTAAATGGTATTCGGTCACTCAGTGTGTGAATATGTCCATTTTTGGAAATTCTAAAGTATTCTTCTTGTTCATTCATTAGTGTTTGCTTACGTTTCTTGCCTATGAACTGTAGTGTATATTAATCAACTAATTTAGCAAACAAAAACCAGACTTGAGGGAAATGGGTAAGGATTTTTCAAGTGAGTGTTTTAAGCTATAGGTTATCAGTGGTGGTGCCAGACGGTTTTTATAGTCCGACGTAATTTGTTTCTTTAATTTCTATGTTTCCAAGTCGGTTATTCGTTACTTTAATTGAATACCAAATTCGCCATTGATTGTCCGTGTCTGGAACAGCCAAATCAGAAGTAAGGTAAAAAGTGTTACCTACAATACTGTCAATTGTTGTCGAGAAAAGGTTGCATTCTTTATAAAATTCTTGATTTAATGCTTGTTTGAAGTCAGTTCTATCAATTCGTTTTTTGTCTACAATTGAGTCAGTTAAAAGTGCTAAATCAGTTACCATTGTATGTGAATAATCTAAATATACTTGATCTCTTTCTTGTCCTAAATTTCTAACGATTAAGCTGTCATTTAAACTAAAAGTTTTTAAATCCAAGCTATAATCTTTGTTAAGTATTTTGAATTTCTTGTGGTATGAAATTGTGTCTGGACTCAATTCCCAATAGTTGTAAATTGTGTCTTGCTTTTTTTCAGTTTCTATTTCTAAGTCAGTTTGAGTAGTTTCCCTTTTAGTTTTGTCACAGCTTGATAAAAGTGATATTGTTAAAAATAAAATTAGAATATTTTTCATTTTGTTTTCTGAACTGTTTTGTAACGTTTAAGTATATAAGCTGAGGCGTGGATTGAGGAGCTAATTTAGCAAACAAAAACAAGATTTGAGGGAAATGTGATAGCCTCAACGCTTCGGAGCTCCTAGTTTACGAGAATAAGCTATAGATTGGGGCCGACTTACTAAACATATTTCTAGTTTTGTTTCTTGTTTTGTTTAATTTTTTTTTGTTCTTCTCTTTTCTTTTTAGTTTCCGCCTTAGGGTCTTTTAAAACTGTAGACCAATGATAGTTTTCCTCACCTTTAAGTAATGTTGTAAAACTTGTCTTATTGTCAATATAAATTTTAGTAAAGTACTCCTTGTAATACCACGCAAAGAAAATACTACCAAGAGTTGGTTTAATTTTATCTGTATAATTAAGCCATATCTCTCCTGATTCGCTAGTTTTAGATCCTAAAAACTGTCCTTGATAATAACTCTTGTCTTCTATGATTTCGTTTTTAGGCGATATTTCGTAAATAAACTCCCCACCAAAAACTGCTGTGCCATCCGGTTGAAAAGCAGGAAAAATAAAAACGTCCAAATTTCCTTTTTCATTTTCCCTTATGTAATGGTTAAATCGAACTGCTGTAGAATCACCAATCGGTTTCATTTCTTTAAATGCTCTCGCTAATGCTCGTCCGTGTTTATTTAAAAACGTAGTGTCTATTTGTTCATTAGTTTCGATTACTTCAGTTTGAGATTTTACAATAAAATGAAAAACTTGGTCATAGTTTCCGTTTTCATATTTTCCATAAACTGAATGCCAAGTCCCAGTAGAATCTTGAAAGCAAAACCATTCTCTGCCAAGTCTAGCAATCCGCTCCTTGTCCTTTGTCATTAATGTATCAGTTGAAAACCAAGCAACCAAATCATATGTCATAAGCCATTCAGCAGTTTCTTTTTTTTCAAAAAAGTCTTTTGAATCAAATTTTTGAGCTTGCAACAAGCTCCCTCCCAAAAGTGTAAATAATAGTATGAGTAATTTATTCATATGTTTGGTAACGGTCTAATTATAAGCAGTGGTTTGATTTGGTAATAAATTTAGCAAACAAAACCCAGACTTGAGGGAAATGCGATAGGATTTTCCGAGTGTGCTGATAGAAGCCATAGTTTATTGGCGGTGTTGTAAGCAGTATTTTATTCACAATAATCTTTAAATTCCATTTTTTTCAGCGCTTTGAAAAATTCCGCTTGAATGGATTCCGATAAATCATTTCCATAAAAGCTCATAGATGTTTTATTATGATTCTTTTTACTTCCTTTTAAACTGTCAATGTAAATTCCGCTCGCACCAAAACCTTTGTTTGTCGGTTCAATAAACTTCGCTGAAAAGCAAGCAATACTGTCTTTTGTAAATTTATATTTTAGATATTCTTTTGCGTCATATTCAGCAGTAAATTCATCATCGACTATCAAATGTTTTACGGTTTCTAATTGACTCTTTTGTTTTTCAGAGAATTCAGAATATTCTGTTTCACTAAACACAAGTATTTCAATGTTTTTTGTCAAATCTCCCGAATACCAACCCAAATCAAAAATCAAAGTATCTTGTTCATTAGTTACTAATCCACCAACATAACTGTCGATTCCTTTAACTTCGTATTCTTTCCAATTTTGAGGTACAGTAATTTCAAACGAGCCAAAGTCAATCGTTTTATATTCTGACTTTTCACACGAAAAAATCAGAAGTAAAATTAGTATCGGTAACGTTTTTCTCATATTGCTTACAACGGTTTGCATATGGCTTGTGGCGGTTTCGAAGCACTTACCTGTCCACCGAAACCTAAGCTGGCTACGGAGCGAAAGCATTGCTGGTAGCCGTTTAGCCGCCATAAGCTATATGCTGTGTTGTGCATAGTGTTTTTTATTTTTTTCAACCCATTTTCTTGCTTCGTCAACTACAATCTTTTCAATATTCGCCCTTCTCGCACCGTCCCAATAATGATTGTATTCATTGTCTTCATAGTCAAGGTCGTCCCAAGCCCAATAAAGAAGATAGAAGTCGTAAACTAGGTCTTCATAATCTCTCATTTGACAAAACTTGTAAAGTTCAGTCAAGTTATCTCTTACATTTTCTCCTTTGGAGATTTGATAGACGTAATAACTCGCATAACTTAAAACAGCATCGTCACCGCTTTTCATTTCAAGTCCAAGTTCCTTAATGGTGTCGGTCACATAGTCGATTACTTCGAAGTAATTTGTCGGCTTATTGAAACTTGCGAGCATATGTAAAGTAGGACTTTCATAGCCAAGTTCCATCATTTCAAGCGCCCAATCAATGCTCTCGTTGGTGTCGACCTGTTGAATTTCAGGAAATGCTACAATTTTATATGTCAGTTCACTTATTGGTCTGGTCATTTTTACATTATGCACAACTTAATTATATCCTCAACTCCAGTTTTACCAAACCAAAATACAATTATTTTTTCAAATCACTAATCGTTATAAATACTTGAATATCAACAATAAAAACGTGTACAAACGACTACAATCGACTACAAACGAAAGTAAATGTATAATAACCGAATAAAATTTGGAGGCTATCACATCTTTGTACCGTTGAATGAAACCAACAGGTCGAAACAACAAAATGTATTAACTGTTTAACAATTAAATTTTATTATTATGAACGCACTTAGAAACAAAGTACAGTTGATTGGAAGATTGGGTCAAGAACCTGAAATCATTACATTTGCCGATGGCAACAAAATGGCCAAATTCTCGCTGGCAACAGATGACAGCTACAAAGACAAAGACGGCAACAAAGTAGAACGCACAGACTGGCACAACATCGTCATCAAAGGCGGGCTTGTAAAAGTCGTGGAAGGCTATGTCAAAAAAGGACAGGAAATTGCCGTGGAAGGCAAACTCACCACCCGCGACTGGGAAGACAAAGAAGGCAACAAACGCTACATTACAGAAGTAGTGTGCAATGAATTGTTACTACTCTCCAAATAGGGAAAATCACAATTTCCAATCCCGATTGCTTCGGGGCCAAATTCCAACGGCTAGGGAGACCTCCTTGGAATTTGGTTCTTGGAAGTTGGTGCTTAATACGAATTCCATATTTTCGCAGTATGATTACTAAAGACACATCCAGTAACCTGTTAAAATCTCACTTTGGTTTTGATAGTTTTCGACCCCATCAAGAGCCCGTTGTAAACGATATTCTTTCGGGTAAAGATGTCATCGCTATAATGCCCACCGGTGGTGGGAAGTCCGTTTGTTTTCAGCTTCCGGCAATGATGCTCTCCGGAACCGCCATTGTCATTTCACCATTGATTGCTTTGATGAAAGACCAGGTGGACGCATTGCATGCAAACGGCATTGCTGCTGCTTTTTATAACAGTAGCCAAAGTCAGGAGATTCAAAATGAGGTACTTCAAAACCTTCAAAACAAAGAACTCAAACTCCTTTATGTCGCCCCGGAAAGCTTGTCCTTTTTGATGCCTCACCTCAATAAAAACAACGTTGCTCTTTTTGCCATTGATGAAGCGCATTGTATATCTGCCTGGGGACACGATTTTCGGCCGGCTTATACACAGCTTGGCAAGCTTAAAGAAACATTTCCTGATATTCCCGTGGCTGCATTTACTGCCACAGCCGACAAGGCTACTCAAGAGGACATTCTCATTCAACTCAATATCCCAAAGGCAAAAAAACACCTCGCCTCTTTTGACCGTAAAAATCTCTTTCTTGAAGTGCGCCCCGGCACTAACCGCTTGCCACAAATCCTGCGGTTTTTAAATAACAGAAGAGAAGTAAGCGGCATCATCTATTGCCTTAGCAGAAAAAGCACCGAAACCCTTGCCGAAAAACTTACCGCAAACGGATTTCAAGCACAAGCTTATCACGCCGGCTTAGATGCTGAGGAACGCAGCCGCATTCAGGAAGATTTTGTAAATGACCGCACCCCCATTATTGTAGCCACTATTGCTTTTGGTATGGGAATCGATAAAAGCAATGTGCGCTGGGTGATTCATTACAATCTGCCAAAAAATATAGAGAGTTACTATCAGGAAATTGGTAGAAGCGGCCGCGACGGTCTGCCTGCCCAAACATTGCTTTTTTACAGTTTTGCCGATGTTGTGAGGCTTAGACAATTTATTGATGAGTCGGCCAATCGCGAATTCCAATTGGCCAAACTGGAACGTATGCAACAATTTGCAGAAGCTTTAAGCTGTCGGCGCATTGCTTTGCTTAATTATTTTGGCGAACATATTTTTGAAAACTGCAACCATTGTGACAATTGCAAAAGACCCCCTCAGTTTTTTGATGGGACTGTCTTAGCGCAAAAAGTATGCTCTGCGGTCTATCGCCTCAAGGAACAAGAACCATTGGGCACTTTGATTGATGTGTTGCGGGGTTCAAAAAATGCCCAGGTGTATGACAAAGGCTATCAAAACATCAAAACCTATGGCATCGCAAAAGACATCTCCTGGATCGATTTGCAACAATACATCATTCAATTAATCAATCAAGGGGTTTTAGAAATTCGTTTTCACGAAAAAGGGCGCTTACTGTTAACGCCTTTAGCAAATAAAATTCTCTTTGAAGGCTACAAAGTGAAACTCGCTTCTTTGCAAATCAAGGAAAAAACGGTCGTAAAAGAACGTATAGAAAAACCGGAATCTTTTGGTTTGTTTGAAAAACTCAGACAAGTGCGCCGAGAAATTGCGGTTGAAGAAAATGTTGCTGCCTATATTGTTTTTAGTGACGCTGCCTTAAAAGATATGGAAGCTGTTCTGCCTCAAACCGAAGAAGAATTTCTTCAGGTTAACGGTGTGGGTTTTACTAAAAATGAAAAGTATGGCCAACGATTTCTGGCAGCCATTCAGGCTCATTTAGTTTCAGAAGAACAGGACTTACCGGAAAAGAAATCAAAAGTTCCCACGCAGCAAATAAGCTATGAACTGTTTGAAAAAGGGTTGTCTATTCCTGAAATTGCCTTGCAAAGAAATCTCAAAGAAGACACCATTTATGGACATCTTCAAAAAATGCATCAAGATGGAAAACCCATAAACCTCCTTGATTTTATCACAGAGAAGGAAATCCTTCTCATTAAAAATGCCAAAAATGAATTGCAACACATTGAGGAAAGCCTCAAACCCATTTTTGAACATCTTCAGGAAGAAGTGCCTTACTGGAAAATAAGAATGGGGCTTTATTTAGAAGCATAAAAAAGGCAATTTAGCTTGGAATAAATCCACCCACTTCTTTTGAAAATACCCTTTGGTTAAAAAAAATTTCTATCTTTATACTTCTCCCCATTAGATTAAAAGAAACTCTTATGGAAAGAAAATGCAACCAATGTGGTGAAAAAATCAGAGGACGGGCTGATAAGAAATTTTGCAGCGACTATTGTAGAAATTCATACAATAATAAATTTTATAAAAACAGAAAAAACCTTATCCGCAATACGAATAATATGCTGCTTAAAAATTACCGAATATTAGAATCACTCAACCCTGAAGACAAAACCAAAACCACCCACGATAAATTATCTAAACTGGGTTTTGATTTTAATTTGTTTACCAGCATTTACACCACCAAAGCCGGAACGGTTTACTATTTTGTTTATGACCAGGGCTATTTGCCATTGGAAAATGACTATTATGCATTGGTTAAAAGACAATAATCTGAACACAACATCAAATGAAAAAAGAACAACTTAAAAAACTTAGTGATGACCAGCTTAAAAACAAGCTTAAAGGAGCCAACTCAGTTATGCAGGTCTCTTTGGTGCTTTTTATCATTTATGTAACTTACATGATTTACAGTCTTTTTACAGGAAACTGGGAGCTTAATATTTCCTCGGGGGTTATTTTACTTCTTTTTTTGGCTGTGATTCTTCCAAACCACACTTCTATAAAACAATTGAAGGAAGAGGTCAAACAAAGAAAAGCTGCGGGATAATTTTTAATAATTAAAATTTAAACGTTTGCAGATTAATAATAACCAAATACGATTGCCAGCACCCCAACAATAAAGCAATAGACCCCAAAATAAGAAAGTTTACTTTTCTTAACCAGCGCAATCATCCAAGTACAGGCAAGGATACCAAAAATAAAAGCGCTTGCAAAACCTGCAATAAGAATACCCAAGTTGTTCATCTCCGGTGAGATCTCTCCACTTAAAATGTCCTTGGCCATTTTCCCTAAAATAAGAGGAACCACCATTAAAAATGAAAAGCGAGCAGCACGCCCACGGTCAATCCCAAGTAAAACAGACGTCGCTATCGTAGCTCCACTGCGAGAAATACCGGGAAGTATGGCAATGGCTTGAGCCACACCAATAACAAAAGCATTTTTAAAACTTACTTCCTTGACGGTGTCCTTTGCACGGTCTGCCAACCAAAGTAGCAGAGCAGTGACAATCAACATAAAACCCACCAGCGTTAAATCACCGCTAAAAAATGATTCCAGTTCGTCACTAAAAACAAACCCAATAAAGGCTGCGGGAACCATTGATACTATGATTTTGAGCGAAAACTTGAATTCCTCATTCCATTGAAATTGAAAAAGGCCCTTTACAATTTCAACAATATCTTTTCTAAAAACTACTATGGTACTTAAAGCGGTCGCAAAATGGACTACTACGGTAAATAATAAACTTTCCTGCGGAATACTTTGGTCGCCCAGAATGGCTTTCCCAATTTCAAGGTGGCCGCTGGAAGAAACCGGCAAAAACTCTGTCAATCCCTGAACGGCTCCCAAAATGAGTGCATCAAGATAGGTCATTTATTATTTCTTTGGATTTAAAAGTATCGCATACACTTCAATGGCAAAACCAATGAGAATCAAAGCAGGAGCTAACCTGATGCGTTGAAAATTATAAATCTCAGGGTTAAAAACATTGGGGTCGTCGCTTCCGCCCCCCAGCATTAAAATAAATCCCAGAGATATAAAACCAATCCCAATAAACATCCATTTGTAATTTTCTTTTTGGAAAATAAATTCTTCTTTGTTTTCTAACTTTCTTTTCTGTTCTCCCATGTATATAATTTAATTTATAGTCTTAAGTCTATCATCTAATAATAAAGCTCATCAGTCCTTAAATTCAAAAACCGTTGTGTTGCAAAAAATGTGCTCAGCCAGGTAATGAAAACTCCTATTACAAAAATGAATAAAAATAGTGCTGCCAAAATTAAGGGCTGTTCCAATAAAAGTAATTCAGGGAAGGTTTGGTTTAAATAATAAATCACGATTCCCATTCCAATCCACGCCAAAACAATACCCACCATTCCCAGTTTGATGCTTTTCCAGATAAATGGTTTTCTAATAAAACTTTTTGTAGCACCCACCATTTGCATGGTTTTGATAATAAATCGTTTTGAGTAAACTGAAAGCCTTATGGAACTGTTTATAAGAAGCACTGCTATAAAAGTGAAAATACCGCTAATGATGAGCACCCAAAGACTAATTTTTTTTACATTATCATTCAGCAAAGCAATTAAGGGTTTGTCATAAACCACCTCGTCAACAAATCCTTTGGATAAGATTTCTGAAGTAATGGTGTCCATTAACTCCGGCGTGACAAAATCGGCTTTTAGATAGACGTCTATGGAGTTTTGAAGCGGGTTATCCCCCAAATAATCAATAAAATCTTCGCCAATTTCTACACTCAAGTTTTCTGCGGCTTCTTCCTTAGGAACAAAAGTCGCATTTTTTGTATATTCTGCCAGCGACAAACTTTTTTGCATTTGGTTAATCTCAACTTCTTTAGCAGTATCTTTTAAATAAATTGTCAACGCAATTTGCTCCTTGAAGTGATCGGCTACTTTTTTAGTGTTCAACACTAAAAGTCCTAAAAGCCCCAATAGAAACAATACCAGCGAAATACTAATCACCACAGAAAAATAAGAAGAAATCAACCTGCGTTTCTGGTATTTCTCAAAAGATGTGCTCATAAGATAGTGATTATTTGAAGTGTAAAAATACTAAAGTTTAAGGAACTTTTAGTTGCTTATTTTACTTGAAATAACTTAAAAATATTGGAAAAAGTATAAATTTCAAAAAACAAAAAGCTCCTCATTTCTGAAGAGCTTTTCTCGATGTGCGGGCGGGGAGACTCGAACTCCCACACCTTGCGGCACCAGATCCTAAGTCTGGCATGTCTACCAATTCCATCACGCCCGCTTGGAATTTACATTAAAAAATTGCTGAATTGTGCTTCGCACTCCGAAGCTTCAGCAAAGGAGTGCAAAGATAAACAAAGATTGCAATAAAAAAACAACTTCCTTTATAAAAATAACAGATTTTCGTAGTTTTACCATTCATTAAATTCTTACTATGAAGAGCGCAAAAAATTACATTGAAGAAAACAAAGACCGTTTTCTCACCGAACTTATTGATTTATTAAAAATTCCATCCATCAGTGCCGATTCTGCTTATAAAAAAGATGTGATCGCTACTGCTGAAGTCATCAAAACCAGTCTTGAAAAAGCCGGTTGTGACTTGGTTGAAATTTGTGAAACCCCGGGATACCCCATCGTTTATGGCGAAAAAATAATTGACAAAAACCTACCCACCGTGCTGGTGTATGGACACTATGATGTGCAACCACCTGATCCACTGGATTTGTGGGACAGTCCGCCGTTTGAGCCGGTTATTAAAAAAACCGACATCCACCCTGAAGGCGCCATTTTTGCCCGAGGAAGTTGTGACGACAAAGGGCAGATGTATATGCACGTGAAAGCAATGGAATACATGACCCAAACCAATCAACTTCCCTGTAACGTCAAGTTTATGATAGAAGGCGAAGAAGAAGTGGGCAGTGTGAGCCTGGGCTGGTTTTTAGAGCGTAACCGCGAAAAACTAGCAAACGATGTCATCCTGATTAGTGATACCGGAATGATTGCCAAAGATGTTCCATCAATCACCACGGGATTGCGTGGTTTGAGCTATGTGGAAGTAGAAGTCACCGGACCCAATCGTGATTTACACTCCGGTTTGTATGGTGGAGCTGTGGCCAACCCTATCAATGTGCTGGCAAAAATGATCGCCTCCCTGCACGATGAAAACAATCATATCACCATTCCCGGATTTTATGATAAAGTAGAAGAACTTACTACTGAAGAAAGAGCTAAAATGGCCGAAGCTCCTTTCAGTCTCGATGCTTATAAAAAAGCGTTGGACATGAACGATATCTATGGTGAAAAGGGCTATACCACCAATGAAAGAAATTCAATTCGTCCCACACTGGATGTCAACGGCATCTGGGGCGGTTACACCGGTGAAGGTGCCAAAACGGTGATTGCCAGTAAAGCGTACGCGAAAATAAGTATGCGCTTGGTACCCGATCAGGACTGGAAAGAAATCACCGAATTGTTCCAAAAACATTTTGAAAGCATCGCTCCAAAAGCCGTGAAGGTAAAAGTAAAACCTCACCACGGCGGTACTGCTTATGTAACAC
The DNA here is from genome assembly GCA_963977065.1 of uncultured Flavobacteriaceae bacterium. Taxonomy (GTDB): domain Bacteria; phylum Bacteroidota; class Bacteroidia; order Flavobacteriales; family Flavobacteriaceae; genus Planktosalinus. Next base: position 466,041 of record CAXBNF010000001.1, on the reverse strand, counting down.
CCATCGACAGTCTGGAATACCGTGCCGCTGAAAAAGCATATGAAGCCACTTTCGGAAAAACACCCATCCCGCAACGCAGTGGTGGCAGCATTCCCATTGTAGCCTTGTTTGAAAAAGAACTGAAAAGCAAAACCATCCTGATGGGCTTTGGACTGGACAGCGATGCCATTCATTCACCAAATGAACATTTCGGTATCTGGAATTACCTAAAGGGTATTGAAACCATCCCGCAGTTTTTCTATCATTTCAGTGAGATGAAAGCCAACTCTTAATCAATTGACTACTTTAGGTCACTGAGCGAAGTCGAAGTGCAGTTTTTTCATTATTTTACGGAGATGAAAAAAGATTCTTAATTGGGGCTTCAGCACTATTTAAATAATAAAAAATCCCGCTATTTCGCGGGATTTTTTGTCTTATATCATATGTCTTTTAGTCTTACGTCATAAATTTAAACCTTCTTCACAAAATCAGTAATAATCACAATCTGCTGACCATCAACCTTACCTTCTATGTATTTTTCATTTTCGTGATCGAGGGAAATTCTACGAACTGCGGTCCCTTGTTTTGCGACCATACTGCTGCCCTTCACTTTTAAATCTTTTATTAAAACCACTGAATCTCCAGCTTCCAAAATAACCCCATTGCTATCTCTGTGAATAATTTTATCACCTGATGCAACACCATCGCCATCTGCTTTAGCCCAGGCAAGGGTTTCTTCATCGAGATACATCATATCGAGTAAATCCTGCGGCCAGCCTTTGGCTTTGAGGCGGTTAAGCATCCGCCACGAAAGCACTTGTACTGCCGGCACAGTGCTCCACATACTGTCGTTTAAACAACGCCAGTGGTTGGGGTCTATGGTTTCGGGGTTTTCGATTTGACTTAAACAGGTCTCACAAAGCAATACATTGGTTTCGGCTATGTCACTTGGTGAGTTGGGAAGGTCATAGCTTTTGAGGTTTTCAGTGGCGTTACACATTTCGCAGCTGGAGCTGCTTCGTTCAAGGAGTTGTTGTTCGGTGAGCATAAAAAATTATTTTTGGTAAATGTAAGGATTTTATCAACCCTCTCAGGGTTTAAAACCCTGAGAGGGTTATTCATTTTGAAAAATATTTACTTCTATGTTTGTAGAATCAAAATATTATTCTACATTTGTAGAGCAATAAACTATTTACCCATGCAATTATCCAAAGCCGAAGAACACCTTATGCAACTTTTGTGGAAACAAAAGCGTGCTTATATGAAAGACCTTATTGAAGCTTCCCCGGAGCCCAAACCTGCCAGTACTACCGTGGCCACCCTATTAAAACGGATGCAGGACAAGGGTTTTGTGGATTATGTACAGGAAGGCCGCTCACGGGAATATTTCCCGCTCATCAAAAAGAAAGACTATTTTTCAAAACAAGTAAACGGACTTATCAAAAGTTTCTTTAATGACGACACGGCACAGTTTGCTTCGTTCTTTACACAGGAAACCAACCTCAGCAAAAAAGAACTGGAAGAACTGAGAAACATCATCGATTCAGAAATCAAAAAGAAAAAGTAATGGAAATGTATTTAATTAAATCGGCTGTGATACTCACCATCTTGTATGGTTTTTATAAACTCGTTTTGGAAAATGAAAGCATGCACATTTTCAAACGGTTTTATTTGCTGGGTTCTTTGCCGGCTGCTTTTTTGATTCCTTTGGTCACTTTTACAAGTTATGTGGAGGCGCCCGTAAGTTCAGCTCCTTTATTAGTTAGTAATTACCTTACTATGCCTATGCCGGCAACTGAGGTTTCGGTGAATATTTGGCCTTTTGTTTTATGGGGTTTGTATGCTTTGGGAGTGGTGTTTTTCACGATCAAATTTGGAAAAAACCTCAACCAGCTGATTTCAAAAATCAAGAACAATCCAAAATTCACCCGTGATTCCATCAATCATATCTTACTGAAAACTCCTGTTGTTCCTCATACATTTTTAAACTATGTATTCCTCAATAAGCAAAAATTTGAAGCAAACGAAATCCCTGAGGAGGTGATTGAACATGAGCATGTTCATGCCAAACAAAAACACAGCATCGATATCTTGCTTGTGGAACTTCTTCAGATTGTATTTTGGTTCAACCCATTGCTGTATTTTTTAAAAAGAAGCATCAAACTCAACCACGAATTTTTAGCAGACCGCGCTGTTTTAAGCCGGGGAACTGATACGGCAACCTATCAAAACCTTTTACTGGCATTCTCATCACATGCCGGCACGCCAACCTTGGCAAATTCTATCAATTATTCATTCATCAAAAAACGATTTACAGTTATGAAAAAACAAACATCCAAACGAAAAATCTGGTTAAGAAGCATCGTGCTTCTTCCATTAATTGCCTTTTGTATTTATGGGTTTAGTGAAAGGAAAGAAGTAATTAAAACCACAGAAGATTTACAAGAATCTACTTCAAGCTATACAGCAAGAAGTATTAGTATTAAAATACTAGAAGATGGCACTTATTCAATTGACGGTATTACAGCTAATAAAAGCACACTAATAACCGAAGTGAACAAATTACATCAAGATATCACACCTGAGATAAGAAATAATATAATGAATATTCATGTCACTTCGTCATCTGAAATATCAAAAGAAGAAGTATGGTTTCTTTATAATTCATTATTAGATTATGGTTTTTATCGATTAGTAACTCCTGAACAAGAAGTAGTTAAAGGAAAAGGAAATACACCTTTTGCAATTGAGCAAACTAAACAACAGCAAGAAAAAGCCACCAAAGCTGAAGTTGAAGAATACAACAAATTGGCAAAAAAATACAACAGTATGTCCAAGGACAAAATGAGAATAAAGTCAGAAGAAGTAAAACGCTTTTCTTTTCTCTATCATAAAATGACTCTAGAACAAAGAAAAAAAGCAGCGCCGTTTCCAATTGTTGAAGGATTTCCAGGGCCACCCCCTGCTCCCCCAGCTCCTGATGCGCCAAAAGTTGGAAAAAAACCGCCATTACCATTTCTTCCGGCAACACCACCACCGGCACCTATGAGTGACCCCATAGAATACATCAAAGCTTTGCATAAAAGTGGTGCAGTTTTCTTTATTGGTCCCCACCAATACAATTATGAAGAAGTACTTGAAATGGCAAAAAAAACAAATGATTTAAATATAGATGTTAGTGAATATCCCAAAGTAAACTTATTGGGTTGTTGATTTGAAAACAATTCAAGAGTTATTTTATAAATCTGTATTCTCAACCCTCTCAGGGTTTAGAACCCTGAGAGGGTTAAATTCAAATCTTTAAACAACATTTCCCTATAAAAGAGCGTTTTAGTAGTTCATCAATCAACAATCATCAGTATGCTAAAACGCTTTTTTATTTTCTGCTCCGGGGCAGATACCAAGATTCTCGACTCCTGTTCTCCCGGCGAACAAACCAAATATGCCGGCATTGGTGCCACTGTCTTCTTTACTGCCGTGATGGCTTTTATCGCTGCCTCCTATGCGCTTTACACTGTGTTTGACAATTACATTTCCGCTGTTGCTTTCGGGTTGGTCTGGGGATTGCTCATTTTTAACCTGGATCGTTTTATCGTTTCGACCATCAAAAAGAAAAACAACTTTAAAAGTGAACTCCTGCAAGCTTCCCCGCGTATCCTGCTTGCCGTGATCATCGCCATTGTCATTGCCAAACCTCTGGAATTAAAAATATTTGAAAAGGAAATCAATCAGGTATTGTTGGAGCGAAAAAATGATTTGACCCTTGCCAATCAGGAGCAAATCGCCACCCAATTCACACCAAAAGTGAATGCGCTTGACGCGGAAATAGCCACTTTAAAAGAGGAGATTATCACCAAGGAAGCGGAAGTAAACGCCCTATACAATACCTATATCTCAGAAGCCGAAGGTACTGCGGGCACTCAAAAACTCGGAAAAGGACCTGTTTATAAAGAGAAGCGTGAAAAACACGACGCTGAACTTGCCGCCCTACAGGAATTGAAAGCAACCAATACTGAAAAAATCATACAGGCCGAAAACCAAATCCTGCTTTTGAGTGAGGAATACAACACCAAAGTTTCAGAAAGTCAGCCCATCATCGATGGTTTTGACGGATTGATGGCCCGGGTGGATGCACTCAACAGCCTGCCATTTTTGCCGTCGCTTTTTATTATGCTCTTGTTTTTAGCGATTGAAACAGCGCCTATCATTGCCAAATTGCTTTCGCCAAAAGGCGCTTATGACCTCAAACTTGAAGAAGAAGAAAACGCCCTGCAAACCTGGGTCGCCCAGCAAATGCACCAGCGCAAAGCCGTGCTGCAAACCGATACCAAAGTCAATAACCGCGTGTATGCAGACATCGCAGAAGAGCAGGAACTCTATGATTACAAACGCAAAAAAGCACGTGAATTACTGCAACTTCAGGCGGATGCTTTTTATAATAAACAGAAAGAATTAATAGGCTAAATTTGAATCATTAATAATTAGTGTTTACCGCTACATCAAAGCTTTTGCCGTGCAATGTCGGGTGAATGTCGGGTGAAATTCAAAGATATTTATTGTACATTGAGTTGTTCATTTGTAGTATTGCGCTATCAATCAATGATCCAAAAACATGAAACAGCCCGAACTAGGACAAAAAATCCTTGATTTAAGAAGAAAAAAAGGACTCACTCAGGAAGACCTTGTAGAAAAGTGCAACATCAATGTGCGCACGATTCAGCGGATTGAAGCCGGTGAGGTTTCGCCAAGACCTTATACTATCAAAACCATACTCGCTGCCCTGGATTATGATTTTGAATCCATAACCAACACCAATGAATCAAAAACTGAACAACCCGTCATTGACCCTGAAAAAATAGGGTATGTGATAAAATCATTAACCATTGCTTGTGTTTTTGGAGGTGTTTACTTTTTATTAGGATTTCCTGAGTTTTATGCAGATTGGATAAGGGTATCAGAAAACGAGATTCCTTACCCAAAGCTTGTCTATATTCTATTGAAAGTTAGTATACTTATCTCTGTGGTGTTTTTTATAAAAGGATTTTGGGTTTTGGGTGTAGAACTAAAGAATACCCTGCTGAAATTTTCATCTCTTGTGTTAATTATTTTTTCTGCACTCATTTATATGTATGATATCGTCTCCATTTTTATTGAGGTTATTCCGGCGGAGTATTTTATGAGTGGCATGTCTTTAAGTCTAGGTGCCATAGGGATTTTATTTGGAGTTGCCATCGTAAAACTCAAAGAACAATTAGGCAATACAGCATTGGTAACAGGGGTTTTTGAAATCATTGTTGCGGTATTTTTCTTTACTGTTTTTCTAGCATGGTTTGGCTTTATTTTACTGATTCCATTAACACTGCTTGAAATTATACTGCTTTACAAGGCACTTGAAAAAATTAAAAATGATAGAACGCATCTTCATAATGAGTAACCAGTTCTGTGGTTTTGTTTTTTAAAACAGCAATGATATCAAAACGGGTTTCGAGTTCGATGTCATTGGCTTCCAAATAAGCATTCATCACTTTTACAATTTGCTTGATTTTTGAAGGAGTGACAAAACTCTGAGGGTCGCCAAAAAAGTCAGAGTTTCGGGTTTTTACCTCTACACAAACGACCAAGTTGTCTTTTTGCGCAATGATATCGACCTCAGCATGTTCATATATATAATTTCGGTCTAAGATTTTATAACCGGTTGCCAGCAAATGTTGAGCTGCCAGTTCTTCACCAATTTTTCCTAGTTCGTTGTGTGATGCCATGATTGGTTTCAAATTTCGGGTTTAATTTACAAAATTTTCAATTCTAATCTTTATAATCGGTCAACCCACAATAAACACCCAGCACCCCACACCCAGCCAAGAAAACTCAAAAACTCAAAAACTCAGAGACTCAAAAACTCAGAGACTCACAACTATTTTCTACCTTTACGGTAATGGAAAAAACCGCTTTAGAAATACAGATTTCCACCTTGCCCAGCAGTGCCGGTGTGTATCAGTATTATGATAAAAACGGTAAAATTCTTTATGTGGGTAAAGCCAAAAACTTAAAAAAACGGGTTAGTTCTTATTTTACGAAAAGCCATGACAATGCCCGCACACGGCTTTTAGTCAGGAAAATTCACGAAATCAAGCACATTGTGGTCTCCTCAGAAACTGATGCGCTACTTCTTGAAAATAACCTCATCAAAAAATACCAGCCGCGCTACAATGTGATGCTCAAAGATGACAAATCCTATCCGTGGATTTGCATAAAAAACGAACGCTTCCCCAGGATTTTTCCCACCCGGAGAATGATCAAAGACGGCTCAGAGTATTTTGGCCCTTACACCAGTATGAAAACCGTTCAAACACTGTTGGAATTAATCAAAGGGCTTTATCCATTGAGAACCTGCAATTATGACCTTTCGCAAGAAAAAATAATAGTCGGAAAATATAAAGTGTGCTTGGAATACCATTTGGGAAATTGTCTGGGTCCTTGTGAAAACCTGCAAAGCGAAAAGGAGTATCAGGACAATATGGACGCCATCAGGCAAATTGTCAAGGGAAATTTCAAGGACTCCTTGCAGCGTTTCAAAACTCAAATGAAACACTATGCAGAAAAACTTCAGTTTGAAGATGCTCAACGCCTGAAAGAAAAAATAGAAATCCTTGAGAATTACCAATCAAAATCCACCATTGTCAATCCAAAAATCAATGATGTCGATGTCTTCTCCATAGTTTCTGATGAAGGGTATGGCTATGTCAACTTTTTACAAATCTCTTTTGGAAGCATTATCAGGTCACACACTCTGGAAATCAAGAAAAAAATAGATGAAAGCGACAAAGAGCTTCTAGAACTCGCCATTGTTGAAATCAGGCAGCGTTTTCATTCTCTTTCGAAGGAAATTTATGTGCCTTTTCAAGTAGCAGTTGGTGAGGGCATCAAGGTGCACGTTCCACAACTAGGCGATAAGAAAAGCATACTGGACCTCTCCATTCGCAATGCGAAATACTACAGAATGGAGCGTTTTAAGCAAATCAAGATTACAGACCCTCATCGTCATGAAAACCGCATTATGGCCCAAATGCAAAAAGACCTTAGACTGCCCGAAGAGCCCCGTCACATCGAGTGTTTTGACAATTCAAACATACAAGGAAGCAATCCTGTTGCGGCCTGTGTGGTTTTTAAAAACGGAAAACCAAGCAAAAAAGACTATCGTAAATACAACATAAAAACAGTCACAGGACCTGATGACTATGCGTCTATGGAAGAAGTGGTTTACAGAAGATACAAAAGATTGCTCGAAGAGAAGCAACCTTTACCACAACTCATCATCATAGATGGAGGGAAGGGTCAGTTAAATTCGGCACTAAAAAGTTTGGATGCATTGGGCTTACGCCGAAAGATTGCCATTGTAGGAATTGCAAAAAGACTGGAAGAATTATTTTTTCCGAACGACCCAATTCCTTTATATTTAGACAAAAAATCGGAAACGTTGAAAATTATTCAACAATTGCGGAATGAAGCCCACCGTTTTGGAATCACATTCCATCGAAACAAAAGAAGCAATCAGGCGTTAAAGACTGAACTCGAATCCATCCCCGGAGTTGGTGAAAAAACCATCATTGACCTTTTGAAGCACTTTAAAAGTGCAAAGCGTATTTCTGAAGCCAGCCTTCAGGATTTAGCAGCATTGGTTGGTCACCATAAAGCTGAAAAAATTATTGACCATTACAAGAACATAAAATGAAGCAAATACTTGTTTTTATAATTGCACTCTTCCTTTCGGGAATTTCCTTTTCACAAGAACAGGAAGATGTGAAAGTGGGTCTTGTATTGAGTGGTGGCGGCGCCAAAGGCTTAGCACATATTGGAGCCTTAAAGGTCATTGAAGATGCCGGAGTGCGTATAGATTATATTGGCGGCACCAGTATGGGTGCCATAGTGGGAGCTTTGTATGCATCTGGCTATAATGCCAGAGAACTGGATTCTATTTTTCATGTAATCGATTTTGACGAATTGATTCAAGACAATATTCCAAGAGCAGCCAAAACCTTTTACGAAAAAAATGAATCTGAAAAATATGCGATTTCCCTGCCTTTTGATGGATTGAAAGTTTCCTTTCCAACTTCCTTATCCAAAGGACAAAATTTATTTAATTTAATTTCAAAATTAACCGGGCATGTAAGTCATATCAATGATTTTTCAAAACTACCCATTCCTTTTTTTTGTATGGCAACAGATGTTGAAAAGGGAATCTCAGTAAAATTAACTGAGGGGTATTTACCACAAGCGGTTTCTGCAAGTGGTGCTTTGCCCTCAATTTTCAGCCCCATTGACGTCAACGGACAAATGTTAATTGATGGAGGGGTAACAAATAATTATCCGGTTGATGAACTAAGAAAAATGGGCGCTGAAATTATTATTGGAGTTGATGTTCAAGACAGTTTACTATCGCGAGACAATTTAAAATCTGCGCTTGATATATTGGTTCAAATCAACAATTACAGGACCATTAATGATATGAAAGAAAAGCGAAAAAAAACAGACATTTACATACATCCTGATATAAAGGAATTCTCTGTCATTTCATTTGATAAAGGAGAATCCATTATCAATGTGGGTTTTGAGGAAGCTTCAAATTATAGGGAAGAATTGGAAGAACTTGCTCAAAGACAAAAACATCAAAAACCATTTAAAATTGAAAAAACCATTTCTGACAGCCTTCAAATAGATGTGGTTGAAATTTCAGGAACAAAAGACTATACCCGATCTTATGTATTAGGAAAATTAAAAATTAAAACTCCGCTTCAAACAACCTATCAACGCTTTAGTGAAGGTATAAACAATCTGAGTGCCACGGGCAATTTTAGCCAAATTAATTATTTTTTTAGTGAAAACGAAAACAATGAAAATGTCTTAAAGCTTCAACTTGCTGAAACACAGTCAAGGGCATTATTAAGGTTGGGTGTACATTATGACGATTTGTATAAAAGTGCTGCATTGGTAAATTTAACCCGCAAACGTTTAATTCAAAAAAACGATATTGTTTCGTTTGACTTCATTTTAGGCGACAACATAAGGTATAATTTTGACTATTATATTGATAAAGGGTATTACTGGAGCGTGGGTTTACGTTCACGTTATAACAAATTTAAAAAGAATGTTAACTTCAGCCTTTTCCCGCCAGATATTGCAGAAACAATTCCATCTGTTGCAAATATTGAGGTGAAGCACGAGGACATTACAAATCAGTTTTATGTTCAAACTTTATTTAGGCAAATTTATTCCCTGGGGCTTGGAGCTGAACACAAAAAACTAAAATTTACTTCAGTTACTATAGAGGATATAAATGAAAATGATCGTGCTGTTTTTGAAAATACAAATTATTTTAGTGCCTATGGGTATTTGACCCTTGACAGCAGGGACAACAAATATTTTCCTAAAAAGGGGGTTTTATTTGATGGAAAATTTAATTTTTATGCTTACGCCTCAGGACTTAATGAAGAATTTGAACCATTTTCAATTGCTAACGCATCCCTTAGTTATACTTACAGTCCCTATTCAGACTTATCATTAACCATCACTTCTCAAGGTGGTTTTAAAATTGGAGGTGAAGAGACCGTCACACTTGATTTTTTTGTGGGCGGTTATGGCTATAACAGTATTAACAATTTTGTGCATCTATTTGGTTATGATGCCATAAGCTTAAGGGGTGACACCTATCTTAAATCTTCATTAAGAGCAGATTATCAAATTTTTAAGAAAACCTATCTTTCGGCAGTGGCAAATATTGCAAATGTGGGCGATAAACTTTTTGAATCAACTGCTTGGATAGATCAAATTCCGCATAGAGGCTATGCACTAGGACTTGCATCAGACACCTTTATTGGTCCCATTGAACTTTTTTACTCGTTTTCAACAGAAACAAAACAAAGCCAATGGTATGTGAGTTTAGGCTTTTGGTTTTAATGAAATCTTAATATAATTCTGTTATTTTTTTCCGATATTTGTTAGCAAAACAAATCGTTATGCCATTTTATCATCAATTAGGAAAAATACCCCCTAAACGCCATACTCAATTTAGAAAATCCAATGGCGAATTGTATTATGAACAACTCTTTGGCACCATAGGGTTTGACGGTATGTATTCAAATATGTACCATATTCACAGACCCACACAAGTAAAAGAAATAAAAAATCAATACAGCGCAGCACCCAAGATTGTCAACCCAAACAACATGCAATCATATAAGTTATTTGGATTTGATGTATCACCTGAAAAAGACTATCTCGAAAGCCGGAAAATTGTAATGACAAACAGTGATTGCCACATCACTCTGGCTGCCCCACAAAATAAAACACAGGATTATTTTTATAAAAATACTGACTCAGATGAGTTGCTTTTTATTCACAAAGGCTCAGGCAAATTGAGAACACTATTGGGTAATCTCGATTTTAAATATGGTGATTATCTACTTATTCCCAGAGGGATTATCTATAAAATAGATTTTGATACCGAAGACAACCGCCTTTTTATTGTAGAATCAAGAAGACCCATCTATACGCCAAAAAGATACAGAAACTGGTTTGGACAACTACTTGAACATTCGCCTTTCTGTGAAAGGGATATCAGAAAACCCCTGGAACTTGAAAATTATGATGAAAAAGGTGATTATTTGATTAAAGTTAAAAAAAGAGATGAAATTTTTGAAATGATTTATGCAACACATCCTTTTGATGTGGTGGGTTATGACGGGTATAATTTTCCGTATGCATTTTCCATTCACGATTTTGAGCCCATAACTGGACGCATTCACCAACCACCACCTGTTCACCAAACATTTGAAACAGATGCTTTTGTGGTGTGCTCTTTTGTACCCAGATTATATGATTACCACCCACAATCTATCCCTGCGCCATACAATCACAGTAACATTGACAGCGATGAAGTCTTGTATTATGTAGATGGTGATTTTATGAGCAGAACAGGCGTCAAACCCGGAAACATATCGCTCCACCCTGCCGGAATACCGCATGGCCCACACCCCGGAACTTATGAAGCAAGCATTGGAAAAAAAGAAACCAAAGAACTTGCCGTTATGGTTGACACATTTAAACCCCTGATGCTCACTGATGAAGCAATGAAAATAGCCGATGAAACTTATTATCAATCCTGGCTAGATGAATAAAACAACAAAAAGACTAATACCATGAGTAAAGAAATAAAATCAGTTGACTACGGTCTCGAAAAGATATTTGAAGGTGCAGAAGATTTTTTACCTCTTCTTGGCACCGATTATGTAGAATTTTATGTAGGAAATGCCAAACAAGCAGCACACTTTTACAAAACAGCTTTTGGATTTCAGTCCTATGCTTATTCTGGACTTGAAACAGGTAACAAAGAAAGAGCATCCTATGTGTTAAAACAGGACAAAATACGTCTGGTTCTTTCAACGCCACTTTCCAGCAAGTCCCCCATAAACCAACATATTATGAAGCACGGTGATGGCGTAAAAGTAATCGCCCTTTGGGTTGAAGATGCCACTGCGGCCTTTGAAGAAACCACCAAGCGAGGAGCAAAAGCCTTTATGCAACCCACTGTAGAAAAAGACGAGCACGGAGAGGTTGTGCGATCAGGAATTTATACTTATGGAGAAACTGTTCATATTTTTGTCGAAAGAAAAAATTACAAAGGCGTTTTTCTGCCCGGATATAAGGAATGGAAATCAGATTACAATCCGGAGCCGGTGGGATTAAAATACATTGACCACATGGTGGGTAATGTGGGTTGGGGCGAAATGAACCAATGGGTCAAATGGTATGAAGATGTGATGGGCTTTGTCAATTTCCTTTCCTTTGACGACAAACAAATCCACACTGAATACTCAGCATTGATGAGTAAAGTTATGAGTAACGGTAACGGAAGAATTAAATTCCCCATTAATGAGCCGGCTAAAGCAGCCAAAAAATCCCAAATAGAAGAATATCTGGACTTTTATGAAGGCCCCGGCGTGCAACACATTGCTGTTGCCACAGATGATATTATCAAAACAGTCACTCAATTAAAAGAAAGAGGCATCGAGTTTTTACCACCACCGCCGCAGGCTTATTATGATGACATTCCCAGACGACTGGGGGCACATATGGAAATCATGAAGGAAGACATCAACGAGCTTCAAAAACTTTCTATTCTTGTAGATGCAGATGAAGAAGGCTACTTGCTCCAAATTTTCACAAAACCCATTGAAGACAGACCCACTCTTTTCTTTGAAATCATTCAGCGAATGGGTGCAAGAGGATTTGGCGCCGGAAATTTTAAAGCACTTTTTGAATCTATTGAACGAGAACAGGCGCTTAGAGGTACCTTATAATTTTGTAACAAAATAAACCAATCAATCGTTATTAAATTAATGAATCATTGTGGAACGACAATTGCAATGCTCTATTTAAACCAGTATGAAATAAACCTATGAGAGTATTTTTGATTTTAATTTCGCTAATTATAAGTATCCCTGTTTTGGCACAAAAAAAAGCATTTCAGGATGGCGAGTGGTTTAAATTCAGAGTTTCCTATTCAGGGTTTTTAACTGCAGGTTATGCCACGCTACAAGTTGACAACGCAATTTTAAACGGTAAAGAGGTTTATCATGTAAAAGGCTATGGAAGAAATTCTGGTCTTTCAAGAATATTCTTTAAAGTGGAAGATATTTACGAAACTTATATGGACAAAAAAAAAGACATTCCATACAGGTTTATTAGAGATATCAATGAAGGAGGTCACACACGAGACATTATTGTTGATTTTGACCACACTAAAAATTTAGCCCTTGTACACGACAGAAAAAAAAATACCAAGAACACACATCCTTTTCCCGTGGGTGTACAAGATATGCTGTCAACATTTTACTACTTACGGAACAATGTTGACGCACGCAATCTAAAACCCGGTGATTTTACAGATGTAGATATGTTTTATGGGGACGAAAGTTTTAAGTTTCGCCTTAAGTTTTTGCGTAAAGAACTTTTAAAGACTAAATTTGGCCAAGTTGAAACGCTTGTTTTTAGGCCCTATGTTGAGTCTGGAAGAGTGTTCAAAGAAAAGGAAAGTCTAACGGTCTGGATTTCTGATGATGACAATAAAATTCCTTTAAAAATTGTAGCAGATTTATCAGTGGGTTCATTAAGAGCAGAGCTCGATGAATTCAAAGGTTTAAAACATTCCTTTAAAATTTTAGCAAAATAATTAAATGAGTACAACTCCCAAAACAAATGAATTAATAGAACAACTAGAAAACAAGTTTTCTAACTTGGGTCAAGATTTAAATGTTCATTTAGAGGGGCTTTTACACGGTAAGCCCATCACATACTGGGATTATATTCAAACAGACGCACTGCTAAATTTACAAATTCAACGCACCAACCTGCCTGACGAGATGGTTTTTATTATGTACCATCAGGTTAATGAGTTGTTGTTTAAAATGATTCTTTGGGAAATTGAACAAGTTGCCTTTAAAAAAAACCTTGATGCTCCTTATTTTAGTTCAAAATTAATGCGCATCAGCCGGTATTTTGATATGCTTACCTCCTCATTCAATATAATGAAAGAAGGAATGGAAGCAGCCCAATATATGAAATTCAGAACCACTTTGACTCCGGCGAGTGGATTTCAAAGTGCGCAATATAGAAAAATAGAGTTTGCTTCTACTGAACTTATCAACCTAATTGACAAACGATTTAGAGACAGTATTGACAGAAACACCCCATATGAACATGCTTTAGAGCATCTCTATTGGCAAGCTGCAGGCAAGGATTACAAAACCGGAAAAAAATCTCAATTACTCAAAGCCTTTGAAGAGAAATACCGTGTTGAGTTTGTAGATTTTACAGAAACTTACAACAAAAAGAATTTATATGCCAAATTCAAAACACTTCCAGATGAAGTAAAAAATGACTCTGTATTAATCAAAGCAATGCGACACTATGATTATACCGTAAACATCACCTGGGTGATGGCCCATTATGATGCAGCAAACCATTACTTAAGCGGAGGTGATTCATCAAAAGTAGTAGAAGCAACCGGTGGAAGTGAGTGGACTAAGTATATGCACCCTAAATACCAAAAAAGAATATTTTTCCCAAGTCTCTGGTCTAAAGATGAAATCGAAAATTGGGGAACAAACATTTAAAATAGAAAGCCTTGACAAAATTTAGTTACCTTCTCCTTCTTTCTCTACTCATTATCAGCTGTAAAAACGACTCAACCGACGACTCAGAAATCGTTGAAAAAGAAGTCCCTAAATTGATCGAAGAATTTGGATTTAAACTAAATGATTTTGAGGTCATTAGAGACACCATACAAACTGGAGAAACATTTGGGTTTTTAATGGATAAACAAGGGGTTTCTGCCGCAAAAGTGTTTTCAATAGTAAATAAAGTTAAAGACACAATTGACGTAGCCAGATTAAGAGCTGGAAGACCCTATACAGTTCTCAAATCAAAAGATACAACAAACACCCCACAAGTTTTTATCTACCAGCCCTCAAGAATTGATTATGTAGTCATCCATTTGGGTGATAGTATTTATTCATACAGAGGCAAACTCCCCATTTCTACAAAAAGGAGAATGGCTTCCGGAGTAATTACCTCCTCACTTTCACAATCTATGGTTGATGAAGGTTTGAGTCAAATGCTAGTACACGAGTTATCTAGCGTTTACCAGTGGACAGTTGATTTTTTCAAACTTCAAAAAGGTGATAACTTTAAAATTATTTATAACGAAAATTATATAAACGATACCATTTATGCCGGTATTGAAAGTGTAGAGGCAACCCTTTTAAATCATTATGGCAAGCCTTATTATGGTTTTCGGTTTATGACAGATAGTGTACAGGGAGTATCAGACTATTATGACGAAAAAGCAAACACACTAAGAAGTTTCTTTCTAAAAGCGCCCTTAAATTATTCAAGAATATCCTCTCGGTTTAGTCCAAGTCGTTTACATCCTGTTACCCGACAAAGACGACCCCATTTAGGTACAGATTATGCTGCGCCACACGGCACTCCCATTGTTTCCACTGCTAATGGAGTAGTAGAACGTTCAGGATACACAGGGGGTAATGGAAATTATGTAAAAATAAAACACAATAATACCTATTCTACTCAATATCTTCATATGTCAAAAAGAGCTGTAAAAAAAGGTGATAGGGTAAAACAGGGAGATGTTATTGGTTATGTTGGAAGCACCGGGCTTGCTACGGGGCCACACGTTTGTTACCGGTTTTGGTATAATGGCAAACAAGTGGACCCTTACGCCATCCAACTTCCCGCTGCAGAGCCCATAAAAGAGGAGTTTAAAGACGTCTATTTTAATTTTATTCAACCGCTTAAAGCCGAAATCGACGCCATTCCCCAAAAAACAATCTCTCTATAAGATACCAAGTCCATTTTCAAAAAATATTTATTTTTATTAGAAGTACCATTTTCTGTTAACAAAGCTGTTAAAAAGTTTATCGCCCTTTAAATCAGGCTACTATAATTTCAAATAACTTTGTTTTATGGATTTAATTAGCATCAACTATTCTTAACAATATGATAAGATATGATTCTAAAAAAATGCCTTCTTTTGCATAAATTTTTAACTAACAAATGTAATTATGAAAAAACAACTACTCTTTTTATTTTTAATGGTAAGCTCATTAGGGTTTTCACAAGGCGTGGTGACCGGTAAAATTGTATCCGGTGACTCAAACGAGCCCCTTGCCGGAGCAAACGTTATTGAGGTTGGAACCTCTAATGGTACTATCACCGATTTTGACGGTAACTTTACACTTAATGTTAGTGCAAATACAGGAGCAATTGATGTCTCTTATTTGGGCTATTTGAGTTCTAAAAAACTTTTCTCATTAACTGATGGCACTGCAAATCTTGGTTCATTTTCACTACAAGAAGATGCTGATGCTCTTAATGAAGTCGTTATCATTGGTAAAGGAATTATTGACTTAGCTGCAGATAGAAAAACACCTGTTGCAGTATCAACAATCACTGCCGCTCAAATTCAAGCGAAAGCATCAGGAAACGTAGAATTTGGTGAGGCTATGAAAAATACTCCATCTGTTTACGTATCAAATCAGGCTGGAGGTTTTGGTGACTCACAAATCTTTTTACGTGGTTTTGACCAAACCAATACTGCCTATCTTTTAAATGGACAGCCCATCAATGGTATGGAAGACGGTAGAATGTACTGGTCAAACTGGTCTGGTATGTCTGATGTTGCTAATGCCATTCAAATTCAAAGAGGACTTGGTTCATCTAAACTTGCCATTTCGTCTGTGGGGGGTACTGTAAACATCATTTCAAAAACAACAGATTCAAGAGAAGGTGGTTTTGTGAGATTTCTTGCAGGTAATGACAGTTATTTCAAAGGAACCGCAAGCTACAATACCGGATTGAGTGACAAAGGCTGGGCTTTCTCATTTTTAATGGATCACTGGCAAGGACACAGAAAGTATTCTGAAGGTACTGCAGGTCAAGGTCAAAACTATATGTTCTCTGTGGGTTACAAGCCTAATGATAAACATGCATTTAACTTTTTGATTACAGGTGCTCCACAATGGCACGATCAAAACTTTTCAAACTCTTTGGAAACCTATGAAGAAAGAGGTGAAAAATACAATGGTAACAGCGGTTTCTTAAATGGAGAACGCAAATCTGAAAGAAGAAACTTCTATCACAAACCTGTGGCAAACTTAAACTGGGATTTTGATATCAATGACAATTTAGATCTTTCTACTGTATTATATGCCTCTTGGGGTCGCGGTGGTGGCACCGGTCCTTTTGGTAGAGGTTCTAACGTTAGAGATGAAAATGGCCGTATTAACTGGGCTCAAATTATTGCAAACAATGTTGAAAATGCAGATAATGGAGTTGGTGGTTTTAATGATTCAAGAATCATTCGTTCAAGTATGAACAATCACAATTGGTATGGTGCTCTTTCAAATCTAGGTTATACTGTTGACAACTGGAGCTTTAATGTGGGTGTTGATGGAAGAACCTATACAGGAGATCATTTTAGACAAATAAACGATCTTTTAGGTCTTAATGGTTTTAATGATAACGGAAATAGAGTGCTGACTGAAACCTTTGAGGCAGATCCCTGGAGCACTCTTTTTAACACAGCAGACGATGACCAAAAAATTGATTATGACTATTCAGAAACAATCAACTATGTGGGTGGTTTTGGTCAAATTGAATATGCTACAGACAGTTTCTCAGCTTTCGTTCAAGGAGCTGTTTCTACTCAAAGTTTTCAAAGAGAAGGGCGATTCCTAGAAGACACAGAAGGCCTTGGAAAATCTGATAAAGTTTCAAAAGGAGGTTTCAATGTAAAAGGTGGTTTGTCTTACTCTTTTGATGACAATCACTCCATTTTTGCAAATGCCGGTTTTTATTCTCGTCAACCATATTTAGATAATATTTTTGTTGATGTAAGAAGCTCTAATGAGCTTGTTTCTCCTGAAATTGATAACGAAGAAATCACCGGAATTGAAGGAGGATATCGTTTTAAAAACAACAACTTGAGAATCAACATTGATGTTTACTGGACAGAATGGGGTAACCGTTTTCTTTCAAGAGGTTTTCAGGACAATACAGACCCTGACAACCCTGTTTTCTTTACTGACCGTTTTACTGGAATTACTCAAGTACACAAAGGTTTTGAATATGAAGTTGAATACCGCCCTGACTATGGTAACTGGAGATTTCGCTCTTATGGTTCTATTGGTAACTGGGAATTTGACGGAGAAACACCTTTCACCAGACAAAATGACGACACTAGCGAATTTGTAATTACAGACGGTAATGTTGATTTAACAGGAACAAAAATTGGTAATGCTCCTCAAACCTCTTTTGGTTTTGGAGGATCTGTTGATATTATCGAAAATGTGTTAATATTTGACGCAGATTACAACATTTATACAGACTTGTTTGGTCAAGTAAACCCATTAAATGTAATCGCTGCTTCCGAAGCCGGTGAAACATTCCAAGCTCAAAGATTATCTCCTTATACGCTTGCTGATGCAGGTCTTACTTACAGATTTAATTTTGGTGAAAACAGACTTGTTTTTAGAGCTAATGTTTATAATGTATTCAATGAAGCTTACGTTGGACAAGCAGATGCCTTTGGAGTATTCCTTGGCGTAGGTAGAACTTACAACGCTAGTTTAAGATACAATTTCTAATTCAAGAATTGAAAAATTTAACTATTATTAAAAGCCACTTCTTGGAAACAAGAGGTGGTTTTTTGTTAAAATAAACACTATTTTTGTAATTCTTAAAACAAAACTTATGGCTTTAGACAGAATTTTAGACGTTGTTCACGGGTATTGGGCTTACTTGGTTCTTCTTGTATTATTACTTGCCTCACTCAATGCAATTGTAAAATACTTTTCAAAGCAGCCCTTTGGTGCTAAAGATTTTAGAGTTTCATTATTTGGCCTAATTTTGACTCACATTCAGGTCATTTTAGGGTTATTATTGTATTTTGCGCATCCCTCATTAGGCTTTGCTTCTTTTACACGTGATGATTTGACAATGGCAGACATTATGGGAAATAGTGAGTTAAGAATGTTTGCTGTTGAGCATCCATTAATTATGATTATTGCCGTGGTTCTTATAACAATTGGTTATTCAAAACACAAAAAGCAATTGACCTCCAAAGGAAAATTTAAAATGCTGGCCATTTTCTATACCATTGGCTTAATATTGATTTTAAGTAGGATTCCTTGGGATCACTGGTTGAACTCCTAAATAAACTGAATTTTAAAAATCAGTGAATTCAAAACTATTTATTTGTATATCATAATTTAAAAAAAGGATGTTTAAATATTTTATCAAAGTTATTTTTTTATCCTTAGTGGGAATTCAAATTTCTTGCTCAGATGACAACCTAAGTTCAGAAAATAGAATAGTATCCTTCAAGTTAACTAAAGATACTTATACTCAAGATTTTAATGTTTCTGAAAATTCTATTGAAGGAACAGTTGAAAGCTATATCGATTTGACAGGAATAAATTTAGATATTTTGATTTCAGACAAATCTACAATAACACCAAATCCAAACACAATAACCTCAATTACAGAGCCTTTCACTTTTACTGTTACCGCTGAAAATGGAAATGAGCGAATTTACACTGTTTCAATAAATAGAGAATTGAGTGACGCCCATTCCATTTTAGAGTTCAAAATTAACACAGAATATTTTTCTACTCTAGCGACTATTGATTCTGAAAATGGAACAATCCGTCAAAAAATTCCTGAATTCATTGACCTTACAAACTTAGATGTATCGATAACAATTTCAGATAAAGCAAGCTTAAATATAGATGAAAGTGAACTTTTTGACTTTTCTTTACCCATTTCTCTAATTGTTACTTCAGAGTCTGGTCTTAAAAAAACATATGTTATTGAAATAATGCATATGGATCAAAATTTTAGTCAAACCTGTGATGAAATGAATGCTTCAAAATGGTTTGGGGGAGATAATAGAACTACTGTGCCCGATATTTTACCATTTGATAGAAATGTGGGTACTGGACAGACTTTAATTTTTGAAAATGATTTCTCGCCCACCTTTTTTGGTATACATCTTTTAAATGGATTTAGATATTTTGAGGGAGATATTCCATATAATGAAATTTTAGAATTGAAATT
This sequence comes from uncultured Flavobacteriaceae bacterium, assembly GCA_963977065.1. Taxonomy (GTDB): domain Bacteria; phylum Bacteroidota; class Bacteroidia; order Flavobacteriales; family Flavobacteriaceae; genus Planktosalinus. The sequence goes on along the minus strand of CAXBNF010000001.1, from coordinate 446,373 downwards.
GAATATTAAAAATGTGAATGGAAGTATTTTGTCAACTGTAAACACAATTGTACCAGCAAATTTCAGCGGAGGATTTATTACGTTTGATTTGACAAACCAATATATTTTCTTTGAGGAGAACACACCTTATATTTTTCAATGGTATTTGATAGATGGAGAACTATTAGGAGTTACATCGTCAAGTCCAGGAAACAATGATGATGCATTAACCGGATTTTGTTTCAATGGAGGATATTCAGGTCAATCAAAAGTTAGTGAAAACTCTACATTGGATGATGCTGGAGTATGGTTTGAGCATTCTTGGAACTTCAATATCAAAATTGACGGAAAGCAATAATATGCAAACTCACTCTTTTTGATTAGTATATTTTTGTTTTGTGAATTTCTAAAAATAATCACAAATAAATCGATTACTCAACTTCTTTGATTAATAAAGTATATACCGGAAAGTGGTCACTGTAACCACCCGTAAAACCTCCATCAGCAAAAGCCCTGTAAGGATAGCCCTTATATCTCCCTCGGGGGTTTGCAAGATAAGGAGGGTTGTAAATACCGGCTTTATAAAACTGATAAGTTGAAAAATCCTTACTCAGTAATCCTGCAGATACAATCATTTGGTCAAATAAGTTCCAGCCATCACGCCAAGCTAAAGTTCCTAGTCCACGTCTGTGCATATCTTCAAATGGGTTGAAAAGATCTTTGATGTTTACATCTTCTCTGTTGGATTTTGTTTGAAGCACTTTTTTAATACTGTGGTTTGTGGGATCATCATTAAAATCACCCATATTAATAATTTTTGCATAAGGATCAATTGCGTGCAATGAATCTATAATCTTTTTATTTAATTCGGCAGCCTTGATTCTGTTTGGTCTGCTTCTGGCCTCACCACCACTTCGCGAAGGCCAGTGATGTACAATAAAATGAATTTTATCGCCGTCAAGCAAACCACTCACAACAAGTTGATCTCTGGTATAAATGCGCTGATTTGGGTCATTGTCTCTGTAAAGTTCAAGCTCTCTGCTTTGCGTATTTGTTGGTACAAAAAGTCCCTTTTTGTATATTAGTGCAACATCGATACCTCTTCTATCTGGCGAATGGTAGTGAACAATTCCGTAATCACTCGAAAGCAACTCTTTCTGGTTGACGAGGTCTTCAATGACCGCTCTGTTTTCTACTTCACAGAAACCAACAACAGCGGGGGTAGTGCCAGTCACGTCTGTACCAATTTCAGAAATTACTTTTGCTACATTATTTACCTTAGCATTATAAACCTCTTTAGTATAATAAGCATCTGCTCTTGTTGTTCTGTCATGGTAAACAGTAAACTCATCATCTTCAAGAGAAAACAAGTTTTCCACATTGTAAAAAGCTATTGTGTTTACTTTATAAGTTTTCTTTTCCTGACTAAATAAACTTGGACTGATAGCAATAAAAGCAAGTAAAACTAAAATTTGTAATTTTATCATTCTTAATAATATTAATTAATTGTAAAGCCTAAGGCAAAACTTGCGTCAAAGGTAAATATTTCATTTAAATAATGTAATTTTGCCCCACAATTATAATGATTTCTTAATCTATTCAAAACCAATTACGAATGAAAAAAAACACATTAACTTTTCTGTTCTGCATTTTTGTGATGAGTATTTTACAAGCACAAGAAGCAACAGTAAAAGGTAGAGTGATTGAAACCAATTCAGGCGAACCCATTCCAAATGTTCAGTTAAGTATTGAGGAAAGTATCTACAGTACAACAACTGATGCCAATGGTGTTTTTACTTTTACTGATTCAAATCTTCCACTTGGAGAACAAATCCTTTTAGTTGAAAAATCAGGTTACATCACTTTAAGATTTCCTATTACCATTCAAAGTGGTAGCACCGTCAACTTTGACCCTGTTTTAATGGAGGTTGATTTTACTGATGCACAATCTCAGATTGGTGTTATTTCTCTTGCAGATGATGAACTCGATGATGATGACGGTTCTTCAACAAACGTTTCCGGGCTTTTACAAGCATCAAATGATGTTTTTCTAAACGCAGCTGCATTTGATTTTAGCGCCACTTTCTTTAGACCCCGAGGGCTTGACAATGCCAATGGAAAAGTGCTTATCAATGGCATTGAAATGAACAAACAATTTGACGGAAGACCTCAATGGGGGAACTGGGGCGGTTTAAATGACGCTCAAAGAAACCGTGATTTTTCAATGGGGCTTACTCCCAATGATTACGCCTTTGGCGACCTTGCAGGAACCACAAACATAGTGATGAGAGCTTCACAATACCGCCAGGGAGGTCAAGTTTCTCACGCATTTGCAAACAGAACTTATCAAGGAAGAGCAATGGGCTCATACAATTCTGGTGTTTCAGCAAAGGGATGGGCATACTCGGTTCTTATATCAAGGCGATATGGAAATGAAGGATTTATTGAGGGAACACTCTATGATGCTAATTCATTCTTTGCTTCTGTTGAGAAAATAATCAATCAAAGCCATAGCTTAAATTTCTCTGCCTTTTATACCCCAAACAGAAGAGGACGTTCTACAGCGATTACTCAGGAAGTTTTTGATATAAAAGGAAATCAATACAACCCATACTGGGGAAAACTAGATGGTGATATAAGAAATGCACGAACAAGAGAAATTGAAGAACCGGTATTTATGTTAAATCACCATTGGACAATCTCAGATAAAACTAGGCTCAATACAAACCTAGGGTATCAATTTGGTAAAATAGGAAATTCAAGAATTGATAATAACGGGACAACCCTGGTGACTGTTAACGGTCAAGACACCTACATTGGTGGGGCAAGAAATCCAGACCCAAATTACTATCAAAGAATGCCCAGCTACTTCTTAAGGTTTGAAAATCCTACTGCAAATGATTATCAAAATGCCTATCTTGCTGAGCAGGAATTTAGAAACAATGGTCAATTTAATTGGGAAAATCTATACTTAGCAAACCAAATTGCTACAAATAGTGGGAAAAATGCTGTTTATGCACTCCAAGAAGACCGCATTGATGACACTCAAATAACAGCAAACACTATATTAAATACAATTCTCACCAGCAATATTACACTTAATGCGGGCTTGAACTTTAGGTCCTTAAAAAGTGAAAACTTTGCAAGTATAAAAGATTTACTTGGTGGCACCGGTTTTCTTGATATAGACTCTTTTGCTGAAGAAACCATTGATGTGAATGCAGGAGATATTGCTCAAAGTGATTTGAGGAATAGAAACCGAATTGTACAAGAAGGCGACCGATATAAATACAACTATGAAATTGATGCAACTGTTGCCGGTGGGTTTGCACAAGCCCAATTCAAATACAGAGCGATTGATTTTTATATCGCCGCTCAGGGTTCACAAACTTCCTATCAGAGAGATGGACTTTTTGAAAATGGTTATTTTCCCGGAGAACGATCTTTTGGGAAAAGTGAAAAACTTGACTTTACAGACTTTGGAGCAAAAGGTGGTCTTACTTATAAGATTACTGGGCGTCACTTGATTGACTTCAATTCTGCTTATATGACCAAAGCTCCCGGCATAAGAAACTCCTTTTCAAATGCAAGACAAAACAATGATGTTGTTATTGGTGTTGATAGTGAAAAAATTCAATCTGTGGACTTGAGCTATATATACCGCTCTCCAATAATAAAAGCAAGAATTACCGGTTTCTATACAGGTTTTGAAGATGCAACAGAAATTGGGTTCTTCTTTACCCAATCGTTTCAAGGACAAGGGTTTAATAACGATGCCGCTTTTGTTCAGGAAGTAACCACCGGAATTGAAAAAAGACATCTGGGTGGTGAGTTTGGAATTGAAGCGCAGGTAACGCCCACAATCAAATTGAAAGCCGCCGGTTCTTTAGGACAATACATCTATAATAACAATCCAAACATTTATTACACAAGTACAGATTTTGAAGGACCTAAAACATTTGGTGATGGCACTACAAAACTTAAAAATCTTCATCTTTCTGGTGGACCGGAACAAGCTTATCAATTAGGCTTTGAATACAGAGACCCTGACTTTTGGTGGGTAGGCGCAACGACAAACTATTTCTCAAATGGATATGTCAACATAAGCAAATTAAGAAGAACAGATGCGTTTACAACAGACACAGACGGATTGCCGTTTAATGACTTTGATGAAACAATTGCGAGAGGACTTTTACAACAAGAACAATTTGACGATTATGTTTTAGTGAACATCGTGGGGGGTAAATCCTGGAAAATCAATGACTATTTTGTTGGTTTCTTTGCGACTATAAATAATGTTTTCAATCAGGAATTCAAAACGGGAGGGTTTGAAAACTCAAGATATTCAGATTACAGAAAACTGGTTGAAGAGTCAAACAGAGATACACCTATTTTTGGTTCTAGATACTTTTTCGGAAACGGAACTACCTATTACGTAAACGCATATTTTAGATTTTAATAAAAAAACCTTATAAATAAATTACAGATGAAAACGATGAATTTTAATAAAATAGTAATGGTGCTTCTCGCTTTTGTAGTTGCAACCTCTTGTGTTAAAGACGATGACTTTGACATTCCAAACTTAAATATTGAAGAGCCTAATATAAACCCTGCAGACATTATTGAAATTGGCGCAGTAGCAGGTGAATTAGCCCAATCTGAAGAAGATCAGTTTACTTTCAGCGAAACCGGAAAATATATGGTGGGCTATGTAATTTCAAGCGATGAAGGAGGAAACTTCTTCAAGCAATTGGTTCTTCAAGATAAACCTGAAAATCCAACTGTAGGTATCAATCTACTCATTGATGTGAGCCCTCTTTTTGTTACTTATGAGGTAGGAAGAAAAGTCTTTATCAAACTAGATGGCCTGACTGTTGGCATATCAAATGGAGTGCTAGCTCTTGGTGTTAGAGGAGGAATTAGACCTGAAAGAATTCCTTTTCCAAATAGAGAAGAACATATCTTACGCTCATCTGAAATTGCTGAAATTGTTCCTAAACCATTAACTATTGAACAATTTTCAATGGCAAATACTAATTTGATGATTAGACTCTCTGATATGCAGTTTAACCGAAATGAACTGTCTAAAACATTTGCAGCAGAACCTGGAGATCAATTTGACGGGGAACGTATCATAGAGAGCTGTGCCAATCAAGCCTCAGTGATATTAAGCACAAGTACTTTTGCCAGCTTTAAGGGAGTTACAGTACCTGCAGGCAGAGGAACAATTGATGCTATTTTAACACGCGATTTCTTTGATGAGTTTTATACAATTTATTTAAATGATCCCACAACTCTCAATTTTGATAGCCCTGAAAGATGTGACCCAGACATTATTGGCTGTGACGGTCCATTTGGTGGTCCTGACACCCTGTTTTCTGAAAACTTTGAGTCTATTTCAAATATCAACGAATTAACAAATTGGGTGAATATAAACGTTAGTGGCGGAAACACAAGATTTGTACTTGGCGAGTTTAGCGGAAACAAATATGCTCAAATCTCAGGATTCAGCTCTGGGGAGAGTGAAATTGAAGCCTGGTTTGTATCTCCTGAAATGAACTTCGACACATTTACAAGACACCAATTGGATCTTGACATGGAAGCGGCCTTTGATAATGGTAAAATTCTTACTGTTCTAATCACTACAAATTACACTGGTGATGTCACAACAACAGACTGGCAATTGCTTGACTTAGAAGTTCCAACAGGCCCTTCAAGTGGTTTTGGCGGCTTCCAGGCTGTAGGCCCGGTTAATTTATCCTGTTTTGAAGGCAATGTGAGAATTGCTTTTAAATATGAAGGTTCAGACCCATCTGCGACTACCAGATACCACCTTGATAATATTAGAATTACAGGAGTTCAAAACTAAATAACATATCTTTTAATAAATGAAAAAGGCTGTCTCGTTTAAGACAGCCTTTTTTGTTATTTTTATTTTTAATTCCCCTTTATTCTTTCCCACAAATCCCCCAATAATTCTTGGGCATCTTCTCTGTTTTTTTTAGTTTCTTCAGCATAAATAATACCCTCTTTTTCTATCAAAAGATAACTAAAAGTAAATTCCGGATTCAATGGGTCATTGTTCAATAAACCAAAACGCAAATCGTTAAAAAATAAATGGCCCTCTTTTTCTGAAATGGTAAACCATCCATTTTCAGTAATCTTTTTCAATCGTTTGATATTTGGTTTTTCAATCCAGTCACCCAACAAATGATGATTTTTTGGAAAAGAATGAAATGCAATGGGTTGACTGTCAAAAAACGAATAATCACCAATCAAAAAAGCATCTTCCGTTTCTACATTGGCCACCCAAAAAATTGTCGTGAGAGGCCCGGGTTTGTTCTGAATTTGTTTGTATGCAATGTTTTGCTGCTCAAGGGCATTGGTGAATTTCATATAAGTAACTCCTTTCAAAACCAGTGTCAGAGCTAAATAGCTACTGCTAATGATGAGCCCTAAACGATTGTATTTTTTTCGTTTTGGCGATGTGCCCTTTTGAAACATCGTTAAAATAAGAAAGAATAAAAAAGGCAACGTATATAGTGGGTCGATCACAAATATATTCTTAAAAGCTACCCGGTATTCAAAAGGCCAAAAAAACTGGGTTCCCCAGGTTGTAAAACCGTCGAGTATGGGATGTGTAATCAATGTCCAGAAAAACAACCAGCTCCAGTTTTTCCAACTCAGTCCTGATTTTTTTTCAATCTTTGACACAAGCCACCCAAAAATCGGTGCAAATACCACAGAAAAGAAAATAGAGTGTGTAAAGCCACGATGAATTTCAATGGCAGTAATGGTGTCTGTAAAATAATTTGCAACAACATCCAGATCCGGAATTGTTCCCGCAATGGCGCCATAAAGCATCGCCTTATTGCCCACTTTTTTTCCTAATACCGCTTCTCCAACAGCAGCCCCTAAAACAATTTGAGTTAATGAATCCATATCATTAGATTGTGAGTCTTTGAGTTTGTGAGTTTCTGAGTGGATTTCATTTTCAACTCACCTCTCACAAACTCACAACATATTTACGGTGCCGGATTGGGAATTTCTTCGTGAATTTTATTGATTTCACTGAGCAATTCTTTTGATAAGACCACCTCTTTACTTTCTATGTTCACCTTGAGCTGCGAAATTGATGTTGCGCCTAGAATGGTGCTGGTTACAAAAGGTTGATGTCTTATAAAAGCCAATGCCAGGTGTGTTAATGACAAATTGTTTTGTTTTGCCAAGGTATTGTACCTTCTGGTGGCTTCAAACCCGTTAGGTTTGTGGTAGCGGTTGTAGTTTGGAAACAAGGTAACCCTGGCATTTTTGGGCGAATCTTCTAAATATTTTCCGGTGAGTTGACCAAATCCTAAAGGTGAATAGGGCAAATACCCTATATTTTCCCGCATCAGAATTTCAGTTAAACCCACTTCATCTTTACGGTTCAACAGACTGAAAGGGTTTTGAACTGAAGCTATTTTACGTTTTCCTTTTCGGGCTTCTTCAACAAAACGCATCACTCCAAAAGGACTTTCATTTGAAACACCAATGTGTCTAATCTTACCTTCTTTAACGAAAAAATCTAAACTTTCGAGAACTTCAGCAAAATTATCTTCCCATTTTTCACTGGGATTGTGATTGTAATTGCGTTGCCCAAAATAATTGGTATTGCGCTCCGGCCAGTGGAGTTGGTATAAATCAATGTAGTCTGTTTGAAGGCGTTTGAGGCTTTTATTGATAGCATCATTCAATGATGTTCTTGAAAAGTCAAGAGGCTCACGAATGTGCTCAAAAGTACGGCTGGGACCCGCAATTTTGGAAGCTAAAATGACCTTATCACGATTTCTGGTTTTTGCAAACCAATTGCCAATAATAGTCTCTGTGCTGCCTTGCGTTTCTTTTCTTCCGGGAACAGAATACATTTCGGCTGTATCAATAAAGTTGATCCCATTTTCTAATGCAAAGTCGAGTTGCTCAAAGGCTTCTTCCTGAGTATTTTGCTCGCCAAAGGTCATTGTTCCAAGACAGAGTTTGCTAACTTTTAGATTTGTATTGGGTATGTTTTTATAGTTCATATTAATCAAATTCCCCTCCCTAAGAGGGGTTTGGCCGCAGACGCTAAAATAGTTTTAGAGCTTAAGCGGGAGGATTTAAATTTCATTCAACAACTTACTAATTTCATCAAGTTTTGGAGTGAGTATGACTTCTATTCTTCGGTTTTTAGCCCGACCTTCAGGAGTTGTATTGGGTGCTATAGGTGCAAACTCTCCCCTACCCGCAGCAGTGAGGTTGTCTTTTGGAATTCCGGAATTTTCAGTCAAAATCGAAACAATGGAGGTGGCTCTTTTTGTAGATAGATCCCAGTTGTCATTTAAAGGACCACTTCCGCCATAAGGCACATTGTCTGTATGACCTTCAATCAATACTGCAATTTCTGTATTTTGTGCCAGTACTCTCCCCAGTTGAACCACTGCTTGACGACCATTGCTATTTACTGCCCAACTACCACTTTCAAAAAGGAGCTTATTTTCCATTGAGACATATACTTTACCGTCTCGCATTTCTACGGTGAGACCTTTGCCTTCAAAATTAGTAAGTGCCGCAGAAATGGCATCTCTTAAATTGTTCATTTGGACTTCTTTTGCAGCGATAATACCTTCCAACTCATCCACTCTTTGTGAGCGAGCGACAAGGTCTCTTTGCAGTTGCTCGAGTCGTGCTTGTTCTTTTGCCAATGCCTTTTCCTTTTCTTCCAGTTGTGCAAGAAGATCCCGGTTTAATGCTAAGTTTGAAGTTAGATTTTCTGAGCTGTTTGCTTCCAGTGCATTATAAGAATCCTGGAGACGATTTAATTGGTTTTGCGTCGCTGCATAATCCAGGGCAAGTTGGTCACGTTCTGCCTGAAGGCGCTCAAAATCTCTTCTCAGGTTTTGAAGTGCATACTGGTCTGTGTTTCCGGAGCGGTTATCAAGTTGTGCCATTAAAGCAGCGTTCTCTGCTTTAAGAGCGTCATACTCTGCCTTGAGGTCTTCAAAAACTTTTGAAGAAACACAGGAGGTGAACATTAGTGTTATTAGGCCAAATGTAAAAATGGATTTTATCATTTTAAAGAGGTTTACAGTTTTTTGGTGTCTACTTCAACAAGCAACGGACAGTGGTCGCTGTGCTTTGCTTCAGGTAATATAACGGCACGTTTCAACTTTTCTTGTAGAGGCTCTGAAACCATGTGATAATCTATGCGCCATCCTTTGTTGTTATTTCGAGCATTGGCACGATAACTCCACCAGGTGTAATTGTCTGGCTCCTGATTAAACTCCCTAAATGAGTCAACAAAACCGCTGTCAATAAAACGGCTTAACCACTCGCGTTCTTCAGGTAAAAAACCCGATACTTTAGCATTTCTAATGGGGTCGTGAATATCAATCGGTTTATGACAAATATTGTAATCACCGGAAACTATCAAGTTTGGAATTTCTTTTCTAAGGTCTTTTGAATACTCCAGAAAATCGTCCATATAATTAAATTTAAAACCCAGACGGGCATCATTGGTCCCGCTGGGCAAATACATACTCATAACAGAAAAGTCGTCAAAATCTGCCCTGATATTTCTTCCCTCAAAATCCATAGAGTCAATACCGGTTCCAAATTCTACGTGATTGGGCTTGGTTTTTGAAAGAATGGCTACCCCACTATAACCCTTTTTTTGTGCTGAAAACCAGTAATTAAATTCATAACCGGCATCAGCAAACATCGCCAGCTCAAGTTGAGACTCCGTTGCTTTTATTTCCTGAAGACAGATAACATCTGGATCAGCAAGATTTAACCAATCTAAAAACCCTTTATTGATTGCTGCTCTAATTCCGTTGACGTTGTATGATACTATTTTCATTTCCCATATTCCCGTCCCCAAGTTTTCTTGGGGAGGAATCCCGTGATTTAAATTCCTAATTAATGTTTGTGCTAAAATAATTATTCTAAACCACTTTCAACAATAGATGCCAACAAAGATTTCTATACATTTATCAATAAAATAAATACCTTGTGATTAAGTTTAAGTAGTTGATGAGAAGTATCTTTTTAATCATACTTTGTTTTTCAGTTCTTTTTGCGTTTTCGCAGGAAGTCCAGAGCAATTACCGCTCGGTAAAAGTAGCAGTTAAAGATACAATTGTGATTGATTCTGTGAGTATCAATCCGGCGCGATTTGCCCTTCTGGATAAAAAAAATAATCCTATTGATATTGCAGCTTATAGCGTAAACTTCGAAAAAGGGATTTTATACCTCTCTGAAGAGCTTCAAAACAGTCTGGACAGTCTCACCATCAACTACTTAAAATACCCAACTTTTTTAACCAAAAAATATTCGCTGCTCGATACACGCATTATTTCTGAAAGCACCGGCGCAATGGACCGGCTTTACTCACTTCAACAATCCACACGCGAAAACACATTTGTTCCCTTTGATGGTTTAAACACCAGCGGAAGCATTTCAAGGGGAATCACCATTGGCAATAACCAGAACGCCGTTGTCAACTCAGAACTTGACCTTCAAATAACCGGTAGAATTAGTGAAAAAGTGGGAATAAGAGCCTCCATTCAGGATGCAAATATACCCGCTCAAGAAGGTGGGTATTCTCAAAATTTAAACGAATTTGACCAGATTTTTATCGAGCTTTTTAGTGACAACTGGACCATAAGAGCAGGAGATATTGACTTAGTGAATGAGCAAAGTTACTTTGGTAGATTTCAAAAAAAGATTCAGGGAATTTCTTTGGGAGGAACCATAAAGTCTGATGAGTCTGAAACATCAATGTTTGTTTCAGGAGGTGTGGTGCGTGGCGTTTTTGCACGCAGTGAGTTTGTGGGACAGGAAGGAAATCAAGGACCCTATAAATTGGTGGGACCCAATGGCGAGCTTTTTATTCTCATCATTTCAGGGAGTGAGCGGGTTTTTATCAATGGACTATTATTGCAACGTGGTGAAAACCGTGATTATGTGATTGATTACAATGCCGGCGAGGTTCGATTTAACTCGACTTTTCCAATAACTTCAGATATGCGCATTACTGTGGAGTATCAATATTCAGACAGAAATTACACCCGTTTTATTGGTTATGGTGGCGGAAATTATACTTCAGAAAAACTGGATATTGGTGCTTATGGGTACATTGAAAGTGATGCAAAAAACCAGCCCTTACAGCAAAACTTAAGCCCGGAACAGGTTCAGGTTTTAAAGGATGCAGGTGACGATACTTCTCAAATGGTTGCCCCTTCAGCCGTGCCGGATTCATTTTCAGACAATAAAATTTTATATCGAAAAGAGTTTTTTGATGGAGAAGAGATTTTTGTTTTTTCAAACAATCCCGAAGATGAATTGTTTCAGGTTCGTTTTACCCTCATTGGAGAAAATCAGGGTAATTATGTTATTTCAGACAACACAGCAATCAGCCGGATTTTTGAATTTGTGCCTCCGATAAATGGAGTTCCGCAAGGAAATTATGAACCTGTCATCAGGCTTTTTGCGCCCACTCAAATACAAGTGGGAGGCGTGAATGGTACCTTTCGCCCCACTGAAAAAACAAGTGTTGGGTTTGAACTCGCTGCAAGCAAACAAGACTTGAATTTATTTTCCAATCTTGACAACGAAGACAACACCGGATTTGCTGCAAGAATTCAAGCCAAACAAAAAATTATTCAAAAGGAGGAAGGGCTACAGCTAGACGGTTACATGAATGCTGATTATATTGACGCAGATTTTAATACCATTGAGCGACTTTATAACATTGAATTTAATCGTGACTGGAGTCTTGATAATCCACAGGGAAATCAAAGTTATATTGAAACCGGATTGCAGTTAGCAGATGCTAAACTTGGGGTTGTCAATTATGAATTTCAAAAACTTGATTTTTCTGAAGATTTCAGTGGTAGTCGTCACGTTTTGAATGGGGCGATGCGTTTTGGAAACTTACAAACTTTTGCAAACGGAAGTATTTTGAACAATTCAAGCAACTTACAAGAAGCTGATTTTTTAAGACTAAATGCGCGCAGCATTTATGGTTTTAATAAGGCTTGGGTGGGTGCAAAAATAGCTTTAGAAGATAACCAACAACGGGTTATTGCAAATGACAGTTTAACGCCCATTAGCCAACGATTTATTGCTTATGAAACCTTTGTGGGTGTGGGGGACAGCACCGCTGTTTTTGTTGAATTGGGCTTTAGAAATCGTGTGAATGACAGCCTTAGGGAATCTAATTTGCAACGGGTGAGCCAATCCAATACATTCTATTTAAAATCACAATTGCTTCAGTCTGATAACACTCAACTTTCCCTTTTTACCAATTATAGGGTGCTAAGAGATGAATTTGGTGATCGCGATGATGAGCAATCTTTAAACAGTCGTTTATTATACAACCAACGTTTTTTAAATGGAGCCATCCAGTGGAACACTACTTATGAAACAAACAGCGGGGTTTTGCCACAACAAGAGTTTACTTTTGTGGAGGTTGAACCTGGGCAGGGAACCCACATTTGGATTGATTATAACGGTAACGGAATACAAGAACTGGAAGAATTTGAAATCGCACAATTTCCTGATGAAGCAAAATTTATAAGAGTATTATTACCCAATCAGGTTTTTGTCAAAATTCATCAAAACAAGTTGGGGCAAGTACTCACCATTAACCCCGGATTTTTCACAGAAAATGAAAGGACTAAAAAAGTCCTATCAAAGTTTTATAGTCAAACATCTTATTTAATTGACAGAAAAACAAGAAGGGCAGGAAGTAGTTTTGACATCAATCCGTTTGTAACGGATGAGGAAAACCAACTCGGTTTGGCATTAAATTTTAGAAATATTCTATTTTTCAATAGAGGGAGGCAACATTATACCACAAGTTATACTTTTACTGATTCCCGGTCTGAAAACTTGCTTTCAGTGGGCTTACAAAAAAATGCATTAACAGGGCATCAATTGAATTTTACACACAAATTTGGTGCCAGCTGGCTGGCAAATTTCAAAACACAGCTGACGGAAAACAAAACAACTTCAGAGAACTTTGAACAACGCAATTTTACGATTGAAAGTTATGATATTGCTCCCAAACTATCTTATCTATTTTCTGAAAATGCTCAGTTCTCCCTCCTGTATCAATATGCAAATAAAGAAAATCTTTTGGGAGAAAGAGAGCTTTTGAAGCAACAACAAATGGGTGTTCAATTTGCTTTCAATAATGCTGAAAAGTATTCAATCAACGGAGAATTTAATTTTATTTCAAACAATTTTACCGGAAGTGCTTTTTCACCGGTTGCTTTTCAAATGCTGGAAGGCTTACAGCCTGATAAAAATTTCACCTGGAGTTTGTTATTTCAACGCAGTATCACAAAATATCTTGATGCTAATTTATCTTATTTTGGCCGAAAGAGTGAAAACTCAAACACCATTCACACAGGAACGGTTCAGCTAAAGGCTTATTTTTAATTAAAAAAGGCCTCACAAAAGTGAGACCTTTAAATAGACTATTTGCTAAAAATTATTTAAGGATTAATTTTTTAGTTGTCGTTCTGTTTGATTCTGCATCTACAAATTTAACAAAGTACAATCCTGTGTTTGCGTTTGATAAATCCAGAGAGAATAAAGGATTTTGATTGTTACCCTTAGAAATTACCTGACCTAAAACATTGTAAACTTCATAATTTAAGTTAGCTCCCTTTACATTAGAGATATTGACAATTCCGGTTGATGGGTTTGGATATAGAACAAGTTCAGAGCCTAGTGAATTATCATTAAGGCTTAACACATTAAAGTTGCTAAATGTTGTTGCCTCTTCACCTCCAAAGTCACCACCTTCAACTATAATAGTGCCATCTGATGTTTCCAAAGAATAGTTTCCATTACCAAAACCACAACAAATACCATCACCAAATGAATCAAAAATGGTAAATGTGTAACAATCTTCATCAGAAACTGAAAAAGTGGCTTCAATTGTAGCGCCGGGTTGCCCTGCATAAGGTCCTCCTGAGTAAAGAACAGTGCCTGCAGAATTTACAAATTCCCAAGTAGTTTCTTGGGGCCAATCATCTAGTAATAGTGTTAAGAAAACTTCTGCAGTTTCATAAACGTCTGGTGTTTCAAAGCTAGCATTTGCTTCATTGTTGCCCGGGAACTCATCTGGTTGTCCGTTAGGGTTTTCGATGGTTGCCACTAGTGTTCCGGCTTGTGAAACAGTTATAGGATCAAGTATAATTTCCTCCAAATCTCCTGTTTCTAGACTACCTGTCCATTCAATTAAAACCGGATCGTTGTCATCCAATTGATATGAAACATCTGCAGAAACGAGTGTTTCTGAGCCAAAATTTCTTATAACGATAATGGGTTCAATTACATTATCACAAAGCAATGTGTTTACGTTTGTAATGCTGATTCCAGCATTGTAAGAAAACACTTCAAGTGGAGGAAATGCATCAATTGTCACCAATCCTGTTCCATCAGGGTCAAGCCACTCTTCCAAACGTGTTGCAGGTGTAGTACCGTCTGCCCAGGAACGGCCAAATCGTCCATACTCATCCCAGCCACCATTATCATTTGTACCTGCGCAAGCGGCAGTTCCTCTCCATAATTGTCCAACGATTTTTCCCTGCGGGTCAAAAAGTGGAGATCCGGATGATCCCCCTTCAGTTACACCCAAATCCCAGTCAAATATTCTCCAAACGGGTTGGTTTCCATTTTGAGTTAACTTTCCGGGAGGGTTTTCGTCAACACATACCTTCATAATATCTCCGGCAGGGTGATGGATTCCCCAGGTTTTGTCTGGTATATCATCACTTCTATCCCAGCCATTCCAAACAACATCCCAGCCACCGGGAATAGGGTTGTTTATTTCAACAAGACAAAAGTCTGATGGACCTATTCTTGACCTCAAAGTTGCACCGCTCATCGTTTGGGTTGTGGGACCGTTTGTACTGTTCTGAGTAGAAGCGCATACAGGGTCGGGGCTTATCCAATTGAATCTGAATGACCAGTTTGCAGGGTTACTGAAACAGTGGTTTGCAGTTAAGATATAAGGTGTACCATCATTTGATGTGTTATTAATTAATGACCCGGAGCAAAAACCGCTGCTGCCACTTAATAAAAGAACAACTCCTTTTTTATTATGATTTTTAAGATCTTCAAATTCACCTATAGGGCAATCTACATCATGATTACAGTTCCCGGAATCATTTAACCCTTTATTATTTGAAAATTGAGCTTGACTTCGGTATCCGTGAACCACTCTTCCAATTTGAAGTTTACCATTACCGGCTTCTTTTGCTGGCTCAAAGTATTCAATCCAAACATCATCTCCATCAACAAGCCAAGTTCCAAGAACGCGGGCTTCATTGTTTTGGTTGTAATCATAAGCTCCTAAAAGATCTGAACGGTCATTGTTGTACAAGTAAACTTTTGCGCCTTTTGGCAAATAAAAGTCCTCAAATAGAAAATTCATTGTTATAGCACCTTCAGATTGATATCTGATTCTCCAGATTCGATCACCGTTAGCTAGAGTTGTCCACTCACCTGCGTTTTGAAGTGAATGATTTACTAAAAACTCTTTACCAAAACGCCAAGGTCTGTCACCCTGACGATCATAAATAGCATCTTCGGCTTGTAAAGCCTTTAAATCAAAAGAAGGCATTTTAATACTCTCTATGTTTTTTGCATTGTTTAATTTCCAACTTTCAGGTGTACCCTCATTGGTAACTTGAGCTGAAACCACAATCGTAAAGCACAAAAACATGTACAATAGTGTTTTTTTCATTTTTTAAGTTTTAATTAAGAATTTGTTAAGGAATGCTAATATACCTTTTGTAGTATAAACTTCCAAAATATTAACACCCATTAAAATCAAATTTCAGATCTCTAGAAAGTGAGGTATAATATTTGTACATTTAATAAAATAAAATAATTTTAAATTATGGAAACTAATAAATTGGTAGCCTTTAGCATTCTTTTACTTTTAATATTTTCTTGTCAAAGTAAAAAAGAGGCAACACATTCAAGCACTGAAACTATGAATCAATCTGACCTTAAAATGAGTGAAGATGGCTTTAAAAAGGCCATAATTGTTTATTCTGAAGTTGAAGGTGACTGTCCTTATACCCTATCGGTTGATGGAGAATCGACACTTTTTGACCCGATTAACTTAGGAGAAGAATACAAAAAATCTCAAACCAATATTTGGGTAAAATACCGTCCACTTAGAATGCCCAATCGATGTGAAAAAGCAAACCCTGTAGAAATTACAGAGATTTCATCGCGAAATTAGAACACAAAAAAAAGGGATGGCCAATTGCCATCCCTTTATAAAATACAACTCAAAGCTTTTTTATTTAACAATAATACGCTTTACTTTCCCTTGAGAATTTGTGCCGGCTCTCACAAGGTACACTCCTGAAGCATTTGAATTCATATTGAAAACAAGAGTATATACTCCATCATTATTTTCTAACTCAGAAAAATGAACTCTTTGACCCAAAACATTGTAAACAGATAACTTTACATCTTGGTTATCGAGATTTGTAGTCGTTAGTATCGCTTGAAATTGATTATCACCTTGACTAAGTACTACAAAATCTGAATCATTGAAACCAAAATCATTTGTGCTTAAAGTTCCGTTTATAATGGTTGCTGTAAAATCTACTGTATTTCCCCATTGCAAGTCAGCACAGGGATCATTAAGGTCTCCGGTACCTGATCCCCATTTTCCTCTAACGCGCATCAGGTGGTCACCATTAAATGCATCAGAAGGAATAGTAAAGGGTACATTCACATCTGTATTAGCCGTTGCAACGGCCACATTGGAAAAGATTTGCTCTGAAGGCTCAAACACCCCGTTATCATTATAATCTATCCAGGCAGAAAACTCTTGATTTGAAAATCCTGATCTGATAGTAGCCGTGTATTCCCCAACTTCTGCATCAAGAGTAGCAGCGTGTTGTGTCATATCCATATATCCATTTCCGCTACAGTTTATATTTGGTAAATTTATTTCTTCTAAAATAAATCGGGTTAAACCATCACCTTCATTACAATTTGATTCCGGTTGACAAATTTCGTGAGTAATTGTGGTTACTAACGCATCATTATCAGGGTCTGAATCTCCCGATAACATAGTGGTGACCATAACAATATAATCTCCAAGTTCTGAGAAATCTGCCGTTTGAGTAAAGGTATATTCAATCGTTCCACCAACACCCAAAGGTCCTGGCACTGTTTCAGTTACAGAAGTGCCACCGTCAATGGAGTAAGAAACATCAAAGTTAGATTGAGCAACCCCACCATAGTTTGTAATTTCAATGGTGATTTCTTCAGCATCTGTTAAACCATTACCTGAAACCGGTTCAAGAAGTTCAGTTACGCCAATGTCATCTGGGAACAAGTGAGTAACCTCTTTTGTAAATGAATCATTATTTGTATCCTCATCATTTGTTAATGAGGTTGAGGCTGAAATGCTGTAAGTCTCACCTACAGTACTAAGGTCTGCAGTTGTTGAAAATGTAAAAGTTTCATTTGAAGCAGATGCTATTGAACCTGTAAAGGTTTCGGTAATAAGAGTGCCACCATCAACTTGATAAGTCACATCAAAATTTGACTGCGTGTTAAGACCAAAGTTTCTGATTGTTATTTCAATGGTTTCATTTTCACTTAATAAACCGTCTTCCGGCTGATTGATTTCAATTACACCCACATCATTATCATTAACCACACATACAGCATCCATTAAAATATCTATGGCATTTTTTGAATTAATTCTTCCTCCGGTGATTACTCTGGTCATTAGGTGGGCTGATTGATCAACTCCATCATAGAGTGCCTGCATCACTATATCTGCTGCACCTTGAGGGTCGTCTTTAACGAGGGTCATAAAGCTTTCACAAGGTATTGAGTACATCAACCCTATAACTCCTGCTGTAAGTGGACTGGCAAAAGAGGTTCCTGATGTGGTTCCATAACCTCCATTGTTTGTGGTAAAAATTCCGGTACCCGGTGCGGCAACATTAATGGTGTTTGGCCCATAACCGGATGCACTGATATCATTGATATTTGTAGCAGCTACTCCCACCATATAGTTACTTGGACAGGCTGTAGGCACATCACCAACAATATCTACATTGACATTTTGATTTGTGGTAGCCCCGCAGTTTATGATTCCGGCTTGACCTAAATCATCATAAAAACCACACCAGATTGGGTAGTCATTTGGGTCTCCAAAATCTACTCCCCAGGAAGCATTTGTTGCCACTACAAAAGCTCCTTCTGCTCCATTTGTATTATTCCAAAGGATTCTGGCTTGCAAGGGATAGGTATATGCCTCAACTATATTTGCTTGTGTAAAGGGTTGATTGTATCCTGCAACTACCATCATTTTCACATCCCAATTTGCTCCTGCTACTCCCACTCCATTATTTCCAACAGCGCCAATCATACCGGCTACTGAGGTTCCATGACCTCCTGTTCCAATGTTATCATTGTTTGTACTTACATTCCATCCATTGATGTCGTCGATATAGCCATTTCCGTCTGTATCTGTACCATCTGCGACTTCAGCGGTGTTTGTCCAGTGATTTCCAACCAAGTCTGGATGTCCCATTACATTGGCGCTCTCAATAATGCAAACCACAATATCTTCACCGGTAGCAGAGGTTCCCCCTGTAGAGATATCCCAAGCTTCTTCAGAGTTGATATTTTGATGTTGCCATTGACTGCCATATAAAGGATCATCTGGGGCTTCTCTTAGGTCAACAAGAGTATTAACTTGGGCTTGAAAAACAGCGTCCAAATTTTTGAGGTCTCTAATTATCTGATCTACATTTGTTACTTCATCATTAAAAGTAAAAAGCCATATATCAGTGGGTGCAGATAGTAGTCTTTCTATTTTAAATTCATAGTTTGCCGGCATTTGATCCACAACACGCTCTGCATTTGCTCCTTTTTGGAGTCTCACAATCACTTCATTGGGTATTAAAATATCTTCTAGACTTGTGCTGTTTTCTGGACTTACAGGACGTTCTACCTGTGAATAATTTAGTTGGCTAAAAAGTAACGCAACCGAAAATAACAATAATGGAATAATTTTTTTCATGATTTAAATTTTGTATTTTTTCAAAAATAGTGATTTAGGGTTAAATAAAAAAAGAGCCGTAAGGTTTTAACTTACAACTCTTTTATGTAAAAATGAAATTAAATATTCTATAACTTATCTCACGATAATTCGTTTTACAAATCCTTGAGAATTTGTTCCTACTCTCACAAGATAAACTCCTGAAGAAGCATAAGACATATCAAGATTGTAAGTGTATTTACCATCTACATTATCTAATAAATTGTAAGCGATAATTTGTCCGCTAATATTATAAACATTAATAAATACTTTATCTGCAATGTCAATATTTGTAGTTAAAATAGCCTCAAACTGATTGTTTCCTTGATTAACAACTATTAAATCTGCACCTTCTAGAGGGATATCATTGATATTAAGTGGCTCATTTGTAACATCAACACTTACTTCGTCATTACCTGGGTCTTCATCACCAGTTAAATCTGTGCCGGCTGTGATGGTATAAGTTTGACTAACAACACTAAGGTCTGCAGTTGTAGTAAAAGTATAGTCTGCGTTTTGAAGCGGATCTATAGTGCCAGTGAAAGTTTCTACCACGTTTGTTCCTCCATCTATGTTGTAATAAACATCAAAATTTGATTGCGGATTTGTTCCAAAGTTTCTAATAGTGATAATTACTTCTTCTTCGTCAGTCAATGGGCCACTCACAGGAGTTACAATTTGAACAGCCCCTAAATCATCATCAAAATTGGGCGCTATTTTAAATGCGCTCAATATGTTTCGTCTATTCGCATTAAAAAACTCATTGTTGTTGTAAAAGGTTAAACCATCTGAAGGATCAACAACTGTGTGTGAATAATCTGCATAACGACCACTTGGATGTGTTGCATTTGCAGAGCTAAGTCCAATCTGTGTTTCTGCTATTGTCATATTACCCAGTGGGTCATCTGCAAATCTACCTGTATAATTAATTGCTATACGCTCTTGAACATCTCTCGTACCAATACTTGAATAAGCCATACCAATGTTTCCATCTACATCAATAGCCATACTTCCATTAAAGGCACTTTTCTCACCTGTTGAAGTATAGGTTCCTTCCTGGTGAATTGTCCAAGGCCCGCCTCCCGGATCTTGACGTAGTTCATACCAACGAATACCCGCTTGGTTGGCACCACTGGCATTTACTCTTACAACAAAGTTAAAAACAGCAGAGTTGTATGCAGGGAATTTTCTCAATTGTGCTTGATTCATTACAGTTGCTTGCATAGCATCTAATAAAGGTCCTCCACCAAAAGGTTGTGGCAAGTTATTGAAACTTCCCCCATTAAATACTCCATTAAAGGGTGTAACAGGTATTTGGACCGCAGAAGATATTGATGAGTTACCCGGAGTAACCCAATCTAATGTAACCGACCAAAGTTTTAAATGATCGTTTGCAACTCCACCCCATGAGTCGTCTTGTTGATAGACAACCGTTGCAGGTGTGTTGGGCAAATCTGTGCCTAAGGCATTAAATACCTGCGGGCTATAGAAGCCTGAAGTAACAATACCGGGCAATTGAAATGATTGAAATTGTGCAGCCTGCCCTAAGAGCATTTTTTCCCTTTCTACCACAAAAAGTCTATTAGAGCTTCCAATATTTGCCGTCACATAATAACCATCATGCCAGATGGAGAATTTGGTATAATCCGGAAATGCACCGGTATTAAATTGTCCTTGATATACAAACCATCCGTCATTTATTGGATCAGGACCCTGAGATACAGCTACTTTAAATCCATTTGGGTTGTTGCTGAATTCAGTAATCACAAAACGGTCAGACTCGTGGTCATATAAAAATATAGGGTCACCAATCACAGAACCTGAAAAAATTGTATTTAGGGAGGCAGCGTTTGTAATGGGAGTTAAATCTTTATTGAAAATTCTAAATCCAATGTTCCAACCTGCAATTACATGGTTTGGACCAACAGCAACTGTTGGGTCTGTGGGTGTAAATGAGGCTCCATTGTTAGCATTCAAGTTTGTATAAATAGGATCTCTTCCGGGGTATTTTAAAGCTTGTGCTGCCGCTCTGGCTAAAGGATCTTCCTGACCTTCTGCAGGAAGGCCTTTCCCGGGAATGACATTGTTAACATGCTTGTGTCGTATATTAATTTCAGGTGATTCACCAAGAGGTCTGTTTTCCAACCCGCTTAGACCTTCAATAAAAGTTCCATTACGCATTTGCTCTGCAAAGCTTGGAACTAGTGTGGGGGTAGCAAAAAACCCATGGTCAACAGGGGGAAATGTTTCTTCTTGTGCGTTTACAAAACCCACAAAGCATACTAAAAATAGTAGGCTTAAGTAATTTTTAAAATTCATAGTTTAAAGTTTAAGTTAAAGATAATTAATTGAATAAAAATAAGTTGTTAAAAATAGTAAATTATTTTATATAAAAAAATATCTTGTTAAAGTGTAACAAATGAAAGTTTTAAATTCTTCTACAACTTCTTTAGAAACTCTTCATTTATAAATTAAACTATTGAACGCTAATTATTTTTTTATAATCTTTCGAGTATTTAAAACATTCCTGTTCCGATCAAAAATCGTTATAATATAAATACCCGCTTCTAAATTAACAAGGTTTAATGAAATTGTCGAATTACTAATTGAGCCTTCTTTATGGGCTAGCACTCCGGACAAGTCGTATATTTCAATACTTGACATGATCTTATTCTTAAATAATTCTTTAATAATTATAAACTCATCAACTACTGTTGGGTAAATTAAGTAATTTATATCAGGTTTCTTCTCTTTAAGAATATTCCTATCTTTATAACGAAACCCTGATGTTGGTGGAGGGCAATCGATATCTAGGCTAGGGTCTATTTGCAAATCCATGTAACCCTCTATTGGAGAATACAAACCACTTGTAATTTCTATATTTGATCTAGCTCTAAATTTTAATTTAGCCCCGTCAGTTACAGTATTATTAAACATTTTTATTTCATAAGGTGCAGTTTCTAATTTATAAAACCACGGTCTATATAAAATTCTATGTTTTACTTCCACGGTTCCAAATTCCTCAGACATATCCTTAGCCATTTTTACAGCTTCATAAGCATCCAACTTACCCGCTCCTAATTTCCCATAATATTGAATATTTTGCGGAAGGGTATCTATCACAACAGCTGTCAACTTTAATATAGTTTCTACTTCTTTATTCTCTAAACAATAATTCATATCTAGCATTAAAGCCACTGTTCCTGCAACCATTGGAGCAGCAATAGATGTTCCACGTGCGTTATTAATATAACCTAATCCGTTTGCAACTAAAACTCCTATTGCAGGGGCAACAATATCAATAGAGTCGTTATATTGAGTAGTCCTTATATTTCCTCCAAGTTTATATTCAAATGAATCCTGAAATACTTCTACAAGACCATGATAAGCATTGAAGCTTTCGTTTTGATGACCAATACCGGAGACGGAAATTACACCTTTATATGACGCTGGCCTGTAATAAAAGGTAGCTGGAGGGTATCCTGTGTCAGGATGTGGACCATTTCCAGCAGCAGCAATTACAATATCCCCATTAACTTCTATAATCTCTTCAAAAACTGTTGGTGTAATTGTAGGAGGGTTTTGAGAAGATGATCCATAACTTGCACTCAGAATCCTGACATTAGTCTCGTTAGATAAGTTTAAGATATTACTTGTATTTTTAGCACCATAAATATAACTATCAAAACCTATTGCAGCCATCCCTATTCCATTATTAGTTTCTGCAGCTGCGACAGAAGATACTTGTGTACCATGCTGATAATCTGGCGATGTAGGAATATTATTACCAAATAAAACATCTAATGTGTTTTCTAGATCTTCATGTTGAGTTTGAAAATTCTGCGGATCTGGTATTCCAATTACAATATTGTTTGACCCAGTTGTTATGTCCCAAGCTTCAGGAGCCCTTATGTAATATAATTCTTCCTGATCTGTACTTGTATAACCGCCGATAGTTCCAATATCGTTAGGGACAAGTAGAGCCTCCATATATGCATCTTCAACACGTGGATAGTAATTTTCGTAATTATTGAATAGTTCATACATTAGATCAATATTATTACATTCAATTAAATAAATATTTTGCAATAACGGATTATTTGAAATTTCAAAAACTTGTTGATTACCATAAATTTCATAGGAATTAATCAACTCATCTAATCTTACATTCCCTGTATTTGTAGTCCCTATAGGTTTCCCATTTTCATCATGGGAGACTTCGGGAACATACAACTCGTTAGGTATCTCTATATAAAATGATGGATTATTCTGAGCAAATATTCCAACTATAAAGAAATTGACTATTAAAATTATAAGACTATTTTTCATCATTGTATATTATGTTTTTTAACAAATCCATTTCTTTTTTCATATCAATAATATATAGTGTTAGTTCCTCAATTTTTTCCAATAGTCTAGCCTGCATAGCACCCAAGTCAATTCCTTCCTCAACTAAAGTTTCCGCTGAAGAAATTCCCGGTAAATGTTTGTTCTCATTTATAAATTTTTCAACATCACTCAATGGCATTAATGCATAATCCTCTTCAAATACATGATCTGCCCATTCAGTTGTATTCTTTAATGCTACTTTTACTTTTTCTGTTAGAATCCCCTGCTCCACATAAAGCTTATAATTGCCTGGTGTTGATACATCCCCTATCTTAACCTTACCCTGATTATTAATGTGAATTCTTATATTTCCGTTTCCGTCAGCCAATATTACATGTCCTGATAAATTTGGTTGGAGCCCTGTGATTTGTGCTCCGATAATTGTGTTATTACTGCCAGTTGTTATTCCGCCACCAGTGCCATAACCAACAAATGTATTGTAATCTCCTGTAGTTGTTCCAGTACCTGACCAACTTCCAAATCCGGAATTACCTAAACCCGTAGTAATATTATTCAATGAAGATGTCCCCATAGCAGTGTTGTCAAGACCAAAAGTTAAATTTTGGAGAGACATAACCCCAAAACTTGAATTTCCAGTTGAATTAACATTTGACTCAAAAGCAAAATATCCAAAAGAAGTATTGTTGGATTGAATAGAGCCAGAGACTATATTATTTCTTTTAAAATTTAGATCTTGAGAATTAGTTGTTCCAAGAAAATAAGTTGGCAAAATACTATTGCCATTTACATTCCAAGATGATATAGATTGGGCATTAATGGAAATTGTTGTGAATAAAATACAAAATGTAAGAGCGATTGCTTTCATAATAAATAAAGGTTTTTAGGTAGGTTATTAATGCATTAAATTTGATTCTGATGTAATATCTGTAAATTCTTAGATTATCAAAAATAAGGATTAATGAAAGATAATTAAAAGCTTTAAGTGTTAAA
Organism: uncultured Flavobacteriaceae bacterium; assembly: GCA_963977065.1. Classification (GTDB taxonomy): domain Bacteria; phylum Bacteroidota; class Bacteroidia; order Flavobacteriales; family Flavobacteriaceae; genus Planktosalinus. The sequence continues at coordinate 421,934 of CAXBNF010000001.1, read as the reverse complement.
TTTTTAATTCTTCTATTAGACAATTATAGTAATTTAAAAAAATCTTTATCCTCGAGAAACCGTAATCTTCTTCTAATTTCCAGCAAATGATTTTTACTCAAAGTGACTAGAAAATTGGTGTCATTTTCTAAATCATCATTAAGTACACATTTCCCCAAACCATCATATACCGCAGAATGCCCCACATATTCAAATCCTTTACCGTCTGTTCCAATTCGGTTTACACCAATGCAATAGGCCATATTTTCAATTGCACGTGCTTGTAATAAAACATCCCAGGCTTTTATTCTAGCTTGTGGCCAATTTGCGACAAAGAATACTGCATCATATTCCTCCACATTTCTGGCCCAAACCGGAAATCGCAAATCATAGCAAATCATTGGGCATAATCTCCAGCCTTTATATTCTATAATTAACTTTTCACTTCCCGCTGTAAAGGTTTCCTGTTCATTTGCTAATGTAAAGAGGTGTCTCTTATCATAAGTTTGCATTTTCCCTTCTGAAGTTATAAAAAACAGGCGGTTGTAAAAATTGTGATTTTCTTCAATGATGATACTTCCTGTAATGGCTGCGTTTTTTAATTGAGCCATTTTTTTCATCCAAGCTATGGTTTCACCATTCATTCTTTCAGCAAATGGAGCCGCATTCATGGTAAAGCCAGTGGTAAACATTTCAGGCAATATAATCAAATCAACCGGTTCTTGAATTGATTCAATTTTTTTTTGAAAATGCTTCCTGTTGCCTTCAGGGTTTTCCCATTCCAGTGTTGTTTGAATGAGGGCTATTTTAAGTTCTTCTGTCATAACTTGCTCAATATTTCAGTTGCTTTTTTGAGAGTTTCATCCTTTTTTGCAAAACAAAAGCGAAGCATTTTTGGGTCTTCACCGTTTTTATTGAATACAGAAATGGGTATGGATGCCACTTTATGCTCTATAGTCAATCGTTTTGCAAAATCAACATCCTTCTCATCAGTAATATTTTTATAGGAAAGCAATTGAAAATAAGTACCTAAAGCCGGTGTATATTCCCAAGGGGATCCTTTAATTCCTTCTAAAAACAAATCCCTTTTTTGCTCATAAAATGAGGAAAGACTCTCATAGTTTTTTGAGTTTTCAAGATAGGTTGTAAATGCCACTTGCATCGGGTGATTAACACAAAACACATTGAATTGATGCACTTTTTGAAATTCTTCCATCAGTGGTTTTGGGGCTACACAATACCCCATTTTCCAACCGGTGTTGTGAAATGTTTTGCCAAAAGAAGCCGTAATAAAAGACCGTGCAGCCAACTCTGGAAATCGGGCAACACTTTGGTGCTCCTTTCCGTCAAAAATGATGTGCTCATACACCTCATCACTTAAAATCAATATCCCGGTATCACGTACCAACTCTTGTAAAGTTAATAAATCATCCTGGCTTAAAATAGTTCCACTGGGGTTGTGTGGACTATTGATTATAATCATTTTAGTCTTTAAGGATATTTTTTCTTTTACCTCATTCCAATCTATTGAAAAATCAGGCAGCTTCAGCGAAATGCTTATGGGCTTGCCGCCTTGAAGCACGATTGCTGGCTCATAACAATCATAAGCAGGTGCAAACAAAATAACTTCGTCGTCTTTTGAAATACAAGCCGAAATGACAGTAAAAATCGCCTGAGTGGCACCCGCAGTAATGGTAATATCAGTTTCAGGTTTGTATTTGCTGCCATAGAGATGATTCATTTTATTGCAAATGCTTTCGCGTAAAGCGTAAAGACCCGCCATTGGTGCATATTGATTGTAACCATCATTCATGGCTTTGGCAACCAAATCAATTAGTACTTGATCACTCTCAAAACCCGGAAATCCCTGTGATAAATTGATGGCGTTTTGTTCATTTGCCAATTGACTCATCACCGTAAAAATGGTTGTAGAAACCTTAGGAAGTTTTGATTGAAATGGAGTTTGCATTGAGTGCTTTTATTGACAAGTGCTAATTTCTTAAAATATCTTGGAAATGCCCAATTTTATCCAAAAAGATAGGCAACAACTTCTTCAATTCCTGCAACTTTTTGGATGTGAATACCTGAATTTATTTTTGGTATTTTACAGTATTTGGAAATCATTATAGTGGCAAAGCCTAACTTTTCTGCTTCCAAGATGCGTTGTTCTACACGAGCCACAGGGCGCACTTCGCCGGCGAGTCCCACTTCTGCTGCAAAGCAAATATTTTTTGGCAAAGGAATGTCTTCATTGCTTGATAGTATGGCTGCTACCACAGCGAGGTCAATGGCAGGGTCATCCACTGAAATACCTCCTGTAATGTTTAGAAACACGTCTTTAGCTCCCAGACGAAAACCGGCCCTTTTTTCCAAAACTGCCAATATCATATTGAGACGTTTGGCGTTATACCCAGTGGTGGTGCGTTGTGGTGTGCCATAGACCGCAGTACTCACCAATGCCTGAATTTCAATCAATAAGGGTCTTATTCCTTCTAAAGTGGCAGCAATCGCAGTGCCGCTAAGAATTTCTTCATTTTTGGAAATCAAAATCTCACTGGGGTTTGCTACTTCCCGCAATCCATCAGATAGCATTTCATAAATACCAATCTCGTGTGTTGAACCAAATCTATTTTTGTGAGCTCTTAAAATTCTATAAACATGATTTCTATCACCTTCAAACTGTAATACAGTATCAACCATATGCTCGAGAATTTTGGGTCCGGCGATGTTGCCGTCTTTTGTGATGTGACCAATCAATAATACAGGGGTTGCTGTTTCTTTGGCATATTTAATAAGTTCTGTAGTGCATTCTTTAATTTGGGAAATGCTTCCCGCACTGCTTTCTATGTAATCACTATGGAGGGTTTGAATGGAATCAATTACAACAATTTCAGGTTGTAGTTCTTCAATTTGTCTGAAAATGTTTTGGGTTTTAGTTTCCGTAAGAATATAGCAATTATCAGCCGTTGTAGTGATGCGTTCTGCACGCATTTTGATTTGCTTTTGACTTTCCTCTCCAGAAACATACAACAGCTTGTATGGCATTTGCAATGCGATTTGTAAAAGCAATGTTGATTTTCCTATTCCCGGTTCACCTCCAAGTAAAATGAGAGAGCCAGGGACAATTCCTCCGCCCAGTACGCGATTAAACTCCTTGTTTTTTGTATCGAGACGGGCTTCAGTTGATGAATCAATTTCGTTGACTTTTAAAGGCTTTGCTGCTCGGGATTTTGGACTCTCTGATGATTTCCAACTAACTTTTTCAGGTTTTTCAATGAGTTCTTCGGTGATGGTATTCCACTCTTTGCAAGCGGTGCACTGGCCCTGCCATTTGGCAAACTGAGTACCACAGTTTTGACAAAAAAAAGCTGATTTTATTTTTGCCATTAGAATCCAAAGTCTTGTTTAATTTTATCTGCTTTGTCAAGCAATAAATCAATGGTGATAAAGCCTACTTCTTCCAGCTCATAGGCACTTTGGTAGGTGCGCATGGCTTTTTTGGGCTCTCCTGTTTCTTCAAAAAAGCGACCTAAGTAATAGTGCCCAATCACCTTATCTGGATGCTCTTTTTGAGCCATTTTTGCTACTTGTTCCAGTGATGCCCATTCCTTTTTGCGTTCTGCGGCAGAAGCAATAGCAATGATATCGTTTTCACGTATGGTGGTTTTAAAACCAAACAAATCTTCAATGGTGTTGTATTTTGTAATTAAATAATCAAAAACAGGAGTTTGAAGTTTTAAAATAATTTCGTCATAATCTTTTTTACTGATGGGTCTATAGATGGAGAATATTTCCTCTAATGCTGCAGGAATGGCTTTTCCTACAAGAGAGTAATGTGAGGCTCCTTCAAAATCGTCAAAATAGTAATGAATGTTTTCCTTTTTGAGGGCGCTCATACCTTTGTGCAATTCCAGTGTAATTTCTCTAATGGGTTTTATGTCATTTGACCCCGTAGCCAGATAATAAAATATTTTATTGGGTGTCATGGCAAGTTTTTCCGGTATGCGTGTTTCCAAAAGCGGGGCCAAATCTGGACTTAGAGATAAATAGCCATTGAATAAAGGTGGGTCTTTGAAAAGATAATAGTTGATGAAGTTTGCAGTAAACTCATGACCCACAGCAAGTATGAATTTTGCTGTTCTGTATTTTTCATCAATGTAAGGTATTAATTCCAGGCCAATAAACTCAAAGAAATTGGCTCCTGTTTCTGTGGGAAAGAAATTTGTGTCATCATAAAAGCCATCCCGATCTCGAGAACCTGATTGCATAATTCCAATGACAATGGCTTCGGGCATTTCTTCCCAGTATGAATAGTAATCTACATTTCCGGCAACGGGTTCAAAGAGATAATCACCGTCAAGCACCAAGACAATAGGGTAAACCTTGTTTGTATTTGCTTCATAATTTCGCGGAAGCTGTATCTTTAATTGTCTGGTTTCGCCAAGTTTTGTGGAATTAAACTCTTCATATATTACTTGTGATGAAAGATTTGAAACCAATAACAAGCAAATTGCAAAAAGAAAACTTTTAGCCATAATAATGTTCTTTAAAATTTAAGATGGAAAGGTATAAATTATTTTGCTTTGTTTAAAACCGGAAGCATCAGAAATGAAAGACCCCCTAAAATAATGACTGCAACAGTTTGTGATGTCCACACCAGCCAGCCAAATGCTGTTCCTGCGGTTTCCGGGACATCAAAAAGCAACAAAAGTGCAGCGGTAAAAAAGGGATAGGACCCAAAACCTCCATTTGTAAAGGCAATGGTTAAACTTCCCACAACAAATGCAGTTAAAATTGCAGGAATTGAAATCCCTGAGGTTTCAGGCAGCGCAAATATCATTACATAAAACATACAGATATACATCAGCCAAATAAACAGTGTATGTCCTAAAAACGCCCATTTTTGTTTCATTTTGAAGATACTCAAAACACCTTCTTTCAATCCGGAAATAAAGGTTTTGATTTTTTGACTTAGTGTTGAATTTGATTTTTTGAGAAAATAAAACGCTAAAAATAATACAGGAACAGCCACTCCTATGGCAACATAAACTTTAAATAAATCAAAATTTTCATCTTGAAAAAATCCGGAAATTAATGGAAATTGTAGACTAATGGTCACTCCAATAAAAATAAGAAGAATGAAAAAATCAAAAGCACGTTCAGAAATGATCGTTCCAAAAGCTTTGTCAAAGGGTACATTTTCATATTTATTAACAACAAGTGCTCTGGAGATTTCTCCACTTCTTGGAATAAACAAATTCATCAAGTAAGTGATATAAACAGCCAGGATTTTATTTGAAAACTTGAGTTTATACCCCATTGGTTCAAACAAATAGCCCCATCTTATTGCTCTTGAAATATTACTTAGGATACCAAATACTATAGATAACGCTACATATCCATAATTGGCTTGCTGAAAGTGAGTTCTAATGTCCTGTAATTGTTCTGGAGAAAATTTATTGTAAGAATACCAAATCAGGAAAATTCCCAACAGAAGAGGAAGGGCTATTTTCAGGAAATGAATTATTTTTTTTTTCAATTTTATTTGAGAAGGTTGGTTTCTTCATCCGGAAAAATAAGAGCGGGCTTGAATGTTCTTGCTTTTTCTATTTCCATCATCGCATAGGTGATTAAAATAAGTACATCACCCACAGCTACTTTTCGTGCTGCAGCTCCATTAAGAGTAAGTTCGCCACTATTTCTGGGACCGGGAATGGCATAGGTCTCTATGCGTTCACCATTGTTATTATTAACAATTTGAACTTTTTCTCCCTGAACGATATTTGCGGCATCCATTAAGTCTTCATCTATGGTAATGCTGCCAATATAATTTAGGTCAGCACCAGTGACTTTTACTCTGTGAATTTTAGATTTTACAACGTGTACAAACATTTTGCAAAGATAATTAATTTAGTGCGATATTATCGATTAGTCTCACTTCACCGGCAAAGACGGCAATAAAAGCACGGTATTTTTTATTAGTTTCAACAATTTGCAAGGGTTTCAAAGTGCTCTCATCAGCAATTTCAAAGTATTCTAATTTCAAATCTTTATTATTTTTAAAAGCTTTTTGAACCTCTTGCATTATATCTTTAGCACTTTTTGTGCCAAAATCTTTTTTGACTTGCTTTAAGACTTTAAAAATCAATTTTGATTCTTGCAGCTGACTATCATTAAGTCGTTTATTTCTGGAACTCATAGCAAGGCCTGTGGATTCTCTTAGAATGGGGCAACCTATGATATTTACTGCAAAATTTTGAATTTCTACAAGCTTTTTTACTATTTGAAGTTGCTGAAAATCTTTTTCTCCAAAATATGCATTGTCTGGTTCAAGCATCGTAAAAAATGATGTTAAAACCGTTCCCACACCGTCAAAATGACCGGGTCTAAACTTTCCTTCCATCTGGTTTTCAATTTCACCAAAATCAAAATGTTGGGAAACAATACCATTTGGATAAATATCTTCAACAAGCGGTATAAATGTCAATACATTGTTGTCAAATTGTTTAAGTAATTTAACGTCTTGATCTTCAGTTCTGGGATATGCATCAAAATCTTCACGGTTGTTAAATTGTGTAGGGTTTATGAATATACTTACAATAACATAATCATTTTCAGCGTAAGCTGTTTTAATGAGGGAAAGATGGCCCTCATGTAAAGCTCCCATGGTGGGCACAAATCCTATTGTTGCCTCTTCTTCATTGATGGAGGTTAAGGTCTCTTTTATGGCATTAAAGTTGTTGAATACCCGCATGTAAGATTTTCGATTGGGCTGCAAACTTAATATAATCTGTTCAATCTGCATAAATTTTCGTAATTTTGCGTGTTTTTTAAATCCTAACTCGAATAAAAAATTATTTATGAAAGATAAAAGAGTCTTGTATGTGTCGTCAGAAGTAATACCATACTTACCTGAGACCGAGATTTCTTCGATGTCGTTTGAAGCGCCCAGAGCGGTGAACAGTAAAGATGGACAAATAAGAATTTTTATGCCCCGTTATGGAAATATCAATGAGCGCAGGCATCAATTACATGAAGTCATTCGCTTATCGGGTATGAACCTTGTCATCAATGACCTTGATATGCCTCTAATCATTAAAGTAGCTTCTATACCAAAAGAAAGAATGCAGGTTTATTTTATTGAAAATGATGACTACTTTAAACGAAAAGCTACCTATGCAGATGAAGATGGTATATTTTATCCCGACAATGATGAACGTGGTATCTTTTTTGCAAAAGGAGTTATTGAAACTGTAAAAAAATTAAATTGGTCTCCAGACATTATTCACGTTCACGGCTGGCTTGCCTCTTTTCTGCCACTCTATTTAAAAAAATACTATGGCAATGAGCCTCTCTTTGAAAACAGTAAAATTGTTACTTCAATTTACAATCAAGGTTTTACAGGAACTCTCGACAAAGATGTCAATATCAAATTAATGTATGATGGCATTGAAGAAGAAGACATTGTTGAATTAAAAGACCCTTCTTATGTTAACCTGATGAAGATTGCTATAAAAAATTCTGATGCCGTTATTATTGGATCCAGTGAAATCCCCTCACAACTTGAAACTTTTCTTAAAGAAATCGATAAGCCTGTGTTAAAATTTCACAATAAAGAAGAGTTTCAGGAAGCATATATCGATTTTTACAATACCAAAGTTCTATAATAAACACTTATCATCTCTTTTTAAATAATGAAATATACAAATCCCTTGTACAAGCTATCTGCCCTCTTATTTTTACTATTTATTGTTACTTCTTGTCAAGAAGATTTTAACTCTGTGGGAAGTGACATCATCGCAGATCCAAACTTTGAATTTGACCTCTATGACCAGGCCTCTGTATTGGCTTACAGCAGAAGAGCGTTCCCTGTTCAAACAAACAATCTTTCTGCATATCAACTAGGTGTCTATAAAGATCCTGTTTATGGCACTACAGAGTCTAGTATCTTGTCACAACTTACTCTGAACCAAACAAACCCCACATTTGGTGAAAACCCTGAAATAAAAAGAGTAATTTTAAACCTTCCTTACTTCAGTACCTCAGAGGGTACTGGCGATGACCAGACATTTACCCTCGACTCAATTTTTGGAGAAACCCCTATCAAATTATCTGTTTATGAATCAAACTTTTTTCTAAGAGATTTTGATCCCACATCAGGTTTTGATTCTCCTCAACTCTATTATTCAAATCAGGGGCCCATTTTTCAGAATTTCCTAGGTGAGTTGCTTTTTGAAACTGATTCATTTTTACCTTCAAATATACCTCCCATAATTAATGAAGGAGAAGAGAATGAAGAAAGATTGTCGCCTAGATTAAGAGTAGAATTAAATGAAGCAGCTGTTCAACTATTTAAAGAAAAAATCTTAGAAAAAGAAGGTTCAGACGTTTTGTTAAATAATACCAATTTCAAAAATCATTTTAGAGGAATTTATTTTATCGCTGAGGCAATTAACAATGAGGGCAATATGGTTCTTCTGGATTTAAATAATGCTAGCATTGAGATGATATATGAAAAAGATGACGATACCGCTGGCGGAGGTGCTGGAAGAATGCACTCTTCAAGAATGGAAGAGGATAGAATTGAAGAAACATTAACCCTCTCCTTAAACGGAATCAATGTCAATACTTTTAAAAATAATCTACCCTCTGAACTCGAAAATTTATTAAATAATCCAAATACTTCCGGAGCAGAAAATCTATATTTAAAAGGTGGTGCCGGAACTTTAACTGTTATAGAGCTTTTTGGAGATGATCTTAATGGAAATAACATCTCTGATGAATTGGAAGATCTAAGGTCCAAAAAATGGATCATTAATGAAGCCAACCTCACTTTTAAAGTTAATAAAAACATTGTAAGCGGTGGAAGTTCTGAGCCAGAACGAATTTTTCTTTATGATTTGAATAATAATAGAGTTTTAGTAGATTATCAGCTTGACAATAGCACTCCACCAAATGATTTACTAAATTTCAAAACCAATCATCTGGGGAGACTTCAAAGAGATGCAAATGAAAAAGGTGAAAGTTACCGATTAAGAATCACAAATCATATTAGTAATTTAATAAATAGAGATTCAACTAACGTTAGATTGGGACTGGTTGTGAGTCAAAATATCAATCTCATCTCCTCACAAGCACTTCAAAATACCCTCCCATTGGGTATTGAACGAGTTCCGTCAGCAAATGTGGTATCACCACAAGGAACAGTACTTCACGGTACAAATCCATCAAACCCAGATGATAAAGTGAAGTTAAACATCTACTATACAGAAATAAATAATTAATAGTTATGTGTGGAATTGTAGGTTACATTGGTCATAGAGAGGCATATCCTATCGTTTTAAAAGGCTTGAAAAGGCTCGAATACCGAGGATATGATAGCGCAGGCATTGCAATTTTTGACGGAAAAGAAATTCAGTTGTGTAAAACCAAAGGTAAAGTAATAGACCTTGAGCAAAAAATCAAGGAAGAAACTGTTACAACTGGAACACTGGCAATAGGACACACCAGATGGGCAACTCATGGAATACCCAATGATATCAACTCACACCCTCATTATTCAAATTCCGGCAATCTTGTAATTATACATAATGGAATTATAGAAAATTATGACTCAATTAAAAAAGAACTTATAAAAAGAGGGTACAAATTTCATTCAGACACAGATACTGAAGTACTTGTAAACCTCATTGAAGATGTAATTAAAAAAGAAAAAGTCAAACTTGGAAAAGCTGTTCAAATTGCTTTAAATCAAGTGGTTGGGGCATATGCAATTGTTGTGTTTGACAAAACAAAACCAAACGAACTCGTTGTTGCAAAACTAGGAAGCCCATTAGCTATTGGAATGGGTGAAAATGAATATTTTGTTGCTAGTGATGCTTCACCTTTTATAGAATATACAAATAACGCCATTTATCTTGAGGATGAAGAAATGGCAGTTATAAGAAGACACAAAGGGGTCAAGATTAGAAAAATAAAAGACGACTCTTTAGTAGAACCCTACATTCAAGAACTCCAACTCAATCTTGAACAAATTGAAAAAGGGGGCTTTGATCATTTTATGATGAAGGAAATCTATGAACAACCCTCTGCCATAAAAGACACCTTTAGAGGTAGACTTTTAGCAGATCAAGGGCTCATCAAAGTGGGAGGTCTTGAAGACCACATTCAAAAATTTATCAATGCAAATCGTATCATTATTATTGGTTGCGGAACATCATGGCATGCAGGCCTCGTGGCAGAATATATTTTTGAAGACCTGGCTAGAATACCGGTTGAAGTTGAATATGCCTCAGAATTTAGATACAGAAACCCCATTATTACAGAAAAAGATGTTGTGATTGCAATTTCTCAAAGTGGTGAAACGGCAGATACACTTGCTGCCATAAAACTGGCAAAGTCTAAAGGTGCTTTTGTATATGGAGTTTGTAACGTGGTGGGCTCCACTATTTCCAGAGAAACCCATAGCGGAACCTACACTCACGCAGGCCCGGAAATTGGTGTTGCATCCACTAAAGCATTTACAACTCAAATAACCGTTTTAACCCTCATCGCTCTTAAGCTGGCAAGTGTTAAAGGCACAATTTCATATAGAGATTACAATATATATTTAAGAGAATTAGATTTAATACCAAAACGAGTAGAAAATGCATTAAAATCTAATGAACATATAAAATCAATAGCCAAGATATTCAAAGATGCCCGTAACTTTCTATATTTGGGAAGAGGATATAATTTTCCGGTAGCTCTTGAGGGCGCCTTAAAGCTAAAAGAAATCTCCTACATTCACGCAGAAGGTTACCCCGCCGCAGAAATGAAACATGGCCCCATCGCTCTTATCGATGAGGAAATGCCTGTTGTTGTTATTGCTGTAAACAGCAATCACTATGATAAAGTGGTGAGTAATATTCAGGAAATAAAATCTAGAAAAGGCATTATCATTGCCATCGTCACAAAGGGGGATACAACAGTTACCAATTTGGCAGATTATGTTATCGAAGTGCCAAAAACACCAGAATCGCTCACGCCACTTGTCACTACAATTCCTTTACAACTTTTGTCTTATCACATTGCTGTTTTACTGAATAGAAACGTTGATCAGCCCAGAAATTTAGCAAAATCTGTAACAGTAGAATAAAAGTAAATCACAAAAAAATAATTTTGTCATATCTAATTTAAATTAGCTATATTGGTGTCGCTAATTTATAAACATAAGATATGAAAACATTTTTCCCCTTTATTCTTTTTTTATTATGTTTTACAACCTATTCCCAAACTACTGTTTCCGGAAATGTTGTAGACAACAATAGTCTCCCCATACTGGGAGCTAACGTTATAGTAACTGGCACTACGCAGGGAACAGTAACAGATTTTGATGGTAATTTTACGCTAACTGTCAGTGAAGAACTACCTTTCGCAATTGAAATAAGTAATGTGGGCTATGAAACTAAGTCTTTTCAAGTCACAACAAACAACCAAGTCATTTCTGCTGTTTTAAACGAAGGAAGTGCTCTGGATGAAATAGTAATTTCTGCATCCAGAACACCGGAGCGTATTTTTGAATCTCCGGTAACGGTTGAAAGATTCGGGCTTAAAGAAATTAAAAATACGGCTGCTGCCTCTTTTTATGAAGGCCTTGAGAACCTAAAAGGCGTTGACATCAACGTTAACAGTTTAACCTTTCAATCTGTAAACACAAGGGGCTTTGCCACATTTGCAAACACGCGTTTTGTGCAGCTTGTAGATGGAATGGATAATGCTGCTCCTGTTCTAAACTTTCCTTTAGGTAACCTTTTGGGGATGACAGAGCTTGATGTACACAGTATTGAATTGCTTCCCGGTGCTTCTTCTGCACTTTATGGGGCCAATGCCTTTAACGGGATTTTATTTATGACCAGCAAAAACCCTTTTGACTTTGAAGGAATCAGTGCTTATTACAAGCAAGGTGTCACCTCTCAGGAAGCTGCCGGTGACAATAGTTTCTTTGATGTTGGAGTGCGAGTAGCTAAAAAATTCTCTGACAAATTTGCAGCCAAAGCAAACTTTTCCTTTTTAAAAGGAACAGACTGGTTTGCAGTAAATGAAGTAGATGTTTTAAATCCCGGAAGAGATCGTTCACATCCCAATTATGATGGACTAAACGTTTATGGAGATGAAGTATTCACAAACATTAAAGGTGTGGGAGAAGGTCTGGCAGCTGCTGGGATAATTCCAGCAAGTGCTGTCAATCTTTTACCTAGTGAAAATGTAAGTAGAACCGGATATGCAGAAAGAGACCTCACTGACTACAATGCTGAAAGTGTTAAATTTGATGCTGGATTATATTACAGACCTTGGGGAAATGATTTTGAAATCAGCTATTTAGGAAAAATAGGTGTAGGCTCTACGATTTATCAAGGGGCAAACCGTTATGCAATTAACAACTTCTTCTTACAACAGCATAAAATTGAATTCAAAAATGACAATTTCTTCTTAAGAGGATATATTACAGATGAAGATGCAGGAGACTCTTATGATACCCGTTTCACTGCTGTAAACTTAAATAGACAATGGAAATCAGATCCACAATGGTTTGGTCAATATGCAGGCGCCTTCATTCAAGGAACACTAGCCGGTTTAAATCCTGAACAAGCCCACGCTTTGGGAAGACAAACAGCCGATACAGGCAGATTTGAACCCGGGACTGAAGAATTTAAAAACGCCCTTAACAAAGTAACAAATGACCCCAATCCTTTAACAGGTGGTCAATTTAAAGATGCTTCCCAATTGCGACACGCAGATGCCAATTACAACTTTACTCATTTGATGCCAGATATTGCAGAAATTCAAGTGGGAGGTTCTTTTAGAGAATACAGATTGAATTCTTTTGGAACAATTTTTACAGACGCTGACGGGCCAATTTCTTACAATGAATATGGAGCTTATCTTCAGGTTCAGAAAAAACTAGTTGATGATAGGCTAAAGTTAACCGGATCTGTTCGTTATGATGAATCTGAATTGTTTGACGGTAGTTTTTCTCCTCGCTTTTCAGTTGCTTATTCAGCCGGAGAAAAAAGAAATCACAACATTAGAGGTTCTGTACAATCCGGCTTTAGAAACCCCACCACTCAGGATTTATTTATAGGTCTTGATGTGGGAAGAGCCATATTGGTTGGTTCCGCAGAAGCAAACCTCGATCGCTATGTAAGACCATTTCCAATTAGTGGAGCAGGAGCTGCCGCTACCGGAAGCTCAACAGCTACTATTTCCGGACGAGATGCTTATGAAAATGCCTTTTCACTTAGCTCGGTAAATGCAGGTGCTCCTGAAGCAGCAAATGTTGACCTAGTAAAACCGGAACAAGTTACCGCAGTTGAAGTAGGTTACAGAGCACGGCTTGGAAAAGTAATTCTTGACATGAATGTGTATTATAACCAATACCAAGATTTCATTTCTAACGAAACTGTGCTTGTTCCTTTATATGGTGAAGTGGGCGACAACTCGCTTTCATTGCTCGCTTTACAACAAGGGGATGTAAAACCTTTCCAAACCTACACCAACTCTGATGCCGATGTGAAGTCCTATGGTGCTACCATTGGGGCGGGCACTAAAGTATTTGGAAACTTTGACTTTGATATCAACTATACTTTTGCAGAAGAAGATTTTGACCAAGCCTCTGCACCAGATTTTAGAACAAGTTTTAACACGCCAACACACAAAGTAAAAGCCTCTTTTGGCAATACAGATGTTGTTAAAAATCTTGGTTTTAACATAAATTACAGATGGAACGACGCTTTTCAATGGCAAGCAACATTTGCAGATGGAAACGTGCCTGCTTATTCAGTAGTTGATGCTCAGATAAACTATAGAATTCCGGTTATCAAATCTACACTTAAAGTGGGAGCTGCAAACATTGGAAACAATGAATATTTTACGGCCTTTGGAACCGGTCTTATCGGTACTCAATACTATGTTTCCCTATCAATAAATAATTTATAATAAAGTAAAAACGAAAAGACATGAAAATTAATAAATATAAATGGATGTTATTGTTTGTTGGAGCGCTTTTTATTGCGTGTGAGTCTGACGACGATAGCATTTCTACAGATGATGAACAGGTAATTGTTGTTTCTGGTGAAGCTGATTTTTCTAAATATGTTTCTGTCGGAAACTCCTTGACCGCAGGATATACAGACGGTGCCTTATTCATTGCCGGACAGGAAAGCTCATTACCAAGTGTCTTAGCACAACAATTTGCATTAGCCGGTGGTGGTGAATTTACACAACCCATCATGGGAGACAACCTTGGTGGTTTACTTTTGGGTGGAAATGTAATTGCCCCCAACAGATTGTTTTTTAACGGTTCCGGACCTGAAAGAGTTCAGGGAATGCCCACCACTGAAATAACAAACACTTTGAGTGGTCCTTTCAACAATATGGGAGTTCCAGGTGCTAAAAGCTTTCATCTTGTAGCTCCCGGTTATGGAAATGCCGCAGGTGTTCCCACCGGACAAGCAAACCCTTATTTTGTTAGATTTGCAAGTAGCCCAAACACGACCGTTATTAATGATGCAGCAGGACAACAGCCCACTTTCTTTTCGCTATGGATTGGAAACAATGATGTCTTATCCTATGCAACAAGCGGTGGCGACGGCATCAATCAAGCAGGAAATTTAGACCCATCCACTTATGGTGGCAATGATATTACAGACCCCAATGTGTTTGCACAAGTTTATTCTAGTGTTGCTGATGCACTGACGGCAGGAGGTGCTAAAGGTGTTGTGGCAAATATCCCCAATGTAACCAGCATCCCTTATTTTAATACCGTCCCGTTTAACCCCTTGGACCCTAATAACCCTAGCTTTGGACCTCTTATTCCCACTCTTAATGCAACATTTGCAAATCTCAACCAAGTATTTGCAGTCTTAGGAGTTCCTGAAAGATCTATTGTCTTCAATGAGAATTCAGCAAGTGCTGTTGTTGTTAAAGATGAATATTTAACAGATTTATCTGCACAAATCGCAGGAGCTTTAATCGCAGGAGGTGCAGACCCATTAACAGCACAACTCTTTGCAGGTCTTTATGGTCAAGCCAGACAGGCTAATGAAAACGATTTATTGGTTTTACCCAGTTCAACAATTATTGGACAATTAAACCAGCAAGCCTTTGATGATTTAGTGGCTTTAGGAGTACCTCCAGCAACTGCAGGTCAGCTCGCCGTGAATGGTGTCACATTCCCTCTTGAAGATCAATGGGTATTATTACCTGAAGAACAACAAGAGGTTGCCTCTGCAACTGCGGCATTTAATCAAATCATTGAAAGTGTTGCCAACCAAAAAGGGCTTGCTTTTGTGGATGTATTTTCTTTATTAAATGAAGTAGCCGACACTGGGGTCGCCTTTGACGAATACAATATGAATGCAAGTTTGGTATTTGGTGGAGCTTTTTCTTTAGATGGTGTGCATCCCACAGCCAGAGGGTATGCGTTTCTTGCTAATGAGTTTATGAAAGCTATTAATGCAAAGTATGGCTCAACCCTACCTCCGGTAAAAGCGAGAGATTACATAACGCTTTTTCCTGCTTCAATGTAATTTAATGGTTAATATAATTATGAAAAAACCCGCAAATTGCGGGTTTTTTTATTCAAGATTAAATATCTCATTCAATGTCCAGTTTGCTCTAATCTCAAGAAGCTTAGGAAAATAAACTACTTCTTCCGGTTGCAATTTTCTTAAAAAATTTCCGGTGTCCCATTTTCCATTTTGATTTTCATCAAATACAATTCTAACATAATAATTCCCGGGAATAATGTTTTCAAAATTAAAAGTGGTTTGTTTTTCAACACCAAGAATCTCTTTTCTTAATTCGCCCTTTTCTGTGACAAGTTGAACTATGAGTGGTAAAGATTTTGCACTTTCTAAGTTGAATGCTAAAAAACCATAATCGGCCGTTGTGCGGGTGTTAGTTTTAAATGATATGGTATCGTTGACATCTCCAAAGAAATCAGTGATCGCCTCCGGAAAAAAGGTGATGGTATAAAGCTGTCGTTCGGATTTTTCAAAATCAAAACTTAGGACGTTTTGTTTTTGGTCAAAATCAAAATCATACTGTATTGACAAGGTATCTTTATCTACAATTTCTATGTAATTTGTGTCAATAGACTTTAGAGGTGTCGTTCCAGTTACCTGAAAACGTTCATCAAAAGCCAAAGCTCCTGTTTTTAGTGCTGAAAGATTTAAACTATCTCTTTCTGCTTTTTGCATTCTTACCATTAAGGTATCTATTTGACCCCTATTTGTTAACTGAAACTGTAAAGAATCAGAATCAATTTTTGGTTTAAACCAATAGTACAATGAATCGCTTTTCAGGTCTTTTGTAATACTAAATTCAAAATCATCTGGCTGGTTTGATAGTAATTTAATTTTCAATGAATCTCCAATTCCTTCATAACCAAATTGTATTTTTTGACTGTTTAATGAAGAGGGTCTTGCCAGTTTATATTCAGGTATTTCCTTGAAAAGATTTAACCGGTATGTAGTGTCTGCGGGTACATCTATAAAATGAGCCACAAACCCAATTTTATCTGTTTTAGGTTCAAAAGTATAATTGGCATTATTGTCTTTTAAACCCACCAGTAAATAGGTGCCTTCTTTAATGTTTTCAATTTCAAACTTTTCAGAATCTCGCTGAGTCGTTGCTATATATAGTGGTTTTTTGTTATAGATTATGGAATCTGTATAGTTTTCATCTACCTCATAGAGCATAACAGTTACTTTTTCTTCGGGATTAATTTTTAAGGCATCAGTAATGGTTCCCTGAACTTTAAGGCTGTCTATATAGCTCCCCGTAGAAAAAACATATTTAAAAAACTCAAAAGGGTTTTCTTCGTTATTATCAACAATACTATTGCCGAAATTGATACTGTATGTGGTATTTTCCTTTAAAGTATCATTAATCAAAATCTTTAAAACTTTTGATGTGCTAAATGGAGTTATTGTGGGTTGATTTTCAAGAGGAGGGGAAATAATTAATTGTTGTTGAAGGTCTTTTAGCTTTATGTATTCATCAAAATAAACTGTGATTTCATTCCCCTTAAAATTAGTTGAATAATTTTCCGGAACAGTTCTCAAGAGCACCGGTGGAATAGTATCTCTGGCTCCTCCGTCTGGATTTCCTCGCTTTGCACAATCAACAAATGATAATGACAATAGAACAAGAAAAATAATGTAAAGAAATTTACCCTTCATACTGCAAAGATGCAAAAAATATCAATGAAGTTGTTTGCTGTCAGAAAATGAAATCATAAAATGCAATTTCTACTTTGTAATAGCCATAGTTGCAAAACTTAGCCGAATATTTTTAGCCTTTAAAAGATTTACTGAACACGATTCTAATGTAGCACCAGATGTTATGATATCATCAACCACGAGTAAATGTTTTCCGGTTATTTTATGAGTGTTTTGTAGTGCAAAAACTTCCTCCTGACTAAATATTCTCGAGATTTTCTCTTTGAAGACCTGAGATTTTGTGGGAGTAATCTTCACCAAAACATCGTCAATGTATGATGCTCCAAGCGCTTTCGCTATTTCTCTTCCAAAACCTTCAACCTGATTAAAACCCCGGTCTCTTAATTTCTTTTTATGAAGAGGAACAGGTATAACTGCATCAATATCTTTATAAGAATCAATGTTTTTTAGTTCTTCTCCAAGCCATGCGCCAAAAATTACCCCTATCTTTTTTGCTTTTTTATACTTTAATGCGTGAACAAATTTTTGTGTAAGTCCATTCTTTTTAAAATAAAAAAGTGATGTTGCATTTACAACGGGAACCCGTCCATAAAATAGTTGAAGCATTTCATCACTTCCTGATGAATGAAAACAAGCAATAGGCAGCTCGTGCCTGCACACTGCACAAATCTCAAGTTCACTTAAATTCAACTCTTTGTGACAACCTCTGCATAATTTAGGGAAAAAAATATTTAACATATATTTTTCATTATTTATCGATTAATAAACGGTATATTAAATTAACTTCAACTAATTTAGCAGTATCCTAATATATTACAAAACTTAAATCTAACCAAATGGAAGCAGAGAACAGAAACTCAAAATTAAAATGGTTAATTGGCATCCTGGCAGTTTTGCTTATTGCTTTAACTGTTTTTACCATCAAACTTTATCTTGACAATCAGCAAAACACCACGAATTTAGAAATTCAAAAAATGGATATTGAAGAGGAACTGGAAGAGTTACTTGTAAATTACAATATTGCTATTGAAGAAAATCAAACAAAAGACAGGGAACTCATAGAGGCAAGAGACCGAATTGAACAATTGCTTGATTCCGTAAAAGGAGCGCAGGTAAATGTGGATTTAATAAGACGCTATCGCATTGAAATAGGCCAACTCAAATCAGAAAAAGAAGCCCTTTTTAAAAGAGTAGATAGTCTCCAAAGTGTCGCAGAAATACTAAGAACGGAAAGAGACAGTACTTCAGTTGCCCTTGACCAAAGCGTTAAAAAAGTAGATTCTATTTCTTTACAAAATGAAGCACTCGCTCAAGTGGTTGCAATCGGTTCTGCATTAAAGGTTTCCCGATTAAAAGGAGAAGGTGTTATAATGAGAAACAGTGGCAAAATAGTTGAAACAGATCGCTCGAGGAGAGCTGATAAAGTGAGAGCTTGCTTCACCCTCAATGCAAACGAAATTGCAGAGAGCGGTGATAAACTCCTTTTTATTCAGGTTATAAATCCTGAAAACAATGTGCTTGGAGAAAAATCTGTGGTAAACTTTGAAGATAAAATATTGACATACAGCGCCACATCAAATGTGTTTTACGACAAAGAAGAACTGGACGTGTGTGTACTTGTCAATACGACTGAAGAAGATATGGTACCCGGCACTTATTATATCAATGTATTTGACGGCCCGCGTTTGGTTGCCAATTCTTCAATCGATTTGAGATAGAAAACAGATCATTTACTACTTCAAAGCAAGCTTGCTAGTACTTAAGAAAAGGCCTTTTGGTTTTGTGGCAAGCCAGGAAAAATTAAAATCTCGATTATCGAGAAAAAATAAAAACCACTTCGGCTTATTTCGCAGTGGTTTTTTTTATTTTTGCCAAATGATAAATAAAGAAGAACAATTCAAAAGGGTCGTCTCCCATGCAAAAGAATATGGATTCATATTTGGCTCCAGTGAAATCTATGACGGACTCAATGCCGTTTATGATTATGCACAAAATGGCGTTTTACTCAAAAACAATATAAGAGAATACTGGTGGAAAAGTATGGTGCAAATGCACCAAAACATCGTGGGTCTCGACGCCGCTATTTTAATGCACCCCACCACCTGGAAGGCTTCCGGACACGTTGATGCCTTCAATGACCCGCTTATCGACAATAAAGATTCCAAAAAACGCTATCGTGCCGATGTGCTCATAGAAGACTTTGCAGAAAAATTGCATCAAAAAGCCGAAAAAGAAATTGAAAAAGCACGCAAACGCTTTGGCGAAAGCTTTGATGAAGCACAATTTGTCGCTACAAACGAGCGCGTCATAAGATACAAAACTCAGCAAAAAGAAATCATAGAGCGAATGGCAAGGTCTCTAGGTAATGAAGACCTCGCCGATGTAAAAGCGCTTATAGAAGAACTCGAAATCGCAGACCCCGACACCGGTTCAAAAAACTGGACAGAAGTCAAGCAATTTAACCTGATGTTCGGAACCAAGCTTGGCGCCTCTGCAGATAAAGCTACCGATTTATATTTACGACCAGAAACCGCTCAGGGAATTTTTGTCAACTTCCTCAATGTGCAAAAAACCGGAAGAATGAAAGTGCCTTTTGGAATCGCTCAAACCGGAAAAGCCTTTAGAAATGAGATTGTTGCCCGTCAGTTTATATTCAGGATGCGTGAATTTGAACAAATGGAAATGCAATATTTTGTGCGTCCCGGCGACGAAATGAAATGGTATGAATACTGGAAAGACATTCGTTACAAATGGCATATGTCATTGGGATTGGGCAAGGAAAATTACCGCTTTCACGACCATGAAAAGCTGGCACACTATGCAAATGCAGCGACTGATATTGAATTTGACTTCCCGTTTGGTTTCAAAGAACTGGAAGGCATCCACTCCCGCACCGATTTTGATTTAAAAGCACATGAAGAATTTTCAGGTAAGAAACTGCAATTTTTTGATCCGGAATTGAACAAAAGCTATGTGCCTTATGTGATTGAAACCTCTATTGGTTTAGACAGAATGTTTTTGGCGGTTTTCAGTAAAGCACTGGAAGAAGAAACCCTTGAAGATGGAAGCACACGCATTGTTTTAAAAATACCTTCAGTGATTGCGCCCACAAAAGCAGCGGTTTTACCCTTAGTCAAAAAAGACGGTTTGCCCGAAATTGCCCAAAAAATAATTGAAGAGTTGCAATGGAATTTTCAAGTGGCTTATGATGAAAAAGACGCCATCGGTAAACGTTACCGCCGCCAAGATGCAGTTGGCACACCTTTTTGTATCACAGTTGATCATGAAACCATTTCAGATAACACAGTAACTATAAGGCATCGTGATTCTATGAAACAGGAACGGGTAGCCATTGATAAACTTTCCTCTATTATTGGTAAAGAAGTAAGTATCAAAAACTGGTTGAAATAAATAATTTATAAACTTTTAGTTTAATAGCCCTTTCTTAGAAGGGCTTTTTTTTATGAGCTGATTTAGCACCAATTAAAAAATCGTTTAATTATAATTAATTGATATTCAACAATTTTAATCGTTTTCAAAACGATTGTACAATCATCGCCAAGTATTTTAAAAAAAACACATATCTGTTTATTTTTTAATGGCTTAGGGTTGTTTTGTTGATTTTAAAATCCTTATATTTGCGGTCTTGTAAAAAAATTAATTTTTAATCCCTAAAATATTTTAGAATGACAAAAGCAGATATCGTAGCTAAAATTTCAGAAAAGCTAGGAATGGAAAAAGGAGATGTTCAAGCAACTGTAGAAAGTTTCATGGAAGAAGTAAAAACCTCTTTAGAAGGTGGTGACAATGTTTACCTTAGAGGTTTTGGAAGTTTCATCATAAAGACCAGAGCAGAAAAAACCGGACGAAACATTTCAAAAAACACAACGATAAAAATACCTGCACACAACATACCAGCGTTTAAACCTGCAAAAGTTTTTGTAGAAGGCGTTAAGGAAAATGTTGTTGTTAAATAATTAATAACTTAAAAAAGAAACACTATGCCAAGTGGTAAAAAAAGAAAAAGACACAAGGTAGCAACCCATAAGCGTAAAAAAAGAAGCCGCGCTAATCGCCATAAAAAGAAAAAGTAGTTTCTAACTACTTTTTTCTTTTAAAAAACACAACGTTCTTTGAAAAAGAAATTTTATTGACATAAGCACTTTTGGGTAAAGTGTATAAAGTCACCTTAAGGTTTCACCGGGTACTATTCTCACCTCAGAAAGGTGAGAAACCTGTGAGAAATATTGTTTAATCCATCTGTCCTGAAAAGTCTTCAACATTATAGAAGCAAAAAACGGGGCGGATATAAATTACGAAGAGTGAACTACGAATTATTTATCAGATCCAGTTCCTCAGAAGTTGATTTTGCCCTTCTTAAAGATGGAAAACTAATTGAATTACATAAGGAAGACGACGACAGTGAATTTGCAGTTGGTGACGTGTTTATCGCCAAAACCCGCAAAACTGTTCCGGGTCTAAATGCCGCTTTTGTTAATGTTGGATACGAAAAAGACGGATTCTTACATTACCAGGATTTAGGTCCACAACTCCCTTCCCTATTAAAATTCACAAAACTTGTAAGCACAGGTAAACTTAAAGATTACTCTTTAAAGAATTTCCCATTTGAGAAAGATATTGATAAAAATGGCAAAATAAGTGATGCCATTAAATCAAATCAATCCATTTTGGTTCAAATAGTAAAAGAACCCATCTCCACCAAGGGGCCCAGAATAAGTTCTGAATTGTCACTGGCCGGGAGATACATCGTTTTGGTCCCTTTTTCAGACCGCGTTTCTATTTCACAAAAAATAGAATCCAAAGAAGAAAAAGAACGATTGAAACGACTGGTTCAAAGCATCAAGCCAAAAGGCTTTGGTGTAATTATTAGAACCGTAGCAGAGGGTAAAAAAGTAGCAGAACTGGACAAAGATTTACAAAACTTGCTCGACCGCTGGTCTGCAATGTGTAAAAAGCTACAAAATGCACATCACCCGTCAAAAGTGATGAGTGAAATGAACAGAGGTTTATCTCTTATCAGGGATTTGCTCAGCGATTCATTCACTTCCATTTACATTGATGATGAAGTGCTTTACTTAAAAATTAAAGATTATGTGCACGAAGTTGCACCACAGAAGGAATCAATCATTAAGTTGTATGACTCAAAAGTACCAATCTTTGAAAAGTTTGGTATCGAAAGACAAATAAAAACGTCTTTTGGTCGCACAGTTTCAGGAAGTAAAGGCGCTTATCTGGTGATAGAACACACAGAAGCCCTTCACGTTGTCGATGTCAACAGCGGTAACCGCTCAAACAAATCAGACAGCCAGGAAGCAACGGCACTTGAAGTCAATTTAATCGCAGCAACAGAGCTGGCACGCCAACTCAGACTACGCGATATGGGAGGAATTATTGTCGTCGATTTTATCGATATGGCAAACCCCAATCACAGAAAACAACTGTTCAATCACTTGCGTGATGAAATGAAAGATGACCGGGCAAAACACAAAATTTTGCCACCCAGTAAATTTGGTTTAATCCAGATTACAAGACAACGCGTTAGACCTGAAATGAATATTAAAACCAGAGAGCTCGACCCCAACGGCGAAGCCGGAGAAATTGAAGCTCCCATTTTAATCATTGACAGGATTAATGCAGATTTAAAAAGATTATTGAAAAAAGACTATAAAAAGATAACCTTAAACACACATCCTTTTATAGCAGCCTTCTTAATAAAAGGCTTTCCATCGATACGTTCTAAATGGTTTTTAGAACATAAAAAATGGGTGAAAATTCAACCAAGAGATGCTTACACCTATCTCGAATACCACTTTTTTGATAAAGACGGTAAAGAGATAAAATAAAAAAAAGCGCACAAGAACTGAAATTCAGATCTGTGCGCTTTTTGATTTTATATACTTTTAAAAACTAGCCCTTCAAACTCGCACTCAAATACTCCCGGTTCATACGAGCAATATTTTCCAGCGAAATACCTTTAGGACATTCTATCTCACAAGCCCCGGTATTAGTACAATTCCCAAAACCTTCTTCATCCATTTGACGCACCATGTTCATTACACGATCTGTCGCTTCCACCCTTCCTTGTGGTAACAAAGCAAACTGAGAGACTTTAGCCGAAACAAACAACATCGCAGACGCATTTTTACACGCCGCCACACAAGCTCCGCAACCAATACAGGTTGCTGCATCAAAAGCAGTGTCTGCATCATGCTTATTCACCGGAATCGCATTGGCATCAATGGTATTCCCTGATGTATTAACCGAAATAAAACCACCGGCATGCTGCACCCTGTCAAACGAACTTCTATCCACCACCAAATCCTTTATCACCGGAAACGCTTTGGCACGAAACGGCTCAATAAAAATAGTATCCCCATCTTTAAAGGTACGCATATGCAACTGGCAAGTAGTAATAAACCTGTCAGGACCATGTGGTTCTCCGTTGATTTGTAATGAACAGGAACCACAAATACCCTCACGGCAATCGTGATCAAAAGCCACCGGCTCTTCTCCTTTATTGTTCAATTGCTCATTGAGCATATCGAGCATATCGAGAAAAGACATATCGGGTGATACATCATTGATTTTATAATCAACTATTTTTCCTCTTGTATCAGCATCAGTTTGACGCCAAATTTTTAGGGTTAAATTCATATTTTTAGACTTTAGTGGTGAGAGGTGAGCCGTTAGTCTGTTGTCTAACATCTCATGTCTCAAATCTTATTTATAACTTCTGGTAACTAACTTCACATTCTCAAAATTCAATTCTTCCTTATGCAAAACGGCATCACTGGGTTTGCCTTTGTATTCCCAGGCGGCTACATAAGCAAAATTTTCATCATCACGCAAGGCTTCCCCATCTTCTGTCTGGTATTCTTCACGGAAGTGACCTCCACATGATTCATTTCTATGTAAAGCATCCTTGGCAAAGAGTTCGCCCAGTTCCAGAAAGTCTGCAACACGAAGTGCTTTTTCCAATTCCTGATTCAAAGTGTTAGCGGTACCGGGAACTCTCACATCTCTGTAAAATTCTTCACGCAAGGCGGCAATTTCAGTAATGGCCTCATTCAATCCCTTTTCGTTTCTTGCCATCCCCACTTTGTCCCACATAATTTTACCTAAACGTTTGTGGAAATGGTCAACGGTTTTTGAACCTTTACTGTTCATCAGGTGTTCTATCTGAGAGCGCACATTGTTTTCAGCTTCGACAAACTCGGGCAAGTCGGTTGAGATTTTTCCTGTACGGATGTCGTTTGCAAGGTAGTGACCTATCGTGTATGGCAATACAAAATATCCGTCTGCCAGTCCTTGCATTAAAGCTGAAGCTCCTAAACGGTTGGCGCCGTGATCTGAGAAGTTGGCTTCGCCGATGCAATAACAGCCTTCAATAGTAGTCATCAAGTTGTAGTCCACCCAAATGCCTCCCATCGTGTAATGCACAGCAGGATAGATCATCATCGGAGTTTCATAGGGATTCTGATCCACAATTTTTTCATACATCTGAAACAGGTTACCATACTTGTTGGCCACCACTTCAGTTCCTAATTTCTTAACTAATTGGGCGTCGTTTTCATCGAGGTGCTTGACTCTGGCTTGTTCTTTTCCGTAACGTTGGATCGCTGCGGCGAAATCAAGATACACGGCCTCCCCTGTTTTATTGACACCAAAACCGGCATCACAACGTTCTTTGGCTGCTCTGGAAGCCACATCACGAGGCACTAGGTTTCCGAAAGAAGGGTATCTTCTTTCCAAATAGTA
The DNA here is from genome assembly GCA_963977065.1 of uncultured Flavobacteriaceae bacterium. GTDB lineage: Bacteria > Bacteroidota > Bacteroidia > Flavobacteriales > Flavobacteriaceae > Planktosalinus. The sequence goes on along the minus strand of CAXBNF010000001.1, from coordinate 396,951 downwards.
ATCCCTCTCCTCTTCTTTTAAATCGGTGGGTTTTAATTTTCCTTCTCTGATGGCTTTGGCATCTTCCAGTTTGGCAGGCACCCAAATTCTTCCGTCATTACGTAAAGATTCAGACATCAAAGTCAGCTTTGACTGATGGTCTCCTGAAACGGGAATACAGGTAGGGTGAATTTGTGTATAACACGGATTGGCAAAATAAGCCCCTTTCTTGTGAATTTTCCAGGCTGCTGTTACATTGCTTCCCATGGCGTTTGTTGAAAGGAAAAATACGTTTCCGTAACCTCCGGTTCCAAGCACTACCGCGTGGGCTGAATGTCTTTCAATAGCTCCGGTAACCAGGTTTCTGGCAATGATGCCTCTGGCTTTTCCGTCAACGATTACTAAATCAAGCATTTCGTGACGGTTGTACATTTTTATTTTTCCACGACCAATCTGGCGGTTCATCGCTGAATAGGCTCCAAGCAATAGTTGCTGTCCCGTTTGCCCTTTGGCGTAAAACGTTCTGGAAACCAGTACCCCACCAAACGAGCGGTTGTCCAGCAAGCCGCCATATTCACGTGCAAAGGGCACACCTTGCGCCACACATTGGTCAATGATATTTGCTGAAACTTCAGCCAGGCGATAAACATTGGATTCGCGTGAACGGTAGTCACCCCCTTTTACAGTATCATAGAAAAGACGGTGTGTAGAATCCCCATCGCCCTGGTAATTTTTTGCGGCATTGATTCCGCCTTGAGCAGCAATAGAATGTGCACGACGCGGTGAATCCTGAAAGCAAAACGCTTTTACGTTATAGCCCAACTCAGCCAAAGTCGCTGCAGCAGATCCTCCGGCAAGACCGGTACCCACTACAATCACGTCAATGTTTCGCTTGTTGGCCGGATTGACCAGGTTGATTTTATTTTTATGATTGGTCCATTTTTGAGAAATGTGACCTTCAGGTGTTTTTGAATCTAAAGTTGCCATAGACGATTACTGATTTAAGTGGTGATACAACGCGATGATAATAAATCCAAGCGGGATGATAATGGCATAAGCGGTTGTAAAACCTTTTAATGCTTTTGAATATTTATTGTTAAACCCAACCGACTGAAAAGACGATTGAAAACCGTGCAACAGGTGAAGTGCCAGGAAAATAAATCCAACAATATACAGGGCCGTTCTCCACAAAGGTTCAAAGGAATGCACCACGTGGTCATAATAACGGTAATTTCCGGCAGCATCGAGACCGCTCATGTCGCCTTGTATATACTTGATGTTCATCTCGGGCACCCAGAAATCAATGAAATGAATCACCAAAAAAATCAAGATAAACCCACCGCTGTAAATCATATTGCGGGACATCCAAGAGGAATTGGCACTGCCGTTGTATTTGGCATAGGAAATGTTTCGGGCATTTCTGTTTTGGATCTCAAGTACAAAGCCCATAATAAAGTGAAACAAGACCCCAAAAATCAAAATGGGTTGAGCCACATACTGCACCACAGGATTTACTCCCATAAAGTGAGAGATCTCATTGAAAGTTTCTGCGCTAAAAACAGAGGTGAAATTGATAAAGAAATGCTGTGCAAGAAAGATGACCAAAAACAGGCCTGAAAGTGCCATTGCTACTTTTCTGGCAATGGATGAAGTAAGAAAACCGCTCATATGGATATTTGTTTACAAAAAGGTACACAAAAATACGATGCACATTGTTTATCTACAAGTTAACGAAGAGATAAAGTTGGCTATTTAGAATGGTTATAAAAAGCAGGGGTAGCATCAGGAGATGCTAACCGCGCTACCGCACGATTGCATCGTGTGGTTTCCTGCTCTTCATTAAAAGTGCTATTCCCTCAACCAAAATACTGAAAATCTAAAACATTATCTAACAGTATTTTTGAACTTTTCAAAATTGTATGTGAGCAGCCAAGAGTGGCACACGCGATGCAATCGCGCGGTAGGGGGTTTACATATCAAATTCAATAGTAAATAGTGAATTATTAAAATTTAAATCCGAAATTCAAGCTATGCTGAATGTTTTTGATAGTTCCGAATTCATTGTTATCTAAATCTAAAAATCCCTTTTGACCGGTATACTCCAGAAAAAATGATTTTTCATTTTTATTGGAAAAAGAAAACTTAAATCCAATTCCGCCCTCAAGACCAAAATCAAAAGAATTAAAATCATCTGTAGATTCGGTCCCTCCTACAGATTTTTCCACAGAAAAAACATAACTTGCAAAAGGACCTAAATTCAAATAAAAACGCTCATTATTTCCAAAGTTAAAATTTGCCAATACCGGTATGGTTACGTTATGAAAGGTATAACTCCCTCTTTCAATTAAATAGCCTGTTCCGGTAAAAATTGTTTCTATTTGCGCATTATCAAAACCTCTCTGATCGTAATATATTTTGGATTTTAAACTCCATTTTTCAGAGAAAAAATATTCTGAGAAAAATCCGGCATTTAAGGCGATTTTTGATTTTAAATCACTTGATTCTTCTTCAACTACAACTGAAGCTAAACTTACTCCGGCAAAAAAACCAAATTCGAGGTCGTTTTTGTTTTGAGCAAATGAAATTGAGGTAAAAAATATCATTGCTAATAAAACAGGTAAAAAAAGTGATTTATTCATAGTATTTAAAGTTTAAAATTCAGTTTATTTAGCTGCTTTATAATGCTTGACACCGCTGAGCAAAGTATAACTCCGTTGAATCTTTGATTACCCGACTTTGAGCGCAACCAACATAGCAATTTAAAAACACCACAATTATTCAACTACCAACTCCCGGTTTTTCTTCACCCCATTCAAAGTGACCTCCACAGTATAAGTGCCTTGTGGTAAATAATAGTTCCCATTTTGTTTTTCTTCGACTTTCGCCTCTTTATTTTCTTTTAAATAGGCTTTTCTTCCGTTTTCGGTGAGGGTTAAATCATAATCGTAAGTATGAAAACCTTTATCCACATTTAGGGTATTACTATAAACAGTAGCTCCTTTTGCTGTTTTGATATTTACAGTTGCTGTTCCGGAAGCACCGGCATAAAGTCGAATGGCCGTTGAAGGCGCAAAGGGCTCACGCCAACTGCTCCAGCTAGTTCCCCAACGAGAAGAATGACGCACCTTGTCCACCTCAAAAACAAATAAATTCTCATTCAGTTTATCAGGGCTCATTTCCTGAAGCATCGCGATGTTTGTCTTGTAAATCGAGCGACCGTGAGTCCCTAAAACCAAATCTTTGGCTTCAGCCTGTATGCGTAAATCGTGTACAGCCACATGAGGCAAATTGGACGAAAATTGCTCCCAACTTTCACCGCGATTGAAGGTTACATAAGCACCATTATCGGTTCCCAGGTAAAGGATGTTTTCATTGGCCGGGTCTTCACGAATCACATTTACCGGCGACAATGGCAAATTGCCGTTACTATTTTGCCAGGTTTTTCCATAGTCCTCACTTACAAATACATAAGGTTTAAAATCATCCCAGCGGTAGCCGTTTAGTGTGACATACACACGTTCCTTTTTGTGTTGTGAAGCAATGACCCGCGACACCCACAAATCTTTAGGGAATGTCGTTGAAATATTTTCCCAACTGCCGCCACCATTGTGAGTGATGTGCAGCAGGCCGTCATCACTTCCGGCATAGAGCAAGCCAAATTGAAATGGAGACTCGTCAATGGAAGTCAAAGTACCATAAGCTACATTCCCTTTTTTTCCGCCTTGAGTTAAATCGGGTGAAATGGCGGTATAATCGGTTCCTTGATTCATCGAACGCATCAATTTGTTTCCTCCATAATACAGGATGTCCTGATTGTGTTTGGAAAGCAAAATGGGCGTTTGCCAGTTAAATCGGTAAGGCGCTTCTCCCAACTCATGTTTGGGTTGGATGTAAGTGGTTGTTTTTGCTCCCCGGTCAAGCCTGAAATAATTTCCAAATTGAAAACCCGTATAAACAATATCGGGATTTCGCTCATCCACTTCAATATACATCCCGTCGCCTCCCATTATTTCTTTATAAGGATAATCACCGGTATTTTGCCAGCGTGTGGAATAGGAATAATTACTGGGCCCCACCCAAACTCCGTTGTCCTGCGAACCGGCATAAACATTATAAGGTTTTTGGTTGTCCACTTGCAGGGCATATACCTGCATCACGGGAGTAGAATTTGCCTTAAGCCAGCTTTCGCCATCGTCAAAAGTAATGTTGACACCACCATCGTTTCCGTTGATGAGATGCCCGGGTTTTTTTGGGTTTAACCAAAGAGCATGATGATCCACATGCACATTGGGGGCATCCATCGATTCAAAGGTTTTTCCGCTGTCTTTGGATTTTAAAATGGGGACTCCAAAAATATAAATTGCATCGGGATTGTTTCGCTCCACGCGAATTTCACCAAAATAATAACCATATGAATAATAAATATCATCCAGATAATCTTTATGGGTTTTCTTCCAGGTTTTTCCTCCGTCTGTGGATTTAAAAACCTCAGCGCCAATAACGGGTGTATCAAAAAGCATAGCGTTGGCATCTTCCAGATATTTAGCCAAATCGATAGGTTTTACGGTACCACCGCTCACCATTTGCTTGACGTTTTCAGCACGGTATTTCTCCTGAAAATTGTTTTCACGTAAAAAACGGTTCAACGTGCTGTTGTCCAATTGCAAAAACTGAGCAGCTGTCATCGTTTTAAAATCCTCTTTGGTGAGTATTCCTTCCGCTTGCGATTCTTTGTCTTTGGGTCTCAAATCCTGATTGTCGTGAAAAGCATAAACCGTGTTGGCATCATACACCGCCAACCCAATACGCCCAACACCATTCCCGGTGGGAAAACCACTGCCTTCCACAGAAACTTTTGTCCAACTGTTTCCGGCATCGGTACTTTTGTAAATGGATGAGCCTTCACCATTCCCTTGAAAATGCCATGCTTTGCGGTCTCTTTCCCAGGAAGTGGCATATTGAATATTGAAATTATTAGGGTCTGCTTCCAGATCAATCACCCCGGTTTCATCATTGATAAAAAGCGTTTTGTTCCAGGTTTTTCCTCCGTCTGTGGTTTTGTAGATGCCACGCATTTCGTTGGGCGAATACAAATGTCCAATCACGGCGACCAGTACTTCATCAGGTTTGTTAGGGTTAATGATTATACGCCCAATATGATGTGAGTCTTCCAGACCCATATGCTGCCATGTCTCTCCTTTGTCAGTTGATTTCAAAATTCCAATCCCCGCATAAGACGAGCGTGAAGAGTTGTTCTCACCGGTACCTGCCCAAAGGGTTCCGTTTTTCCAGTCCACGGCAATATCTCCCAAGTTTTGTGTGGGAGCATTGTCCATTACCGGTGTAAAGCTGGTGCCGTTATTGTTAGTGTACCAAAGTCCGCCAGTGGCATAAGCCACATAAAACTCCATCGGGTTGTCAGGATTCACATCCAGATCGACTACCCGGCCGCTCATTACGGTTGGGCCTATATTAGTAAATGCGATGTTTTTAACCAGCGAATTTTTAGACAGTGTTTCTGTTTCCTGAAGCGATTGCTTCAAAGCCTCTGCAGTCGTTGCCGCCGGTTGTGCAATTGAAAAAGAAACACTCAATACAAATAGAAGGGAAGAAAAAATGGTTTTCATGATTGGTAAATTTTTATGCTGATGAAAGTACATATTTGAGTGGTGGTTTCAAAATTAATTTTTCAAGATTACTTGATAACTGTTTTATCGATTCAAAGGCTTTGTGTAACTTTGTTTTTTCCGCTTTAAGCGGAAGGATTTAATTGAATTAGGAACTTACATAAACGAGACCCCGCAACAAGTGCGGGGATGGATATGAAATACGAAACAATCAACAACGCCCTGTACATCAAAAACCGCAAAAACTTTATGGCGCAAATGGCGCCTAAAAGCTTGGCCGTTTTTAATTCAAACGATATATATCCCATCAGTGCAGACAGTACCATGCCCTTTCAACAGGCACGTGACATCCTGTATTTAAGTGGTGTGGATCAGGAGGAAAGTATTTTGTTGCTGTTCCCCGATGCAGTGGACCCAAAAAACCGGGAAGTGCTTTTCCTAAAGGAAACCAATGAGCACATTGCCGTTTGGGAAGGTGAAAAATTAACCAAGGACCGCGCGTTTGAAGTGGCTGGTATTAAAACAGTTTATTGGCTTCAGGAGTTTGACAAGGTGTTTTTTGACTTGATGACGCAAGCAGAAACAATTTATTACAACACCAACGAGCATTACCGCCAGGCGGTGGAAACCCAAACCCGGGAAGACCGTTTTATTGCAAAAACCAAAGCACAATTTCCTGCACATCGCTGGGCAAAAAGCAATCCCATACTGCAACGGTTGCGCAGTGTAAAAGACCCCATCGAACTCGAGTTGATGCAAAAAGCCTGTGACATTACTGAAAAAGGCTTCCGTAGAATTCTCAATTTTGTAAAACCCGGCGTGATGGAATACAATATTGAAGCGGAGCTGATGCACGAGTTTCTTAACAACCGCTCCCGCGGATTTGCCTATACCCCCATCATAGCAAGTGGCAACAATGCCAATGTTTTACATTATATAGAAAACAATCAAGAGTGTAAAGCCGGCGATTTGATCCTGATGGATGTGGGTGCAGAATATGCCAACTACAGCAGCGATATGAGTCGCACGATTCCTGTTTCGGGAAAGTTTACCAAGCGTCAGAAAGAGGTGTACAATGCTGTAAATCGCGTAAAAAATGAAGCTACAAAATTACTAGTCCCCGGAACCATCTGGAAGGAGTACCATGTGGAGGTGGGCAAAATCATGACTTCAGAATTACTAGGTTTAGGTCTTCTTGATAAAGCCGACGTTCAAAATGAAAACCCCGACTGGCCTGCTTATAAAAAATACTTTATGCACGGTACTTCACACCACATTGGTCTGAACACCCACGACTATGGTATTCTTTGGGAACCCATGCAACCCAATATGGTTTTCACAGTAGAACCCGGCATCTACATTCCCGCAGAAGGTTTTGGAATTCGCCTGGAAGATGATGTGGTCGTTCAGGAAAAAGGGGAACCCTTTAACTTAATGAGGAACATTCCGATTGAGGCAGAAGAGATTGAGGAATTGATGAATAGTAAATAGTAGTTAGTTGTTAGAGGTGAGTTGTTTACTTTTAAATGATTTTCCTTAAACTTAATTTACGTATTCCAATAAAATTTGCTAAACAGGATGTTGCTATGCATTTAAACTTTAAGGAGTCCAATATATTCTACACCAAACAAGGAAAAGGTAGTGCCTTGGTTCTTCTCCACGGATTTCTTGAAAATAGCAGTATGTGGGATTTTCTTCTTCCTAAATTACAAAAAAACAATACCGTCATCACCATCGATTTATTAGGTCACGGCCAAAGTGAATCTGTGGGATACATTCATACCATGGAACTTTTGGCAGAGCAAGTCAAGACAGTACTTGAACAGGAGCAAATTGAGAGTGCTTTTCTGATTGGTCATTCTTTAGGAGGTTATGTTGCATTGGCTTTCGCCGAAAGGTATCCAGAAAATTGTAATGGTATAATCCTTTTGAACTCCACTCCAAAAGAAGACTCGCCGGAAAGAAAAATAAATCGAGACCGAACTGTAGCTTTAGTTAAAAAGCACAAAGAAGCCTTTTTAAGTATGGCAATCACAAACTTGTTTGCTGAAGAAAATAGGGAGAAATTTGTCACAGCTATTCAAGAAATGAAACAAACAGCTATGGAAATGCCTGTTCAAGGAATTATCGCAGCATTAGAAGGAATGAAAATAAGAAAAGACAGAACCTTATTACTAAAAAAGTTTTCAAAACCAAAAATCATCATCGCTGGAAAAAAAGACCCCATAATGCCTTTTGATGAGGTAAAAAACTTAGCCATCTACTGTAAATGTAACTTTTACGCCTTGGATGGAGGCCATATGAGCACTATTGAGAATAGAGATGAAATGTTAAAATTAATGCATTTCATCGAATAATTTTACTTTTTGTCGGATTTTTCGTTCATTTAACTACTTTTATATGAACTAACAAACTAAACTCCGGCTCATGCAAAAAGCTACCCCCAAAGCAACCTCATCACTCGGAACAATAGTATGCTCAATGATTGGGCACAACTACAAAGAAACAAATCGAATCAATAATGTCATTTCTGAATACAGGTGCAATTGTTGCGGCCACGAGGTAACAGAAAATGCACAAGGCTCATTGGAAGTTTTAACTCCAAAAATGAAAGACATTAATGCCTGTCTATCTTCTTTTATTCAGAAAAAAATGCGAAGAGCCAGTTACTCTCAAGTGTCTTGAAAAGAATTCCATCCTCTTGCTTTTAATGGAATTTTTGTATTGCCGCGTGTGATTAAATGCATTCCTTCACTTGCTGAAGTCATATGTCCAATCACGGTCAAATGCGGATTCCCCTTGATTTTAGGAAAATCATCTGTAGCGATTGTAAAAAGCAATTCATAATCTTCGCCACCATTTAATGCAATGGTTGTACTATCTATATTAAATTCTTCACAAGTTGAAATCACCTGCTGGTCTAACGGGATTTTATCTTCGAATAAATTACAACCCATTTTTGAATTTTTACAAAGGTGCATCACTTCTGAGGAAAGTCCGTCACTAATGTCAATCATCGATGTGGGTTTTACTTCAAGAGCTTTTAAAAGTTCTTTGATATCCTTCCGAGCTTCCGGTTTCAACTGTCTTTCTACTAAATAAGTGTAGGGCGTCAAATCGGGTTGGTTATTGGGGTTCACCTGAAATACTTGTTTTTCTCTTTCTAAAACCTGAAGCCCCAAATAAGCCGCTCCCAAATCTCCGGTCACAACCAGTAAATCATTTTCTTTGGCGCCACTTCGGTAAACCAAATCATCTTTTTCAACAGCCCCTAATGCAGTGATGCTTATAATTAATCCTCGGGTTGAAGAAGTCGTATCTCCACCCACCACGTCAACATTGTAGAATTTTGCAGCCATTTTGATTCCGGCATACAGTTCTTCAACTGCTTCCAGAGGAAATCTGTTTGATAGTGCAATAGAAACAGTAATCTGTTTTGCCACGGCATTCATGGCATATACATCTGAGAGATTAACAACCACTGCTTTATACCCTAAATGTTTCAATGGCATATAACTCAAATCAAAATGCACCCCTTCAATCAACAAATCTGTGGTTACTACCTGGTAGTTGTCTTTTTCATACAAAACAGCAGCATCATCACCCACGCCTTTGATTGTAGAAGAATGTTTGATCTTGAAGTCTTTGGTCAAATGATCGATAAGACCAAATTCGCCCAGACTTGCAATATCTTTCTTTGTTTTTGAGTTCTCTTTGGACATAATTTCTATTTGTAGTGCAAAATTACAGTTTATTTAGACAATAGTAAAAGAAGAGGCTATCATTAGTTAAAATAAGGTTTTAGTAAAAGTATTTTTAACAATAGTATAAGCTTATTTCATTTGAAAAAATTGTAGTATTGTAAACTTATTAATAAAAAAATCTAAATCGTGAAAATCAAATTACTCCCCCTCCTACTTTTAAGCTGTGGCTTTATTTTTGCCCAAACCCCGTGTGTGAATGGTTTTGCCGGTCCTTATCCTTGTGATGGATATGATCTACAGGCCCATTTTGATTTAAATGTTTTTGGTGCAGACCGCGGTAATGATTCCTGGGGCTGGACAGACCCTGATACAGGAAAAGAATATGCCATTATGTGTCTTGGAGACAGTACTGCGTTTATTGATATTTCTGATCCTGTAAACGCTGTTTATTTAGGCAAACTTCCCACACATACTTTTAACAGCACCTGGAGAGACGCCAAAGTTTACAACAATCATGTATTTATTGTAAGTGAAGCAGATAATCATGGCATGCAGGTTTTTGATTTAACAAGGTTACGCAATGTTAGTAATCCTCCAGAGATATTTAATCATGATGCCCATTTTGATGGATTTGGCAGAGCACATAACATAGTAATCAATGAAGAAAACGGCTATGCTTATGCAGTTGGAACCCAGCAATTTAATGGCGGCCCTTATATCGTTAATATTCAAGATCCTACAAACCCCTCTTTTGTGTCAGGTTACAGTGCAGTTGACTATACTCATGACGCTCAAGTTTTAGTTTACACAGGTCCTGATCAAGACCATGTGGGTAAAGAGCTTTACATTGGCAGTAACGAAAATGAAATCGTTATACTTGATGTGACCAATAAAAGTAATGTACAGCTTATCAGCTCTGTTGCTTATACTAATGTAGCCTACTCTCACCAAGGATGGTTTACAGAAGACCAAAGATTTTTTCTATTGGGAGATGAAATTGATGAGCTAAATTTTGGATTTAACACAAGAACCATTGTTTTTGACTTCACTGACTTAGACAATCCTTTTCAATCTTTTGACTATACCGGACCCACTGCTGCTATAGACCACAACGGTTACGTAAAAGGTGATAAATTCTACTTAGCTAACTATACTGCCGGAATGCGGGTGATTGATGTTTCAGATTTAGACAATCATACTACTCAAAATCCAACTATGGTTGAAACTGGTTTTTTTGATACTTATCCCTCCTCTAACGATGTGGGTTTTGATGGAGCCTGGAGTGTTTATCCTTACTTTGCTAGTGGTAATATTGTAATTAGTGATATAAATAGAGGCTTCTTTTTAGTTAAAGATCCCAACTTTTTATCGACTGAGTCTTTTTCAAAAGAAAGTTTCAACTTGTTTCCAAACCCTGCAAATCACTATCTAACTATTCAATCTCAAAACACTCCAATTGAAAAAATACAAGTTATCAATACGTTGGGACAACAGGTTTTATCTATTGAAAACAACAACACAATTAAAAGGACGATTGATATTAGCTCTCTAAATCCCGGTATGTATTTTGTTGTACTAAATTCAACTATCACTAAAAAATTAATCGTTAAATAAATATGTTTTTGCCCCGAAAAACCATTATAAAAACTGTTGTATTTTCCTTTTTAATACTATTGTTTTCTTGTAAAAGTGATGATGACTCAATTACAACAGACGATACTCCTCCAGCAGCCTTTACTGGTGAAATAGAATGGGCAAAAACCTTTGGTGGTTCCCTTGAAGACGATGCCAATTCAATCATTGAAACTCCAGATGGCGGGTATGCTATTTTGGGCTTCACATTGAGTAATGATGGTGATATTTCAGACAAAATTAGTACAGATGCAGATTTCTGGGTTTTTAAAACTGACCCCAATGGCGAACTCCAATGGAGTAAAACCTATGGAGGATCAGCCGATGATCGTGCAACAAGAATCATCAGTACTAATGACGGTGGCTTTGCTGTTATAGGCTATACTCGAAGCAATGATGGTGATGTTTCACAAAACAACGGCTTTTATGACTTTTGGCTACTTAAACTAGACTCCTCCGGAAACATGCAATGGGAAAAAAATTATGGATTTAGTGGAATCGATCAAGGTCAGGCTGTTATTCAAACTTCAGATGGAGGTTACTTTCTCGCGGGATATATGGACTTTGACGGTAGGGCTGCACAACAACAAAGCAAAAACAAATCTGGAAATCGACATGGTGTGGGAGAGTTTTGGGGAATAAAAACTAACGCTTCCGGTGTAGAACAATGGAACGCCTACTTTGGCGGCTTAAATAATGACAGGGCTTATGATGTTATTCAAACGTCAGATGGCGGTTTCATATTAGTTGGAAATTCTGAAAGTGATGACTTTGACATTACAAATCCAAGAGGGAGTTATGATTATTGGGTGGTGAGAGTCGATTCTTCAGGGAGTTTAGTTTGGCAAAAAAATTATGGAGGTTCTGGAATTGAAATTGCCTATTCAATTACCAAAACTCAAGATGGCAATTATTTAATTTTGGGTGACACCCGAAGTTCAGACCAGCAAGTTTCAAACCCAAAAGGGAATGCAGATGCTTGGTTAATTAAAATTAATGAAAACGGCGATTTGCTTTGGCAAAAATCTTATGGAGGTTCAGAGTTTGACACCGGTAGAAATATCATTGAAAAACCCGATGGAAATTTAATCGTTTTCGGGACATCAAGAAGCAATGATCAGGATGTCAATGCTAACTATGGACAAAGTGATTTTTGGATTGTAATCACCGATGCTAACGGAAATATTAGTTTTGAAAAAAACTATGGCGGCAGTGCACTCGATTTTGGCAACTCAAGTCTATTGACCTCAACCGGAAATATTGTTCTTGCCGGAAGTACAGAAAGCAATGATTTTGATGTACCCAATAATAAGGGCTCAAAAGACGTTCTCATAATAAAATTAAAATAATCCAAAATGAAAAAAGTATTAATGCTTCTAGGTATAATTTCCCTTCTAAGTGCGTGCAGCAGTGATGATGAAAAATCAAACAACCTCGACTTAACATTTAAGTTATCACATAACTGGGATGACCAAAACCTTACTTTTGAAGATTTTGGCACTACCTCATTTACTAATGCAAATGGAGATCAAGTTTCACTTGACCGCCTGCGATACATCATTTCCAACATAACCTTCTACAAAGAAGATGGCGAAACAACTCAGTTACTAGGATATCAACTGTTTGACTTGTCAGATGAAGAAAGTTTGAGTTTCACTTATAATGCAAATATCCCAGAAGGAAATTATACAGTTATTTCTTTTACCTTTGGACTTGACGAGCAATTTAATGTCTCTGGCGCTTATGCTGATTTAAATTCTGTATCCTGGAATTGGCCTGAAAATTTGGGAGGAGGCTATCATTTTTTACAAATGGACGGCACCTATGAAACCCCTGAAGGAGCACAACCTTTTAATTATCACATGGGAACAGCACGTGTGAGCCAAAACATGTTTGAAGCTAATTATAGAACCGTGTTTCTTTCATCAAATTTTACACTAAATCAAAACAAATCAATTGAGTTCAAAATGAATGTCGCTGAATGGTTTAAAAATCCACACACCTGGGATTTAAATGAATTAAATACAGAGCTGATGATGAACTACACTGCACAAAAAATGATGTATGACAATAGTGGGACAGTGTTTAGTTTAGGAGAAATAACAACCCCCTGATGCGCTTTAAGTTAGTCATACTAGCTGGTATACTTATTATCATTGTTTCCTGTCAAACAAATGACGATAAGTATGTTGCAAACCCTCAACCTCTTGAGATTCTTCAACTGTTTTTACAGTATTTATCAGATCCCGTCATCCCTGCATCAAACCCACAAACCAAGGAAGGTGTTGCTTTAGGCAGAAAACTGTTTTTTGACCCCATCCTATCCGGCAATGGTACACAAGCTTGTGCAGATTGCCACCGCCCTCAAAATGCTTTTTCAGACCCGCGTCAATTTAGTGTGGGCGTTGAAGGCATTGCAGGACTTAGAAACTCTATGCCTTTGCAAAATCTCGCTTGGAACTTCAATCAAAAATTTAATTGGGATGGAAGCGCTCCCACTCTTGAAGATCAAATCTTTGAACCGGTGACAAACCCCATCGAAATGAACAATACCTGGCCTCAAGCTGAAGCAAGTTTAATAAATCACGATGATTACCCACAGCTATTTAAAGAAGCATTTGAAGGAGCAACCATTGATTCAGTATTAGTCACTAAAGCGATTGCTCAGTTTTTGCGCACTCTTATTTCGGGAAACTCCAGGTTTGACAGGCACCTTTTAGGAGAAAATATTTTAACACCCCAGGAACTCAATGGTATCAATGTGTTTATGTCTGAAGAACTGGGAGATTGTTTTCATTGCCATGGAAATCCCTTTAATCCACTTTGGACAGATAATACCTTTCACAATAACGGGCTGGATGAATCATTCACTGATTTGGGGTTGGGAAATGTCACCGGAGATCCTCGTGACAATGGAAAATTTAAAGCTCCTTCTTTGAGAAATCTTGCCTTTACTGCACCCTATATGCACGATGGCCGATTTGAAACCCTCGAAGAAGTAATCAACCACTACAGTGAAGGACTGGTGTTTTCTGAAACAATAGACCCCCTCATGAAAGCCGTTGCTCAAGGAGGTGTACAACTTTCTGAAGAAGATAAAGCAGACCTAAAAGCATTTCTACTATCGCTTTCAGATCCCGGGTTTATTAACAATCCTGACTTTCAGAATCCAAACTAAATTTCATTCCCAATCTCTCATTGCCAAACTATTAATAAACGCTATAGACCCATCTAATTTTATAATATATCTAACACACTAAGACGTTATATTATTTGTATATTTGCATCTCTATTTAGAACAAATCTACTTAAGATGATTAAAGTAAGCGATACTGCAAAAACCAAAATCTCACAGCTTATGGCTGAGGAAGGTTTTAATGTCACAAATGATTTTGTGAGAGTGGGCGTAAAAAGTGGTGGTTGCTCCGGCTTGTCTTATGAATTGAAGTTTGACAATTCATCGCGAGATGAAGACAAAATTTTTGAAGACAATGCCGTGAAAATCATCATTGATAAAAAAAGTTTTCTTTATCTGGTGGGCACCACGTTGGAATACAGCGGTGGCCTGAACGGAAAAGGATTTGTTTTCAACAACCCAAACGCTAACCGCACTTGTGGGTGTGGAGAAAGTTTTTCGCTTTAAGCTAAAAAGGAAAAAAATTATGTCAAAATATACAGAAGACGACTTACAGAAAGAACTCGAAACCAAAGAATACAAATATGGTTTCTATACAGATATAAAATCTGATACCTTTCCTGTGGGCCTTAATGAAGAAGTAGTAGTAGCAATTTCCAAAAAGAAAGAAGAGCCAGAATGGATGACTGAATGGCGCCTGGAATCTTTCAGGTACTGGAAAGAAATGGTTGAACCCAAGTGGGCAAATGTACATTATCAAAAACCCGACTTCCAGGCGATTTCTTATTACTCTGCACCCAACTCAAAACCAAAATATGACAGCTTAGACGAAGTGGATCCTGAACTCCTGGACACTTTTAAAAGACTTGGCATTTCTCTGGACGAACAAAAAAAACTTGCCGGCGTGGCAGTTGACATTGTGATGGACTCGGTTTCTGTTGCGACAACATTCAAAAAAACACTGGCAGAAAAAGGAATTATTTTCTGTTCCATTTCAGAAGCGATTAAAGAGCACCCAGAACTGGTAAAAAAATATTTAGGCACTGTTGTACCCCAACGTGACAATTTTTATGCTGCATTGAATTCGGCTGTATTTAGCGACGGCTCTTTCTGCTATATTCCAAAAGGGGTGAGATGCCCTATGGAGCTTTCGACTTATTTCAGAATCAATCAAGCCGGCACAGGACAATTTGAACGAACCCTTGTCATTGCAGATGAAGGCAGTTATGTGAGTTATCTTGAAGGTTGTACAGCACCCTCACGTGATGAAAACCAATTGCACGCTGCAGTGGTAGAACTCATAGCTTTAGACAATGCTGAAATTAAATACTCAACCGTTCAAAACTGGTATCCCGGTAACAAAGAAGGTAAAGGGGGCGTTTATAATTTTGTGACCAAAAGAGGCCTTTGCGAGAAAAATGCCAAAATCTCCTGGACACAAGTAGAAACCGGTAGTGCCGTTACCTGGAAATATCCAAGTTGTGTTTTGAAAGGCGATAACTCCATTGGTGAGTTTTACTCCATTGCTGTTACCAACAATTTTCAGCAAGCCGATACCGGAACCAAAATGATTCACCTTGGGAAAAACACCCGAAGCACCATTATCTCTAAGGGTATTTCAGCAGGGCAATCCCAGAACTCATACAGAGGTTTGGTGCAAATAAGCCCACGAGCAGAAAACGCCCGCAACTTTTCACAATGTGATTCCCTATTGATGGGAAATAAATGTGGTGCACACACCTTTCCATACATTGAAGCAAAAAATAAAACCGCTAAAATCGAGCACGAAGCAACCACCTCAAAAATAGGTGAGGATCAGATCTTTTACTGCAATCAACGTGGTATAGATACTGAGAAAGCCATCGCTTTAATAGTAAACGGTTTTAGCAAAGAAGTGCTCAATAAATTACCGATGGAATTTGCTGTGGAAGCTCAAAAATTACTTGAAATAAGCCTCGAAGGCTCAGTAGGATAAAAAACCACCTAATTATAAAACCAAATGAAAAAAGTTTTTATTGTATTTAGTTTATTTGTTGCTTTTACAAGTTGTAAAAATAATGAAGAGTCTTCAGCAGAAGCTCAGGAAATTAAAGCAGATTTTATTTATCTTGATGATGCAGCCGTCCTTAAAGGAACCGATTTTATTTATGGAGTAAAAATAGATGATATGGCAAAAGAGCTTGCAGAACGAGTAAACCCAATCAAAATAGATGATTTTGATATGGTGCCGGTCGTTGTAAAAGGAATAATAAACAAAAAAGAAGAAAATGAAGAAGGTTGGGAAGAAATTGTAACAATTAAAGAAATTGTAACTGTAAGCAACAGACCCTCTCAACCCGATGTAAAACTAGAATAAAAAAACAATGTTACAAATCAAAAATTTACACGCTGGTGTAGAAGAAAACGATATTTTAAAAGGCATTAACCTTGAGGTTAAAGCCGGAGAGGTACACGCAATCATGGGACCCAATGGTTCCGGAAAAAGTACCCTAGCCTCTGTAATTGCAGGGAAAGAAGAATTTGATGTTACTCAAGGTAATATATACTTTGAAACTGAAGATATCGCAGAACTCGCTCCAGAGGAGCGTGCTCACAAAGGCATCTTTTTGTCCTTTCAATATCCTGTTGAAATACCCGGTGTTTCAGTAACCAATTTCATCAAAACAGCCATCAACGAAAACCGTAAAGCAAAAGGTCTCGAAGATATGCCTGCCAATGAAATGCTGAAAATGATCAGGGAAAAAGCCGAAATGTTTGAAATGGACAGAAAGTTTCTTTCGCGTTCCCTAAACGAAGGTTTCTCTGGTGGTGAAAAAAAGAGAAATGAAATTTTCCAATTGGCAATGCTAGACCCAAAATTGGCCATCCTTGATGAAACCGATTCCGGATTGGATATTGATGCTTTGAGAGTCGTGGCAAACGGAGTCAATAAATTGAAAAGTGAGAAAAACGCAATCGTTGTCATCACACATTACCAAAGACTTCTCGATCATATTGTCCCCGATTTTGTACACGTTCTAATGGACGGTAAAATCGTAAAAACCGGTACAAAAGAACTCGCATACGAGCTAGAAGAGCGAGGCTACGACTGGATCAAAGAAGAAGCGAAGGCCGTTTAAATGTTTGATGTTTGTGGTTTATAGTTCACCCATTAAACCATTAACTTTTAACCATTAACTAAAAACAAAATGAGTTTAAAAGATAAATTAGTATCCTCTTACCTTGCATTTGAAGACTATATCGATGCAGATTCTCATATCCATGAGCTACGCAACAAAGCGATAAAGACTTTTGAAAATTCAGGATTTCCAACAAAAAAGGAAGAAGCTTGGAAATACACCTCGCTCAATTCCATTTTAAAAGAGGACTATTGTATTTTTCCGAAAAAGGAAAACACTGTTGAATTCAAGGAAGTTAAGAAATACTTTTTACACGAAATTGATACCTATAAAATTGTGTTTATAGACGGGGTTTACAACTCGTTCCTTTCCGAAACTACCCACGATAAAGTCGATGTTTGTTTAATGTCTTCAGCACTAAGCAAGCCTAAGTATAAAGCAGTGGTTGAAAACTATTTCAATAAAATAGCAAAAGACGATAGTTTGACATCACTCAACACCGCTTTCGCGAAAGAAGGAGCTTACATTTTCATCCCAAAACACCGGGAAGTAGAAAAACCCATCGAAATTATCAACTTTGCCACCGGTAATGAAGCTGCACTTTTATTACAACCCAGAAATTTAATTGTAGCCGAAGAAAACGCCCATGTCCAGATTATTGAACGTCACCAAAGCTTAACCGGAAACGCTGTGTTTACAAACTCAGTTACTGAAATATTTGCTGAAAAAAACAGCTCGGTTGACTTTTACAAAGTTCAAAATGACAATAATGGAGCTTCGTTAATTGACAATACCTTCATTTCACAAAAAGATGGCAGCAATGTGAGTGTTCACACTTTTTCTTTTGGCGGAAAATTAATTCGTAATAATTTGAATTTCTACCAAAAAGGAGAACACGTCAACTCCACTTTAAAGGGAATCACGATTATTGAAGACAAACAACACGTTGACCACAATACACTTGTAAATCACATAGAACCCAACTGTGAAAGTCATCAGGACTACAAAGGTATTTTTGCAGGCAATTCAACAGGAGTCTTTAACGGAAGAATCATTGTTGAAAAAGAAGCTCAAAAAACCGATGCTTTTCAACAAAACAATAACATACTCATTGATGACAAAGCTACCATCAATTCAAAACCTCAATTGGAGATTTTTGCAGACGATGTAAAATGTTCACACGGTTGCACCATTGGTCAGCTGGATGAAGAGGCTATGTTTTACCTTCAGACAAGAGGAATCAGGAAAAAAGAAGCTCAAGCATTATTGATGTATGCCTTTGCAAGCAATGTTTTGGAAAGCGTAAAAATACCGGAATTAAAAGCACGCATCACCAAACTCATCGCAAAGAAAATTGGGGTGAACTTAGGTTTCAACTTGTAATAATGTTCTTTTCCAAATATCCAAATAAACTATTATGAATACGAATAGTAAGAGCATTGCATTTGATGTAGAAAAAATCAGAAAAGATTTTCCAATTCTTTCCAGAAAAGTTAATGGTTATCCTTTGGTATATCTTGACAATGCAGCCACCTCCCAAAAACCACAAGTGGTTATTGATGCTTTAGTTGATTACTATTCAAATTACAATGCGAACATACACCGTGGAGTTCACAGTCTTTCTCAGGAAGCCACCGATGCTTATGAACAGGCAAGAGAGAAAATAAGAGCTCATTTTAATATAAAAAAAACGAGAGAAGTGATTTTCACTTCCGGAACCACGCATGCCATTAATATCGTTGCCTCAGGTTTCAGATCTATTTTACAGAAAGGAGATGAACTTATCGTTTCTGCATTGGAACACCATTCAAACATCGTCCCCTGGCAAATGCTTTGTGAAGAAACCGGTGCTGTGCTTAAAGTGCTTCCAATGAATGATGAAGGGGAACTTGAGCTCGTTGAATATATTAACCTCTTATCAAACAAAACAAAGCTTGTTTTTGTCAATCATATCTCAAACGCTTTGGGAACCATAAATCCCATTGAAGAAATTATTGAAAAAGCACACAAAGTGGGTGCGGCTGTTTTAATAGACGGCGCACAGGCTTGTGCACACATAAAACCTGATTTACAAACGCTCAATGCGGACTTCTATACCTGTTCTGCCCACAAAATGTGTGGCCCAACCGGGGTGGGAATTTTGTATGGAAAAGAAGCCTGGCTTGCTAAATTACCCCCCTATCAAGGAGGCGGTGAAATGATTAAGGAGGTCACTTTTGAAAAAACAACTTATGCAGAACTTCCTCATAAATTTGAAGCAGGAACACCCAATATTGCAGATGGAATTGCTTTTGGTGTCGCACTCGATTATTTAAATGGAATTGGGTTTGATGCCATTGAAAAATATGAGATCCAACTGCTGCAATATGCAACAGAAAAACTACTGGAAATCGAAGGATTAAAAATATATGGTACTTCAGCACATAAAACTTCGGTGATTTCATTTAACATAGAAGATATACACCCTTATGACATTGGCACAATCCTTGACAAACTGGGTATAGCTGTGCGCACGGGTCACCATTGTGCACAACCCATTATGGATTTTTACAATATACCGGGAACGGTAAGAGCTTCATTTGCTTTTTACAATACATTTCACGAAATTGATGTTCTTGTAGAAGCAATTAAAAAAGCAAAACAAATGCTAACATAAAAACAACCCAATTATGAAATCAATTTTTTCAATTTTAGTTTGCTCAATCTTATTTTTAACCACCTCTTGTGATGAAACTCAAAAGGTAATCAATACCGCCAGCAACGTGCAATTAAATGGAAACTATACCATCAATACAGTAAACGAAAAAAGCTATACACAAAAAGGACTTGTATTGTCATTTGACGCTCTCAATAAATCAGTCAATGCTACGACTGAGTGTAACAATCTATTTGGCACTTACACCATTGATTTGTATGCTTTGAATTTTGGCCCCTTGGCAAGCACAAAAATGTTCTGTGAAGGTAAAATGGATGCAGAAAAAGAAATTGGCGAAGCCCTTGAGGCGACAGGTTCTTACACAATTGAAAATGGTGTTCTAAAATTATATTCCAAAAATGACAGAAGCCTGTTACTCACCGCTACAAAAGTGAGGGAAACTAGTGAAAACTAAATTACGTTTTAATGCAGAATTAAACCGTAAAACTTTGTATCAATGAAAATTAAAGACATACAAGAAGAAATTATTGAAGAGTTTGCATTTTTTGATGACTGGATGCAACGCTATGAGCATATGATTTCTCTAGGGAAATCATTGCCGCTTATTGATGAAACAAATAAAAAAGAAGACTACCTTATCAAAGGTTGTCAATCTAAAGTCTGGGTATATCCTGAGTTTAAAGATGGAAAAGTTTTATTTACCGCAGACAGCGATGCCATTATTACCAAAGGAATTGTTGCCCTTTTACTACGAGTTTTTTCAAATCAAACACCAGAAGATATTTTAAAAGCAGACACTGATTTTATTGATGAAATAGGACTAAAAGAACATCTGTCACCCACCAGAGCAAACGGACTCGTGTCTATGATTAAGCAACTAAAAATGTATGCACTTGCTTATCAGTCACAATTAAATTAAAATAGTATGGAAACAGAAGAAAAAATAAATACCGCAGAACTTGGTGAAAAAATCGTTAAAGTTTTAAAGACCATATATGACCCTGAAATTCCGGTTGATATCTATGAGCTGGGGCTCATTTATGATGTGTTTGTAAATGAAGATTATGAAGTGAAAATCATCATGACACTCACAACACCCAACTGTCCCGTTGCTGAAAGTATGCCACAAGAAGTGAAAGACAAAGTAGCTTCACTAAAAATGGTCAAAGATGCCGAAGTAGAACTCACTTTTGACCCACCCTGGTCTCAGGAACTAATGAGTGAAGAGGCAAAACTAGAACTGGGAATGCTTTAAAACATCCTGTTTTATGGAAGAAATCATCAACAAAGTTGCCAACAGTAAACTAAAAACCCTTAACCTAGAAGATTTCTATCAAGATGGTGAACGGGTTGTTTTTGATATCTCATCTTGGTTATTTCAGGGAATTGTATTGAAAGAAAAAGATTTTCGCGAAAGCGCAAAAAATCACGACTGGAGTCAATACAAAAATCAATATGTTGCCCTCACGTGCAGCTCTGATGCTATTATTCCCGGATGGGCTTATTTGCTGATTGCAAGTTATTTAAGTCCTTTTTCCCGGAAAATAGTCGTAGGAAATTTAACAGACCTTGAAACTATTTTGTTTGCCGAAACCCTTCAAAAAGCAGACTTTTCTGAATACACAAACCTTCCCGTTATTATCAAAGGCTGTTCAAACAAGCCCGTGCCAGATAATGCTTACATATTATTACTTCAAAAACTTCAACCCATTGTAAAAAGCCTGTTTTATGGAGAGGCTTGCTCTAGTGTACCCCTTTACAAACAGAAAAAGTGACTTTTTTTAAGATTTGGTTCAAAATAATAGTAATTTTGCGACCAATTTTTTTTAAAAACCCTATTATGAAAAAATCAATTCTACTAGTTTTATCATTTTTAATGACCGCTGTGATGTTTTCCCAAGATGAAGAACAGGCTCCAAAAGAAGGCTGGTCCAGATCCGGTACCTTTTCATTTTTACTTAATCAAACTGCCTTTAATGCAGAATGGACCGGTGGAGGCACTTCAAATATAGCCGGTAACATTAACCTGGTATATGATGCAAATTATAAAAAAGACCGAATCAGTTGGGACAACCGTTTTATGGGCGACTATGGCTTAACAAAAATCAAAGGCGATGAATTTGAAAGAAAAACAAATGACAGGCTTGAAATAAACTCCATTGTGGGTTACCAAATAAAAGAGGGCAGCCTCTGGTCTTACTCATTTTTTGCAAATTTTAGAACACAATTTGACAAAGGATTTGAATTTAATGAAGATGTAAACCCCATTACACGTATTGAAACAACTCGATTTATGTCTCCAGCTTATTTACAATTTGGTCCCGGTATGACCTGGAAAAAATCAGACAATTTAAAAGTAAACATTGCTCCTGCTACATCACGATTAATTTTTGTTAACAGCCGTTTTACAGATGTGGGTAACGACCCACTTGCTATTGCCGCGTTTAATGAAAACCCATACTTTGGTGTGGAAGCAAATGAGACCTTACGATTTGAATTTGGAGCATCAGTATCTGCTTATGCTAAATTTGACCTAATTGAAAATGTCTCAATGGAAAATTTGCTTAATCTCTATTCAAACTATCTGGAAGACCCTCAAAATGTTGATGTCGACTACACAATGAACCTTAATATGAAGATTAACAAATTCCTTTCCGCTAATCTAATATTCCAGGCCATTTATGACGATAATGCCGTACAAGGATTCCAAATTAGAGAAGTCTTTGGATTGGGTGTCAACTTTGGTCTTTAATGATCAAAGAAAAGAAACAATCAAAAGGTTGCCCAAATGGCAGCCTTTTTTTGTATCTTAAAACGAGATTATTAGTATATTTCGCCAAAAAATAAACCCTCATTGAAAAGAACCATTGGAAGAATAGACAAAGCCGACTTTCCTGAATTGGGACTCTATGATATTGCTGTTAAAATTGACACAGGCGCTTATACTTCATCAATTCATTGTCAAAATGTTATTGAAGATGCTGGTGTTCTGAAGTGCAATTTTCTTGATAAAGAACACCCCGGCTATGATGGCAAAGAATTTAATTTTAAAGAATACCAAATAAAAAAAGTGAAAAGCAGTAACGGCATTGTTCAAAATCGGTATATGATTCAAACAACTCTGATTCTTTTTGGTGAACAACAAATCATACAGCTCACGCTTTCAGATCGTGAAGAAATGAAATTTCCAGTACTACTAGGAAGAAAATTTTTAAATAAAAAATATATTGTAGATACCGGTCTAACCAATCTTTCTTACAAACAACAAACACAAAAATGAATATCAAAATCCTTTCAGCAAATCCCAATTTATATTCGACTAAAAGATTGGTTGAAGCTGCCAAAAAAAGACACCATCACGTTGAGGTTATTGACCATGCAAAGTGTGATATTGTAATAGAAAAAAAGAACCCCTGCATTTATTACAAAGGACATCTCATCAAAGACACCGATGCAATCATACCCAGAATTGGAGCTTCTGTAACGTTTTATGGTACAGCAGTTGTGAGACAGTTTGAAATGATGCGCGTTTTTACAACAACCGAGTCTCAGGCACTGGTAAGATCTCGTGACAAACTAAGGAGTTTACAGGTGCTCTCCAGAGCAGGTTTAGGACTTCCAAAAACCGTTTTCACAAATTACTCAAGAAATACAGAAGATGTAATCAAACACGTGGGCGGCGCTCCATTAATCATCAAATTACTCGAGGGTACACAAGGGCTTGGCGTCGTATTGGCTGAAACAAACAATGCTGCAGAATCTGTACTAGAAGCCTTTAACGGTCTTCAGGCACGGGTGATTGTTCAGGAATTTATAAAAGAAGCAGGTGGTGCAGATATTAGAGCTTTTATTGTTGACGGTCAGGTTGTGGGAGCTATGAAACGCCAGGGAAAGGAAGGTGAATTTCGCTCAAATTTACATAGAGGCGGTTCAGCAAGTATTATTGAACTCACAGATGAGGAAGAAAATGCTGCCATCAAAGCAGCCCGGGTGATGGGATTGGGTGTGGCGGGTGTAGATATGCTGCAATCTGCGCGAGGACCTTTAATTCTGGAGGTAAATTCTTCCCCGGGGCTTGAAGGAATTGAAGCCGCCACAGGAAAAGACATTGCAAAAAGTATCATTAGATATATTGAACGAAGCATATAAAATAATCTCATTTGGAAATTTTAGGCGTACATATTGGTTTAGGCGAAAGCAAAACAATTCAATTCAACATCGCAAAGCTTTATACAGCGACCAATGTTGAAATCCCCATCATCATCAACAGAGCAACAAAACCGGGCCCCACGGTTTTAATAACCGCCGGAATTCATGGTGACGAAATAAATGGCGTTGAAATTGTAAGGCAACTCATCGCAAAAAAAATCAACCGGCCCAAAAAAGGAACCATTATCTGTATTCCTATTCTGAATGTTTTTGGATTTTTATCTATGAGCAGGCAATTTCCAGATGGGCACGATTTAAATCGTGTTTTTCCGGGAACAAAAAAAGGCTCCTTGGCCAGCAGGGTAGCTCACCATTTTACCACAGAAATTTTACCTCATGCAGACTATTGTCTCGATTTTCACACCGGCGGAGCGAGTCGTTTTAATGCCGCTCAAATAAGAGTGAGTCCTAACGACTATGTTGCTTTGAAATATGCCAAAGTTTTCAATGCTCCTTTTGTGGTTATGTCAAAAATTCTCGATAAATCTTATCGTCAAACCTGCCTCAAAATGGGAATCCCATCCTTACTTTTTGAAGGGGGTAAATCCCTAAGTAGTGATAGAGACATTATAGAATTTGGGGTACACGGTGTTTTGAGAATTTTAGATCACCTCGAAATGCTAAACCCAAAATTTCAAAGTTCAAAAAAACCTTCAGATTCTGTTATTATTGAAAAAAGTACCTGGATAAGAGCTCATAAAAGTGGCTTGCTTCATACTAAAGTTTCCATCAACAAATTTGTAGAAAAAGGAGATGTTTTGGCCTCAATAACAGATCCTTACGGCGAAATGAAAGTGCGCGTCAAAGCTCCCAATAATGGTTATATCATCAATGTCAATGAATCGCCAATAGTGCATCAGGGTGATGCTATTTTTCATATTTCGACAGCAGTCTCTTAACTTCTTAACTATGGAAAAAACGCTACTGCGAAAACTTTTTATTCAAAAAAGAAGTGCTCTATCTGAAAGTGAAGTAGAATCTTTTAGCCTTGACATTGCCAATAAATGTCTTCAACTCCCCATTTGGCACTATACCAATTTCCACTTGTTTTTAAGTATAACAGGCAAAAAGGAAATCAATACAGAGTATTTGCTTCATATCCTTCAAGGAAAAGACAAAAATTGCATTGTCCCTAAAACAAACCTGAAAACAGAGACACTTTCTCATTATTTACTTACAGACAGTACAAAAATTAAAATAAACAACTGGGGAATCCCTGAGCCGGAGGATGGAATTCCGTTTCCTGAAGAAAAAATTGAGGTGGTTTTTGTTCCTTTATTGGCTTATGACAAACTCGGAAACCGTGTGGGCTATGGAAAAGGATATTATGATAAATTCTTGTCGCTTTGCAATAAAAATACGATTAAAATTGGCCTTTCATTTTTTATCCCCGAAGAAACCGTGATAGCAACCTCTGCTAAAGATATTCCTTTAGATTTTTGTGTTTCACCCAACGAGGTCTATACCTTTTAGAAAAATGTTTATATTAGTGCTTTACAACTAAACAATAAAAAATCATGGAAAACCAACCAACAACCCCACCGGACAATAATTTAGTTTGGGCAATCTAATGTACTGTTTTATGCTGTTTACCCCTTGGCATTGTTGCCATTATCAAATCTTCAAATGTAAACACACTTTGGGCTCAGGGCAATTTTGAAGGAGCTCAAAAAGCGGCAGATGATGCAAAAAAATATTCAATTTGGGGAGCAGCTATTGCACTCATTGGAATTGTATTGTATGTATTAATCATTGTTATTTTTGGAGTAGGTGGAGCATTTATGGGACTCTAAAAAAATCTTCAAAGCGGCCCTTCCAATAGTCATATTGGGAGGGTTACTTTTTATGTACCATTCCTTTAACCCCACTTATCATTCTTTTTTTCTTCCTTGTCCATTAAAATATACCACAGACCTTTATTGTGCCGGTTGTGGCTCTCAAAGGGCGATTCATCATTTGATGCATTTTGAATTTTTTATGGCTTTTAGGTACAACCCTTTGTTGGTATTGACTATTCCTTTGCTTATTTATGCTTTAATTGTGGAATATCTAAATTTTGCTTTTGGCACTAAACACAGGGTAAAGCTGTTTTACAGCAATAAATTTATTGTTATTTATTTTGGGATTGCAATTATCTATGCTGTGTTAAGAAATATTCCTTCGGAACCCTTTAGCTATCTCGCTCCTCTGAATTAGCTTCGGAATTTGTTTGTTTTTCTTTTTCAACTTTTGTTTCTTTTGGAAAGGCTTTTTTATTGAAGACAATCAAAAGACCCACACCTGTACTGATGGCAACATCTGCCACATTAAAAACAGGATCAAAGAAAGTGAAGTAATCCCCACCCCAAACAGGAAGCCATTCTGGCAAATAGCCTTTGTATAGAGGAAAGTATAACATATCAACTACTTTACCGTGAAATAGGGTACCATACCCGCCGCCTTCAGGAAAAAGAGTCGCTACTTTTCTAAAGCTGTCGTCAAAAACAACTCCATAAAAAACCGAATCAATTATATTTCCCATAGCTCCGGCAAAAATGAATGAAATTCCAACAATAAGAACACGTGACATCTTTTTTCTTACAGAATCCCAAAGCCAGTAACCAATGAAAACAATAGCTACTAAACGAAACAAAGTGAGAGCCAGTTTACCATACTCCCCGGGGATTTGAGCACCCCAAGCCATGCCTTCATTTTCAATAAAAAGAATGCGAAACCACTCAAAAACTCTAATTTCATCACCCAGCATAAAATGGGTTTTGATATAGATTTTTGAAACCTGATCAATCAGTAATATGATAAAAATAAGGAGTCCGGCTTGCTTTAGGGTCATTTTGATGAGATTAAAAGTGTAATGAAAAACGCTCAGAAAATGAGCGTTTTTCAATTTTACATCTGCATATTTTTTGCCTCAATGCTCAATGTTGCGTGAGGTACAAGTTTCAGTCGCTCTTTACTAATAAGTTTTTGAGTCACACGGCAAATTCCATATGTTTTGTTTTCTATGCGAATCAAGGCATTTTTCAAATCTCTGATAAACTTTTCCTGTCTAATGGCCAATTGAGAGTTGGCCTCTTTTGACATCACAGAACTCCCTTCTTCAAAGGCTTTGAAAGTGGGTGACGTGTCATCTGTACCATTATCACCATCATTCATATAAGCACTTTTAATCAACTCCAGTTGTTCTTGTGCCTTTTGTATTTTTTCTAAAATTAGGGATTTGAACTCTTCTAGTTCAGCATCATTGTACCTTGTTTTTGTGTCTTCGCTCATGTTCTTATATTTTTTTTATGACCAGTTTGGTTTTAACATCATCAAATTGAATGTCCAGTCCGTTTTCAACTTTTTCTGCTACTTCAAGGGTCGTGGCTAATGTTTCTGTCTTGATGTAAGTCGCATTATTGTTAATAGCGTTACCAATTAAGTCGTTATTTTCAATTATAATTTCAATTTTATCAGTGACCTCAAATCCAGAATCTTTTCTCAAATTTTGAATTCGGTTTACCAGTTCTCGGGCAATACCTTCATCACGCAACTCTTCAGTGATTGTAATATCAAGTGCAACGGTTAAATTTCCACTGCCAGCTACCAACCATCCTTCAATATCCTGAGAACTTATTTCTACATCTTGGTGCTGCAAAATAACACTTTTTCCGTTAATTTCTACTGAAATTTCACCATCCTGTTCGATTTTTTTTATTTGGTTTTGATCAAACTGATTTATGGTATTGGCAACGGCTTTCATGTCTTTTCCAAAGCGAGGTCCCAACACTTTAAAATTAGGTTTAATTTGTTTTATTAATATGCCCGAACCCTCATCAATCAGGTCGATTTCCTTCACATTAACTTCAGATTTAATCAATTCGGCTACAGCCAAAATTTCTTCTTTTTCAGTATCATTCAACACCGGAATCATAATTTTTTGAAGCGGCTGTCTCACTTTTATTTTTTCCTTTTGGCGTAAGGATAAAACCAATGAAGAAATGGTTTGCGCTTTTTGCATTTTGCTCTCTAATCCTTTGTCAATAAAGGAAGCATCAAAAGTAGGGAAGTCTGAAAGGTGTACAGAATGCTGCCCCTCTTTCACTACCGAACTTGTCAAATCTTTATACAACCTGTCCATAAAAAACGGTGCCACGGGCGCACTCAACTGTGCCACATTTATTAAGCAAGTGTAAAGTGTCTGGTATGCAGAAATCTTATCAGTTCCATACTCCCCTTTCCAGTAACGTCGTCTGCTCAGACGAACAAACCAGTTACTCAGGTTTTCCTGAACAAAATCTGATATAGCTCTTGTGGCTTTGGTGGGCTCATAATCGTTGTAATACCCGTCCACTTTTTCAATCAAAGTATGCAGTTCAGAAAGTATCCAGCGATCAATTTCAGGTCTTTTCTTTAATGGAATATCAGCCTCTGAATAATCAAAATCATCGAGATTGGCATACAGGCTGAAAAAACTATAGGTATTGTAAAGTGTTCCGAAAAACTTGCGGCGGACCTCAGCAATACCTTCTATGTCAAATTTAAGGTTGTCCCAGGGATTGGCATTGCTTATCATATACCATCGGGTTGCATCGGGACCAAAAGTCCCTATGGTTTCGAAAGGATCAACGGCATTGCCCAATCGCTTGGACATTTTTTGACCATTTTTATCTAAAACTAGTCCGTTTGAAACCACATTTTTATAGGCTACATCGTCAAAAATCATCGTG
Source organism: uncultured Flavobacteriaceae bacterium (assembly GCA_963977065.1). Lineage (GTDB taxonomy): Bacteria > Bacteroidota > Bacteroidia > Flavobacteriales > Flavobacteriaceae > Planktosalinus. The sequence goes on along the minus strand of CAXBNF010000001.1, from coordinate 368,180 downwards.
GCGATGGCATGCAGGGTGTAAAACCAACCACGTGTCTGGTCAACGCCTTCTGCAATAAAGTCGGCTTTTCTCCAGGTGTTTTCTACTTTTTCTTTGTTTTCAAAAGGGTAATGCCATTGGGCATAAGGCATACTTCCGCTGTCAAACCATACATCAATCAGGTCACTTTCACGTTTCATAGGTTTTCCACTTTCGGAAATTAATACAATTTGGTCCACAATGTTCTTGTGAAGGTCAACCGTTTCATAATTTTCGTCAGATAGATCACCCACTTTAAAGTTAGCAAAAACATCTTTGGTCATTAAACCGGCACTAACTGCTTTTTGCATTTCTGCTTTTAGTTCTTCTACAGAACCGATAATTTTTTCTTCCTTGCCATCTTCTGTACGCCAGATCGGAAGAGGGATTCCCCAATAGCGAGAACGCGAAAGGTTCCAATCGTTTGCATTGGCCAGCCAGTTTCCAAAACGGCCTTCACCGGTTGCTTTTGGCTTCCAGTTGATGCCCAGGTTCAACTCATGCATACGGTCTTTAAAGTCAGTGACTTTTATGAACCAGGAGTCTAATGGATAGTATAATATGGGCTTGTCTGTACGCCAGCAATTGGGGTAACTGTGCACATATTTCTCCACCTTGAAGGCTTTGTTTTCTTCCTTGAGTTTGATGGCAAGCTCCACATCCACAGATTTTTCAGGTGCTTCACCGTCGTCATAATATTCATTCTTGACATATTTACCTGCAAATTCGCCCATTTCAGCACGGAATTTTCCTTGTAAATCCACCAATGGAACAAGGTTACCGTTATCATCTTTTACCAGTAATGGCGGTACTTCAGGCACTGCCTGTTTCGCCACCATGGCATCGTCTGCACCAAAAGTGGGTGCTGTGTGCACGATACCGGTACCGTCTTCAGTCGTTACAAAATCACCCAAAATCACACGGAAAGCATTTTCAGGGTTGTTATGAGGCAAGGCATAAGGCAACAATTGCTCATAACGGATGCCTTCCAGATCTTTGCCTTTGCAATTGGCTGCAATAAAGAAAGGTATTTTTTTATCTTCGGCTTTATAGTTCTGAAGTTCACTTTCAGTTTCTGCTAGTTGAAATTTTTTATCAAATTGCTTGTTAATCAATGCTTTTGCAAGCACCACATTAATCGGCTCAAAAGTGTACTGATTAAATGTTTTTACCAACACATAATCAATTTTTGAACCAACAGTCAATGCCGTATTACTTGGCAGTGTCCAGGGAGTGGTTGTCCATGCGAGGAAATGAATATCTCCAAACCCTTGTAATGCCTTAGGCAAGGTGTTGTTTAATGCTTTAAATTGTGCCACCACCGTGGTATCAGTTATATCTTGATAGGTTCCCGGTTGATTGAGTTCATGTGAACTTAAACCAGTTCCTGCTTTTGGCGAATAGGGTTGGATGGTGTATCCTTTATAGAGTAAATCCTTCTTATAAATTTCTTTTAACAGCCACCATATGGTTTCCATATATTTGGATTTGTATGTGACGTAAGGGTCACTCATATCGACCCAGTATCCCATTTTTTCAGTTAGGTCGTTCCACACATCTGTGTAGCGCATCACAGCTTTTTTACATGCAGCGTTGTAGTCTTCGACGCTTATTTTCTTCCCGATATCTTCTTTGGTGATCCCAAGTTCTTTTTCAACACCCAATTCAATGGGCAATCCGTGGGTATCCCAACCAGCTTTGCGTTGCACCTGAAATCCTTTTTGGGTTTTGTAACGACAAAAAATATCCTTGATGGCGCGGGCCATCACGTGGTGAATACCCGGCAAACCGTTTGCTGAAGGCGGTCCCTCAAAAAAGATATATGGTTCGTTGCCTTCACGAGTGGAAATACTCTTTTGAAAAATCTGCTCCTGTTTCCAAAAATCCAATACTTCATCGGCCACTTTTGCCAAATCCAAGCCTTTATATTCAGGAAATTTTTTGCTCATGCGTCGCGCTTTTATTTAAGGTTGCGAAAATAAGCAATTTAGGGGAAATATCCTTGTTTAAAACGTGTACTTCACAGCTGCAATAAAATTCCTTCCCGGAGCAGCAATTCCTGAAGAATAGGTGCGGTACCGCTGGTCTGTAATATTTTCAAGAGATGCCGAAAGTCGCAATGCATCTGTCAATTGATATTGGGTTGCCAGATTGAGTGTGTACCAGCCGGGTGAATAGAGGTTTCCATTCTCATCTTCAGGGTAAATCTCCGGCTTATTGGCTTCTGAAGGGGCCAGATTTTCGGCTCTTATTTGTCCGCTGTAACGGGCAAAAACATCCATTTTTAAACGATTATTCTTCCAAACCAGATGGGTATTTCCAAATTGAGGAGGTGCATGCCGCAGTGGGGCTTTAACGCCATTGTCCAGCTCTTCATAGCCTTTTGCAATGGTGTAGTTTGAATTCAGACTCAAATTTTCACTTAGGTTGATTAGAATAGCAGCTTCAAAACCGTACACCCGGGCATCCGCAGCGTTTTGAATGGCTTGTACATTGCTTAGTTCGCCCTGATAGATGATTTCGGTTTCGCCGTTCAGGCTAAAGTCACGACGCACCAATGCATTATCGAGTTTGGTATAAAAAGTAGCCACTTCCACTTTAAGGATATTATCAAAATTGAGGTTGGCACCCACCTCGCCATTATAGGAATATTCAGCTTTTAAATCGGGGTTGGATACTACCACACTTCCGGGTTCTGAGTCAAATATTTTACCGATGTCGTCTATGTTTGGCGCACGGAAAGCCGTTGAAAAATTGGTGCGCAATCCCAGAATTTCACTAGCCTGGTAAGAAAGACCGATGCTTCCTGTGAGGTTTCCGGTATTGATTTGTGAGTCTTCAAATGGAAAATCATAAAAACGGTTGTCAAAGGTGGCATCAATTTGAAACTGACTGTAACGCAATCCCGATTGCAAGGAGGTTTTTGGGGAAATTTTCCAGAGCAAACTTGAATAGGCCGCATAGGATTTCCAAGTGGATCCATCGGGGTACCGAGCTTCAGTTTCTTCCTCCTGATTTGTTTCAATGTTTGTAACACTCCCTTCAGAGTTTACTTTATTATGAACATATTCCAATCCATAGAAGAGGTCAACAGATTTGATGTTTTTTGTAAAATCGAGATTGGCAGAAAGTGCATCTACTTGTTCTTCTGTTTGAAAGCGATTTGATGAATTTACACTTCGGTTGAAACGGCTTTCTTCAAAGTGTTGATAGGCGATGATAAATTTTGAATCATCATAAAAAAAACTTCTGCTTTTTCGCTCAAGCTGAAGGTTACCCGAAAACCAAACCTGAGGTCCATAATTCCACTCGGCATCGCGTAAGATCCCATTTCTAACTCTTGTCAAACGATCATAACGGGCATAGTCTGATGTTTCAGAATAAAGCAGATTTAACTGAAAGTCCCAGACTTCATTGGGCATATAACGCACTTTCTGGGCAAGACTTAGCTGGTCATAGCCGGTGGGTTTCTGCACTAAAGGGTTTTCATTGGGAGACTGAATGTCTTCACCGTCGATGGTTTGGATGAAAAAGTTTCTCAAATAATCATCGGGGCCGTGTTTTCCCATTTTCAAATCTCCAAAGTCGCTATAAGAAATACTGCTTAAAAACGCCCATTCTTTAAATCCGAAATTAAAATCGATGTGTCCTGTTTTTTCTTCATTGGCAGTTGCGTAGCGTGCAATGGCGTTCCCGGAAAACGACATGCCCTCTTCGAAGGAAAATCTAGGTTTAAGCGTATAAAAATTCATCACCCCACCCACGGCATCACTTCCGTAAACCACAGAGCCGGGGCCTAAAATCACCTCGGTATTTTCAACGACAAACGGGTCGATGGAAAGGATGTTTTGAATGTTTCCGCCCCTGAAAATAGCCGTGTTCATTCGCACGCCGTCAACGGTCATTAATAAACGATTTGTAGAAAAACCTCTCATCATGGGGCTTCCGCCTCCGAGCTGACTTTTTTGTACAAATATTTTACCGCTATTGATAAGCAGGTCTGCGGTAGTTTGTGGTTGGGTAAATAGTGCATCCTGAGCACTAATACTCACAACAGAATGTGTGATTTCATTTTTACTTTGACTGAATTTTGTAACAGAAAGGACAATCTCATCGAGTTGACCCGAGCCGGGTTTGAGCAGGACGATACCATTATTTTTCAGAATTTGTGATTTTGTAAGGGTAATGGGCTCAAAAGAAGTGTGCTGAAAGTGAATTGTTTCATTGTTGGAAAAGTCTTCCAAAGTTATTCTACCGTCCAAGTCAGAAACACCATTTTTGGATTTGTTATAGTTATAATAAACCACTCCCGGAATGGGTTCGTTGGTTTCTGAATCAATAATTTTAATTTCTTGTCCAAAAGTAAGATGTGCTGAAAAAATTAGTAAAATTAATACGTATTTTAATTGCATTGTTAGTTAAATAGTTGGTTTAAAACCTGGAGTGACTTAGGCTTTTTAAATCCTTGAATGTGAAGTTCATAATACAATAAAAGAATTTCCAGAGTTTCTTTTCGCTCTTCTTTTGTCAGTTTAATTGAATTTATTGCATCAAATTTTATGCCTAAAAACTGTTTCATGCCTTTATTTTCAGGAATTTGGATGCAATAAATATTGGTGCTTTCTGCTTGAAAAAAGCCTTCTAAAGCGTTGAAATAAGGAAGTTTAATCTCTGTGTCATCAGGATAAAACCCTAAAAAGTCTGTGAGTTGTACTAAAAAAAGGAGGTGAAAATTGGCCACTTCATCATTTGAGTCAAGCCATATTATTGATTTTTCTAAAAAAGAGAACAAGCGTTTATTTTTTTCTTCTTCCTGAATCACACTTTTTAAAATTTCAGACAAGAACAGCACAATCGATGTTTTAATAATGTGAGTGTGCAAGGTTTGATTTGCAAAATACACCTTTGCTTCCTGAATAAATTCCAAAGTTCCTTTGTCTTTATGGTTTGCAGTGATTTCTAATAAGGTAAGCGGTTGAAAAAAAGAGGTTCTGAGTTTTCCTTTTTTTGATTTGAGGATGTTTTTAAGTAAATAGGATTTTAACCCACATTCTTCAGTAAAGCATTTTACAATCAGATCTGCCTCACTGTATTTTAAAGAGGATATTACAATCCCTTTTGTGGTGATTTGCATTAGCGAATAATCATTATTTTGGCAATTTTAGTTTCTTCGGCTCCATCAGTGGTAGCCATAATGAAATAGACTCCTGAAGAAACTTTATATTTTCCAAATGCGGTGGTATCCCATTGCACACTTCCCCCTTCAGAGACCTGCTCAAAGACCAGACTACCATTAACATCGGTTATTTTAACGTTTGCTCTAGCCGTCAGGCCATCAATAGTTACATTGCCATTAAAATTGGGTCGTACAGGGTTTGGATAGGCTCGAAGAGATTCCAACGTTGGGTTTGGTGCAGTTGTTGTTCCATTAAAAGCAACAAGCCCGTTTGCTGTTGCAAAATAAACCACTCCGCTCTGCGGATCAATTGCGATATCAAGCACGTTGTTTGAGGGTAATGGCGAATTATCTTTTGTAAACCGCAGCAGAGTCTCCTGACCGTTCGAAGAAACATAAAAAACGCCTGATGAAGCTGTGGCTATCCATTTGTTGTTTGCTCCATCAACTTCAATATCAGTAATGGACTGTTCAAATAATAGCTCCTGAGCGACTCCGTCGTTGTCTAAAATAATAATAGGTTGTGCGTCGATGTTTGCGTTTTCCTGAAAAAACCCACCCACATTAAAAAGAACCCTCAACCCTCTTAATGTCCCTATCCAAGCCTGATTTCTACTATCAATTTTAATGGCTCTAACATTGTCATCGGGTAAGTTTCCATTGCCAAGATCTTCCCCAATTTTTTGAAATTGATTGTTTGTAGGGTTAAAACCAATTAATCCATTTTCTGAACTAGCGATAAAAATAAAGCCCTCTCTGCTTATGTCAATATTGTTAAGGCCTCTTTCAGAAAGAGGGTCTGCAATAATTGGTGAAATATCAAAACTTTGAAACTGGCCTGTGGTAGAGAGTCTATTAATTGCTAAATCTGTGCTTGTTTGTACAAACCATAAATTACCTTCTCGATCAAATTGAGTTCCAAAAACTCGAATGCTGTTGTCTGATAAAGTTCCGGTAAGTGGACTGTTACTTTCATTGTATAAAACTACTGGTGTTTTATCCTCAATTTTTAACAAACCATCTATCATAGAGCTCGCGTAAACTTCGGTCGGATTGTTTGGGTTGATTTTAACGCGAGAAATAGATTTTGCATCAAACACTTCTTCAAAAGGAATGTTTGTCCATTCATTGTTTTCAAATTGGCTGATTCCACGACTATTAAGTGGGTATGGATTAAAAAACAAATCTACCTCCCCAAAAACTGCCCACAATTGGCCGGGGGTAGCATCAATGGATACAGATTTATTAAGTAATGGCCCATCTGGCAAAATTTGTTCAGCTTGATTTGATCCAAAAGGAACAGCTAATACACCATATTGAGTTGAGCCAAGATAAACAGTGTTGTTATATGCTAAAGAGGTTGATAAAGTATATTCAAAATCGATAAGGTTATTAACAACTGCAACCTGATTCATCATCACATCAAATACTGTTGATCTTGTTTGCGAAGTGACAGTTAAATAATCATCTGTAATGTATATATTTTTGTTCTGCTCTGGAAAAGTTGTAATAACTGCCGGAGTATTAGAATCAAATCGCAAAAGTCTTGAATTAAAATCTATGGCATATACATTGTCAGCAAATACTTGAATTCCTATTAAACCAAAAGGATAAAAGTCAATCCACTCTTCAAAATTTATTAAGTTGGGATTGTTGACCTCTGCTCTTTTCATTCTATCATTCATTGCTGCATAGATAAATCCATCAAAAACTACCGTTTGATTAATTTTTACCTGGCTGCCCAGGTCTCCAATAAAATAAGTGTCTCCAAACTCGAGTGCAGTTAAATCATATACTGAAATTCCAAAATCTGTTGAAATGTATATATTGCCATTAAATTCATTGAAATGGTTGATGCGTTTTTGATTGGGAGGAATTGTTGGTTTATTTAAAATATCAATCACAGAAAGTATTGAGCCATCCTCCAGAATGAGTTCAATTAAGCCATTATTATATCCAATAACTATAATGTCGAAGTTTTCACTATAGTATAATGTTGAAATCAATTCCCCGGAAAGTCCTTGAACAGTTGTTATGGTTCTGATTTCATTTGTAATCAAGTCATAGGTAAAAACTGAATTGTCTGATGCTGCAATTAATTTGTCATTTCCTTCTGCCAGATCAACAATGTTTGAATAAGAAAACAAAGCTGCCCATTGATTTTCAAAGGTCTGGGCCTTGATAAAAAATGAAGAAAGGCAAATTAAAATTAAAAGAAGTCGCTTCATGAAAAGAAAATAATCTAACAGCTTATTTAACAGATTAAAAAGAAAAATATTGCAGGTTTAAAAACAAAAAACCACTCACAAAATTGGTGAGTGGTTTTAAATAAAAAAAATTAATACTATACAACTCCCTGAGCAATCATAGCATCAGCTACTTTTACAAACCCTGCGACATTTGCTCCTCTCACATAATCAACAAAGCCATCTTTTTGCTTTCCATATTTTACACAGGCATCATGAATATCTCCCATAATTTTAAAGAGTTTTTCATCCACTTCTTCAGCTGTCCAGTTGTAACGCATAGAGTTTTGTGACATTTCTAACCCTGAGGTAGAAACACCACCAGCATTTGAAGCTTTTCCTGGTGAGAAGAGGATTTTTTCTTTTAGAAAAACCTCTATGGCTTCTGGAGTTGAAGGCATATTTGCTCCTTCACCTACACAGATACAGCCATTGGCTATTAGCGTTTTTGCATCCTCTTCATTAAGTTCATTTTGAGTGGCACAAGGCATCGCTATATCACACTTTTCTCCCCAGGGTCTTTCCCCTTCAAAGTATTTTGCATTTGAATATTTGTTAACATATTCACTGATTCTGGCTCTCTTTACATTTTTAAGCTCCATAACGTAAGCAAGCTTTTGAGCGTCAATACCTTCATTATCAAGAATATATCCACCTGAATCTGAAAGTGTAATTACTTTTCCGCCAAGTTGAGTTGCTTTTTCAGCGGCATATTGTGCTACATTTCCAGAGCCTGAAATAGCAACTGTTTTACCCTTAAAGCTTTCTCCTCTAGTATTAAGCATACTTTGGGCAAAGTAAACATTTCCGTAACCGGTAGCTTCAGGACGCATCAAAGAGCCTCCATAAGAAAATCCTTTGCCTGTTAAAACTCCTGTAAACTCATCTCTTAATCTTTTGTACTGACCAAACATATAGCCAATTTCTCTTGCTCCAACTCCAATATCTCCTGCGGGAACATCAGTATCTGGGCCAATATATTTACTTAATTCTGTCATTAAGCTTTGACAGAAACGCATTACCTCTGCATCAGATTTTCCTTTAGGGTCAAAATCTGAACCTCCTTTTCCACCACCCATTGGCAGAGTAGTGAGGGCATTTTTAAACGTTTGCTCAAAGCCTAGGAATTTCAATACACTTAGATTTACTGAAGGATGAAAACGCATTCCCCCTTTGTATGGACCTATTGCAGAGTTAAACTGCACACGATATCCTTTGTTGATCATTATCTCTCCACTATCTGTGGTCCAGGGTACTCTAAAAATAATCACGCGCTCTGGCTCAACCATGCGCTCTAATAGCTTGTGTCCCTGATATTTTTTGTTTTCTTCTATAAAAGGCATTACTGTTTCTGCAACTTCCTTGACGGCTTGCAAAAATTCAGGCTCATTTGGGTTTGATTTTTCAACCTGAGCAACAAAGTTTTGTATACTTTCTGTCATTTTTGATAATTTTACGTAAACGTTTTCGTTATTGAGTACAAATATAAAGTAAAAGAAATTATTTGTTTTTGATTCAAGTCATAAATACTAATATTTTAATTAACTTTCAACTTAAATTTGTTTTTATATATTTGTCTTGTCTCAAATAACCATTTTCATTATGAAAACCAAATACTTTCTTCTGGTATTTTTACTTTCAGCTTTCACTCATTCTGAGTCTTTTTCTCAATTTGGTTTTTCTCACGAGATTGGTATTATAGCCGGTCCTGTAGTTTTTTATTCTGATTACGGCCAGCGTAATGATATTGAAACCAACATGAAAAATGTGGGCTATGGAGTTGGATTAATCCATTATTTGAATTTTGCCTACCGCGCAGATTGTAATTGTTATACAAGAGATACTTATTTTAATGACCATTTTAAATTAAGAAATGAGATTTCCCTTCACAAAACTCAATTTGAACATTTTGGAAAATGGGTTGATCCCTCCAGAACATCACTCACTGCAAATCAATTGAGAGGGATGCAAGGTTCAACCACTGTTTTTGATATTGGGTCACAACTTGAATATTTCCCTTTAAGTGTCAGAGATTTTGTTGCAGGAAGGTATAAAATTGCGCCTTTTGTTAGCTTTGGCTTTCACTGGGTGAATTTTAGTCCGGAAGCATCAACAACCTTCGGAGGCCAAAATGTAAACTCTCCCTTGGATGTTCCTGATAAATATGTTGGAGCCACTTCAAATTCACCCGGCTCTACCTGGTCTGTTGTATGGAGTTTAGGTTTTAGGTATAAGTTATCGCCCATGAGCGACCTCATGCTTGATGGACGCTGGCAGCATTACTTTTCAAACTGGGTAGATGGTCTAAATCCAGACGTGCCGGAAAACAAAGCAAATGACTGGATTTACTGGCTCAATGTGGGTTATATTCTCTATTTGGATTAACCTAAAGCTTGATCTAAATCATCAATAAGATCGTCAACGTCTTCTATTCCAACACTTAAACGAATCAGGGAATCAAGAACGCCTGTTTTTTCTCTTTCTTCTTTAGGTATAGAGGCATGCGTCATACTCGCGGGATGACCGGCAAGAGATTCAACACCTCCAAGAGATTCAGCTAAGGTAAATAGTTTTAGATTTTCAACAACTTTAATCGCGTCGGCCATCAAATTGCCTTTTGTAGTGAACGAAATCATACCCCCAAAATCATTCATTTGTTGCTTGGCAATTTCATGATTGGGATGAGTGGGCAGTCCCGGCCAATACACTTTTTCAATTTTGGCGTGAGAAGACAAGAAATTTGCAATGACTTTTCCATTTTCACAATGACGTTGCATTCTAATATGCAAGGTTTTAATGCCTCTTAAAACTAAAAAGCTGTCCTGAGGCCCACAAACGGCACCACTTGCATTTTGAATGAAGGATAATTTCTCAGCTAAAGTTGTGTCATTTACAACCAAAGCACCCATTACTACATCACTGTGACCTCCGAGATATTTTGTTGCAGAGTGCATAACAATGTCTGCGCCCAAATCTAGAGGTTGTTGTAAATAAGGAGTCGCAAAAGTATTATCAACAGCAAGTAGAATATTGTGACTTTTAGCAATGGATGAACAAGATTTGATATCAATAATGTTCATCATTGGATTTGTGGGGGTTTCTACCCAAAGAAGCTTGGTGTTTTCATTGATATAGTTTTCAATTTTTGAGGCATCCTTCATTCCGATAAAATGAAATTTTATTCCAAATTTTTCAAATATATTTTTAAAAAGACGGTAACTTCCTCCATAAAGGTCGTTTGTTGAAACCACCTCATCTCCCGGTTGTAATAATTTTATAACTGCATCAATGGCTGCAAGGCCCGATCCAAAAGCCAAACCGTGCTTCCCATTTTCAATACTTGCAAGTGATTTTTCAAGTGCTGCCCTTGTGGGATTACCACTTCGGGAGTATTCATATCCTTTATGTCCTCCGGGAGTAGATTGTGAATAAGTGCTAGTTTGGTAGATGGGAGGCATAACAGAACCATAAGCAGGATCTACATTATGCTGTCCGCCATGAATTGTTTTGGTATTGAACTTCATATGACTAATTTAGTTTGTAAAAACTTACACAAATGTAAGCGAATATTCGGTCAATTTTAAATCAAACTGTATCTTTAGCCACTGTTTAACAAGTTGCATGTATGAATAAAATTTTCCCCCTGCTACTTGCTTTAATCCTTGCAAGTAGTTGTTCTTTTGAGAAACCCTTACAGTTTGAAGAAGTTACAATCACCCAAAATAAAATGGAGGTTTGTGAAACAGAAAACTGCCCAACAATAAAAGTTCACTATGTTCAAGCCATTGAAAATGATGCCAAATCGGGTGTGATAAACAAACAAATTCTTGAGCGTGTTGCCAGTAAAATTGCCCCCAATGAAGAAGGGACTTCTGACTTCTCAACGATTGAAGATGCACTTGTTTTTTTTATTGAGGATTATAACAAAGTTATAGCCGAATTTGGAAATAATTTTGTGACCTACGACGTTGACACTTTTATGCAGGTTTCTTTTCAGTCTGAAGAGTTTGTTTCCCTAGAACTTAACTATTATTTGTTTACAGGAGGGGCACACGGTTATTCAGGAACACAGTTTTTGAACTTTGATGCCAACACAGGAGAGCTGCTTCAACAAGATAGTTTGTTTAATGATATTGAGGGGCTCATTCGCTTTAGCGAAAATAAATTCAGAGAACGCTATCAGGTTCCTCAAGACCGCTCAATAAATTCATCGGGGTTTTGGTTTGAAAATGATCAATTTCATTTGCCTGAAAATATTGGATTTACTGAAACCGAATTGATTTTACATTATAATCAATATGATATTGCAAGTTATGCTGAAGGTCCCATTATTTTAACTATACCATTAACCGAGATTGAAGAGTTTCTATAAAAATTCTGGTTTTGAATTTTCACATTTTCAATTTATATTTAAATGATGAATACATTTTACTATCTATCCAGTTGCAGTACTTGTAAACGTATTTTAAAGGAAATAAATCTTCCCGAAACTATCCAATTGCAAGACATAAAAACGAATCCCCTAACCAAAAAGCAAATTGAACATTTAAAACAACTAGCAGGAAGCTATGAAGCCCTTTTTAGCAAAAGAGCACAGCTTTATAAAGAGCGAGGATTAAAGAACAAAAATCTAACTGAAAATGACTTAAAAGAATTGTTGCTTGAACATTACACATTTTTAAAAAGACCTGTACTTGTTTACAAAAACGAGATCTTTATTGGCAATGCTTCCAAAACGATTGCGGATGCAAAAATAGCTGTTAATGAATAGTCGCAGCCTTGCGCTTCTGGCCGCTACTGCTGCAAGTACCATTTATGGTATTAATCACAGCATTGCAAAAGGCATCATGCCACACTTTATAGAACCTTATGGTTTTATCGTTTTACGCGTAAGCGGTGCAGCCCTTTTATTTTGGATAATCTCGCTGGCTTATCCCTCTGAAAAAATTGATTCTAAAGATTGGAAACGACTCTTTTTTTGTGCTCTTTTTGGTATGTCCATCAATATGTTGATGTTTTTTAAGGGGCTTAGTCTTTCTACTCCCATTAACAGTTCTGTTATTATAACGCTTTCACCTGTTTTATTGCTTGTTCTTTCAGCCATTATCATAAAAGAAAAGATTACACTTCTCAAAACCACAGGAATTGTTATTGGACTTGCCGGCGGACTCGCATTGGTTCTCTTTGGTGAAAAGGAGCAGTTTAATGCACCAAATATCCCTTTGGGAAATTTACTGTTTATTATTAATGCAATCGCCTATTCCATTTATTTGATATTGGTAAAACCCTTGACAGCAAAATACAGCTCAATTACATTAATGAAATGGTTGTTTTTATTTGCCTTTTTTATCAATCTGCCGGTTGGCTACACCGAATTTGTAAAAGTTGAATGGTCTCAATTGCCTATTGATGTGATTTTGAAAATGGGATTTGTGGTGATTGGTACAACAGTGCTCACTTATTTATTTAACATTTATGCTTTGCGGCAATTGAAAGCCTCTACTATTGGTGCATTTATCTATTTACAACCTGTAATAGCGGTTTTGTTTGCAGTAATTATTGGCGCCGATTTTTTAACCCCCATCAGAATTTTTGCGGCAATTCTAATATTTACGGGTGTTTATATGAGTTCCCGAAAGCCAAAAGTTTTAGCTTAAGTGTTTGGGTTTTCTGTCAAACTTTCTTGTATCCTCTTTAGTAAGCACTTTAAAATCTGACGTTTTTTCAATTTTACTTAAACGACTTAAAAGTTCTGAAGGTAAACTGGTGAGTTTTCTTTCTTTCATATCTATTATTCCGCCCATAATTTCACAACTAGCGATGTTTTTCCCATGAGAGTCATATAAATTATGAACAAACTCAAAATACATTCCGTCTTCTGAGAGGCCTTTTAATTCTAGTGAAACAGTTATGGGTTTCCCAACAAAAACCTCTTTAAAATAATATATATGTTCATAGAAAACAACAGGGCCAATGTTGTATCGTAACATTTCTTGCTGTCCCATGCCGTTTTCCATAAAAAAGCCCATTCGAGTATGGCTCATAAAATTTATATAGGCACTGTTTGCAAGATGTCTGTTTGCATCGATGTCACTCCATCTAATTTCAAATTCTTTGGTGTACATTGCACTAATTTTTTACAAACTTACACATTTTTACTGTGCGTGCATAGTAATTTTGATTAAATTAGCTTTAGATTTATGCCGGTTATTCGCCCTTCATATAAGCCTCCAATTCTGTTACAAAACGGGCACTTTTCAACTATTTATTCTTCAAAACTGCGGGTTGTACCTCGAGTAAAGCAAAGTAGGGAACGACTCACATTAGCTGATGGTGATTTTATGGATTTGGACTGGAGTTACAGCAAAAAACCTTCAAATAAACTGATTGTTCTGCTACACGGTTTGGAAGGAAATGCCCAGCGAACCTATATTATAGGGGCTGCCAGTCATTCAAACAAAAATGGATGGGATACTGTTGCAGTAAACTTTAGAGGTTGTAGCGGTGAACCAAACAGACTTTTTAGGTCATATACAGCCGGCACAACTGATGATCTTGAGGAAGTCATCACACATATTTTAGAAAAGGATTGTTATGATAAAATTGTATTAAACGGTTTTAGTCTTGGAGGTAATTTAATGCTTAAGTATTTGGGTGAACAGAAATCAATTCCAAACGAAATCAAAAAAGGAGTTGCTGTCTCAACTCCGCTATCTTTGGAAAAATCTCTTAACGAACTCAATAAAAGACATAATTTGATTTATAGCACTTATTTTTTAATAGGTCTAAAAAAGAGTTTTAAAGAAAAAGCAAAGCTGTTTCCAGATCAAGCCTCAAGAGAAGATTTAAAAAAGATTAAGTCACTTCTGGATTTTGATAATGTCTATACATCAAAAGCGCACGGTTTTGCAGATGCTTATGATTATTATGAAAAAAACAGTAGCTTACCGTTTTTGCCCAAAATTAAGATTCCTGTATTATTGCTTCAAGCCCAAAATGACAGTTTTTTATCACCCGTGTGTTTCCCGATTGAACTAGCAGAAATACAGAATAACATTTTTCTGGAAATTCCTAAGTATGGTGGTCACGTTGGGTTTTACAATAAAAACAATATATATTATAATGAGCAAAGGGTTATTGAATTTGCTGAAAATAATTAATTTAAAATTGTTTATTCATTACAAATTCCAAACTCTTATCGAGCACTAATTGAAACTGTTTTGGTAAATGGCTTTCATTCCAAGGGTGATTTACATTAAAAACATGGTCAGCATTTTGGATTATTACCAACTTGCTTAGTTTGCTCCATTGGTGAACCTTTTTTGCTTCTTCTAAGTTTACAGTGGGGTCTTTTGTGCCGTGAATGATCAGATGGGGTTTGTTTAATGCTTTTGATGCATTTTCAACAGACAGGCGATCTGCATTTTTTAAAACATCCTCGGCAAGTTGATAATAAAGGGGCATTTGCTGTTTAGTTCGACTGTTTTCAACATAAATAACACCTGTTTTTTTCCAGTACTCCAGCGTTTCATTGTCTATAAATCGAGCACTGAAGTCTGAAACCCCTGCCAGTGAAATAACTTTATCAATTCTGGGGTCTTCTTTGGCTTTGATAATGATAATGCCACTTCCGCGGCTGTGAGCCATAAGTGTTAATTGATTTTCTGCTGATAAACTTTCATACTCATTTTGGTTTTCAATCCAATCTATAACACATTTCAGGTCATCGAGTTCTTTGGTAAAATTATTATTTCCAAAAGCTTCTAAATCAGGAAAATCTATGGGTTGATCAACTGTACCTCCATTGTGAGAGAAATTAAACTTTAGAAAATTGATGCCGTGTTCAACAAAATGTTTTGCTAAAACATCGTTTGTTCCCCAATCTTTAAAGCCCTTGAAACCGTGACAATAAATGACTGTTTTATTTAGACGTGATTTTTGAGGCAAAAATACATCAACTAAAATAGGTTTATTGTGGTGTCCTTCTAGAATAATATTTTTAGTAATAGTCATTTTTTGGTAGTTCTTTTTCAGTGAATGGAATCTCAGGATTGCAAATTTCAATGATTAAATTTGATAGTTGATCTTTAAATGAAGAAAGCATTTCTGGTGAAATAGTACTTTCTCCTTTGCCTCTGGGACTATCTTTTTTTGTGAAGGGTAAATAACCTTCATTGAGATTTTTAAACGAAATGATACCCGCCTTGGTCATTTTATTTTGTATAGAATTGGCTGTCATAAGAGCATAAGAAAGCACCTGTATTTTTTTGCTGTGTTTGTAGTCTGTTATAAGCTCCTCCCAGTCGATAAGATTGAGATCAGATTGTATTACTTTCCCGGTTTTATAATCAATAATTCTGGTAATTTCATTGAAGGTATCTATGCGATCAACCATACCTCTTAATTTTACTGGAAAATCAAGTTCCGGAATATGTAATTGTACCTCTTTCAAACTTTCAATTTCAGTAATGATAATTTTATTATTTTTCTCAATTAGATTTAATTCTTGTTTTAGAAAGCTATGAACATAGCGTTTTGCAATTTCAAAAATGATATGATTTTTCCCGGTTTTTATATTCCCTTCTTTATACGTTTTTTCAAATTGTTGACTTACCATTGCGTCTATTTTGCTCGTTATTAATTTTAAGATTTCACTAGTCAAAACGGTATTTATAAAAGGAACAAAAAGGTGTTGCAAGGTATCATGAACAATGGTTCCCAAGGTGTTTATGGCTATGGTTTCTTCAATTTCATCAACTTCTTTTATCTCTAAAATATAGCGATTATAAAAATCTATAGGGTTTCTAATATATGTCGTCAAAGCTGAAGGTGAAAATCCATAAGCTGCAAGCTCTTTTAATCTGTTTATTACCAAAGGTGTTTTTTTAACCTCTTTGAGTTCTTTTTTCGGAACGGATATGTTTGGAGAAAATATATTTTCTGTAATATGATGTGTTACCGGACTCTCATTAATTATTTGCAATAGAAGCCTGCTTTTTTCTCCTGCCTGAATGCCAGAGGTGTGGCTGTTGTATAATAAGTCTACTGACGATGCCCTATGAAATAGACTATAAAAATGATAAGTATAGACCGCATCTTTTTCTGTCTGAGTGGGCAATTGGTATTCTTTTTTCAGGTCATACGTAATGAATGATTTATTACTTTTCCCTGCCGGAAGTATTCCCTCATTTACAGAAACTAAAATAACTTTATCAAAATCCAATGAGCGTGTTTCAAGCAATCCCATTATTTGAAGGCCTTTGTAAGGTTCCCCCCTGAAATCAAGAGATGTGATTGAAGTGATTTCGAAAAATAATGAATAGAGCGTATTTGTGGTTTTGATAAAGTTGTATCTTTCGTTAAGGATATGTAATTTATTCCATACCTGGTGAAGCTTATAAAGAGTTTCTAGTAAAATTGGGTTTTTTTCAGCAATTTCCTTTAGACGAAGTAGTAGGCTTTTTGCGTTTTTGATGAGGGTACTCACCTGTTGATTTGAAGTAGAAAACAACCATTCAACATATTCTGATTCCTCTGTTATTGCAACTGATTTAAGCATTTCATAACTAATTATAGTCAAATTGCGCTGTAATACCATTTGCTCGATCTTTATGGAACTTTCAGGAAATAGCAATCTCCCCAAAGGGTGATTGATGAGTTGTAGCGTTTCTTTGTAATAAAAAACTGATTGATTGTCTTTATGAAGTTTAAAAAATAGTTCAAAAAAAGATGTTGCAGGCATCGATTTGAGGGGGAATCCCATCGTTATATTAACTGTTTTGATATTTTGAGGCAATGAATTCAAAACAGGCAGCAACAAAGTCTCATCTGCAAGCACCAATGCAGTTTTTTCTAAATCGACTTCTGGAATTGATTCAAGTAATTTTGAAACACATTTAACCTGACCAATGTTTCCTGAGCATTGGGTAATGTTTATATTTTTGGGTTGAGAGTAATGGTTTGATATGTATTTGAACGTATTTGTTTTGTAATATTTCCATGTGCTTTTAATCTCCCTAAGAAAAAGTGAGGCACTATGATAAGATTTGTCCATAAAATATCCATCAGCATCCCAAAAAACTTCTGTATTTCCGGCTTCAAGTAGTTCTTTGATAATTATCTCTTCGGCTTTGTTTAGGGCATTAAAACCTATAAAAACATGTTTTTTATGTTTTTGAGCATCACTATAATACTCCATGTTTTTTGCTGCTTGGCGATATACATATCCTTGATGAGCTATTCCATTTTGATAGGTGTTTTTTGTAAATTCAAAATAGAGATCAGAAAGGGAATTCCAAAAAGAAAGGTAATTTTGAATAAGTGGGGTTTTTTGTTCATTGACATACCAATGCTCCATTTCCTGGATATCACCTAAGTAATTAAAAAACTTATTTCTATCGATGAGATTACGATCAATTTCATTAAAATCATCTAGCAAAACAGATGCCCAGCTTGAAAAGCTTTCAAAGGATTCCTTTTCTTTAATAGATTCAATCTTTAAGTATGCATCATAAAACTCAAAGAGGAGTTCAATTGAAGAAGCTATTTTTAGATCTGATATGATTTCTATAAAATCTTCAATACTAAGGATTTGAGGTGAAAATTGTGTGGTTTTATTTTGAGATATAAGTTCCTTCTTAAGAAAGGTACAAGCGCGCCTGCTTGGTAAAACAAATATATAAGATTGGAGATCCTCTTGTGCGCTAAGTATTTCTGAAACAATTTCTTCAAGATATGTTATCATTTCATAAAAATAAGAAACGCCTCTGAAATATCAGAGGCGTTCTTTGTTTATTTAAGATGTGTTTATAAAATATTATTTATCTAAAGATATTTCAACACGTCTGTTTTGTTGTCTTCCTGCTGCAGTAGTGTTAGGAGCGATAGGTCTGTCAGGACCATAACCTTCTGAAGAAAGTCTGCTTCTATCCATTCCAATAGTAGTTAAGTAATCAAGAACAGATGCTGCTCTCTCCTTAGAAAGTCTTTGGTTAAGAGCTAAGCTTCCTGTGCTATCTGTGTGACCTTCAATATGGAATTTAGCTGTTGGATATTCTCTCATAATGTCAACAATACTTTGAAGTGCTGCAAAAGATTCCTGTCTAATGGTTGATTTACCTATATCAAATAAAATGGTTTTAGAGAACTCATTTAATTGTTTGATAACTTCAGTATCAACTTCAGGACAACCTTTGTTTGCAACAGTTCCAGGTAGATCTGGACACTCATCTAAGTGATCTGGAACACCGTCACCATCTCTATCTGGCCAAGGACATCCATTGTTTTCTTTTGGTCCTGCAACTTCAGGACATTCATCTTGTGGATCAGCTATACCATCACCATCTGTATCAGGACATCCATTAAATTGAGCTAAACCAGGTACCGTAGGACACTCGTCTAAGTGATCTGGAACACCATCACCATCTGTATCAGGACATCCATTAAATTCTGGAAGACCTGCTTCAAAAGGACATTCGTCTAAGTGATCTGGAATACCGTCACCATCTGTGTCAGGACATCCATTAAATTCTGGAAGACCAGGAGTATCTGGACACTCATCATCTTTATCAGCAATACCGTCACCATCACGATCTTTCATTCCAAACTGGAATAGAACACCTGCTGAATGTTGGAAGTGTTTGATGCCATAGCTATCTTCAAAAGAGTGCTTGTAAGTTGATTGAAGGTTTATTGCTATTGACTCAGAAAACCAGATTTTTAAGCCCAAAAGTGCGTTTGCGGTTCCAAAGCCAATATCATCAACCCAAGTATAACCACCACCAATACCAATTTGTGGATCAAACCAAGAGCTATTGAAAGCATTTTTGAAACTGTATTTTACTTCACCGTCTGCTGCGTAATAAGTAAAATCTTTCGTGGTACCTAGGCCGATATCACTAACCTTAAGGTCTCCCAATTTACTTATTCTGTTAACAGAACCAGCCGCTGTGAAAACAAATCCACTACCCATATATCTTGAGATAGCTAATCTTGAGACAGAGGGTAAAATGTTCCAATGGTCGTTCACATTGAAAAACTCATCAAAAATTTCTCCTCTTAAGGCTGCAGGGATTCTGTCATCCTCCTCGCCAACTGGAAAAACATCAACCGCATTCATGCCTAATTCTACGGCCCAAGGGTTGTTTTCGTCTTGTGCAACTGCATTACTGATTCCAAAGAACAGAATGGATGCTACTAAAAATCTGCTAAGATGTTTCATATTCAATAATTTAAATTTTAAGTGTTAATTGAAGCAAAAGTAAGTTGTTAAAATTTATTAACAAAACCAAATCTACTAAATTTTTTAAAAATATAACTAATATTTCTTCAAATTATCTTTATTAGGGTATAATTCCCAACTCCTTGCCCACTTTAGAAAATGCAGTTAAAGCACTGTCAATATGCCTTTTAGTGTGAGACGCTGAAA
Organism: uncultured Flavobacteriaceae bacterium; assembly: GCA_963977065.1. GTDB lineage: Bacteria > Bacteroidota > Bacteroidia > Flavobacteriales > Flavobacteriaceae > Planktosalinus. The sequence goes on along the minus strand of CAXBNF010000001.1, from coordinate 348,313 downwards.
GTTGAACCCTAATTCTAGCCTTCCCTTTTGGCACTACAGGATAAAAGAATCCAATAACATAAATACCCTCCTCTAATAGTCTATCTGCCATATTTTGAGATAGTTGAGCATCATATAGCATCACCGGCACTATTGCAGAATCACCATCAATAATATCAAAACCAGCGTTTTGCATTCCTTTTTTGAAATAGGCGGTGTTTTCAGCTAATTTATCTCTTAAAGTGGTGTCTTTTTCTAAAAGTTCAAATACTTTAATAGATGCACCCACAATAGCTGGGGCCAATGAGTTTGAAAATAAATAGGGCCTAGAGCGTTGTCTCAACATCTCAATAATTTCTTTTTTCCCTGTTGTATAACCTCCCATCGCACCTCCTAGAGCCTTGCCAAGTGTTCCGGTTATTATATCAATGCGACCCATCACTCCTTTTTCTTCAAGGGTTCCTCTACCTGTTTCACCAATAAATCCGGCAGCATGGCATTCATCAATCATAACCATTGAATCATATTTTTCTGCTAAATCACATATTTTATCTAATGGAGCTACCAAACCATCCATAGAAAAAACACCATCTGTCACTATAATCTTAAAACGCGCACCTTTTTTATTAGCTTCAATAAGTTGATTTTCAAGATCCTGCATATTGTTATTCTCATATCTATAACGTGCTGCTTTACAAAGCCTTACTCCGTCAATGATTGAAGCGTGATTCAAAGAATCTGAAATGATAGCATCTTCAGGGCCCAATAAAGGCTCAAAAACTCCACCATTTGCATCAAATGCTGCGGCATATAATATGGTATCTTCAGTATTATAAAAGGATGCTATTTTCGCTTCGAGTTTTTTATGTATATCCTGAGTGCCACAAATAAACCGCACCGATGACATTCCAAAACCGTGAGTGTCCATAGTGTCTTTTGCTGCCTGAATGACTTCCTTATTTGAAGAAAGTCCCAGATAGTTGTTTGAACAAAAATTAATTACTTCCTGACCTGTTGCTATTTTTATAACTGCATCTTGTGCTGATGTAATAATACGTTCTTTTTTGAAAAGACCGTTGTCTTTAATTTCCTGAAGTTCAGTTTCCAGATGTTTTTTGATGTTTCCGTACATTTTTTTTATTTTTACAAAGGTATTTATTTTTATGAAGTTGAACTTACTTGATGTACCTCAACTTCATCGTTAATATAAACAAGTAGTTTTTCTTTGATTTGAAAACCCATATCTAATAAGGTGTTTTCATACATATCAATTTGCTTGAAGTGTTTGGGGCTTTTAGCTCCTGTTTTATAATCTATAATACTTACTGTATTTTTTGAAATAAAGTTTATTCTATCGGGCCTGAGGCTTTGGTTGTCTTTAGTGAAAATTTCTATTTCATTTTCGGCTATTGCTTCTTCATTATAATAATCAGCTAATTGTGGATGTTTTAATAAATCCTTAATTAAATTACTTAATAAGTCTGATTGTTCCCGAGATATTTCGCCTTGATCTATTATAACATTTAAGGCATTATCAATATCTGATGCCTGCTTTATTTTTGACAATAAGTCGTGTATGAGGTCTCCTTTTTGAATAGCTTTTTCTTTTTGAGTATCCCATAGAGAGGATTTATGAGTAGCAATTTGTAAGGTTTTAATATAAGGGGTTGTTTTCGCAAATTTGTCAAAAGAAATAGTATGAGTTGGTGAGGCTTCGAACTCACCCATTTTTGGTTTAACAGGGCTCCCAAAGTCATAAAATTCCTTAGTTTCCTCCCACAAATTGATATTTTTCAAATAATTGCTATACAGACTAGTTGTTGTATTTTCTTTGGAACTGTTCTTTTTATTTGAAACGATAAAGAGTTGCTCAGCAGCCCTTGTCATTGCAACATATACAATATTTAGGACATCGAGTTCAGATTTTTTAGCATGTGCTTCGTAAAAGGCTTTCCCCAAATCACCAAAATTTTTCATTTTCTTACTCACAGGGATTAACATTTCTGAAAACCCTGAAAATTGACTTTCTTCCAGTGGAAACCAGAGCTTGTCTTTCTTGAAATCATGAATCTCATCATCTGCATAAGGGTAGATTACCACAGGGTACTCGAGTCCTTTTGCCTTGTGAATTGTCATAATTTTTATAGCATCCAAGTCACTTGACATATCAACGCTGCTGTTTTTCTTTTTGGCTTCCCAAAACTCAAGAAAATCGTTTATGGTAGTACTTTCTGACTCTGAAAACTCAAAAACCAATTCTAAAAAAGACTGCACATAGGCAACCCGATTTTCTGAAAGTGAAAAGCTTTGACATATTGTTTCACAGAGATCATAAAGTGGAGTAATTGTTGGAGTCTGGAAATTAAAGTGAACTTCATATCTTCTTAAAGCCTTTTCAAATACAGTTTTTGAAAGTGGTAAAAATTCTTCTATGAAATTGTGTAAAGGCTTTTCAATGTTCAAATGGGAGTGTAAAAAATACAAGATATTGGCTTTTGATTTTTTATCATCAAAATTTTGAATAACTTTTAAAACCTGCAAAATGAATTGAATTTCAGGAGCACTTTCTAACAACAATGCTTCTGATGAAATAACATCCAATTGATGATTTGACAAAAACTCAGCAAGCGCTACTCCCTGTTTGTTTTTTCTGACCAAAATACAAATATCCTTTTTTGAATATCCTTTTGATAGTTGATTAGTGATTATTTCCAAAACCCGAAGCGGATAAAGCTCATCACTTTCTATATTATTTTTAGCATCTATAAATGAGATTGAAACAAAACCACCTTTTTTGTTGGTCATACTTTGTGCGTTTCCAACTGTATATAGTTCTTTATGGTGTTCAGATCCAAAATAGTTTGATACATACGTAAAAAAGGAGTTGTTAAATTGAATTATTTCATCATAACTCCTAAAGTTTGTATCCAAATTTTTGACCTCTTTTGAAGCAGCCGGAAATGGGTTAAAATTGTCATACAAGCTAATAAATTGATCAGGATCTCCCCCCCGCCATCTATATATTGATTGTTTAGCGTCACCAACCAGCATAAGACTTCCGGTTTTGTTTTTGGAATCAGATTGAGACAGGGCGTTCTCAATTAATGGGGTTAAATTTTGCCACTGCAACTGAGAGGTGTCCTGAAATTCATCAACAAAAAAGTGTTTGTATTTTTCACCCAACCGTTCATAAATAAAAGGTGCCGGCTGTTGTTTAATTTCCTTATTAATACGCACATTAAATTCTGAAATGGGAAGTATCTTTTTTTCTTCTTGAAGGCTTAAATACTCCCTTTGAATTGCATTAATCAAAGAAAGGGAATTTACATTTCGTGAAAGTATTTCTATAAATTCAAGTTGATAAATCCAAGTTTTGGATTTGTGAAATATCGAAACAATTTGTTGACTTAATTGATCAAGTGTTTTTTTGACATCATTGGTCACCCTTTGAGGATATAGTGCAGAGTCTCCTAAAGTTTCATGCCATTTAGGAGGTTTTGAAATGTCTATATTTTTGTCGATAATTTTTTTGAAATATCCTGGTAGATATGCGCCATTAAAGTCTGTTTCCTGAAGATTGTTTTTTGTCAATATATCAAAAAAATCTTTTGCTAATGATATTAGCTCCTTTTCTATTAGTTGTTTTTGATTTGAAAGTTGTGTTTTGAGATTTTTAAAATCGGTGAGTGTTTTGTCTTTTAGCTTTTCAGTATGTGGTATTTCATTTTCACTGTATAAAAGCTTTCCTATCTTTCTTAAGTCTGAGGAAATATCCCAACTTTTATCTTCTGCTACTTTTTCAAAACTAAAATCTAAGATGATTGTGGTTAAATCTTTGTCAATTCCCACTTTTGAGATTAGTTTATCAACAGCCTCTGCCATTAAGTTTTCCAAATCAAGATGGACCTCAAAGTTTGTGGGTAATTTTAAGTCCTTCGCAAAGGTGCGAATAAGACGATGATTAAACCTGTCAATTGTCTCCACATCAAAGCTACTAAAGTTGTGTAATATATAATTAACAGCATTTTTAGCTCTATTACGAACTTCTGTGGGTTTGAGTTGTGTTTCTTCGCATACCAATGAAAATAAAACGGTCTCATTTTCCAAAATAGTTTCTTTAGAAAATGCAAAGAGATTTTCCAAAATTCTTTCTTTCATTTCACCCACAGCTTTGTTTGTAAAAGTGATGGCAAGAATGTGTTTAAAAAAATCAGGTTTATTTGAAGAAATTAGTTTGGTTAAATATGCCTTAACAATAGTAAAGGTCTTGCCAGAGCCGGCAGAAGCATTGTAGATAGTGAATGATGGAGATTTGTTCAAAATAATTTTTTACTAAGATAAGAACATAAGAACAAATTTTTCAAAAGTATCATCTTTTTTAATAGTATCATTTGTTCTTTATAGAAACTATAACAGAAAATTAAATTGATTCTTTGTAAATTTGAGAATTAGTAACATTTAAAACAAAAATTATGTCATTTGAACTACCAAAACTAAAATATGCATATGATGCTCTTGAGCCTCATATCGATGCGAGAACAATGGAAATACATCACGGCAAACATCATGCCGGTTATACTTCAAAGCTTAATGATGCCATAAATGGCACAGACAAAGAGGGAAAAACCATCGAAAACATATTGATAAATCTGGACATGAAAGACAAAGCCGTTAGAAATAATGGTGGAGGCTTTTACAATCACAGACTTTTTTGGAATGTGATGTCCCCCAATGGTGGAGGCAAGCCTCAAGGAGAACTTGCAAAGGCTATTGACGCTTCTTTTGGAAGTTTTGAAGCCTTTAAGGATGCTTTTTCAACCGCGGCTGCAACTCAGTTTGGTTCTGGTTGGGCTTGGTTATGTGTTCATGAAGGAGGTAAAGTTGAAGTTTGTGGAACTCCCAATCAAGACAATCCATTAATGCCCGGAGTGGGCTGTGGAGGAACTCCTATTTTAGGAATTGATGTATGGGAACACGCTTATTATCTTCACTATCAAAACAGAAGACCCGATTATATCAATGCTTTTTTTAAAGTGATTGATTGGGAAGAGGTGGGAGCACAATATGCTCAAAACAAATAAGAAAATCCTAACAGGTGAAAATAAAAAAGGGGAAACAAATGTTTCCCCTTTTTTGCCCCAAATTTACCATAAACTTAACCTACTTATGCTATGGTGAGTCAAATATACAAGACTGTATTCAAGTTTTAGATGTTTTTAGATTAAAAGCAACAAAACTCGTTTAAAGTCTAAAATCTAAAAGTTTTTGTAGGGATTTTAAATTTTGACATTCCTTACTTCCTGGATGTACTAAAAATAAAAAAAGGTAAACTAGCGTTTACCTTTTTTTGCCCCAAATCTACCATGAACTTAACCTACTTATGCTATGGTATAGTCAAATATATTTCAAATAATCATATTAGTAACTTACAAAATTATATTTTAGATAAAAAACTGATATTGTCGATTAACGGTCAAATATTATAAGTGTTTTGTAGGTGTTCAAATGTGTTAATACGCTCTTTCACTATTTCCTTCATAGAAATTGATGAAAGCTTTATTAACAACTCTGTTTCCTCCAGAGGTAGGATAATTTCCTGTGAAATACCAATCTCCAAGGTTTTTTGGACAGGCTTTATGAAGATTATCAACAGTTTGGAAGATTAATTTCACATCGGCTTTTATGTCTTCATTACTAAGAAGCACTGCAATTTTATCTGAAATTTCTTGATCACTAAAGGGTTCATAAATTTCTTTTACAAAATTCTTCACCTCATTGTCCTTAAGTTGTTCTTGTGACTTACATTTATTATAAACATCTTCTATGATTCCCTCTCTTCCGGTTTGTTTTAGTAATGCCAGAGTAGCTTCAAAGGCTATCAAATTTTCAAGCCTGGCCATATCTATTCCATAGCAATCAGGATATCTTATTTGTGGAGCAGAGGATACTACCACAATTTGTTTTGGATTGAGACGGTCTAATATTTTAAGTATACTTTTCTTTAGGGTGGTACCTCTTACAATACTGTCATCTATAATCACAAGATTGTCTTCGGGTTTTATAACACCATAAGTTACATCATAAACGTGCGCAACGAGATCATCTCTGCTGCTGTCTTCGGTTATAAAGGTTCTTAACTTGACATCTTTAATAGCAATCTTTTCAGTGCGTAATTTATAGGATTGTATTTCTTCAAGTTTTTCTTTTGTAAGATTGCCTTGTTCTTTTAAAATGGCTTCATTTTTTTGCTTGTTAAGCTCATCCTGAGCTGCCTCAACCATCCCATAAAAAGAAGTTTCAGCAGTGTTTGGGATATATGAAAAAACTGTGTTTCTTGTATCATATTTAATAGCCTCTAAAACTTTAGGCATCAAAAGGCGTCCCAATTCTTTTCGTTCAAGATAAATTTCAGCATCGCTGCCTCGTGAAAAATAGATGCGTTCAAAGGAGCAGGATTTTCGCTCAAGGGGTTCCAACACCTGTTCTATAGAAAATTCGCCTGATTTCTTTACTATTAAAGCACAGCCGGGATCAAGCTCCTTCACACTCTCAAAAGACACATTAAAAACCGTTTGTATAACAGGGCGCTCTGAAGCTACAACAACCACCTCATCGTCTTTGTAATAATAGGTGGGTCTTATTCCTGCAGGATCTCTTAAAACGAATGAGTCGCCATGACCCAATAGTCCTGCCATCGCATAACCACCATCCCAGTCTCTGGATGATTTCTTGAGAATTTTAGCAATGTTGAGTTTTTTAGCAATATATGGAGAGGCCTCCACTTTTGTCATTCCTTTTGATTTTGCTTTCTTATAAAGTTTAGATACAGCATCATCCAGGAAATGACCAATTTTTTCCATCACAGTAATAGTATCTGCTTTTTCTTTTGGGTGCATCCCAAGGTCAAGAAGATTGTTAAATAGTTCTGTGGTGTTTGTCATATTAAAGTTTCCGGCAATAATTAAATTGCGGTGCATCCAGTTATTCTGACGTAGAAAAGGATGTACATTTTCAACACTGTTTTTGCCAAAGGTCCCATAACGCACATGCCCCAGTAAAAGTTCGCCAATAAAAGGCATATTCTTTTTTTGTGCGGCTACATCACTAATATAGTCTGGGTTCTCTGTAAAATAGGAGTTGATTTCACTATTGATGTAATTAAAAATATCTTGAATAGGTTGTTGCGCATTGGAGCGTTTTCTACTTATATATCTGCTTCCAGGATCGACATCAAGCTTAATACTTGCAAAACCAGCACCGTCTTGCCCACGGTTATGTTGCTTTTCCATCATTAGGTACATTTTATTTACCCCATAAAATGCAGTGCCATATTTTTCATGATAATATTCAAGTGGCTTGAGAAGTCTTATGAGTGCAATACCGCACTCGTGTTTTAATTCATCACTCATAAAGGCAATTGTTGTTGTATTATGATAATTAAAAAACGCTCCAAAACTAAGGAGCGTGTGTTTATGTTAATTCTATTTCAAATTGAGTTAAATTTTTAAACTGATGCAAACGTTTTTGTAATTGTTGCTGCGTAAGAGTTTGCATACGCTCTGTTCCAAATTTCTCAACACAAAAGGATGCTAAAGTTGATCCATAAATCACGGCATTTTTCATGTTATCAAAGCTAAAGTCTTTTGATTTTGATAAAAATCCGGCAAAACCACCGGCAAAAGTGTCTCCCGCTCCGGTTGGATCAAATACTTCTTCTAGAGGAAGCGCAGGAGCAAAAAATATTTGTTCTTTATGAAATAATAATGCACCGTGTTCTCCTTTTTTAATTACAATGTATTTAGGCCCCATTTGCTGAATTTTTCTGGCGGCAACTACCAATGAATATTCGCCGGTAAGTTGTCTAGCTTCTTCATCATTGATGGTAATCACATCTACTTTTGCTATGACTTCTTTGAGTAAGTCCAGCGTATTGTCCATCCAAAAATTCATAGTATCAAGGATAATCAATATAGGACGTGTTGTCATTTGTTCTATCACACTGAGCTGCACTGCGGGGTGAAGATTTCCAAGCATCACAATTTCAGCGTCTTTAAAGTTTTCAGGCACTTTTGGATTGAAATCTGCCAATACATTAAGCTGTGTGTCTAAAGTGTCTCTTGAATTAAGGTCATTATTATATTTTCCGCTCCAGAAAAAAGTCTTGCCGTTTTCAACGATTTCAAGGGCTGAAATGTCAATATTTCGCTGTTCAAATAAGTCTAGATATTTTCTGGGAAAATCACCACCCACTACAGATACAATTGCAGCTTCTGCTTGAAATTGTGAGGCAGCAAGGCCAATGTATGTCGCGGCTCCACCTAAAATCTTATCGGTTTTTCCAAAGGGGGTTTCAATAGCGTCAAAAGCGACGGTTCCAACAATGACTAATTTGCCCATGCTTCTTATTTAAAGTAAGCTGCAAATATACGGCTTTGTATTAACTCTAAAAATTGTTTGCAAATTAATTAAGCACATTACTTTCTCCCAAAATCTGCCGGGATTTCACCCCAGGCTTTGGTTTCCCATTTTACGATTTTTGTTGAATACGAATTGGATCTTAACCATTGCTCAGCCCTGTAAACAAGTTCAAAAAGGGCTTTGTTTTTTTGAGTTTGCTGAAGTTTGGTGCGGCACTTTTTTACTTTTACCCAACCCATAGCTATTTTTGAGTCCGTATAAATGATACGGTCGCTGTTGTTTTTTTTAAGATATGCCAAACCGTGCACCAAAGCTAAAAACTCTCCAATATTATTGGTGCCTTGTTGAAAAGGCCCTTGATGAAACAATTGTTTATGGGTTTGTGTGTCGACGCCGCGATATTCCATAATACCCGGATTTCCACTGGAAGCAGCATCAACCGCTATGGAATATAAGTTGGGCTCGCCAAATTTTGCTTTTTCAGCAGTTGAAAGTGATTTCTTTTTTAAACCTTTACCTGCGTAGTCTTTATACTCACCCTCAAAAGCTATTTTGGCTTCAGCCAGAGTGGAGAATGATTTATATTGAGCACCTGCAATCCCCTTAATTGCATTTTTGCATTCTTCCCAAGATTCAAAAATTCCTGTGGGATTGCCAAACCAGACGACATAGTATTTTTGTTTCATAATCCTCCCCCTAAGCCCCTCCATAGATGGGGGAAATTTTATTATTTATGATAAGTTTCTCAATCACCGTGGGGAAATATTCTTGTTCCAGTGTGTGAATTTTTTCAGCTACGCTTTCAGGGGTATCTGTATTTGTAAGATTTGTTTTTGCCTGAAATATAATTTCTCCTTCGTCATAATTTTCATTTACATAATGTATGGTAATCCCGGTTTCCTTTTCTTTGTTTTCCACCACAGCTTTGTGGATGTTCATTCCATACATTCCTTTTCCACCATATTTTGGCAAGAGAGCTGGGTGTATATTAATGACTTTATTTGGATACTGTTTTAAAAGAGTTTCAGGAAATTTTAATAGAAACCCGGCGAGGATAATCCAATCTACACCAGCGTCTGAAAGTTTCTTAAACACAGTGTTTTCTGAATAGAGATCTTCTTTAGAAAACTCAAAAACAGATACATTTAAACGAGTCGCTCTGCCAATTACTCCAGCATCTTTATTGTTAGTAAGCACCAATACCACCTCGGCAAAATCGCTTTTTTTAAAATATTGAATGACATTTTCTGCATTACTTCCATTTCCGGAAGCAAAAATGGCTATTTTTATCTTCATTTGTAAAGGGTTGCTATTGTGCAATTTCTAATGTTTTAAGAGACAAAAGTAATAGAAATAAGATTGAGTTAAAGTAAAAATTACTAAATTAGAGCACATTTTACAAGTATCGTGTTGTATTAAATTAAAATATTTTATTTTTGCGACTTAATAAAATTTAAAAAAACAAAAATTATGTCAGACATTGCATCAAGAGTAAAAGCGATTATCGTAGACAAATTAGGTGTAGACGAAAACGAAGTTGTAACTGAAGCTAGCTTCACTAACGATTTAGGGGCAGACTCATTAGACACCGTTGAATTGATTATGGAATTTGAAAAGGAATTTGATATTCAAATCCCAGATGATCAAGCCGAAAATATTTCAACTGTGGGTCAAGCAATTTCCTATATAGAAAACGCAAAATAAGAAATCTCCCACAATGGAATTAAAGCGAGTTGTTGTTACCGGATTAGGTGCTCTCACTCCAATTGGGAACAATATTTCTGAATATTGGGACGGATTGAAGAATGGGAGGAGTGGCTCAGCCCCTATCACCTATTTTGATACTGAAAAATTCAAAACAAAATTCGCTTGCGAACTTAAAAATTTTGAGGCTACTGACTATTTCGATAGAAAAGAAGCCCGAAAACTCGATCGATTTGCTCAATATGCTTTAGTAGCTTCAGATGAAGCCATTAAAGATGCACAATTAGATCTTGAAAAACTTGATAAGTTTCGCGTTGGTGTCATATGGGGAGCAGGAATAGGAGGGCTTGAAACCTTCCAGGATGAGGTGTTAAACTTTGCTGCGGGCGATGGCACGCCAAGGTTTAACCCTTTTTTTATTCCCAAAATGATAGCCGATATTGCACCGGGTCACATTTCCATTAAACATGGGTTTATGGGGCCAAATTACACAACTGTTTCTGCTTGTGCTTCCTCAGCAAACGCCATGATAGATGCCTTAAACTATATTCGCTTAGGGTACTGTGATGTTATCGTCACCGGTGGTTCTGAAGCGGCAGTTACAAAAGCAGGCATGGGTGGTTTTAATGCCATGCATGCACTTTCAACACTTAACGACACCCCACAAACAGCCTCAAGACCTTTTGATGCCACACGTGATGGTTTTGTTTTAGGCGAAGGTTCCGGAGCGCTCATATTAGAAGAATATGAACACGCAAAAGCACGTGGCGCAAAAATTTATGCTGAAGTCCTGGGAGGCGGTATGACAAGTGATGCTTATCACGTTACAGCTCCCCATCCAGAAGGGATTGGCGTAGAACGAGTTATGCAAAACTGCTTAAAAGATGCGGGAATTTCTGCAGACCAGGTTGATGCGATAAATACTCATGGTACATCGACCCCGCTGGGTGATGTAGCCGAGCTAAAAGCAATTTCAAAAGTATTTGGCGCACACGCAAATAAAATTAATATCAATTCTACAAAGTCAATGACGGGACATTTATTGGGTGCTGCCGGTGCTATTGAGGCCATAGCTTCTATTTTAGCTATGGAACACAGCTTAGTACCTCCAACAATAAACCATACAACCGTTGATGAGAATATTGACCCTTCCTTAAATCTTACCCTAAATAAGGCTCAGTCAAGAGAAGTGAATGTGGCAATGAGCAATACTTTTGGTTTTGGCGGTCACAATGCTTGTATTCTCTTCAAAAAGATTGAACAGTAATTTTTAATGAGTTCATTTCGTGACATATTCCACTCCCGCGCTGAAAAAGACGGGATGTTTTTTCGTGAAATAAAAAATATCATTGGTTTTAGACCCGGAGACCTATCCATATATGAAATGGCCTTTACACACCGCTCTTCACAAATTAAAAATAATAAAGGTGAAATTTTAAACTATGAACGCCTTGAGTTTTTGGGAGATGCAATGCTGGGAGCTGTAATTGCGGCACATTTGTTTAAAAAAGTCCCGTCAGGTAATGAAGGGTATTTGACAAAAATGCGTTCAAAAGTAGTGAGTCGAGAACATTTAAATGAATTGGGCAGAGATCTTGACCTCATAAGGTTTGTAAGGTCATCGATTCCTTTAGATAACTTTGGCCTCAATATTCACGGTAATATTTTTGAAGCGTTAGTAGGAGCCATTTATCTTGACAAAGGTTTTAAGTCCTGTGAAAAATTTATACAAAAAAGGGTCATCAAACCTTATGTTGATATTGAAAAACTGGAAGGAAAAATTACCAGTTATAAAAGTTTAATTATTGAATGGTGCCAAAAACACAAAAAGAAATTTGATTTTGTGGTCTATGATGACACCGGAAATGATACTGTAAAGCATTTTGCCGTAAAATTAAAAATTGATGATGTCAATATTGCAAAAGCAAGAGCCACCTCAAAGAAAAAGGCTGAAGAACGTGCTGCAAAAAGGGCTTATTATAAACTTCAATCCAAGATAAACCAAACAGAAAATAAGTGAGCCTCTCAATTTTAATATAAATTTTACAATAGAAAAGCTCTTCATCACCTCAGGAACCCTTATATTTACAATTCATTTTTGCGTAAACACCTTATGCAGCGCTACAACCTTAGTCTTGCTCTTGATGAAGATTTTTTACTTCTGGCCATTCACAGTAGTTTGGAAGAATACAAACTTGCTTATTTAATAAACAAGCATTTAAACTTGCGGTTTCAAAGAAAGAAAAAAGACCTCGATTTTTTTAATAAAAGCGCGACAATTACCTATCCAATTTATGAATACTCAGATACAGTAAAAGATGATCTATTTTATTTATTAAGCAATGTCTGTAAGACAATTACTGAAAAAACTGTAAGCGCAGGCAGCTTGTTTGATACAGAATATGAAGAGAAAACACACTATTTGGTTCACGAATTCAAACAAGCTGATTTTTTGATAAAAATCATAACAGATGAAACACAATTTTATGAAAACGAATTTTTAAAAAAATTATCAATAATCCCCGGCATTGTTGCTGCTCATAAAATTGACCAAAACAAACTAAAATCAAAACAAAACCTTAATTTTGACTCATGCCATTAAGAAAAAAAACTAAAATAGTTGCCACACTGGGGCCTGCAACCCAAAGTAGAGAAACCCTAAAAAAAATGATATTAGCTGGAGTAGATGTATTTAGAATTAACTTCTCTCATGCAAACTATACCAATGTCAAAGAACGGATTGAAACCATTAGAGATATAGGCAAAGAACTTGAGTTCACCCCAGCTATACTGGCTGACCTTCAAGGTCCAAAACTGCGCGTTGGGATGATGAAAGAGGAGGTTATCGTAAATCTTGGTGATGAAATAGTGTTTTGCACCGGAGATGAATTTGAAGGCACTTCAAAGCGAGTTTATATGAACTATGATACCTTTCCAAAAGATGTGAAAGTGGGTGAAATGATTTTACTAGATGATGGAAAGCTACATTTTCAAGTGATTTCAACAAACAAAAAAAATGAAGTCAAAGCTAAAGTGATTCAAGGAGGTCCATTAAAATCCAGAAAAGGTGTTAACCTGCCTAATACAAAAATTTCTTTACCCGCTTTAACCGAAAAAGACCTTGAAGATGCTGTTTTTGCAATTGAACAAAAGGTGGACTGGATTGCACTTTCTTTCGTTAGAGATGCAGACGACCTTAAAATATTAAATGACCTCATTAAAGAGCGTTCAAAATACAAAATACCGGTGATTGCAAAAATCGAAAAGCCAGAAGCGGTTAAAAACATTAAACGAATTATCGCTCACTGTGACGGTTTGATGGTTGCCAGAGGAGATTTGGGTGTTGAAGTTCCGGCTCATGAAGTTCCATTAATACAAAAAGAATTAGTGCTCACTGCAAAACAAGCCCGTATTCCTGTCATCATAGCAACTCAAATGATGGAAACAATGATTACATCATTAACTCCCACACGTGCTGAAGTCAATGACGTAGCTAACTCTGTTATGGATGGTGCAGATGCGGTGATGCTCTCTGGTGAAACTTCAATCGGAAACTATCCTGTGCAGGTAATTGAAACAATGGCAAAAATTCTTAAAAGTGTTGAAAATTCGAGATTGATAAGGGTTCCTCAAGAACCCCCGCAAATCAAAACCAATAGATATGTAACCAAATCTGTTTGTTATCATGCTGCTTTGATGGCTAATGAGATTGAAGCAAAAGCCATTTGTACTTTGACAAACAGTGGATATACCGCTTTTCAAATCTCAGCTTGGAGACCCAACGCTCACATTTTGGTTTTCAGTTCTAATAAAAACATCATCACCAGAATGAATTTACTTTGGGGAGTAAGAGCCTTTTATTATAATAAATTCGTGAGCACAGACACTACTGTTGATGACGTTAACAAGATTGCCCTGAAAAAAGATTTTGTTCAAAAAGGTGATTTTTTAATTAATCTGGCAGCAATGCCTATAGTTGATAAAGGTATGGTGAATACTTTGAGGGTTTCTCAAGTTTAATTAAAACTCAAATTCCAATTGAACGGCAACCGTTTCCTTTTTGGAAACGGTTGCTGTTTTCTTTTCAGTATTGAGATTTGACAGCGAAATCCCCAACAAACGCACTGAGTTATGCGTTTTTTCCTGATACAAAAGCTCTTTGACGGTTTCCAAAATCAAGGCTTTATCTGAAATAAAATAAGGAAGGGTTTTACTGCGTGTCTGCAGAGTAAAATCGCTGTACTTTATTTTTAGCGTAATGGTTTTCCCGGCAACTTTAGATTTTTTTAGCCGGCGCTCAATTTCATCGGCAATATCGTTTAAGCGTTCAAGCATAAATATTTCTGAAGAGATGTTTTCAAAAAATGTGCGTTCGGCGCCCAGCGATTTCCTGATGCGGTTGGGTTTTACCTCGCTTTTGTGAATGCCACGCACTACATAATAATAGTAAGTGCCGCTTTTCCCGAAGGTTTCAGTGAGATACTCAAGCGATTTGCTTTTTAAATCCTTTCCGGTGAAAATGCCTAGATTGTACATTTTTTCCTGTGTCACTTTCCCCACCCCATAAAATTTTCTGATATCTAATTTTTCAAGAAAATCGAGCACTTCTTCAGGCGCGATGGTTTTTTGTCCGTTGGGCTTATTGATGTCACTCGCCACTTTGGCGATAAATTTATTGATGGAAATTCCCGCGGAAGCGGTCAAACCTGTTTGTTCAAAAATCTTTTGCCTTATCTCTTTTGCAATAAGCGTGGCACTGGGATTGCCTGTTTTATTTTCAGTCACATCGAGATAGGCTTCGTCCAATGAAAGCGGCTCAACCTTTTCTGTATATTCTAAAAAAATAGTTCTGATTTTTTTAGAAACTTCTTTATACCTCTCAAAGTTGGACTTTACAAAAATCAGATCAGGACATAATTTTTTTGCCACTATACTTGACATTGCACTGCGCACACCAAACTTCCTTGCTTCATAACTAGCCGCAGAAACCACCCCGCGATCTGAACTTCCTCCCACAGCAACAGGTTTGCCTCTCAAATCCGGGTTGTCCAGTTGCTCTACAGAAGCAAAAAAGGCATCCATATCCACATGGATAATTTTTCTGATGGGAATTTCGTCGTGCATCACACAAAAATACTGTAATTTTAGGTCTATGAAAAAAACTGCAATCATTCTAGGAGCCACAGGATTAACAGGCGGTAATTTACTTGACTTTTTGTTGAAGAATGACCGATATGGAAAAATCAAAGTGTTTTCCCGAAGTAGTGTGGGTATCTCAAACCCCAAACTTGAAGAACATCTCATTGATTTGTTTGAACTTGAAAAACATAAAGAAATCTTCCAAGCCGATGAAGTTTTTTGCTGTATTGGTACAACCAAGTCAAAAACACCTGACAATAGCCTTTACAAAAAAATTGATTATGGCATTCCTTTCGCTGCAGCGAAATTGTGCAAGGAAAATAACATTCACACTTTTATTGTAGTTTCAGCAATGGGGGCAAACCCAGAGAGCAAGGTGTTTTATAACAAGACCAAAGGCGAAATGGAACGCGATATCCTAAAACTAAATATTAAAAATACATACATTTTACAACCCGGATTGATCGGTGGAAACAGGAGCGAAAAACGCCTTGGCGAATCCATAGCCAAGTTTCTTTTCAAAATACTGAACCCTATTATCCCAAAAAACTACCGCACCATTTCTCCTGAAACGATTGCAAAATCGATGGTGATACTTGCTAACCAAGGGTATTCCAAAAACAGAGTTGAAAACCAAACCATCAAAGAAATCGCAGAAAATGCTTGAAATTGAACGTAAATTTTTAGTCATAACCGATGTCTTTAAAAAAGACGCTTTTAAACAAACCCGTATTGTTCAAGGATTTCTAAATACACATCCTGAACGCACTGTGCGGGTGCGCATCAAAGGAGATCAGGGCTTTCTCACTGTTAAAGGAATCTCAAACCAATCAGGAACCATAAGAAGTGAATGGGAAGCAGAAATTTCAGTTACAGACGCTGAAGAATTATTGGAATTATGTGAACCCGGTATCATTGATAAAACCCGTTATGAAATTAAAGTGGGCAAACATATATTTGAAGTCGATGAATTTTCAGGCGAAAATGAGGGATTAATAGTTGCAGAAGTAGAATTAAATTCAGAAGATGAGTTGTTTGAAAAACCGATCTGGCTGGGAAAAGAAGTCACCGGGGAGGTAAAATATTACAATTCGCAATTGAGTTTGAACCCCTTTAAAAAATGGAAAAAATAATCAACCCTCGAAGGGTTTAGAACCCTTCGAGGGTTAAATACTAAATTTATGAAACCACTATTTTACTTATTGACATTCACCGTTCTTTTTTCATGTAACCAAAACCCTGAAAAAACTGTTGAAACTCCTTGCCCGGAAGAAGAAAAACAATCGATGGCCACTTTAAAAAAGAAACTTACAGAAAAGGGATTTTCAACCTTTGATTATGTGGATGAAGCAACGCGGGACACCGTAATAATGCAACAATATTATATCGCATTTCTAAGACGGGGAGAAAACCGTAACCAGTCCAAAGAAGAAGCAGATAGCCTGCAACAACTCCATATGGCACACTTGGGCAGAATGTATGCTGAAGGTTTTGCAGATATTTCAGGCCCGTTTGGAGATGATAGAGACCTTAGGGGTATAACTATCTATAATGTTCCCACATTAAGAATGGCAGATAGTCTGGCAAAATTGGATCCTATGGTGAAAGCCGGAAGGTTGGCTGTAGAAGTGAAGCCTTGGTGGGCAGCAAAAGGAGTTAGTTTAAGATAAGTATTGCTAATCAAATTTCACCACCTCAACTTTCTCTTGAATCTTATTCCCTTGGTGGTCCATAACGGTTAAAAGATAAGTCCCGGGACTAATGACTACTGCGAGCTCATGAAATGTCTCGGTTTTACCAATATATTTTTCATCTAAGTACCAATACACTATGGCATCCCGATCGCGATGTGCCAATTTAAAAATAACATCATTAATAGTTTCATCAAAATCTTTGGGAAGCATCACTTGTTCTCTTCTCTTGGGATAAATAAATGCCATTAATTGTTCATTTTCTGTAATGCAGTCAGGGTGAAATGGAGGTAAGGTTTTGTAATGCGGATGAAGCCTCGAATAATAGTATTCCATTAAAGGGGGCAAGCTAAACCAGTTCTTTTGTTTGCTGTTTTCCAACGGATAACATGAAGAATTGACACGGTAGCTTTCGGTTTGATTTAATGTTGTTTGGAGGTGGTAAGGACACGACGCAGTATTTCCGCCTTGAATTGGAATCCATTCCACAGTAGTGGGTTCACAAAACAAACCTGCTCGGTGACCGCTTTGTGAACAGATGGTCTCTTCCATCAAATCATCATAAGGAATATCAAACCACAGTTTATTTATGGGCAAAACCTTTAAAACATCAAACAAAACTGGAGCCGCCGCTTGAATACCGGTAAGCCCGGGTCGCCCTTCCCCTATGGCGTTGCCCACCCAAACCCCAATGGTGTAATCTGGCGTTACACCCACTGCCCAAGCATCCTTAAAGCCAAAACTTGTTCCGGTTTTCCAGGCGATGGGACGTGCATCTTGATAAAAACTCCAGTTTTCATCTGCATTGGGGCGGTTGCTTTCGCGTAAGCTTTCAAACGTTTTATAAATAGCGCCGGCACCCAGCACCGGTGGTTTAAATTGTAACTTTCCAAAGTCCTGTGTCTCGCCTTTAATAAAAACCGGATTACTAAACTCGTTAGCACGATACTGGCTTGAATTTGTATTAAAATGATTTAAAGTGGCGGCTAAGTTTGCATACACTTTTGTCACTTCATAAAGGCTACTTTCGGCTCCGCCTAAAATAAGTGTAAGTCCATAATGGTCTGCGGGGTGATTTATATTTCCCAAATTCATTTTCTTCAACTGGTTGTAAAATCGTTGCAATCCATAATCCTTTAACAATCTCACAGCCGGGACATTCAATGAACGGCTTAATGCGGTACTTGCAGGAACGGCACCATTAAATTGTTTTTCAAAGTTTTCAGGACTGTACCCGTTGATAGTGGTTGGAACATCTGCCACCAGGGTTTTAGGGAGCAATTCGCCCGATTGCATGGCCGAAGCAAACAAAAAAGGTTTTAAAATACTTCCTGTACTTCTGGGTTTGTCTGTTACGTCCACAAATTTTTGATGATCAACGGTAGTGGGTGTATTGCCCACATATCCTAAAATTTCACGCGTGTGCACATCCATCACGATGATAGAAAGGTTGTGAATTTGATTTTGACGTAATTGAAAGTGATGGTCTCGTGTGATCTGGTTGAGTTGTGATTGAAGTGTTGTTTGTATGGTTGATTGAATTCGTTCTCCGGGGTGATTTCGCTTCATCTTTTCTGTGAAATGTAGCGTTTGATCAGGCAACGGATAGGGTTTCCCGGGGAGGGGTTCAAGAATGGACATTTCGTAAGTGAGTTCATCAAACACCTCTTTATCATAAAGTTTTTTTAAGAGTCGGTCTCTCTTTTGCTTTAAGAGCGTCTCATTTTTTCCGGGAAAAATAAGTGCCGGGGCATTAGGCAAAACGGCTAATGCGGCACTTTGTCCCCAACTTAGTTCTTTTGCAGGCACACCAAAATAGCGCCATGAAGCGGTTTCCAGACCCACAACATTTCCGCCAAAGGGAGCATTGGACGCATAGAAGTTTAGGATTTCCTTTTTACTATAGCCGGCTTCCAGACGAGTTGCTTGAAAGAGCTCGATTACTTTTTCAAAATAGGTGCGTTGTTTATTTTTTCGCGAAAGCCTGATAACCTGTTGTGTAAGTGTGCTTGCTCCCCGCTTTTTGTCTGTTAATAAATTTTCCTTAAGTGCCTTCCCCATAGAAATGGGATTAAAACCGGGATGTCGATAAAAGTATTCATCTTCAAAATATTGAATACTGGTTGCAAAGCGAAAAGGCACACTATCCATTTGAGGAAACCGCCATTGGCCGTCTTCAGCAATGCGAGCACCCAGCAAATGGCCTTCCCGGCTTTCAACCACGGTTGATGTGGGGTCGTCAAAAAGGGGTTTGGGGAGGCAGAAGAGCCATCCCAGGAAAAGAATAATTCCAAGGGATAGTTTAATCTTGTGCCGGTATAAAAAGGTCTTTATTTGCTTTTTTTGAAAAGTCATTTATTGCTCCACCTTAATCCACTGCCCTTTGTTTCTGGCCAAGTAATTATTGTCATACATGGCTTCGGCCTGTGAACCCGGAAGGTAGTAACTCCCCAGATAAGAAGCATTGAGTTTTACGGTAAAGGTTTTGGTTTCTTTTCGATTTAAATCAAAATAAAAATGAACCCGGTCATCACGTATATCTGTATATCTTGCATTTCCTGAGGCACCGCCACCCAATTCTGTAAAACTGGTATTGACAATTTCCCAACCGCCAGGGAATAATTGCGAAAGGGCTACATTATCTACAAAATCATTGGAGGTGTTTTCAATGCGAATCTGTGCTGTAATTTCTGTGCCTTGTCGCAGGGAGCTTATATCCATTCTTTTGCCTTCACCATCAAAATAGTTTGTGACCACATTGAGGTTTCTGCGTTCAGCGAGTTCATCACCCACAGGAAGCTTGCCAGACTGGATGAGCCTTACATAAACCACATTGTCTTTTGTGTTTTTCAGGGTCAGTTCATTTTCTCCCATTGTAAAGCCAATTTCACGTTGTGCAACCGCTTGATGGGTTTTTATGTTTTGGGATTTTCCGTTTTGGATATAGCTCACTTCAAGCGCTTTGCCTCCGTTTTTGGAAACCATTTTTGCCAGAGCCATCAATGCAAATGAAGTTTCCTGAGTGCTGTACCATCTTGATGAAGAAAGGTCTCTGGCAATGGAGAGTGAAAGCTCCCTTTGTTTGGCATCATTGATCAATACCAAAGTTTCCAATGCCATAGCCCTGTTCCTGAAAGGGGATCCATAAGAGTGATAATCATAATTTTTTGGTTGAAAATCAATATTTGCTGATTGTGCAAGTTGATTTGCCACCCGGTCCTGACCTGCGAGTGCATAAGCGGCTGCCAATCTCCATTTAGCGTCATTGCTAAGGCTGTTTGTTTCGCGTAAGCGGTTCATAGCTGCCAATTCCGGTTGACCTGCAAGTGCTAGTGTATAAAGCCTGTATGCCTGGGTGAGCTCTGTATTGTATGCTCTTACATTGGGTCGCCATTGTCTCGCTGCATTTTGTTGGAATCTCAACCAGTTACTTATAAAAGTTACAGGTAGTGCATAGCCTTTGCTTTTGGCCTCCAGCATAAAATGCCCCACAAAGTTTGTGCTCCATTCATCTGCCTCGCGCTCGCCCGGCCAGTAACTTATCCCGCCGCCGGCACTTTGATACGTGTTTAATCTTCTGATGGCAACCTCGATATTGCGCTGAATTTTTTGTTTTCTGTCCAATGTTATATCAAAAACATCTGCCAGATAGAGTTGTGGAAATGCCGCAGATGTGGTTTGCTCAACACAGCCATGAGGATACTGAATTAGATATTCCATCCTTTTGGTAAAATCCATAGGGGGCAGCGTGGAAAATTCCAGATAAGCTTCGTTACTTCCCGCCACTCCAAAGGTGGAGAAGGTGATGTTTTGTTCAGTATTGGGTTCAAGGGTAAAATCACTTACCCTTTGTGTGATGGGATTGGGGTTTTCCACATCAATTTCAACTTTATAATTGGCCCTTTCCCCACCGCCGCTTGCTGAAATTTCAATAGTTTGTATTCCCGGGGTTGGTAAAACTTCATATTCAAAATTGACAATTTGTTCCCCCACATTGCGGAAGGATATAGATTTGTTGTTTCCGTTAAGGGGTTTTAAACCTGCTGAAGTTGAAACATTTACAGAGACATTTTTCACTTTGGATTCCATTGCAAAAACGGTTACGGGGAGAGTTACTTTTTCTCCCGGAGACAGTTTTCTGGGTAGTGAAGCCAGTACCATCAAGGGTTTTCTTACAGGGGTTGCTTTTTCAGCGTTGCCATAAGCCGCATTTTTATTGTCGGCAGCTACGACCATTGTGCGTACTGATCCCACATAATTGGGCATCGTTAGATTGTGTGTGACTTTTTCACCGGCTTTGAGCGTAAAGGGGCCTAAATACATGACTACCGGTTTAAATCGGTCTGCTTTTCGGTTTTTAGCTCCTGCAGCTTCATCACCACCACCCACGGCATAAATATTTTCAACACTACCTGAATAAGCGCCAATCACATAGTCATACATATCAAAAGTTCTTACGCCTAAAGCTTCACGGGTATAAAAAGCCTCGTGAATAGCCGGAGTTCTAAAACGTGTAAGATCCAATAGCCCCTCATCGACAAAGGCAAGGGTATAAGTCATTGGTTTTTTGTTTTTCTCTGAAACTTTAACTGTAAACTTTTCTTCCGGTTTAAGCACATCGGGAAGTTCGAGTTGTGGTTGTAAAATGGTTGTTGGGTCCTCTACCAGAAGTGGAATAACTCCATAAAGTCTTATGGGCAAATCATTAGATGTTTGTTCATGGGGTTGCAATAAGGAGATGTTCACATATATATTGGGCGCCATTTCTTTGGTGATGGCGATGGTTGCTTGAGTTTCACCTTTTTTGGTTTCAATCCATTGTGTTCCCAGTACTTCGGTTCCATTTTCGATGCTAATCAAAGCACGCCCTTCACTTCCGGAAGGGAATGTAATTGTGGCTGTTTCGCCCACATTGTATTTTTCTTTATCAGCTGAGAAGACTAGCATTTTAGCGCTTTCAGCATCACCACCGGCTCCTGCTCTTGACCACCAATTTCTGTAAAAATAAGCCACTCTTCCTGTAGCGTGACCACTTTTTGGGTCTATGATGCGAATGAGATAACGACCGCTTTCCTCTTCAGTGATGTTGAGGTTAAAGGTTGTTTTTCCATTAGCCGCAGTTTTAATTTTAAATTCCTGAACAGGGCGGTGAACAGTAGCATTTTCATAGCTGGATAGGTTATCCTGCCCACGGCTCCACCACCAGCGCCATTCAATTTTAAAGACTTTTACTTCGAGATCACGATTTCCTGAAGCAATTCCTTTTTCATCAACTGTAGCTACATCAAAGGTGTTATTTTCGTCTGTGAAATAAGACCCATAAGCTCTTGCTTTTGGAGATTGGAGTCCGACAAAATGGGTGAAAGGTGCTACATCTTTTGAAATAACATCAATCGAAAAATCACCTCCTCCTTCAAAAACTTTGGTTAAAAAATTTGCCCGCAACATACCGGGTGCATTTTTACTTAGTTCCAACCTTTTGTTTATAGAAGTTTTGCCTTCTTCATCTAATTTCCCTTTTAAGACAGGAATTTCAGTTTCCTCAAATGTCCTTACGGGATCTGTAAATATGTAATTTGGAAAACCCTTAAATGAAGTGGTCGTTGACCTGATGGTGGCATCCATTTCAATATTGAGATTTCTAGCGGGTGCACCGTGAAGCCAGCTAATAGTAGCATTGCCAACTATTGGTTTATCAACCGTGAGTATTTCATCATCAAAAGCGAGATTTATTTTTAAGCGATTGGGTTTCACTGTTGCTATGCGCAGCGTTTCAGTAAATTCTGCACCACCCACATTGATGGTTGCCCGCCAGTTGCCTGTGGGTGCAGTTGCCTCAGTTGCAATGGGGAAATAAAACACATTATTTACTCCTTGTCTTGCCACTGTTTTATGAACCACTTTTCCTCGGGCATCACTTACTTCCAGGGTGACAGGATGGTCTTTTGGAAGTGGATTAGTCAAGTCGTTTAAAACGAAAGAAAGGTGAATGCTATCCCCGGGCCTGTAAACTCCTCTTTCTGTGTAAATAAATCCTTTGAGACCTTTTTGAAGTTGCTTGCCCGAAACATCAAATTTACTTAGTGATAAGGCGTTTCCATCATCCAGTTTTGCATACGCATAGTTATTGTCTTTTTGGGCTACTGCAAAAGCGATATTTTTATCACTATCAAAAAGGATTAGGCCATCTGGTTCAGTGGTAATAGTTGTTATAAGTTGTTGCTGAAAATTGTACAGGGAAATCTTCACGCCTCCCTCAGGATTTGTTGTTAAGAGGTTTGATGTAGCAAAATGATAGGACTGGTTGGCTCCTTTTTTTACAATAAGTCCCAGGTTTGACCCTAATATATTTGTGCTTAGAACCCTTTCTTCATTATAATAAGCTTCATGGCAAGGGTTGTCCCTTTCTTCCCAATTATAGGAATATGTCCGCCATCTGTAAATACGATTATCCCAGTATTGCTGCTCCCGTTCTTCTTCATCAGCAGAAAATGGTTCTGTATCAAAATCTTCATAGTAATAATCATCTTCATAATTTTCCTCCTCATTTGAAGTTACTACTGCATCACAATTATAGTTTGTATGTTCTTTCTTGAAGCTTAACTCAACTCTGTATATAGCTCCTGGGTCTGCGTTGAAATACTCTGAAAGATTGAGTCCATAAGCTTTCCATTGGCCGTCATCGGGAATATCGCCTTTGTTTAGTTCAATGGTTTTTTTTGCGATTCTTCTCCCCACCCTGTTCAGGTTATAGATGGAATTGTCATTGAGATTTGAGTTTTGTAAATATTGCAAGACATTATTTTCAAAGATTTTGATGATCCTTACCTCAACAGCATTGAGGTTTACTGCTTCAAAATAGAAAGGTGTGGACGTAGCATTGGGCAGTATGACGCCATTTGTAACCAGTCTTAATGCCGGCTTCAATTGTTCAAACGAAATGAGTTCTGAAAATGGTTTTTTAAGTTTGTAACCATCAGTGCTTGTGATGCCTTCAAAAATTTCAACCAAGGCTTCACCCACAATTCTTTCCTGCGGGTAAACCCTTAGTAAATTACCATCCACTTCAAAACTTAAATTGTCTTTGTTTTGGATGGTCACAAGCCCACTAAAATTTTGATTTTCTCTTATTGGGTCTGAAAAATTGATTTTAAGATGGCTGTTTGGGGCAAAATTGGCGGTAACATTTACGACAGAGAAATTGTTTTTTCCGGCAATGGTAAAAGGGGCTTCCCCTTTGGTTTCTGACTGAATGGATTTGCCATCCCAAGAAATCATAATTTCTGAATCATCTTCAAAACGCTGGATGCTGTCAATAACAAAATGAAATAGTTTAGAGGGCGACGAATTGTCTTTAAAAGCAATCTTCAATGGGTTTTTGCCCTGTGAAGCTTTTACTAATTGGGGCAAAGTTTTAGGATCAATAACATCATTGGATTGTAACGTGGCTGAAAGGTATTGCCAATCTTTGCTATAGGATTGCAGATCTTCTATCGAAATTTTAAAGTTTGGCGAAATGGTTTTAAAGCTGAAGGTGAATGACCTGAACTCTTTTTTTAAGTCATCATAAAACTTGTCGAGTTTTAAGGTTACACTAAATTCTGTATCAGGTTTTAGATTGTTTTCGGGAATGAAGACTACACTTTTTCCATTTTCAATTACCAGTTTACCCGGCGTTTTTGGGCTTATTTGCAGGTAATCTGAAGGAAGCTCCTGAGTGAGATCAAACTGATTCAGGGTCTGGGCAAGTTCTATCCGGATGTGATCGGTAACAGATATGCGACCTGTTGTGTGTTGGGTTATGTATTCCCTGAATTTATATAAGTTGTCTGTATCGGTGGTGCTTTCTTTTTTTCCACAGGAAATCAAAATTGAAAAAAAGCTAAATAAAACGAGAAGCTTTGAAAAGGTATTCATTGGGTTGGTATCAAGATTAATAAACAAATACAATAGTGAAAGCCCACAAGATATTTAAACAAATAAGCCCAGGCTCATTTCGATTCAGAGCATCAGTGGATTACACCCATTTAATGAGTTTAAAATTACTATTTATTATGAGAATATTCCCGCTCGACCCTGCAAATTTTTACATTATACCATTTATACCAATCTGTTCTTCCTTTTTGCTGTGCTATGAGGTGGTCACTATTTTTTTTCCAGTTTGCAATGGCCTCAAGACTTTGCCAATAGCTAACGGTTATTCCAATTTCTTCTCGGGCACTTTCAATACCCAGAAAACCGGGTTGTTCTTTGGCTAGTTGTTCCATTTTTTGGGCCATTTCGGTATAACCGGTATCGTCTTCATTTTTTAATGAAGTAAATATGACGGCATAATAAAGATTGAAATTTTTGCTCATTATTCTTTATAGATGCCTATGGTTATTTCGCCTTGAGCGTTCATAGAAGCACGGTACATTCCTGCTGTGTTAAATTCTGCTACCATATTACCCTCTTTGTCAATGGCAACAATACCGCCGTCACCCCCCAAAGACGGTACTTTCTTCTGAATTACTTCTTCTGCAGCCTCTTTGAGGGTCAACCCTTTGTACTCCATTAAAGCCGAAATATCATGTGCCACAACAGCCCTTATAAAAAATTCTCCCCAGCCAGTGGATGAAACGGCGCAGGTTGCATTGTTTGCATAGGTTCCGGCGCCGATGATGGGAGCATCACCAATGCGGTTCCACTTTTTATTAGTCATACCTCCGGTTGAAGTTCCTGCTGCCAAATTGCCGTGTTTATCGAGTGCAGCGGCTCCAACAGTCCCAAATTTTGAATCTTTAATTTCAGATTTTATAGAGGATGTTTTGCCATCGTGATCGAGTTCTGTTTTTTCAGAATCTTTGATGCGTTGTAAGGATTTGAATCGGTTTTCAGTAAAAAAATAGGAAGGGTCAACAAGTTCAATGCCTTTTTCAGAAGCAAATTGCTCTGCTCCCTCACCACTTAACATAACGTGTGGCGAATCGGTCATTACTTTGATAGCGAGATCTATGGGGTTTTTGATTCGTGTAACACCACTGATGGCACCGGCATCCTGAGTGTTCCCCACCATAACTGAGGCGTCTAGCTCATTGGTTTCATCGTGAGTGAAAACAGCGCCTTTTCCTGCATTAAATAGAGGGGAGTCTTCCATTATTTTGATTGTCTCTGATATCGCTTCAAGGCTGGTACCGCCCTTTTCTAAAACTTGATGCCCAGTTTTAATTGCGCTCTCTAAAACTTCATAATATGCCGCTTCAAGAGAATCACTCATGTTTTCTTTTAGAATTGTTCCGGCTCCTCCATGCAGGATGATGCCAAAATTATTTTTAGCGCTTTTCTCTTCAAAAATTGAGTTTTCTTCATTGCTTTTTTGCTCATTTATTTGTTCACAGGCACTAAAAAAGAGTGAAATACATAAAAAAATTGAAATTTTTTTCATAGGTCTGATTCTTAAGTTTTAAAAAATAAAAAATACGTATAAATACTGACATTCAGAAAAGATTTTTGTGAAAATATTGTAAGAAAAAAATGCGCTGAAACAAATAAAAATCCGACAAAATGCATAATTTATCAGTTTAAACGTATTTTGTATTCATATTTTACTTACATTTGGAATGTATTAATTCCCAAAGTTAATACAAAATTAAGTACCCAAACTTAACCTACTTACTATGAAAACAAAATTACACGGACTCATAGTCCTAACTATGCTTGTTGTTTTTGCATCTTGTTCTAAAGATGAAATTGACCAAAATGATGTTGTTAATCTTGATATTGATTTAAGCATTGTTGTCAAAAATGACGTTCAAATGTCACAAGACATTTTAGACCTAGTAAACGATCACCGGCAATCTATTGGTTTAAATACCTTAGTAATGGATCAAGCTTATGCTTCTGCTTATGCTGTAGATCACACAGATTATATGATTGAACTTAGTCAAATAAACCATGACAATTTTCACATTCGTTCAAAAGCTCTAAAAGACAGAGGCGCTGTAAGAGTAGGAGAAAATGTAGCCTACGGTTATGATGATGCTGCGTCTGTGGTTAACAGCTGGTTAAACAGTCCTGCTCACAAAGAAGTCATTGAAGGCAACTATACCCATAGTGGTTTTGGAGTTTTCAAAAATGATAAAAACCGTTACTTTTTTACTCAATTATTTTATTTAAAATAATATTACACCCCCAATTTTCCCCATAATTTATTTTTTGGATAGCAACATTTCCTGTATTTTTACGTAAATCAAAATCATACAGGAAATGGCTATTCAAAAACCTTTTAATTTAAATGCCTGGATTGAAGAAAACAGGGATCTTCTTAAGCCACCTGTTGGCAACAAAAACCTTTACAAGGATGCCGGTGATTATATCGTGATGATTGTAGCCGGCCCCAACGCCCGAAAGGATTATCACTACAATGAAACTGAAGAACTATTCTATCAACTGGAAGGTTCCATAAACGTGATTATTCAGGAAAATGGCGAGCGCAAAGAAATGAAACTCAATGCCGGGGATATGTATCTTCACCCTGCCAAAGTGCCCCACTCCCCTTCAAGAAGTGCCGGTTCAATCGGACTGGTCATTGAGCGTAAACGTGCCGGAAAAGGTTTTACTGACGGACTCCTTTGGTTTTGTGATAACTGCAATCACAAAATTCACGAAACATATTTTGAACTCCAAGATATCGAAAAAGATTTCCTTCCTCATTTTAAAAAATTCTATAATTCAGAAGCATTGCGCACCTGTTCAAATTGTGGCACTGTGATGGAAACCGACCCGAGATTTACAGAAAGCGACAATTAGTTTAAAACACACAACTTTTCTTTTCATTGGGGGTTGAAATTCATACCTTCGCAAAAACTTTTTTTAATTTTCAGAAACAACAATTATGGCAACAACAGCTACTGCATTTGGCATTCAGGATGCGTTAGATCAATTAGGTATAAAACAAACAAATTTAGGCACTTCAACAGGTTCCAACTGGTTTTCTTCAGGTGAGGAAATTGCTTCTTATTCGCCTGCAGATGGTGAACTTATCGGAAAAGTAAAGACCACCACAAAAGAAGATTATGAAAAAGTGATGACTGCTGCAACTGAGGCATTTAAAACCTGGCGAGTAAAGCCCGCTCCTTTGAGAGGTGAAGTGGTACGTCAATTTGGTGACGAATTGCGTCGTTTGAAAGAACCTCTTGGAAAACTAGTCTCTTATGAGATGGGAAAATCCTATCAGGAAGGTCTTGGTGAAGTTCAGGAAATGATCGATATCTGTGATTTTGCAGTGGGCCTTTCGCGTCAGCTCCACGGTTTAACCATGCACAGTGAACGTCCCGGGCACAGAATGTATGAGCAATACCACCCGCTTGGTGTGGTTGGGATTATTTCAGCATTTAACTTTCCTGTAGCGGTTTGGGCCTGGAACACAGCTTTAGCCTGGATTTGTGGAGATGTTTGTGTGTGGAAACCCAGTGAAAAAACACCACTTTGTGGCGTGGCTTGCCAGCATATTGCCGCAAGGGTATTTAAAAACAACGATTTGCCGGAAGGTATTTCCTGTTTAATCAACGGTGATTACCGTGTGGGTGAAATGATGACCACAGACAGACGCGTGCCTTTGGTCTCAGCCACCGGTTCAACCCGAATGGGTAAAATTGTCGGAAAAACAGTGGCTGAACGCCTTGGAAAAACATTATTGGAACTGGGTGGAAACAACGCCATTATCGTCACTCCAGATGCTGATATCAAAATGACGGTAATCGGTGCAGTATTTGGTGCTGTTGGAACCGCAGGCCAACGATGTACTTCAACAAGAAGATTGATCATTCACGAGTCTATTTATGATAAAGTAAAAGATGCCGTGGTTGCTGCTTATAAGCAATTGCGAATTGGTAACCCCTTGGACCAAAACAACCACGTAGGGCCATTAATTGATACAGATGCTGTAAAAATGTATCAGGAAGCTTTGGACCGTGTGGTGCAAGAAGGCGGCAAAGTGATTGTTGAAGGCGGCGTTTTAAGCGGCGAAGGCTTTGAAAGCGGTTGTTATGTGAAACCGGCAATCGCTGAAGCGGAAAACCATTTTGAAATTGTGCAACACGAAACGTTTGCACCGGTGCTTTACCTTTTAAAATACAGTGGTGACGTGCACAATGCACTTGAGCTCCAAAATGGAGTTAATCAAGGACTTTCATCAGCGATTATGACGAATAACCTGCGTGAAGCAGAAGCTTTCCTCTCTCATGCCGGAAGTGACTGCGGGATTGCCAATGTCAACATTGGTACTTCAGGAGCTGAAATTGGCGGTGCCTTTGGAGGCGAAAAAGATACCGGCGGCGGACGTGAAAGCGGAAGTGATGCCTGGAAAATCTATATGAGAAGACAGACCAATACTATTAATTATACCACTGAATTGCCTTTGGCGCAGGGGATAAAGTTTGATTTGTAATATCCTCCCCCCAACCCCCTCCCAAGGAGGGGGCTTTAAAATTTCAAGAAACCTTCTCATTTTGAGGAGGTTTTTTATTTAAATGGCATTCATTTTGGTTATGATAAATCACTTACATTTGGTTTATGAAAAAGATGTTAATTTTAGTTGCGCTACTAAGCATTTTGGGGTGTAAAAAAGATGATGGCATTGCTTGTACTCAAGAAGCACGCGCAGGGCTGAATGTTACTGTTAAAGATGCTGAAACAAATAATTATTTGGGTTTAGGGACGAGTGTGATAGCAAATGAAGGCGATTATTCTGAAGCCCTTGAATATATGGAGGGTATCATCCCCACATTTACGGGGGCCTGGGAACGGGAAGGAAATTATATCCTAACAGTTTCTGCAGAAGGATATGTTTCTTATTTTTCAGAAATAATTACAGTAACTGCAGATGAATGCCACATAATACCGCAGCAAGTGGAAGTTTTATTACAGCCTGAATAGGCTCTAAAATCGGTATCCAATTCCGACTCCGGCGTGAAACTCGATAGCAGAGAAGCGTTCTTTAACCTCGTCGCTGAAGTTTCTTCCAATGCTTCCGTAAAGGGAGATAACAAACGAATTGCTGAAATTCCATTTATACCCAGAACCCAGTCCAATAATAAAGGTGTTCATATCTGTGGTCACTTCTTCAATGAGAGGTGGAAAAAAATCATTGTCTCTAGTCACTTCTTCAAAATCGCCAAACCGGTATTTCACAAAAGGGTTGAAATACAAACCCGAACCGGGGTTTTCTGTTCCAAAATAAAAATTGTATCCCAACTTTACACTGTTTGTGTTAAACTTATTAGTGCTTGTCTCGTCATAAAAATTAATTCGGTCATTGATTAACACTTCAGCATCTATGGATTGGTTGTAGTCAAAGAGGTATTCATAGCCCACTTCCACAGAAGCAAAAGCAATGACTCCGGCAATATTGAGTTTTATTTCATTGTTAGGAAATTCCTGTGAAGAAAGTGGTCCTATTATTAGAAAAGTAAAAACAAAGAGGAAAAGTTTGTTCATGGCAAATGAGTTTATTTAGTTAAGCTAAAATAATTAAAATTTGTAGGTTTAAACCACATTTCTTCCATTTTCATCAGGATATAATGTCCAGACAGGGTCGCTTTGCCAATACTCCTTTGTATCTACATCAATGACTGTAACGGGTCCTTTAAAAGCAGCGCCGGTATCTATATTCCAAACTGTGGCAGCATTGTGTGGAGTGGTTTTACCAATGCGGGTCACGGGGGTGTGGCCAATATATATTTCGTTAAATAGTTTTAACCTTTCCGGATAAAGAGAATGCTTTTGATTTAAACTTTTATCTAACGCCAAAGCCATTTCCCAGAGAGTTCTGTCCCAGTATGCAGCGGTGTCATAATGTTCATATTGTGGTCCACGCAAATTTTGGAAACCCGCGTGAATAAAAAGCCTGTTTTTATCGTCTATATGATAACTCAACAGGTTCTTAAAAAAGGGTATATGGCTGTTGATTTCACTTTTGTTCAGTTTTTCATAACTGTCAATTGAAGACTGACCGCCTTGTTGAACCCATTGCATTGGCTTTTCATTATGTGCCAGCCATTTATAACATAAATCATCGTGGTTTCCTCTAATAAATATGCATTTATTTTCTTTTGAAAGCCCGATTAAATAGGAAACCGTTTCTGCGCTTTCGCTCCAGCCATCCACATAATCACCCAGAAAAATTAATTCATCCTCCGGATTTATCTTTGCCCGGTTCAGGGCTTGTTGAACTCCTTTAAATCCTCCATGTATGTCTCCAATGACTAAGGTTCTCATTTAGCTGTAATTTACTTTTCTCAATATGCGCATCACTTCTTTGTATGAAGCATAAATAGCCTTATCGTACTCTTTAATAAAAGGTTTTGCCTCATCCAATTTTTCTTTTGCATCTTCAAAATTATTGAGGTAGCACAACAAATAGGTGGCCGGCAAATTGGTCATGTCCTTTTCCTCCCTTTTATTAAACGGAATATTCTTTCTTAACTTATCCAGCAATGCATTGTTACTGTTATATATATGATAAAGCGTTTTCTTGTTGAATTGTGGAGGCTCAAAAATGAGGTTGCTGTTGATGCTATAGGAACCGTTTTCATTAAAAACAATCATGAGTTCTTCAAGCGGATAATATTTAGTTTCGCTGTGAAGCCCTAATTTAACATATTCTACAATTTTAAAATAGTCTTCAGTATAATCAATAGTGATCTCATCCAAAGCAGAATAGAAAAGTCGTACCTGTTCATTGATTAACTCAATATCCACCCGTGAATAAAAAATATTCCCTTTCACTTTTTTTGGAATTCCAGCCCAGCATACCACAAAGATTTCTTTAAACACTTTATAGTGAGCATCCAGGTCTTTATGCCTGTTTATTATAAAATCCATCACGCCGTCTAAAGTTAATTTGATGTTGTTTTTCGCGTGGTTTTCAATTTCGGCAACAATCGCCGAGTTGACATCTTTTATTTCGATATCAAAAACCTTGGGCATTGAAATACTGCCATCCCTGAAAAAAACACTTCCGCCCCAGTATTTCCAGATGTTTTTTCGCAAAGAAGTGATTTTATTGTTTGGCCTAATTGTTACCAGACCCACAACTTTCCCTTCAACTAAATGTGGAAAAGGAATGTTTTCATAAGAAATCAATGGGGCATTTTCCAGATAAGCATTGGCTAAATTCTGTATTTTACTGTCATCAAAGAAGTCAACCCCAAGTATCTCATTGGTGCTGTCATCAATACCAACAACGATGTAAGAATTGTTTTTGGGATTGGAATTACTCAAGGCACAGATGTGTTTTAAAAACTTGGCCTTTCCCTCTTTGTTGCTGAAGTCAAACTTTAACTTTTTGTCATAGAAACTACATTCATCATTGTGAGCAAGCAGGTTTTTGATAAGAAGTCGTTTGTTAATCATAGCTAAATTCCCACCCCCAAGTCTGCTTGGGGGGGAATCTCATTTTTAAATTTCCTGTTTCTTATTAACAATTGTACTACTCGCCTGGTCAATACTCATGACAACCAAATCTGCAATATTGACATGTGCAGGGCGTGTGACTGTAAACCAGATAATTTCAGCGATATCCTCGGGTAAAAGTGGTTGGTATCCTTGATAAACTTTTTCAGCGCGTTCCTTATCTCCTTTGAAACGCACTTCACTAAATTCGGTTTTTACAAGGCCAGGGTGGATGGCTCCCACTTTGATTCCGGTGCCATTAAGGTCAATACGCAGCCCTTGATTGATAGCGTCAACTGCTGATTTGCTGGCACAATACACATTGCCTTTGGGGTACACCTCCTTAGCCGCAGTTGAGCCTATATTAATAATGTGCCCTGAGTTTTTTTCAAGCATTTTTGGTAAAATTGCTTTTGTTACATAAAGCAACCCTTTCACATTGATGTCCATCATTGCTTCCCAGTCGTCTAGATTTCCCTCTTGAAAATTATCAAGCCCGTGTGCATTACCAGCATTATTAATAAGTATATCAATGGAGGAAAATTCTTCAGGCAGTGACGCAATGCTTTTAAAAACATCCTCTCTATTTCTTACATCAAAGCTCAAACAATGAACTAAGGTATGTTTGTCTAATTCGGTTTTAAGTTTGTTTAATCTTTCTTCTCGTCTTCCGCATAAAATTAACTGAAAATTATTTTTTGCAAAAACCCTGGCGGTCTCAAGGCCTATTCCTGATGTGGCCCCTGTGATAAGTACTGTCTTTATATTCATAATTACTTTTAGAAATTCAATAAAATTAATGTTTTTAAATTTCAATTGGTAGTTAATTTTTAGTTAAGCGGAAAGTTAAGTAGTGTTAAAAAAATAATTATTGCTCGATTGTGGGGTTACCTATGCATCAAACAGTTAATAAATAAAATAAAAAACATGAAAACTTTAATTAAAATTAGTTTTGTATTTATCGCGCTTTTTGCATTTATATCTTGCAGCGATGATGATGATTCAAATGAACAGGGAACTTCCAGATTAATGGTAAGTATGACTGATGCTCCGGGTGATTATGAACATGTATATGTGGATGTTCAGGATGTAGTTGTGAAATATAATGACAATGAAGATGAGGTGTCCCTTGGAAATATCAATGCCGGCATTTATGACTTGCTTGAATTAACGGGCGGAATAAGTGTTTTGTTAGCAGATGAAGAAGTCCCCTCAGGTAACATTTCTCAAATGAGACTTGTTTTAGGTTCTGAAAACTCTATTGTTATTGATGGTGAGACCTACCCACTTCAAACACCGAGCGCTCAACAATCAGGATTAAAACTGAATGTGAACCAAACTTTAGAAGATGGTATTTTATATGAGTTCTTGCTTGATTTTGATGTGAATGAATCTATAGTCGTTCAAGGTAATGGTGGATATCTACTAAAACCGGTTATTAGAGCCAGCACTGCAGCAGAATCAGGGTCTATATCAGGAACGGTACTGCCGGTAGGTTTTCAAACTTTGGTAACCGCTTCAAACAATGAGCATACAATTTCTGCATACACTAATGCAGAAGGAATTTTTGTTCTACACGGTGTTCCTGATGGAACCTATACTGTTACTATTGAACCCGAAGTAACCTCCGGATTTGAAATTATGGTGCTTGAGGATGTAGTAGTTACTAATGGAGAAATAACCGCTTTAGG
Organism: uncultured Flavobacteriaceae bacterium; assembly: GCA_963977065.1. Lineage (GTDB taxonomy): Bacteria > Bacteroidota > Bacteroidia > Flavobacteriales > Flavobacteriaceae > Planktosalinus. Next base: position 314,259 of record CAXBNF010000001.1, on the reverse strand, counting down.
AAGCTTAATGCTGCTTTAAATAAAGGTAATTAAATAATCTATTTATACAGGCGGTGCTAAATAGCACTGCCTGTTATTTTTAACCAATTGTTAACAGCATATCTGCTTAGATTTTTTCAATTTGCACCCTCATTAAATTATGCTTAAAATAAAAATGTTATGGAAGATACTAGCTCAACAATTGACATTGGAGCATTAAATGAAAAAATAGAAAAAGAAAGTGCTTTTGTTGATATTCTTACCTTGGAAATGAACAAGGTTATTGTGGGTCAAAAGCATATGGTTGAACGTCTTTTAATTGGATTGTTAGGTCAAGGTCACATCCTTCTTGAAGGAGTTCCCGGTTTGGCTAAAACTCTTGCGATAAACACTTTATCACAGGCCGTTCATGGAACCTTTAGCAGAATTCAATTTACACCAGATTTACTCCCTGCAGATGTTATTGGAACTTTGATATACAATATGAAACTCAATGATTTCAGTATTAAAAAAGGACCCATTTTTGCCAATTTTGTATTAGCAGATGAAATCAACCGTGCCCCTGCTAAAGTACAATCAGCTCTTCTAGAGGCGATGCAGGAAAAGCAAGTAACCATTGGTGAAGAAACCTACATTCTTGACAAACCTTTTCTGGTAATGGCCACTATGAACCCCATTGAACAGGAAGGTACATATCCCTTGCCAGAAGCGCAGGTTGACCGATTTATGTTAAAAACGGTTATCAAATATCCTCAGTTAAACGAGGAGCAACTCATCATTAGACAAAACTTAAAAGAGGGATTCAGCAAAGTCAATCAGGTTGTTACCCTTGAACAAATCAAACGAGCTCAAGACGCCGCAAGAGAAGTGTACATGGATGAAAAAATTGAAAAATACATCCTCGATATTATTTTTGCCACCCGAACTCCCGAAAAATACAACTTAGCTGAAATCAAACCACTCATCCAATATGGAGCTTCCCCACGCGGAAGTATCAACCTGGCTATTGCCTCAAAATGCTATGCATTTATCAAACGCAGAGGATATGTCATTCCGGAAGATGTGCGCGCTGTAGTTCATGATGTGCTTAGACATAGAATTGGAATCACTTATGAAGCTGAAGCCGAAAACATTACCTCAGAGGACCTCATCAACAAAATTGTCAATCAAATAGAAGTACCTTAATCTAGTTTTTAATGGTGAGTGGTTAGTCGTGAGCGGTCAACTAAAACTGTTTAATTATTAAAAATAGAAAGTCCCTTTCCTTTGGAGAGGGATTTAGGGAGAGGAAAAATGGATACTAAAGAACTTCTAAAAAAAGTCAGGAAAATTGAAATCAAAACCCGAAGGTTGAGTGACAACCTTTTTGGGGGTGAATATCACAGTGCTTTTAAGGGCAGAGGGATGACATTTAGTGAAGTGCGGCAGTATCAATTTGGCGATGATGTGAGAAATATTGACTGGAACGTAACTGCCCGTTACAACGAACCCTTTGTGAAAGTTTTTGAAGAAGAACGAGAGTTAACCTTGATGTTGCTCGTTGATATTAGTGCCTCTGAAATTTTTGGCTCTAGGGAGCAATTCAAAAATGATATCATTACAGAAATAGCTGCCACTCTTGCTTTTTCAGCATTACAAAACAATGATAAAATAGGTATTGCCCTTTTTACAGACCAAATTGAATTGTACATCCCACCAAAAAAAGGAAAGTCTCATGTGTTGCGCATCATTAGAGAACTTATCGAGTTTCAACCCAAAAGCAAAAAAACTAACATAGAACAAGCGCTTAAATTCTTGTCTAATGTGATGAAAAAGAAAGCCATTGCTTTTGTGATTTCAGACTTCATAACTGAAGAAAATTATGAAAATTCCTTAAAGATTGCTGCAAAAAAACACGATTTAACCGGAATTCGTATTTATGACCCAAGAGAAGAGCAAATTCCCAACCTGGGGGTTGTCCAAACAAACGATGAAGAAACAGGTGAAACACTTTTAGTCAACACCAGTTCAAAAAAAGTAAGGGCAGCCTATTCAAAATACTATCTTGAAAAAGTGAGTTTTTTTCAGGAAACATTTCAAAAAAGTGGAGCAGGCACAATGAATTGCAGTGTTGAAGAAAGTTATGTAAAAAAATTAATGGGCTATTTTAAGAGAAGATAAATAAAAATGATTGCTGAAAAAAATAATACTATTGACGCGAGTGCCTTTTTAATGAAATTTGGCAAGCAACTCCTATGTATTTTTATTTTTCTAATTAGTTTTACCGGAACTTCCCAAGTCAAGGCGACGATAGATACAACAAATATCAAGATCGGTGAAGAGATTTTATACCAGATTGAAGTAGTTACAGATTCCAGCGCTGTAGTCACTTTCCCTGAAGGTCAAAGTTTTATGCCCCTTGAAGTGATTGAGTTTTATCCAACAGATACTTCATACGAAAATCAAAAAACAAAACTCATCAAAAAATATGGTCTTACGCAATTTGACTCCGGCAAATATGTGATTCCAAGTCAACTTTTGCGCATCAATGAAAAGGCTTTTTATACAGATTCCTTACTTGTAGAAGTAGCAGATGTTGAAGTGGACACTTTAAAGCAACCCATGTTTGATATCAAACCTGCTCTAGAGGTACCCCCAGTTAAAACAGACTGGTTAAAGTATTTGCTTTGGGGATTTCTCATTCTAGCAATCTTGGCCCTTTTGATTTATCTTATTTTGCGTCAAAAGAAAAAAATTGAAGAGGCTAAAAGGCAATTACCGCCTTTTGAAGAGGCCCTTGTTGCATTAAAAACATTAGACACATCAGAATATTTAAAAGAAAACAGAGTGAAAGATTATTACTCCTCACTCACAGAAATTGTCAAACGTTATCTCGACCGCGAGGTAGATGAAGCAGCATTGGAAAGCACCACCGATGAATTGATACTCAAGCTGGAACTTCATAAGGATTCCGGGCATTTGGATTTTGACAGGGCAACCATAAACAGGCTAAGGGAAATATTGAAAAGAGCCGATTTGATCAAATTTGCTAAAATGCAAATGGAATCCGGACAAGCACAACTGGACAGAGCAGACATTGAAGAAATCATCAAAGAAACACACGAATCTATACCAGAGCCCACCGAAGAAGAAAAATTAAAAGATGCGCTGTATCAAGAAGAACTATTGAAGAAAAAACAAAAACAAAAACGTTTTTATATAGCCGGAAGTATTGCTTCTGTATTAATTATTGGACTTGCTTTATTGTCTTTAATTTTTGGATTCAATAATGTAAAAGATAAAATTTTTGGGAATTATACCAGATCTCTTGTGGAGCAAACTTGGATAAAAAGTGAATATGGAAGCCCGGCAGTTATACTGGAGACTCCCGAGGTTTTAGTAAGAAAATCAACTCAAGACGAATTTGTAATCACTAAAAACCTTGATGATATTTTTACTTTCGGAGACATACAAAAGAAAATTTACATCTATGTGGGATCAGCAAAAGCAAAAGATACAACAGCTCAAAATTTAGAACTATTACTGGAAGAAAAAATGATTTTACTCGAAGAAGCCGGGGCGACTAATCTAATGGTGATGGATGAACCCTTTACAACTGAAAAAGGAGTTACAGGTATAAAAGCCGCAGGTGAGTTTAATGTCAGTTTAGGTGACAACAAATATAAAAAAGCAAAAAGTGAATATGAATTGGTCATTTTTTCTCAGGGTGGATTCACACAAGAAATATTGATAGTTTCAGAAAAAGAAGATATTTATGCCCAACAAATAAAGGAACGAGTATTAAATTCGGTTGAAATAGAAGTAATAAAACAACGATGAGCACCTTACAATTTGAATTTGTAAATCCTGAGTTTTTCTGGCTGTTTTTAGCACTGCCGGTAGCAATCGCTTGGTTTTTATGGAAGCGCAAAGAGTTGACTGCTTCAGTAAAATTATCCTCTTTAAAGGGATTTAAAACCTCATCAAATTGGTTGGCAAAACTACGCCCTCTCCTTTTTATTTTTCGTCTTATTGCATTATCGTTGTTTATCATTGCAATGGCAAGACCACGCTATGTTGACACTACCACAAGAATAAAAACAACTGAAGGTATTGATATTGTAATGGCAATGGATGTTTCAGGAAGTATGCTGGCTCGTGATCTAAAACCCAATAGACTGGAAGCTCTTAAGAAAGTAGCTTCAAACTTTGTAATGGATCGTCCCAATGACCGTATTGGGGTTGTCATTTATGCAGGTGAAAGCTACACGCAAGTACCCCTCACAACTGATAAAACTGTTGTGGTCAATGCCATCAACAGCATCTCTTATGGAAACACCATAGAAGATGGAACAGCCATTGGAGAGGGCCTCGCAACCGCTGTAAACCGTCTTAAAGACAGTTCCTCAGACAGCAAAGTGGTCATCTTGCTTACAGATGGTGTTAATAATACCGGCTATATAGACCCAATGATAGCCACAGAACTTGCGCTTGCTTTTAATATCAAAGTATATGGAATAGGATTAGGCACCACCGGAAATGCAATGGCCCCGGTTGCTATTAACCCAAATGGCAGCTTCAGATATGCAAATATCCCGGTTGTGATTGATGAAGATTTATTAAAAGAAATATCAAAAGCCACTGGCGGAAAGTATTTCAGGGCAGTAAGCACCTCAAAACTTGAAGAAGTATATGAAGAAATAAACAAGTTGGAAAAAACTGAAATTGAAGAGTTTCAATACACCAGTTTTGAAGAACTCTTCCGGATTTTTGTTCTATGGGGAGGCGCCTTTTTACTAATAGAACTCCTATTAAGATTTACATTATTTAGAAGCTTTGTATAAATGTATCAACTAGAAGACACAACATATTTCATATTATTGGCAGCAATACCGTTGCTAATTCTCGTGTTTCTATTATTAATGCTTTGGAAAAACCGTTCCCAAAAAAACTTTGCTCATAAAGAAGCACTTAATAGATTAAGTCCGTCTAAATCCGGGTTTAAAAGCATTTTAAAACTTAGCATAGTCTCCTTGGCACTATTTTTATTAGTCATCGCTTTAGTCAATCCAAGAATTGGCACTAAAACCGAAGAAATCAAACGGGAAGGAGTCGATGTGGTTTTTGCAATTGATGTTTCCAAAAGTATGCTCGCTGAAGACATTGCACCAAACAGGCTTGAAAAATCAAAACAAATTGTCAACCAGTTGCTCAACAAACTTGGCGGTGACCGGGTGGGAATTATTGGTTACGCCGGCAGTGCCTTCCCTCAATTGCCCATTACAACTGATTATAATGCTGCACGAATGTTTTTAAGCGCTATGAACACAGAGATGGTTTCTTCACAAGGCACAGCCATTGCAGAAGCTATTGAGCTATCAAAAACTTATTTTGACCCGGAAAACCCAACCAGCAAAGTTTTAGTAATCATATCAGACGGAGAAGATCATCAGGGAAATGCTACAACAATTTCTACTGAAGCTTCAAATCAAGGTATTAAAATCATCTCAATTGCAGTTGGAAAAGCTTCAGGTGGTCCCATCCCAATTAAAAGAAATGGTATTCTGCAGGAATATATGCGAGACAGCAATGGAGAGCGGGTAATAACCAGAATGGAAGAAGATGTGCTAAGAGAAGTCGCCACAAAAACCGAGGGACTTTTTCTATATGGGGATATTACTTCCGATGTTGTTGAGGAAGTTTCAAAATTCTTAAACACTTTAGATAAAGAAGCTTTTGACTCAGTTCAATTTTCTGAATTTAAAAATCATTTTCAGTGGTTTTTGGGTGCAGCGCTTCTGTTGCTATTTATTGATATATTCCTTTTAGAGAGAAAGACTTTCTGGCTTGAGAAACTGAACCTGTTTAATGAAAAGAAATGATGAAAAAGCAATTCCTTTTTATAGCACTCTTGATTTTCTCTTTTGCTTTTTCGCAAACAAAGGAGCAAATTGATCTTGCTAAAGAAAATCAGGAACTACTATCAAAAGCGCAAAATGATATCAAAGAAGGTGATTTAGCTTCCGCGGAAGCCAAATACAGAAAAGTAATTGGCAAAGACCCAAAAAATACCGAAGCAAAATACAACTTAGGGAACCTTTATTACAGAATGGGCAAAAGTAATGAAGCACAAAAACGCTATATCCAAGCCATTGAAACCGCCCAGTCAAAATCTGAAAAACACAAAATTTACCACAATCTGGGAAATGTCTTTATGAATGAAAAACAATACCGCCCGGCCGTTGAAGCTTATAAAAATGCCTTGCGAAACAACCCAACAGATGATGAGACCAGATATAACCTTGCCTTAGCAAAAAAAATGCTTGAAGAGCAAGGTGACGACGGAGGGGGTGGTGATGACCAAAATGAAGAAAACCAAGACGAAAAGCAAGAAGGAGAAAACGAGGAAGAGCAAGACCAAGGAAACGATGGCGAGGACAATGAAGACAAAGGTGATGAAGGAGAAGACGAACAAAACAGTCCAGAAAAAGAGGAGGATGGTGAGCCCAAAGAACCTCAAGATGGAGAAGAAGAAGGAACCCCACAACCCAGAGAAGGAAAACTTTCTCCACAACAGATTCAAAGTCTGCTAGAGGCTATGAATAACGAGGAGAAAAAAGTGCAAGATAAAATCAATGCTGAAAAGCAAAAAGGAGCCAAAGTAAAGCCCGAAAAAGACTGGTAATAAACTTTTTATGAATATTTTTAATTTTTTTAAGTAAAAATTAATATGATGCTAACAATTTGAGTTTTACATTCGCAATTGCTCTCAATACACAATGAAAACAAAATTAATATTTACATCGTTGCTCTTCCTACTTGCAAGCCCCTTGTTTGCCCAGGTATCCTTTGTCGCAAAAGTAAGTAAAGAAAAACTGGGCGTTAATGAGCGTTTGCGTGTAGATTTTGAGATGAATCAAGATGGTGACAATTTTCAACCACCAGAATTTAATGGTTTCAGAGTAGTTGCAGGTCCCAATCAATCGGTGAGCAATATGTGGATTAACGGTAAGCGCACCTATTCTAAAACTTTCAGCTACTTTTTATCTCCCACAGCCAGAGGAACCTTTACTATTGGACAAGCAACCATTGAAATTGATAACGAAATCTATAAAACCGTTCCCATTGATGTAGAAGTTGTTGCTGCAGTGGACATCCCAAAAAACGGTGACAACACAGACATCGCTTCCCAAGGCGATCTTCATCTGGTTGCTGAAATTTCTAAAGCAAGCCCTTATTTAAACGAGGCGATTACTGTTGTGTATAAGCTTTATTTTTCGCCGGAAACTTCAATAAGTGGATACAGAGTGATTGACAACCCCACTTTTGCTGACTTCTGGAGTCAAAACATTGACAACAATCAAATTGAAGTACACGAAGGCACATATCAAGGAAAGCCTTATTTATATACCGTTTTAAGAAATACCGTATTGTATCCTCAAAAAACCGGAAAAATTCAAATTGAACCACTTTCATTGGATGTTCAATTGCAAGTGAGAACTAATAGAAGGGATATTTTTGGACGCCCTTTTATGACCCGAACAAACAGGACACTTTCATCAGTAAACAGAACAATTGATGTCAAACCCTTACCATTGGAGGGACAGCCGGCCAATTTTTCTGGTGCTGTGGGCACATTTAGTTTAGACGTTAAATCAAATAAAACAAAGCTTGATGCGAGAGAGTCTTTAGAATTATCTGTTGAAATTTCCGGTAACGGAAACTTAAAACTATTTAGACCTCCTTCAATAACATCACCAACTACTTTTGAAGTGTATGAACCTGAGTTCATTGATCGTGTTACCACTACTCAATCAGGCATGAGGGGTTCTATTTCTGAGAATTATACCTTGGTCCCCCAGTTTCAGGGAGATTATACAATTGACCCTGTTATTTTCAGCTATTTTGATCCCACTTCAGGCACTTATAAGACCATCACCTCAGGAGAACTCTTGATTGAAGTAGAACAAGGTCCAGTTGCAAGTACACCCGCTACCGGCAATGGTTCTCAAGCTACATACAGACAACCGGTTGTTATGGCAAATGAGCAGTTTAAGTACATTAAATTAGACTCAAACCTTGAAGCAATTGACGGTCCACGCTTTTTTAATTCTGTTGCTTTTTGGTCACTATTTACCGGACCTATATTGCTTATCCCATTGTTTATTTTTATTGGAAGAAAACAGAAACGTCAACAGAGTGATATCGCAGGTCAACGTCTCAAAAAAGCAAACAGACTGGCTAAAAAATACCTTTCTGAAGCTAAGAAAAACAGAGGAAGTCAAACTCATTTCTATGAGTCTCTTGAACGTGCACTGCATAATTACCTGAAGGCAAAACTATCTATTGAAACCTCAGATTTCTCAAAAGAACGCATTGAAGGAATTTTACTCGACAGAAGCGTATCGCCTCAGGCAAGTTCAGAATTTATCAACATCTTGAAAAGTTGTGAATATGCCCGATACACCCCCACCACAGAGGGTGCAATACAACTTGATTATGATAATGCCGTTGAGGTGATTTCATCCATTGACAAACAAATTACAAAGGCATGAAAAAGATAATTTGTTTACTTTTTATTACAATGAGTTTCTTTGCCTTTTCGCAAAACGAATTAAAGTTTGATCAGGGAAAAGAGCATTACAATGAAGCCAATTATGAAGCAGCTATAACCTCATGGGAATCCATATTGGAATCTGGTGAACATTCTGCAGCTTTGTATTTCAATTTAGGAAATGCATATTACCGCATTGACCAAATTGCACCCAGTATTTATTATTATGAAAAAGCCTTACAGCTTGCACCCGGTGATCCCGAAATAAAAAACAATCTGGCTTTTGCTCAAAACCAGACCATAGACATCATTGAACCATTACCTAAAAACCTTTTTAGCACATGGATTGAGAGAACAACCCAGCTTTTTTCTTTTGATTATTGGGCAAAAACTGCTATCATCTTTTCTATTGGCTTTGTACTCTTATTTTTAGGCTACTATTTTTCAGTAGCTGCAATGAAGAAGCGCCTTTTCTTTATAGGTTCATTTCTTTCTTTATTCATCTCTTTGGGGTGTGTCTTTTTTGCCTTTTCTAATTATGCTCAAGTTAATAAGAACAAAACAGCAATACTATTTGCGTCTAGCTCACAGGTGAAAAGTGAGCCGTTGCAGCGTGCAGAGCTTTCATTTGTCATCCACGAGGGCACCAAAGTAAAAATCATTTCTGAAGAAAATGATTGGGTTCGTATTAAACTGGCAGATGGTAAAGATGGATGGATGCAAAAAGAAGGCTTAAAAGAATTATAGTCATTTAGAATTATTATTATTTTAACAATAATAATTCTTTTCTTGTTTATTTTTGCGAGCAAATAACTAAACTAGATGCGTCAACTGATTAGCCTATTTCTAATTTTACTTTTTAGTGCTTTTATAGCAACGCCTACTTTTGTTGTTTTATCAGGAAGTTCAACAGACATTTCTTATTTACATTCATCTTCAGAAGAGGAGAAAACTCATAATGAACGATTTTTTGAAGAGAGTGAAAATAAAAAACTTAATAATTTCTACACTTTTGAATCAGCGTTACTTGATTCTTATCAAAAATTCATTTTAGGAGTTTCTTATTCACTTTGGAATCCTATCTATTTTGATATCCAAGTTCCTCCTCCCGACCTTTCATAATTCCATTTAATTTTTTAATGCCATTTGAGATTATTTATTTGCTTAGTTAGTAAATTTCATTAGAAGCAAGTATTAAAAATTAAACTCAAATTTTTATTACAAATTTTTCATTCAAAAGCATCTGTTTCAAAAATAAAAGATGAAGCAAGTTGGCTATGTATTGAAATCATTTAATTCATGAAAAATGAAAAAAACAACATTGATAATTATATTGTTTTTGTTTTCAAAAATTGCTTTTTCTCAAACTAACAATACCGGAAATTGGTGGATTTATTTTGGAAACAAACAAATAAATGAAAAATGGAACTTACATCACGAGGTTCAATACCGAAATTTCAACTTTATAGGCGATACAGAACAGCTGTTATTGAGGGTTGGTTTGGGATATAATTTAAGTGAAAACAACAACAATTTATTGTTGGGTTATGGTTTCATTTATAATGAGCCTTACCTTGAAGATAATGATGTTAAAATAAACTTTAACGAGCATAGAATCTATCAACAGTTTATAACGCGTCAAAATTTAAATAGGCTGTCTCTTCAACATCGTTATCGTTTTGAACAGCGGTTTATTGAAGATGATTTTAAGCTAAGATTAAGGTATTTTTTAGGTCTTAACTATACATTGAGTCAAAAAGAGACATTGGAAAAAACGTTTTACTTATCAGCCTATAACGAGATATTTTTAAACACAGAAGGAAACTATTTTGATAGAAACAGATTGTATGGCGGATTGGGTTTCAGATTTACAAAAAACATACGATCTGAAATAGGTTTTTTAAATCAAACATTGCAAAATAGCTCTAGAAACCAACTCAATTTAATCACATTTATTAATTTTTAAAAAACGGACAAGCTGAACACCGAAAAACAAAGTAGGCATCAAACTAAAAACAATACAAAATGAAAAAGTTATTTTTATTAGGGACATCCCTTTTACTTTCAGCCACAGTATTTTCTTGTAAAGAGACTTCGCAAGATAATACTCAAACAGTTGCTTCAGAGCAAATAGAACAAACACCTTTGGTAAATGAGGTTTTAACAAAAGAAGAGCGGGATGCAATGTCGCCAGATGATGTAATTAATATATTAAAAGAAGGCAATAAACGCTTTATGACTAATGATCTAACCTTAAGAGATCATTCTGAACAGGTTAGAAAGAGTAGTGCTGGTCAATATCCAAAAGCTGTTGTGCTCTCCTGTTTAGACAGTAGAGTTCCTGTTGAAGACGTTTTTGATAGAGGAATTGGAGATATCTTTGTGGGTCGTGTAGCCGGCAACTTTGTAAATGAAGATCTTCTAGGCAGTATGGAGTTTGGCGCAAAAGTAGCTGGATCTAAATTAATTTTAGTTATGGGTCACGAGCACTGTGGAGCCGTAAAGTCTGCAATTGATGATGTGAAACTAGGGAATATTACTCCTATGCTATCAAAAATTAAACCTGCAGTCGATGCTACAATTTATGAAGGTGACAGAACATCTTCAAATCCAGAGTTTGTTCATAAGGTTTGTGAAAATAATGTATTAAATACCATCGAACAAATTAGAGCAAATAGTCCCATTCTTAAAGAAATGGAAGATAATGGTGAAATAAAAATTGTTGGATCTGTTTATGACTTAGATACCGGAAAGGTAGATTTTTTGAATGAATAATAGAAGTTGAATAAAAATTTCTAATTCATTTTAATTAAAGTAAAGTTTAGTGGTTTTTTAAAGGCCGCGAATGCAAACCTTATTTTGGGAGTAGCATTCGTGGCTATTTTTTTCATTATAATTAATCTTCCCTAAGTTCAATTAGTAAATACCATTTTAAGTTATAGTTAAATGGCTATCTTTGTATTATTTTGGATTCTATGGATAATTATTATAAATCACTTCTTGACAACAACAAAAAATGGGTGGAAAGCAAACTGGCTTTAGACCCTGAATATTTTGAAAAACTAGCAAAAGGACAACAACCACCATTGTTGTGGATTGGATGCGCAGACAGCCGCGTGCCTGCAAATGAGATCATTGGCGCGCAGCCCGGTGAAGTTTTTGTACATAGAAACATTGCCAATATGGTGGTTCATACCGATATTAATATGCTAAGCGTGGTTGATTATGCCGTGAATGTGTTAAAAGTAAAACACATTATTGTTTGTGGTCACTACAATTGTGGTGGTGTGCAGGCCGCTATGGGCAACAAGTCTTATGGTATTATTGACAACTGGATAAGGCATATAAAAAACACCTATCGCCTTCACAAAAAAGAGCTTGACGCTATTGAAGATGAGAGCAAACGCTTTGACCGTTATGTGGAGTTAAACGTAAGTGAACAGGTTTTTGACCTCGCAAAAACTTCAATTGTTCAAAACGCCTGGAAAAACAATCAGGATTTAATGCTTCACGGCTGGGTGTATTCAATTAAAAAAGGTATCATTCAAGAGGTTGTTTCCAGAGTAGCAAACAACTCAAAACTTGATGAAGTATATCAGTTAGATTTCTAGATCTTCCTCTCCATTCACATACTCATTAAGTTCTTTAATTAACTTGGGAAGCACCATTGGAGCAAGTGAAGCAACAGGCTTGTATAAAATGGATGCTTCCTTTTTTTCTTCATCCATAAAAGAAATTTTATTTTCAATTGAGTTAATAAATAGAAGCAGGACACTCAAAAAGAAAGCAGTTTTTAAAATCCCCATCAAAGCTCCCATAATCTTATTCACCAAACCAAGAGCAACCATATCAGCTGTTTTTGTGAGAATTTTTGCGATGAAGGAAATAATCATCACAATCATTATAAAGGTGATTACAAAGGAAACAAGATTCAATATTTGCTCATCCCAGGTTAAGAAAGAACCCAAAAACCCCGAAACAATATGGGAAAAATAAATAGCCCCCACAACCCCAAGAACAAGTCCCGCTAAAGATGCGAATTCTTTAAAAAAACCATTTTTCAACCCTTGTACCAATCCAATGACAAGAAAAATCCCTAAAATAATATCAAGACTATTCATTCAATAAGCTTATATATTGTAAATATAGTAAAACTTGTAAAGGGGTTTGTATCTTTGTAAACTTAAATTAATTTCCGCATTTAATCACTATAATAGAAAATTGATGTCTAGAGACGAAGCTTTAAAAACCCGGTGGGAAACACTTGTAAATCTTATAAGTAATAAATTTGCAGATGGAGATAAATTGGACCTCGATGCCATTATTTATTTGGTGGGTATTCAAGAATTGGGACGTTTTCAACGAAAATTTAAAAAAGATGAAAAACTGGACCTGATGCACATCGCAATTTGCAGGCTGCTGGAGCCTTTTGGGTTTTATGAATTTGACTATCAAGATGAAGAAGGCTGGCCTCACTACAAAGTGAAAGAACAACTCCCACCCCTCAAAGCCGGTGAGCAATCTATTTTAATGAAAGAAGCCATTGTACAGTATTTCTTGGAGAAAAAACTTATTGATTAATAAAGCACCAAAACTGTCTGCCAAAGTTAGATTCAAAACAAAAAATAGATTGCACAAAACAAAGTTCCTAACTCACACACTCCCCATCTCCCAATCAAAAACTCAAAAAGTCAAACTTTGTACTTCTAACTTCTAACTTCTAACTTTATATTTTTTAAATTTGCCCACAGATAAATCGCATTAAGGATGTTGGATAAAATAAAAGAAGCTATCGCTGAAGCGGAAAAATTTACAGCTACTTCGCTCCAGGAGGTAGAAGAATTTCGCATAAAATATCTTGGTAAAAAAGGGGTGCTAAATGATTTTTTTGCAGCATTTAAGGAAGTTCCTAATGAGCAGAAAAAAGAATTTGGGCAAACCATAAATACCCTCAAGCAAACCGCTCAAGAAAAAGTAGATGTTCTCAAAGCAGAACTGGAAAGTAAGGTAGTTCAAAAAGGCATTTATGGAGATTTATCTCGCCCCGGAGACCCCATCACCATTGGCGGAAGACATCCCATATCCATAGTAAAAAATCAAATCATTGATGTGTTTTCACGCATTGGTTTCAACGTGTCTGAAGGTCCAGAAATTGAAGACGACTGGCACAATTTTACAGCCTTAAATTTACCCGAATACCATCCCGCACGTGATATGCAGGACACCTTTTTTATACAAACCAATCCCGATGTGCTACTTCGCACTCATACCTCATCAGTTCAGGTGCGCTATATGGAAAACAACAAACCGCCCATTCGCACTATTTCACCGGGGAGGGTTTTTAGAAATGAAGCCATTTCAGCACGCTCCCATTGTATTTTCCATCAAGTGGAAGGACTTTATATTGACAAGGATGTTTCATTTGCCGATTTAAAACAAACACTTATTTATTTCTGTACTGAAATGTTTGGTAAGTCAAAAATTAGATTGCGCCCGTCCTATTTCCCTTTTACAGAACCCAGTGCCGAAGTGGATATTTACTGGGGGCTGGAAACCGAAACTGACTACCGCATCACCAAAGGCACCGGTTGGCTCGAAATTATGGGCTGTGGAATGGTGGACCCCAATGTATTGAAAAACTGCGGTATCGATCCGGAAACTTACACGGGTTTTGCTTTTGGAATGGGCATTGAACGCATTGCGATGTTACTGTATCAAATTGGTGACATCAGGATGTTTTATGAAAACGATTTGCGATTTTTAGAGCAATTTAAAAGTGCACTTTAAGAATGCGAAAAGACATTGAAATTCCCGAGGTTAAAGAAATTTACATCGTCGCAGTCAAAGAGTGGGATGAAGCCTTTTTAAACCAAAGTTGGAACATTTACCTCATTAACAACAGCAGCCTTACCATGGAAGTCACCATAGTGGTTTCCCGAGGTAATGACGGTGACAGAAAAACAGCCACTTTGAGACACGGATTGGGAATTTTAGAACCCAAAACCCTCCGAAAAGTCGAATTTATTGCAGAAGAAGTCTTGTCTTTTAAAAACGAATTTCTACTCAGTTTTTTTGCGAACGGCCAACTCTATGACCGCACGTTTGTTTTTGAACCCTATAGTATTAAAGATAAAAATCTAAAAGCGATACCATTACTCGGTAAGGAGGGGGTTTTAGCAGATTAATCCAACTTCTCAGTTAACTTCTTGAACACCTTTTTAGGGTTTTTGTTTTCGTAAAGAATTTCATAAACCGCATTAATGATAGGGGTTTTGGCTTTTTTAGTTTGATTTAAAAGCCAAGCGCTTTTGGTGGCATAATACCCTTCTGCCACCATGCTCATTTCCATTTGGGCGCTTTTTACGGTATAGCCTTTTCCAATCATATTTCCAAACATCCTGTTTCGGCTAAAGGTAGAATAACCGGTCACTAACAAATCTCCTAGATAAGCCGAGTCGTTGATATTACGCTTCATTTTATAAACCTTTCTGATGAACTTTTTCATTTCCCTAATGGCATTGCTCATCAATACACTCTGGAAATTGTCGCCATAACCCAAACCATGAGCAATCCCGGCGGCGATGGCATAAATATTTTTTAGCATGGCAGCATACTCAGTGCCAATCACGTCATCACTGGTGGTTGTTTTGATATAATCACTGCTTAGATACTTAGCAATAAGTTTGGCTTTTTCTTCATCGGCACAGGCAAGTGTCAAATAAGAAAGTCGCTCAAGGGCAACTTCTTCAGCGTGACAGGGGCCGGTAATCACACCAATGTTTTCAAAAGGAATATTGTATTTTTCATTAAAGTGCTCGCCTACTATTAAACCGGTTTCAGGAACAATCCCTTTTATGGCTGAAAAAATGATTTTGTTTTCTAATGAAACATTCAGTTTTTCAAGTTCGGCACTCAAAAATGCTGAAGGAATAGCAAAAATAACTACATCAGCATCTTTTATGGTTTTGTTAATATCATTACTTAAATTGAGTTGGCTCGTGTCAAACTCAACAGAACTTAAGTAATTGGGGTTATGGTCTTCCTTTTTAATATGTTCTATGGCATAAATACTGCGCATATACCAGTTTACCTTTGGAAGATTTTCACAAAGCATTTTTACAATGGCAGTTGCCCAGCTACCACCACCAATTACGGCAAAACTTGGATTTTCTATCATGAAGAAATTTTTGCATTGAGTAGTTCAAAAATAGGGATTTTAAACAGGAATCAAAAGTATTGTATAAAATCAAATAATTAAATCTCCGAGAGGTCTGTATGTTGGATATTTTGAATTAAAAAATTTAACAACAGATTAGCATTTTAAATACAATTAAAAAAACAATAGTGTCGTTCTTGTATGTAAGAAACCCAAGTGAAACTTCTGTGAAAAAGAAGTTGAAGTAAAGGTTTTTTGGTTGGTTATTTAGTTTGAAAGCCGCTCTTGTTTCCCAACAAGGGCGGTTTTTTATTTTCTATAAAAATTCATTTCATCAATGTACTCCCAAACTTCGGTGGGTAACAAGGGTTTAATGTTTTTTCCTTCCTTTATAGCATTTCTTATCTGCGTGGAAGAAATTTCCATAATGGGTGCATCAATATGTACAATGTCCGGATGGTTTGTAAATTGGTTTTCGTGGCCATTGTTGGTTTTTCTGGGATACACATAAATGGGGTTCTGTTCCAGTATCAACTCATAGTTTTTCCATTTGTGAAAGGTATTGAGGTTGTCTTCGCCCATTAACAGACAAAACAGATAATCCGGGTATTTTTCAGAGAGGTGAACAAGGGTGTTAATGGTATAGTTGGGTTGAGGCAATTTAAATTCAATATCGCTTGGTTTTAATTTTTCATAACCTTCACATGCCCTGCGGACTAACTCAAGCCGATGATGATCATCCAGTAATGATTTTTTCTTTTTAAAAGGATTGTGAGGGGTAACAACCAGCCATATTTCATCTAAATCACTGTTCTCAACAAGATGATTTGCAATCACAAGATGCCCAATGTGGATGGGGTTAAATGAACCAAAGTACAAACCTATTTTTTTTGAAACCAAAACAGCTCAGGATTTATTTGTTTATAAAATTTGCAACCAAATCATGTGCCTCCTCAAGTGCCACTTCAAGATCATTGTTTTCTATCACATAGTCAAATTGAGGCGCAGTAGCCAATTCAATTGAGGCTTTTGCGATGCGCATATTTATTTTTTCTTCGCTTTCTGTTTTTCGTTTTTTAAGTCGGCGCTTGAGCTCGTCAACGCTGGGTGGTTTTACAAAAACAGCTAATGTTTCTTTTGGAAATTTCTTCTTGATGCGAAGTCCTCCCACTACATCGATATCAAAAATAACATGTTTCCCTTTTGACCAGATTCGCTCTACTTCAGATTTTAAAGTTCCGTAGAAATTATCCCGATAGACTTCTTCCCATTCCAGGAAATCTTCGTTTTTAATGTGTTGTTTAAACTCTTTGAAAGACATGAAATAATAATGGTGTCCATGTTTTTCTTCCCCTCTTGGTCCCCGCGAAGTTGCCGAAATTGAAAACTCAAGATTGAGGTCATTTTGTTTCAAAAGGTGTTGAACAATCGTTGTTTTTCCTGAGCCTGAAGGGGCAGAAAAAACAATAAGCTTTCCTTTTCCTTCCATTACAACACGTTTAATAATTGTTCTTTTATTTTTTCAAGCTCGTCCTTCATTTGTACAACCAATTGTTGCATTGCTGCATAGTTTGATTTAGAGCCAATTGTATTAATTTCCCTACCTATTTCCTGTGTAATAAACCCCAGTTTTTTTCCATTGGAATCTGATGAGTTAAGAGCTTCTGTAAAATAATTCAAGTGATTTTCCAAACGCACTTTTTCTTCTGTAATGTCATATTTTTCAAGGTAGTAAATAAGTTCCTGTTCAAAACGGTTTTCATCCACTTGCTCTTTTAAGTCGCTGACTGCTTTTCTTAAACGTTCCTTGACCCCTTGAATGCGCTCCGGATCTATGGCAATCACTTTATGAAGTAAATCTGCAATGCTTTGAATGCGCATTTTAAAATCATTCTTTAAGATTTCTCCTTCATCACTGCGATAGATATTGATTTCCTTTAACGCTTCTGATATAGCATCTGAGATTTGTTGAAATTCCTCTTCATCAATCTCATCTCGTTCAGTTTTTAAAGCATCCGGCATTCTGATAGCCATTTTTAGTAGTTCTGTGCGGTCACCGTTAACAATAAGACTTAATTGCTTGATGTATTCTTCTACAACAGGCACATTTACCTGAGAAGACGTTTCTTCTCCTGAAAGTTCAATGAACAAATTAAAATCAACCTTGCCCCGCTCTAGAGATTTTGCAAGCATATTTCTTATTTGAAGTTCTTTTTCTCGATATGCAGAAGGAAGACGAGTGTTTAAATCAAGGCTTTTGCTGTTGAGCGATTTAATTTCAACGGTAATTTTTTTGTTGGGAAGTTGTTTAATCGATTTCCCAAATCCTGTCATGGATTGTATCATGGCTTGCTTTTAAATTCTTGCAAAGTTAATTAAAAAAGTAGGAACGCCTCCTGCTTAGGTATTGATAAGGATGTTTTTGATATTTAAATTTGATGTAACATACAAAGAATGGTTTTTTTTAATTATTTTTGACCCCTCAAACGGGGATGTAGCTCAGCTGGCTAGAGTGCTTGACTGGCAGTCAAGAGGTCGTGGGTTCGAGTCCCATCTTCTCCACCAAATAAACCACAAGCCACTATGCTTGTGGTTTCTTGTTTAAAGTTTTGTCGTTTTGAAAAATGAACTCTCCTTTAAAAACATTCACCGTCTTGCCATACCGGCATTGATTGCAGGTATTGCTGAGCCTGTTATTTCTATTACAGACGCTGCCATTGTGGGAAATATTTCTGAAAATGGTACCGAAGCGTTGGCAGCTGTTGGGATTGTGGGTTCTTTTCTTTCAGCATTGATTTGGATTTTGGGTCAAACCCGCAGTGCCATTTCCGCCATAATTTCTCAATATCTGGGTGCCGGAAAACTGGACGAACTCAAAACCCTTCCGGCGCAAGCCATTTATCTGAATGTGCTTTTAAGTATCCTAATTTTATTGAGTACCATCTTTTTTGTAGAAGGAATTTTTAAACTCTACAACGCTAGCGGGCTTGTGCTTGAATACAGTGTTGATTACTACAACATCCGGGTTTGGGGTTTTCCATTGACTCTGTTTACTTTTGCTGTTTTTGGGGTTTTTAGGGGGTTGCAAAATACATTTTGGCCTATGGTCGTGGCGCTTTTTGGAGCTGCAGCAAACATCGGTCTTGATTTTGCATTGGTTTATGGGATTGAAGGTTGGATTGAACCCATGTACTTAAAAGGTGCTGCCTGGGCGAGTTTAATATCACAAGGATTAATGGCTGTAATTTCATTAATTCTATTGCTTTGGAAAACAAATGTGAGTTTAAAATTGACGTTACCATTACACCCAGAAATGTACCGTCTCACAGGGATGGCTTTGAATTTATTTGTGCGCTCAATCGCTTTAAATACTGCTATTTACTTTTCCAATGCGTTTGCAACAGATTATGGAACAGCTCAAATCGCTGCACACACCATAGCGCTCAACCTTTGGTTGTTTTCAGCATTTTTTATTGATGGGTATTCTTCCTCGGGAAATATCCTTTCCGGAAAACTGCTTGGCGCTAAAGACTATCAAGGCTTGTGGAAATTAAGCAAAATAGTTTCGCTCTATGGAATGCTCGTTGCTTTGATATTAATAGGCGTAGGTTGGATTTTCTATGAACCTCTTGGAATTTTATTTTCAAAAGACCCTGATGTCATATTTAACTTTAAGCAAATCTTTTTTATCGTGATTCTTGTGCAACCTATCAACGGACTTGCCTTTATATTTGACGGAATTTTCAAGGGAATGGGAGAGATGAAATATTTAAGAAACGTATTGCTCTCAGCTACATTTTTAGGGTTTATCCCGGTGTTGTTTTTCTTTGATTATTTAGAATTTGAATTGTATAGTGTCTGGATTGCCTTTGTTGTTTGGGCGTTGGTGAGATCACTATCTTTAATAATCAAGTTCAGGAAAATGATGTTGCCCAGATTGGAGCCTGGCACTTAGGTGACTTATAATATTGAATTGCTTTTTAAAATGGTTTAACGCGTTTTCAACCAGCCGGTGATGCTCATCCTTTTTTGTTCCACGGGTTTCACTTCGTGTTCCAAAATTTGACTTTCAAAGATGACCATCCTTCCGGGAAAGGGATAAATTGTTTTCTCCACTTCCCTTCCGTTTTCGTTAAGGTATAAAACGAGTTCGCCGCCATACTCCGGTTGCCAGTCCTCCTCGTTGAGGTAACAAACCATCGATAGTTTTCTGCGGTCGTCATTCTGAAAAGTGTCGAGGTGCCGCTTATAGAAAGTCCCTTTAGGATAAAGTGCATAATGGAATTCCTTGAACAAGATGCCCATAAAACAGGTTTTGTTCAGGTAAGAAACCATATCGTTGATTCTGTTGAAAAATGCCTTTTCGGCGAAATTGGCCTCATTTTCATTTAACCAAAGAATAAAATCACCCCGAATGGATTTTTCAATGACCTCATTGACCCGGTTTCCAATGGCTGCTTTTTTAAAGGCATCTTCTTCAAACTTATCGAGCAGCGAATCGCGTAAGGCGAGGACTTCTTCTTCCGAAAAAAACCCTTCCACGATGCTGTATTGCTGCTCCATCAAATCATTGATGATGGATTCATACATCGGGTTTTTAACAAAATCGAGTTGTTCAAAGATTTCCTGCATAGTTGTGCTTGAGTGTTTAAAAAAAGCCCGCAAATATAGTTCAGAAAATCAATCGTTTGACAACTTCTATAAAAGAATCATTTTACCTTATCTTTGTCAAATAATTATTAGGAATGAGTACAATTAGAATCACCAAACAATTTAATTTTGAAACCGGCCATGCCTTGTATGGTTATGACGGCAAATGCCGAAATGTGCACGGACATAGTTACAAGCTTTCGGTAACGGTTATTGGCAGCCCCATTACAGATTCAAACCATGTGAAATATGGAATGGTGATTGACTTCAGTGATTTGAAAAAAATCGTAAAAGAAGAAATCGTGGATGTGTTTGATCATGCAACGGTTTTTAATAAAAACACACCACATGTGGAGCTCGCCAAAGAACTTTCTGAAAGGGACCACCACGTGATTTTAGTGGATTATCAACCCACCAGTGAAAATATGGTTATCGATTTTTCTAATAAAATCAGAGCACGCCTTCCTCAAAACATCCAACTCCACTCCCTGAAACTTCAGGAAACCGAAAGCAGTTTTGCAGAATGGTATGCTTCAGACAATCAGTAAAAAACTTCATTCATTTACTTATATTTACACCATCAAACCAACTGAATGAACATACCCGAAGGCAAAAAAATCTATTTCTCCAGTGACAATCATTTGGGCGCACCCACTGCTTCAGAGAGCCTCCCCAGAGAGCGCATCTTTGTGCGCTGGCTGGATACGGTAAAAGAAGATGCCGCTGCTATTTTCCTGCTGGGTGACTTATTTGACTTCTGGTTTGAATACAAACAAGTCGTTCCCAAAGGGTTTGTTCGCGTATTGGGAAAACTCGCTGAACTCAGGGACTCGGGCATTCCCATCTACTTTTTTGTGGGAAATCATGATTTGTGGATGAATGATTATTTTGAAAAAGAACTCAACATACCGGTTTACCATCAACCGCACGAGTTTACTTTAGGAACCAAACTGTTTCTCATTGGGCACGGTGATGGGCTTGGTCCACACGACAAGGGCTATAAGCGTATGAAAAAGGTGTTTACCAATCCCTTCTTTAAATGGCTGTTTCGATGGATGCATCCTGATATTGGGGTGGCTGTCGCGAAACACCTTTCGGTAAAAAACAAACTCATCTCAGGCGAAGAGGACAAAGAGTTTCTGGGTGAAGAAAAGGAATGGCTGGCACAATATGCCAAACGCAAACTGGAAACCCAACACTATGACTTCTTTATCTTTGGCCACCGCCACTTCCCGATGGAAATCAAAGTGGGTCCTGAAAGCACTTATTTTAACTTAGGCGACTGGATTACCCATTTTACCTATGGGGTGTTTGATGGGGAAAGGTTTTCGTTAGAGAAGTTTGAATGGTAAATAGCACGTTCCTTGTATTGATTAATAATGAACGTTTAAGCCTCTTTCAATCTGCGGATTTCATCAGCTAAAACAGGGATGTTCTTTTGAATGATGCCCCATAACATTTCCGGTTCAACTGTATCATAAGCGTGTGATATGATGTTTCTTAATCCAATGATGTTTTTTGAAGATGTAATTTGAATGTTTGGGTCAATCTCAATCATCTTTTTGATTGCTTCTCCTATGATTTCTAAATCCCTTTCTACAGCTCGCTGCAAAATAATATCATCATAGAAAATATTAAAATTATTTTGAGATTTTTGCTTTATAGTCTCAATCTCCTCAATAACACTTTCGATGTCTAAAATGTATTTGAGAAGTTTAAGCTGCATATAAATCTACTTTGGATTGATAAATTTCTTCTTTTAAAACCGGGTTTTTAAGCGATTTAACCGAAACAAGATCCACTTTCTTCTTCAATATACCTTCAAGCTGTTCTAGTAACGAAAAGTAATTGTCGGCGTAATCCAACACATCAATAGCATCAGAAAACATAACCAAAAAATCAACATCACTAGTTTCATGCATAACATCTTTTGCCGCTGACCCAAAAAGGGAAATGGCTACTACGTGATGTTCCTTGCAAGCTGTAATTATTTTATCAAGCTTATTTTGAATCAATTCGTTCATATTTACAAAGATACATTAAAAACCGAATAATACCCTTCTCCTGAATCATGGCGGCTCATGTCAATTCGTTTAAAACCCACATGGTTTAACCGTTGAAATCAAAGCATCCCAACAAGCTTTCTTGGAAAATCAGGAAAGTCCCTGCCTATCAAAGCCGGGTGCGGGCAAATACACCTTTCATTTTCTCCCGCAGATGGCGCAGATCAACGCAGATTTATCATCCAATTTGTTTCTATTAGACTAATTCTTGCTTTGGTTCTTCAAATAATCCTCCAGGTCCAACCAAAACAAGGTGCCGTTGAGCAAGTCATCCAGCTCCTCCAGTTCTTTTTCATTGACCGCAAGGCTCACGGTAGCCGAGGGTGTCTATCAAAATATTTTATTTGTTTAGCTTCATTTTTTGCAAATATTAAGTCATCCAAATAATCCTGATCTCTCTCTTTTTCTAAATCAGTTAGTTCATTCGCCCATTCTAACCATGATTTTAAATATTGCTTTTCAATCTCCGATTCCATTAATAAGATTTGTTTTTTGGTTGGAGTAAACCTATTTGAAACCCTTGGGAAATCATAGTATGTAAGTGCCATTTCTTTTGGAAAAATAACACCAATTGATTTTTTCAATTGAATAATTTTAGTTCCGTTTGGCTGTTCTCCAAAATTAAATTGAGAATTTTGAACTGAACAGCTAGTTAAACCTGCAAATAATAATATGAAAAGATTCTTTTTAAACATTAACTACTGCGGTTATAAATTGTTGTGCTTAGTTTTTATTATCCATCCGCGATTAACAGTTGTTAATTTTTTTACACTCTTGTCATATTCGGTTGCATAATTTTCATAGTTCAAAACATATTTTGAGTGGTGTCTTACTAAAAAATATTTATGATTAATATAGCCCTCTATTAGTTTATTTATTCGATTACTATTGAATTTAATCAAGTCATAAAATATTATTCCTTCTATCTCATATATAAACTCAAATCTTTTAAACTCCTCAAAAGCAATTCTTTCCATTTCAGGATCCCCATTATTCAGTTCATTAATTAGAGTAGCCCATTTAATTTTTGCGGATGAACTCACCTCCTTATCAATTCTTTTCCTCATGGCTTGAATAGAGTCTTTTGACTTTAGATAAACTAAAGTTTCTCCAATTAAAAAATCGTTATTGTTTTCTAGCATTTTAATCAATTCAAATTCAACTCTTTTTAATTCGGATAGGGTTAAGCTATCAAGAATTTTGTGATTTGAAAAGTCTTCATCCCTTGTATCTGGTGGAATTATTTTCTTTAAAATTTTCTCTATTTCAAGCATTTTTTGTCAAATTAAGCACAACTTGTTTATATGCGTTATTTTTTCCCTTTTAGGCTGCAGTTTTACCAATGCGTTTTTAGAAATTGATTATATAACAATAAAATATTAATTCGCTTTTTGGTTCTTTTTCTAATTTTATTTTTGGTCAATAAATCGTATGCCCAGACTTTCTCTTTTTTCCATTCTGCTTTTACCAATTTATATTCTGTCATTCTCGAAACGATACCTAAAGTATAATCAAATACTGTTTTGTACTCCACATTAGCCTCGGCTGAATTATACTTTTCTTGTATCTCAATTAAATTTATATTACTATTATAAATATATTTAAGCTCATTGTATGGTATTACTTGCTCTTCTGAAAAGAATCTAACAGCATAAATGATTTTATTTTTTGAGTAAACTTTTTTTGTTAAATAATTATTATTTTCCTCAAAAATAGTATCACCAATCTTATAAGTTTTAGTGTTTTTTTCTTTCTGGTTTTTATCATCTACAAAAATAAAATGACCATTTTCGTATTTGTACTCGGTAGTTTCTTTTACAATTAAAGTGTCAAAATTATGGGCAGAAGAATAATCCATTCGTTTAACCCTGTCTGCTTTTTTGTCTATAACAAATTCAACCTTATGATAATTTGCCTGGAGAGTATCATAGTAGAATTTTTGAACAATTCTTATCACTCCTTTTTCAGATTGAGCAATTGCACTTATTGAAAAAAATAAAGTTAATGCGGTGCCTAAAAATATTTTCATTTAGAAGTGTTTTAATTGCAACGTTTCTATGAAATGTGGATTGGATTGAGCAACTAATGTAGCAAACAAAACCCAGACCTGAGGAAAATCCGATAGGATTTTCCGAGTGAGCCGTTAGAAGCCATAAATTATCGCCGGCTTGAAAGTAGTTGTTTTTGAGTTCAATTTATTCGCCTTATTCGCCCAAATTTATCTGTGTATATATAATTCTCAACTTTAAATGATTGAACGTCAATTGTATCTTTAACTATAATTCCTTTTTCTTTTAAAAATCCAATTCGTCCATCTGGTAATATATATTTTTGGTCTTTATCATATACAAATTCAGTATCCTTCGAAATTCCATTACTTCCTTTAAATAGTTCTATGTTTTTGTAATCATTTGAAGGCACTTTGTAATTGTTAAAATAATAATAACATCCGTCAGTACTCCAACGTCCTAAAAAGCTTTCCTCATCTTCATAAACAAAAGTAAAATCTTTCAAAGAACATACATTCAAAGATTTATCAGTGTAAAATACATTTTTCCAATCTTTAGAAAAATACCCATCAATTATTTCGAATTCTCTAGGACTTGAGTTTGCTATGGAATCATTAAAATAGTATGCTCGATTTTTGTCAATTGCATAACCTTCTTTTATATGTTTAAATGTATTTGGGTCAGCTCCAGGAATAATTTCGTTTGTATAGTAAACGTTTAACTTGTCCTTCCCATAAAGGTTGTCATTTGTTTCAATTTCAGAAAAAGAATGTATATCAGCATTTTCAACTAATCTCTCATTCCAGCCTCCTTGTGTACTCCAAAATCTATAATAAATTTTATCTTCTCGCTGTTCATATTCAGAACTACAAGAAAACAAAATAAATATTATTACTATAGTTAGTAGTTTTTTCATAATTACATACAACAACGGTTTGGCTCGTATGTTTACAGAGTTTAATTTTTAAAAAATAGATATTGTAGTATCAAATTTGGAAAAACAAGTATGCTCATTATTATTAATAGTAATGACATTAAAATTAATAAAATTCTTAGTCTTCTTTGATTATGTGGTTTGCTCTTATATCCAAAATATAAACTAACTATACCAAATCCAATAGCGATTAATTTAAACCATATTGTGTCATATTTTCCACTTCTTGGAATAGAGATTAATAACCCACCGTTATTGTAAAATTGTTCGATAAAGTCAGAATGGTTCAAGTAGTTAATTATGAAAAAATACATCCATCCAAGCATTAAAATAACCATTGAATAGATCAAATATTTTTCATTATTTGTTTTCATTATTTTTAAATTTCTGGATTTTTCACAACTAAACTTATAACGCAATGAAAGGCAATGTTACTTAAATGAACTATTTATTTAATTATTAACTAATATAACAAACAAACCCATAACTGAGGAAAATCGTATAGAATTTCCGTGTCAAAAATAGGCTCATATATAGCTCCTCCAATCTTACTCCCTACCAAAGGCTAGGATAAAGCAACCCTTGGCTTTTTTAGATTTACTCTAAATAACTAATAAAAAAAAGGAATGTGTAATCGGTGGTTTGACTAATATATTGACTTCCAAAACAAAAAAACTATACCTTCACATCCCTTAACCTCAACTGAATACTCGTAGTCCCATTCCAAGTATTTTCATCCAGCGAATAGACCGCTTTAAAGGGTTTTTTGTCTTTGATAAGTTCATATTGTTCCCCCATGCTAAAACCAATGCCGGTAAAGGACGCCGAGGTGCCTTGCTTGACCACCAGCCTGAGATGGCTTTTGTCTTCACCTACCTGCTTACTCCAGCCGGTGTCCTGAAGGTTTTGAGTCATAAATACTGGGGTCATATTGCCGGGGCCAAAGGGGGCAAATTGCTTTAACACCCTAAAAAACTTTGGGGTGATTTCCTTTAAATCAATTTCAAGGTCTACAGCTATTTCAGGGGTGAGTAGTTTTTCATCGATGGTTGCTTTGACCACTTCTTCAAATTTGGTTTTAAAGGCTTCAAACTGTTCGGGCAGTAAAGTGAGGCCGGCGGCGTATTTGTGTCCGCCAAATTGCTCCAGGCAGTCTTCACAAGCTTCAATGGCATTATACACATCAAAATGCTTGACCGAGCGGGCACTGGCAGCGAGTTTGTCACCACTTTTGGTAAATACCAATGTGGGACGGTAATAGGTTTCCGTTAAACGGGAGGCGACGATGCCTATCACGCCTTTGTGCCAATTTTCCTGATAGACCACAGTGGTGAATCGTTCTTCTTCTCCGTTGGTTTTGATAAGCTCCAGGGCTTCTTCGGTAATTTGTTTGTCGGTATCACGACGGTCCAGATTGTAAGCCTCGATTTCTTGAGCGTAGATTTTTGCTTGTTCCAAATCCGTTTCCGTCATCAGGTTGACAGCGTGTTGGCCGTGTTTCATCCTCCCGGCAGCATTGATGCGCGGGGCGATGATAAACACCACATCGCTTACTTCTAGCGTATCTTTTTTGAGTTGTTCAATAATGGCTTGAAAACCCGGTCGCGGGTTACTGTTAATGACTTTCAATCCAAAATAGGTCAACACCCTGTTCTCCCCGGTCATCGGGACGATGTCTGCTCCAATGGCCGTCGCGACCAAATCAAGGTACAAAAGCAAATCGTCTATGGTCTGACCGCGCCTTCCGGCAAGGGCTTGCACGAGTTTAAAACCCACACCACAACCACAGAGTTCGTCATAAGGATAGGAACAGTCCTCCCTTTTTGGGTCGAGAACCGCCACGGCATTGGGAATTGATTCTCCCGGTCTATGGTGGTCACAGATGATAAAGTCAATGCCTTTTTCTTTCGCGTAAGCGACTTTATCAATTGCTTTGATACCGCAATCCAGTGCAATGATTAATGAGAAATTGTTGTCTGCAGCAAAATCGATTCCTTGATAAGAAACGCCATAGCCCTCCTCATAACGGTCGGGAATATAAGTGGCCACGTGGGGATAATAGGAAAGTAAATAAGAAGACATCAACGCCACCGAAGAAGTGCCGTCAACATCATAATCGCCAAACACAAGAATGTTTTCTTCATTAGTGATGGCTTGCGCAATGCGTGCCACCGCTTTGTCCATATCTTTCATCAGAAATGGGTCGTGCAGGTCTTCTAAGGACGGGCGGAAAAACTTTTTGGCGTCCTCAAAACTTTCCACCCCGCGTTGCAACAACATTGTGGCGATGATCTCATCAACCTGCAAATCTTTTGCAAGAGTTGTTATTTTTTGGGGTTCGGGTTTGGGTTTGAGGGTCCAATGCATAGGGATTATTAGATTTCAGATTTGAGATGTTTGATATTAGATTTTTTTATTTTCATTAAATAGCAATTCCAATCGTTTCATTGATGTCGATATTAAAGTTGAAAAAAGCATATATTTTAAAGAGTTGTATTTTTTTTTAATACAATTGTTTTTTTTCAAAGATTTAGAAATAGTTTCAATCAACCAACTTTCATCAAAACCAGTCCAAACGCCGGCTACGCTTAATCCATTTTTAAACAAAACAGGAAAAACTTCTTCTTTGTTGATTTTAAATAAGGTTTCAAAAGATACATCGTTCTTTTTGGCAGCTTTTTCGATGGAATACAAAGTGCTTTCAGAGATTTCTGTATCGAGGTAGAGTTCAGAAAGTGCCAACCAAAGTGTCTTTCTTGTTTCAAAATCCATGGAACAACTACTTTTTAAGGTTCTAAATACTCTATTTTAATATTGATTTTCGCAAATTTTCTGAACATTTCCATCACGCCACAGTATTTTTCTACTGATAAATCTACGGCTTTTTTTAATTTTTCCTCCGGCAATTCTTTTCCAAAAAATTGATAAACAACGTGAACGCTTTGATAATACTTAGGATGTTCTTCTGTGAGTTCGCCGGTGGTGATGATTTTAAAGTCCGCTACTTGTACTTTCATTTTGGCAAGAATGCTTACAACATCCAGTCCCGAGCAACCCGCTAGTGAGGAAAGCATCATGGCTTTTGGCGCTAAACCGCTGTTTTGTCCGCCGTTTTCAATTGAAGTGTCTATCAAAACGCTATGCCCTGAGGGATTGTCTGACTCAAATTGCAGGTTTTGTTTCCAGGTTGTGGTGACGGTGTGGTTCATATTTAAATTTTTTGTTACTTGTACATAGCAAAAATACAAATTTAACTTTTCAATTATGCCATTAGTAACCCCACTTTCCCCCAATCACGACAAAGAAACCCAAGAGCTTGCTGCTTTTTTTAATGAGACTTTGGGCTTTTGCCCCAATTCGGTTTTGACGATGCAGCATCGCCCGTCGATTTCCAAAGCATTTATCAACCTCAACAAAGCCGTGATGGCCAATGAAGGCAGGGTAACGTCTGCCTTAAAGCGTATGATTGCCTGGGTAAGCAGCAATGCCACCGGCTGCCGGTATTGCCAGGCACACGCTATCAGGGCTGCTGAACGCTATGGAGCTGAGCAGGAGCAACTTGACAATATCTGGGAGTACCGCACCCACCCTGCTTTTTCAGAGGCAGAACGGGCAGCGCTGGACTTTTCACTGGCGGCTTCTCAAGTTCCCAATGCGGTTAATGAAGGTATCAAACAACGACTTTATGAACACTGGAATGAAGGCGAAATTGTGGAAATGCTTGGTGTCATCTCTCTCTTTGGCTACCTCAACCGCTGGAACGATTCTATGGGCACCTCTATTGAAGAGGGTGCTGTCGAAAGTGGTGAAAAATATCTGGGCAAACACGGCTGGGAAACCGGAAAGCACGGTATTTAGTAGTTAGCATAGTATGATTTTTGAACCATTAAGGCATTAAGAGGCATTAAGAAATTGCTTAAAGGCACTTCATTTTCTTAACTTCTTAATGTTTATAATAGATTGGGGATTACGTTTGTTTCCCCGCTAAAACAATCACTATTTCTCCTTTGGGAGGTTTTGCAGTGTAATACCCGAGGACCTCTTTAACGCTTCCGCGAATGGTTTCTTCGTGCAGTTTTGAAATTTCACGGGATACAGAAATTTTTCGGTCTTCGCCAAAATACTCTGCAAAGTTTGCTAAGGTTTTCAACAATTTGTGAGGCGACTCATAAAAAACCATCGTGCGGGTTTCTTCTGACAAAGCGAGCAAGCGGGTTTGGCGTCCTTTTTTTACGGGTAGAAATCCTTCAAAAACAAATTTATCATTTGGCAGTCCGCTATTGACTAGTGCAGGAACAAACGCTGTGGCTCCGGGAAGGCAATCGACTTCAATACCGGATTCTATGCACGCACGGGTGAGTAAAAATCCGGGGTCGCTAATGGCTGGAGTTCCTGCATCACTAATTAATGCAATTGATTTTCCGGCTTTGATTTGGTTTACAATAGACGTAACGGTTTTGTGCTCGTTGTGCATATGGTGTGAATGCATCTGGGTGCCGATGTCAAAATGTTTGAGCAGTTTTCCACTCGTTCTGGTGTCTTCTGCCAATATTAAATCCACTTCCTTTAGAACGCGAATCGCCCTGAAAGTCATATCTTCCAGGTTACCAATGGGCGTGGGTACAAGATAAAGCTTTGACATAAGTGAGTTAATCAAATCGTTTTTCGAGGAGTAAAAAGAAACGTTCAACATGAGCTTCTTTTCCCTCCCAGTTGTAATCCGGTTTTACCTGAGTATCAATAAAATTATTTATTTCCTCAAAACTATTGAAGGTTGTGAGTTGTGAAATGACCCTGTTGTAATCTTCTGCATTGTCATTAAAAAGATGTTTTGTAAAAGCCAATCGATCATTGAGCCCAATTTGAATGTGTTTTGTGAGACGGTCGTTGAGGGATTTTGGTTTTGGTGTAACTGAATCTTGCTCTGGTTTCACTGTTTCATCTTCGCCCATTTCCGGTTTTGGTGTTGTTACTTTTCGCTCAAAAATAGGAGTTTGTTGATATTTAGAAGCAAAATCGTCCAACTCACTCAAAGTATGTTTCTTTGTGGGCAGGATTTCCTCCAAAATTTCATCAATTTTATGCGTTTCTGAGGGCATTTGAGCAACTATATCTTTGATTTTTTCAATTAAAGGTTCGGCGATATTATCAGAATGTATGGGTTGTTCAACAGGTTTTGGTTCTTCTTCCTGCCTTTTTTCATAACTGTTTGAGTCCATGGCGCCGGTTTTCTTTTCCATTTCTTTTTGATTTTCTTCCAGATACAATTGGACAGTAATGGCGTCATACAATTTTTTTGTCTTTTCCTGAAGTTCTTCCAGAGAAGAAACCTCCTTATTTTCTAAAATTTCACCTGCAAGTTGCTTTAATTGCTCCTCAATCTTCTTCTTCATAACTTTTTTATTTTATTTCGATAGCGCGTTTTGTTTTTTATAAATTTACGTTTCCGTAATATAACGGTTTTCATATTAGTTTTCGCATTGAAAAATACAAAATGTTTCTCGAAAATACAGTAAATCACAAAGAGCAATTTGGCTGGATAGAAGTCATCTGCGGTTCTATGTTTTCCGGCAAGACCGAAGAGCTGATTCGCAGGCTCAAGCGCGCCCAGTTTGCAAAACAGCGCGTTGAGATTTTCAAACCCGCTCTTGATGTGCGGTATGATGATGAAATGGTCGTTTCTCATGACAGTAATGAGATTCGCTCCACACCGGTTCCGGCAGCGGCAAATATTCCCATTCTTGCCGATAATTGTGATGTAGTAGGAATCGATGAAGCTCAGTTTTTTGATGATGAAATTATAAAGGTTTGCAACGATTTGGCAAACCGTGGTGTGCGTGTTATCGTTGCGGGTCTCGATATGGACTTTAAAGGCAATCCTTTTGGACCCATGCCGGCATTGATGGCTACGGCAGAATATGTCACAAAAGTTCACGCAGTATGCACACGAACAGGTAATCTAGCTCAATACAGTTTCCGAAAAACAAAAAATGACAATCTGGTGATGCTTGGAGAAACTGATGAATATGAACCACTAAGCAGGGCTGCATATTATAAGGCAATGCTAAACGAAAAAGTAAAAAAGCTTAAAGTAAACGACCCGGAAATCATCCCTTCAAAAAAGTCCTCTTGATGTATGCCCATAGCCACTGAAACCACCCTGGAAATCAACCTGAAAGCATTGACTGAAAACTTTAATTACCTCAAATCAAAGTTACAGCCTGGGGTTCAATTTATGGGAGTCGTGAAAGCTTTTGCTTATGGAAGTGATAGTGAGGTCATTGCTCAAAAACTGCAAGAATTAAAAGCAGATTATCTCGCTGTGGCATATGCTTCAGAAGGTGTTGTTTTAAGAGACGCTGGTATCAATTTACCCATTCTGGTTTTACACCCTCAAACTGTAAATTTTGACAAGATTGTAGCGCGTTGTCTGGAGCCGGGGATTTATTCTCCTTTAATGTTGCAGCGTTTTATCGCTTTTGCCGAAAGTTTAAAGCTTCAAGACTATCCCATCCACATAAAGATTAATACAGGCATGAACCGAATAGGTTTTACTCCTGAAGAGCTCAAGTCAATCCCCGAACAATTAAAAAAAACAACTGCTGTAAAAGTGAAATCTATTTTTTCACATTTGGCGGCCAGTGAGGATGTTTCAAATAAGGCTTTCGCCGAAAGGCAAATCAGTTTGTTTAAAAAAGCTTCCGAAGAACTAATGGAAGCTATAGGTTATGTGCCTCTAAGGCATACACTTAATACTTCGGGCATACTCAATTTTCCTGAAGCACAATTTGATATGGTGCGCAGCGGCATTGGCCTTTATGGTTTTGGAAATGATGCCCTGGAAAATAAAAATTTAGAACCTGTTGCCACTTTAAAGACAATTATTTCACAAATTCATCACATTAAAAAAGGGGAAAGTGTGGGTTATAATTTTGGGTTTATTGCCTCAAAAAATAAAGTGACCGCCACGCTACCTCTTGGCCATGCAGATGGGATTCATCGCGGTTATGGAAAAGGAAAAGGATTTGTTACTATAAATGGAAATAAAGCGCCAATGATTGGCAATATTTGTATGGACATGCTGATGGTTGATATCACCGGAATTGATTGCAATGAAGGAGACGAAGTGCTGGTTTTTGGAAAAACTACCACTGCAGAAGAATTTGCTGAAACCATAAACTCCATTTCTTATGAAGTCATTACAGCCATTTCACAACGTGTAAAAAGAATTGTGATTGACTAAATAAAAATTACTATATTCGATACTATCAAACTATAAAACCCTATTAAAATGTTCAAAGAATTTAAAAACTTTATTATGACCGGCAACGTGATTGACCTTGCTGTTGCGGTTATTCTAGCCGGTGCCGTTGGGCTTGTTGTCAATGGATTTGTCTCAGACATTATGATGCCCATCGTAGGTCACTTTGCCGGCGGCATGGATTTTGCCGATTTAAAAGTTGTGTTATCAGAGGCAGTTGTTCTTGCTGATGGCTCAGTTGAAAAACCGGAAAATGCTATTCGATATGGTGCCTGGATCAATGCGCTTATCAATTTAGTAATTGTTGGATTTGTATTATTTATGATTGTAAAAGCATACAACAAAACCAAAAAACCAAAAGAAGAAGCCCCTGCTGCACCTGCGGGACCCACCCAAGAAGAGCTTTTAGCAGAGATAAGAGATTTGTTGAAGAAATAATACCGCTCACTATATATTCTAACTTAAAGCCACTCACCAAAAATGGGTGGTTTTTTTATCCCATTTTTAACCTTTTTAAGATGGGTTCTTTTTAACTTTGTGCCACCTATTGAGAAAGTAGGGCATTTATAAAAAAAATTGGAGTTTAATTAATGAGACACCCGCCTACGCGGGTGGTTGGTATGAAAATAGCAGTTGTAGGAGCCACCGGGATGGTAGGCGAGGTTATGCTTCAGGTACTTGAAGCGCGAAATTTTCCCATTACAGAATTGATGCTTGTCGCGTCTGAACGTTCTGTGGGTAAAAAGTTAACTTTCAAGGAAAAAGAACATACCGTTATTGGTTTGCAATCTGCCTTAAATGCAAAACCGGATATCGCGCTGTTTTCTGCAGGTGGCGAAACTTCAAAAGAATGGGCGCCAAAATTTGCAGCAGCAGGAACCACTGTGATTGACAACTCCTCTGCATGGAGAATGGATCCTTCAAAAAAACTGGTGGTTCCTGAAATCAATGCTTCTCAATTAACTAAGGAAGATAAAATAATTGCTAACCCAAATTGTTCCACCATTCAAATGGTGCTCGTCTTAAACCCGCTCCACAAAAAATATGGTGTAAAACGTGTTGTTGTGTCAACGTATCAATCTATAACCGGCACCGGTGTAAAAGCTGTTCAACAACTGGAAAATGAAATGAAGGGTGAAAAAGGCGAAATGGCATATCCTTATCCCATTCATCAAAATGCCATTCCACAGTGTGATATTTTTGAAGAAAATGGCTATACAAAGGAAGAGATGAAACTTGTAAGAGAAACTCAAAAAATACTTAACGACAGAACGATTGCTGTCACTGCAACTGCCATTCGCATTCCTGTTGTGGGAGGGCATAGTGAATCTGTCAATATTGAGTTTAAAGAAGAATTTGATGTAAATCAAATAAGAACTATATTGCATAACACTCCGGGAATAACTGTTCAGGACAATACAGACACAAATACTTACCCTATGCCCATTTACGCCAAAGGAAAAGATGATGTTTTTGTAGGTAGAATTCGCCGTGATTACTCTAAGGAAAACTCTTTAAATCTTTGGATTGTGAGCGATAATTTAAGAAAAGGGGCTGCGACAAATGCCGTTCAGATAGCTGAATATCTTTTAAAAGCCCAACTTGTCTGAGAATTAGGTTTTTGTAAGAAATTGTAGTTTGTAATCTAGCAGGAATTTTTTATCTTTCGAGTACAAAACTAACCAAAACCTTCCTCTTATGAATTCTACTTTTACTAAAATCATTCGGTTTTTATTGGCAGTTATTTTGATTTTAATTGGGCTTAATAAGTTTTTAAATTTTATTCCGGCACCGGCAATTCCTGAGGATGCTTCCCAATTTATGGGTTCTCTCAAAGCAACCGGCTATATTCTTCCGGTACTTGGGGTGATTGAAATTGTCATTGGTTTACTTCTCCTGATAAATAAGTGGGTGGCTTTTGCGGTTTTAGCTTTGATTCCCATTTCAGTAAATGTATTGCTTTATCATTTGTTTTTGGATATTCCAAGTATTGGAATAGCTGCTATGGTCGCCGTGATAAACTTTATTTTGATTTATAAACTTTGGCCAAAATATAAACCCCTCTTTCATTAATACTTATTCTACATTTTAGTAAGTTTGTACTTATTTAAACCTTCAAACATGAAAAATATTTTTTTAGTTGTTTTTTCTTTGGCTCTATTTATGGGTTGCAAAGAAGAAAGCAAGAGAACTGCTATGACTTTAGAATACCCTGAAACGAAAAAAGTTGATACTGTTGATACCTATTTTGGAACAGAAGTTACTGACCCCTACAGATGGCTGGAAGACGACTTGTCTGATGAAACTGCTGCCTGGGTAAAAGCCCAAAACGAAGTTACTTTTGGATTTTTAGACAAGATTCCTTTTAGAAACGAAATCAATAACCGCCTTACCGAGCTTTGGAATTATGAAAAGGTGAGCGCGCCATTTATTGAAGGTGACTACACCTATTATTACAAAAATGACGGTCTGCAAGATCATTATGTTGTTTATCGCCAAAAAGATGGCAATGAAGAAGTCTTTTTAGATCCAAATTCCTTTTCTGAAGACGGAACCACATCTCTTGATGCTTTACAGTTTTCAAAAAGCGGTAAACTTGCTGCGTATTCCATCTCTGAGGGTGGAAGTGACTGGAGAAAAGTGATTGTAATTGATGCTGAAACCAAAGAACAAATTGGTGATACGCTTGTTGATTTAAAATTCACAGGAATTGCGTGGAAAGGTGAAGAAGGGTTTTATTACTCTACTTACGAAAAACCCAAAGGGAGTCAACTTTCTGCCATGACAGACCAGCACAGACTTTTTTACCACAAACTAGGCACAAAACAAAGTGAGGATCAAGTTATTTTTGGAGAAATTGACAGCCAAAAAGCGAGATATATCTGGGGAGACGTATCTGAGGATGGCCGTTTTCTTTATATTTCAAGATCAGTCTCTACCAGTGGGAACGAGCTTTATCTAATGGATCTAGAAAAAGGAGACAATAAAATTGTTCCTGTTATTACTGGTTTTGAAAACTCAACTTCAGTTCTGGATAATGATGGTTCTAAACTTTTTATACAAACCAATTTAAATGCCCCTAATGAAAAAATAGTGACCGTTGATGCATCCAACCCACTTTCAGATAACTGGGAAGAGTTCATTCCTGAAACCGAAAATGTGTTAAGTCCCTCAACAGGTAGCGGATATCTATTTGCCCGATATATGGTTGATGCCGTTTCAAAAGTTTTACAATATGACTTTGACGGAAACTTAATTCGCACAGTTGAATTGCCAGGTGTGGGAACTGCAAGTGGTTTTGGCGGAAAAAAAGATGCTGAAACCATGTATTATTCCTTTTCAAATTACAATACCCCCGGAAGTATTTATACTTATGATGTGGAAACCGGTACTTCTGAAGTTTACTGGAAACCAGAAATTGATTTTGATGCTGATGAGTTTGAGTCAAATCAGGTTTTTTATACTTCAAAAGATGGCACTAAAATCCCTATGATTATCACTCACAAAAAAGGATTGGACCTCAATGGAAAAAATCCAACAATTTTATATGGTTATGGTGGGTTTAATATTAGTATGAGACCCGGTTTTTCAATAGTAACTGCCGTGTGGCTTGAAATGGGTGGTGTTTATGCTGTGCCCAACATAAGAGGTGGTGGAGAATATGGAAGGAAATGGCACGATGCAGGAACAAAACTGGACAAGCAAAATGTGTTTGATGACTTCATTGCAGCTGCCGAATTTTTGATAGATAGGAACTTTACCTCATCAGACTATCTTGCCGTAAGAGGTGGGTCAAACGGTGGACTCCTTGTGGGAGCAGTTGTAAATCAACGTCCAGATTTATTCAAAGTGGGTATTCCTCAGGTGGGTGTTATGGATATGTTGCGCTATCACACCTTCACAGCCGGAGCCGGATGGGCTTATGATTATGGAACCGCAAATGATAGTGAAGAAATGTTTCAGTACTTAAAGGGGTATTCCCCTTTACATAACGTTAAAGAAGGGCAAAATTATCCTGCCGTTATGATAACAACCGCAGATCATGACGACAGAGTGGTACCTGCTCATTCATTTAAATATGCAGCAGAATTACAGTCAAAAGAAACAGGAGAAGCTCCCAAGTTAATTCGAATTGATGTAGGAGCCGGTCATGGTGCCGGAATGCCTGTTTCAAAAATAGTTGATTTGCATACCGATATTTTTGGATTTATTCTCTATAATATGGATTTTGATGAACTACCTCAATAAGTGTCTTAAGTGAGTCTTTGTCAAGAAATCTTTTAGCTTGCAAACGAAAAGAAATGATGGCTAATAATCTTCGTTTTGGACTTCTTCAGGGTATTCTAATTCTAAGACCTTATCGATCATTACATCTTTTTGAATGAGGATTCTATCATAGTAATCGCTTCCAAAGAGTTGTTGGGCTATGGTTGCTTTAAGATGAGTTTTCATAAGGGACTCATAACCATGAAGCTGAAAATTGGTTTCTATGAGTCTTGAGTAAAAGATAAATTCGTCCAATAATTCATCAGGCACTTCATAGTTTTCAAAAAATTCTTCAGGAGTAAATGTTTCGAAAAGATTTCGATTTTTATCGAGTTGTTCAAAAACAAAGTAGTTAAGTAATCCCGATTGTGAAATATAACTTATAATTTCACCTTCTTCGGTGAGGTCTTTCGCTACAAAAATATCGGGTAAGATTCCTCCTCCTCCATAGACAACTTTCCCCTTGGGGGTTACATAGCGCAAGGAGTCGTTGACCGCAATACTGTCTGCACTTATGAGTTCACCATTATTATAGCGTTCTTGATAGTTTTTAAAGTACGTTTGGTCTCCATTCACATAAGGCCGTTGAATGGATCTACCGGTGGGAGTATAGTAACGCGCTACGGTTAATCTTACTGCGCTGCCATCGCCCAATGCCATCTCTCTCTGAACCAATCCTTTTCCATAGGTTCTGCGGCCTACGATGATTCCCTGATCATTATCTTGTAACGCTCCGGCTACAATTTCACTGGCTGAAGCTGAGTTTTCATTAACGAGTACATACACTTTTCCATTTTCAAAAAGGCCATTCCTTTTTGACACAGTGTTTTCAACTACACCCGCTTTATTTTTAGTTTTCAAAAGAAGGGTCCCTTTTGGTAACAATTCGTCAAGCATACGTTCTGCCGCAAATACATAGCCGCCGGGATTGTCCCGCAAGTCTAATATAAGTGTTGAAATTCCTTGATTGACAAGTTCCTTAAGTGATTCTCTAAATTCATCATTTGTTGTTTCAGCAAAGCGGTTTACCTTGATATACCCAAGCTCCTCATTGATTTTAAATCCGGCATCAACACTTTTAATGGGGACTTCTTTTCGCGTAAGCTTAAACTTCATTTCCTTTTTTTCACTATTGCGAAAAATAGTGAGATTTACCCTTGAATTTAACTCCCCTCTTAATGAAGCGACAATGGAATCTCTATTGCTAAATTCCCCAAAAAGTGGCTTATCATCAGCAAACAAAATGCGATCGCCGGCTTTGATTCCAGACTTTTCAGCTGGGCCATCATCAATGGTTGAAATTACTGAAACAGTGTCCTTGTAAATGTAAAAGCTAACACCGATTCCCACAAATTTACCACGCATATCATCTGCAACAGCTTCATAATCGCTCACAGGGATATACACCGAGTGTGGATCTAGATTTTTCAGAATGCTATTGACTGTTACATCGACAATACTATCTGTATTAATCCTGTCAACATATTCAAAATCAATGTAGTCGATGAGCCTGTTTAATTTATCCTTTTTAGAATTTGTTGCAAAAATCTTTTCGGTGGTGTCTCCAAAATTGAGTTTTGAACCAATAAAAATTCCTGCTGCAATCGCAACACTTATTAAAAGAGGAATGTATTTAAAAGATTTTTGCATTAAAATTAAGGTTCTACAGATTCTAAATGTTCCAAATCAACTCCGGCTTTTTCCAGAAAGCTCACACCAGAGTTATCTTTGTAGGCCTCAAGATAAACTAAACGAGTAATCCCTGCCTGATGAATTAATTTGCTACATTCTTTACAAGGTGACATCGTGATGTAGAGTGTTGCCCCTTTGCACGACTGCGTTGAAGAGGCCACCTTCAAAATAGCATTTGCTTCAGCGTGAAGTACATACCACTTTGTATATCCTTCATCATCTTCACAGTAATTTTCAAAACCAGAGGGTGTGCCATTATATCCGTCTGAAATAATCATTTTGTCTTTCACAATGAGGGCACCCACTTGTTTGCGTTTGCAATGGGAAAGTTTTGCCCACTCCACCGCCATTCGCATGTAAGCGATGTCATATTTGAGTTGTTTCTTTTTTGACATTTGGAATACTAACTAAGCTGCGAAGATAAAATTTTATCAACGGATTAAATATGAATGAATCGTTAAATATTGGGCAATGAACGATTTAAAAAATCCAGTTGTTAAGTAGCAATGGAATGGCCAGACCTAAAATAATTGATGAAATCACCAACACCCAGTCTTTTTTATTAAACCGGAAAATAGTTTGAACAACCGTACCAATAATCAAAACAATTAAAGCCACGATAATTTGCCCTGCTTCAACACCCAAGGCAACTTCCAATAATGGAAGAATTTTACCTTTTTGACCCACAGCTTCTAGAAATTTTGGCGCAAATTCAAGCCCTCGTAAAAGTCCTAAAAAAATTGAAAGTCCAAACAAGAGCCCCAGCTTTTCACGTCGTTTTTCTTTTCCGGCGGTAAAAACATTAAAGAGTGCCGTAAAAATAATTAACATTGCAATGAGGAATCCCACCATACCCAGGCTCACTCTTACAACACCATAAGAAACCATTAAAACAGCGAGCAAATGACCCAATGTAAATAAAGTGATGAGCAGCAACAAACGCTTCCAGGCATTGAATTGATAGGCTACTGTAAGCAAAATGATAAATAAGATGTGGGCATAATTAGACCAGTTGATCACGTGGTCAAGACCCATTTTAAAGTAAAACCAGAATTCAGTCATTGTTTTGGGGGATAAACTTGAATGAACCAAAGTTAGTAAATGTTGTTTTAAATAATCATTTTTTAAACAAAAAAAGCCTCAATCAAAAGATTGAGGCTCTGTACTCAAGGTGGGAATCGAACCCACACGTCCGAGGACACAGGATTTTGAATCCAGCGCGTCTACCAATTCCGCCACTTGAGCATTCTAATCCTAAAAGTAGTTCTTTGAACAATCAAACATTGAATCTTGAACTAACAAGGACGACAAAATTATAAAAATATTTACATATTCACCCTAAATAAGAACTAATTATACTTCCTTGATTGAAATTATTTTCTAAATTTGCACCTCGTAAAAACAAGCAGACAGCAAAACCCTATTTTACAACCAGTTAACCATGGCTATTCCAACTCCCGAACCAAAGATTTTTGCTTGCTCACAAAGCATCGTGCTCGCTGAAAAAATTGCTGAAGCATTTGGTATGCCACTTGGAAATGTAATTACATCTCATTACAGTGATGGTGAGTTTCAACCTTCTTTTGAAGAATCAGTTAGAGGAAGCCGGGTTTTTATTATTGGTTCCACCTTTCCAAACAGCGACAACCTGATGGAAATGCTATTGATGATTGATGCTGCAAAACGCGCTTCTGCAAGACATGTGACTGCAGTTTTACCATACTTTGGCTGGGCAAGACAAGACAGAAAGGACAAACCAAGGGTTCCAATCGCTGCAAAACTAGTCGCTAAAATGCTGGAAACAGCAGGTGCAACGCGCATCATTACGATGGATTTACACGCAGACCAGATACAGGGATTCTTTGAAAAACCGGTAGATCACCTTTTTGCCTCTACCATCTTCTTGCCTTATCTGAGAAGTTTAAACCTTGAAAATTTAACTATTGCATCACCTGATATGGGCGGTTCAAAAAGAGCTTATGCTTATTCCAAATTCCTGGAAAGCGACGTTGTAATTTGTTATAAACAACGCGAAAAAGCAAATGTGATTTCACACATGGAACTCATTGGTGACGTTACCGGAAAAAATGTCGTGTTGGTGGATGATATGGTCGATACCGCCGGCACACTCACAAAAGCAGCAGACGTGATGATGGAGCGAGGTGCATTAAGCGTTAGAGCCATTTGTACTCATGCCATACTTTCCGGAAATGCTTATGAAAAAATAGAAAAATCAAAGCTTGTAGAATTGATTGTAACAGATTCGATTCCGCTAAAGCAAGAAAGTAATAAAATTAGAGTGCTTACGTGCTCAAAACTGGTAGCAGATGTAATGATTCGAGTAAATACAAACAGCTCCATCAGTTCAAAATTTTTAATGTAGTTTCGACACCGCTCAACTACCAAAAAAAGTATAAAAATAAAAGGCGCCCAAAACAATTTAAACATAAAGGAAAGATGTCAACAAGGGCGCATCATCTAACCTTTATAACAAACAAAAAAAATGAAATCAATTACAATCAAAGGTTCTCAAAGAGAAAGCGTGGGCAAGGTAGCAACCAAAGCCTTACGTAATGCTGGAAAGGTACCCTGCGTAGTTTACGGAGGAGATAAGCCAATTCACTTTTCAGCTGACACATTAGCATTTAAAGACTTGGTTTACACTCCAGATGTACACACAGTAGTAATTGCTTTAGAAGATGGCTCAAAAATCAATGCCATTCTGCAGGATATTCAATTTCATCCGGTAACAGACAACATCATTCATGTGGACTTCTACCAGATTTTTGACGACAAGGAAATCACCCTTGAAATTCCTGTAAGAGTTGTAGGTAACTCTCGTGGTGTTAGAAATGGTGGAGTTTTACGCGTTCCAAGACGAAAACTGAAAGTGAAAGCAATCCCTGCAGACCTTCCAGATTTTATTGAGGCTGATATCACTGAACTTAGAATCGGCAGCAAGTTATATGTCACCGAACTTAAAAGTGAAGGATACAAAATCATGCATCCAGACAACACAGTGGTTGCTCAAGTGAGGACTTCACGTGTGGCTGTTGATGATGTTGAGGAGGAAGAAGAAGGTGAAGAAGGAGCTGAAGGTGCTGAAGGTGAAACTGCAGCAGCTGAAGGTGGAAACTCAGAAGAAACTCCGGCATCTGAATAAATTTTAAATTCATTTTGAATTCAAACAGAACCCCCACATTGTTGGGGGTTTTTTTATATTTTTACAAAAAAAACAGATGCTACCATTTTTTGGACGACTCTTATCAAAAAAGAAAAGCAGCAGCCTTGAAGAAAATGATCCCATGAAGAAATTTCTAATTGTTGGCCTGGGTAACATAGGTCCAAAATATGAAAACACCCGCCATAACATTGGCTTTAAAATACTTGACCGCTTAGCATACAATGAAGACCTTGCCTTTGAACCTGCAAAACTAGGTGACATTACCACCTATAAAATTAAAGGACGAAGCTTACTGCTACTCAAACCCAGCACCTACATGAACCTCAGCGGAAAAGCCATTCTTTACTGGCTTCAAAAAGAAAAAATCCCCTTGGAAAACTTGCTGGTCATTACAGACGACCTCAATCTGCCTTTTGGAACCATAAGGGTAAAATCAAAAGGTAGTGACGGCGGCCACAATGGTTTGAAAGATACTCAATTGCAACTGGGAACAACCGCTTACAACCGTTTTAGGTTTGGTATAGATAATGAATTTGGAAGAAGAAATCAGGTCGATTTTGTATTGGGTGAATGGGAGCCTGAAGAAGAAAATCAACTCCCTGAGCGTTTGGATAAATCTGTTGAAGTGATAAAATCATTCGCTTTAGCGGGAATAACAACCACTATGAATACCTTTAACGGAAAATAACCTTGTGAAAGTACACCACTCCATAGCTGAATATAAAAACGAAACCCAATCTATCATCACGATTGGCACTTTTGACGGAGTACACATCGGTCACAGGGAAATCCTCAAAAAACTAACTGCTGAAGCAACTAAAGACCATTTAGAGTCCATCATACTGACGTTTTTTCCGCATCCGCGGATGGTATTGCAAAAAGAAAGTGACATCAAACTCATCAATACCATAGAAGAGCGCATCGCTATTTTTTCAAAAACTGACCTTAACCACCTCATTATTCACCCATTCACCAAAGAATTTGCAAGCCTATCGGCGGAAGCCTATGTGAAGAATGTCTTGGTGGACAGTCTGAATGTCAAAAAAATCATCATTGGTTATGACCATCGTTTTGGGAAAAACAGGACTGCTAATATTGATAACCTAAGGAAATTTGGTGAAATCTACAACTTTGAAGTTCAGGAAATCTCAGCACAGGAACTTGACGATGTAGCGGTGAGCTCCACCAAAATAAGAAAAGCCCTCGAAAACGGCGATCTGGAAAAAGCTAACAGCTTTCTGGGCTATCCCTTTATGCTCAACGGAACCATCGTTAAGGGAAAAGGAATTGGAAAAACCATCAATTTCCCCACAGCAAACTTGCACATAGAAGAAGCTTACAAACTCATCCCAAAAAATGGGGTGTATGTGGTGAAATCTGTTTTAGGAAATGATGAAGTTTTCGGAATTATGAGCATTGGCACCAACCCCACAGTGGGTGGAACAAAAAGGACAATTGAAACCTATTTCCTCGACATTGAAAAAGACCTGTATGGCAAAAAAATTGAAATTGAACTACTCTCAAAAATTAGGGAGGAAGAAACATTTGACTCTTTAAAGTCATTGCAATATGCGATAAAAAACGATGAGGCTTTCGCCCGAAAATTCATTGCGTCCTATGCTCAATAAATTTCTTTTTAAACACATCGATAACAGCGGCCTGATTGTGTTCAGGGTGGTGTTTGGCTTCTTAATTACTCTTGAAGCCTTTGGCGCCATTGCTACCGGCTGGGTTAGGCGGGTTTTAGTTGAGCCTGAATTTACGTTTTCCTTTATCGGTTTAGAATGGCTGCAACCCCTTCCGGGAAATGGAATGTATTTTTATTTTGCAGTGATGGGAGTTTTTGGCATTATGCTGATGATTGGCTACAAATACCGTCTCGCGGCAATCGCTTACACCATTATGTGGGCGGGAGTTTATTTTATGCAGAAGTCTGCTTACAACAATCACTATTACTTAATGCTTTTGTTATTAGGTTTCATGAGCATATTACCCGCAAACAGGTGGTTTTCGCTGGACGCGAAACTCAATCCTAAAATCAAAAACCCCTCCATGCCCCGCTGGTGTGCACTGGTCATTATCCTTCAGGTGTGGATTGTTTATACTTATGCTTCAGTAGCAAAAATCTATCCTGACTGGCTGGATGCTTCTATGGCTCAGGTATTAATGAGTGGCAAGGCAAACTATCCCATCATAGGCGGTTTTTTACAACAAACCTGGGTGCATTGGTCCATCGCTTACACAGGTATTTTATTTGACTTGCTCATTGTACCGCTCTTGCTTTGGAAACGCACGCGAATGTTGGGATTTGTCATTTCTATTTTCTTCCATTTATTTAACTCCATCGTGTTTCAGATTGGTATTTTTCCTTATATGTCGATTGCATTTGCCTTGTTTTTCTTTACACCAAAAACGGTTCAAAAACGCTTTTTACCTAAAAAAGAATATTATGATAAAGGAGAGATCATAGTTCCTGCATACAAGAAGACGCTCATTACACTGTTTTCAATCTACTTTGTCATTCAGATTGCATTGCCGCTTCGCCATTGGGCCATTGAGGACAATGTTTTGTGGACAGAAGAAGGGCACCGCCTCAGTTGGCGAATGATGTTGCGAACAAAGTCTGGTTCAGTCAATATAACCGTTAAGGATAAAGACACTCAGGAAGAATTTCGTGTGAACATTTACGAAGAACTCTCTCCCAAACAACGCCGCGGACTGGCAACCAAGCCCGATTATATGTGGCAATATGCCCAACGCCTGAAAAAGCGCTATGCAAAAGAAGGCAAAGATGTTGCCGTTTATTTTGATGCAAGGGTGAGTGTCAACAGAAGGCCTATGGCTCCTCTTATAGACCCCGAAGTGGATCTCGCTTCAGAAAAATGGAATCATTTTAAACACCACGACTGGATATTGCCTGCTCCGGAGGGGTTGAAGTGATTTTTGATTTCGAAACTTCACTTTAGTTCTAATGTAATTAATTAACTTTGCCCTTTCAAATAACCACTATGCTACAAGTAACAGACATACGCGACAATCAAGAGGCCTACATAACTGC
This sequence comes from uncultured Flavobacteriaceae bacterium, assembly GCA_963977065.1. GTDB lineage: Bacteria > Bacteroidota > Bacteroidia > Flavobacteriales > Flavobacteriaceae > Planktosalinus. Next base: position 269,474 of record CAXBNF010000001.1, on the reverse strand, counting down.
ATTGAAAAAAAGAAACATCGATGCGGCGCCACTTTTTGAGGAAGTCCTTCAAACTGACGAACTCAGAAGAAGTACCCAGGCCAAACTGGATAACATCCTTGCAGAATCCAACAAACTTTCCAAAGAAATCGGGCAGTTGTTTCAGTCAGGGAAGGCTCAGGAAGCCAATGCGCTTAAAGAAAAAACCACCCAATACAAAGAAGAAACCAAAACCCTTCAAGAAGAGTTAAACGCCGCTGTTGAAAAATTGCAACAGTTGTTGTACAACATTCCAAATATTCCCAATGCACTTGTTCCTGCAGGAAACAGTGAAGACGATAATGAAGAAGTTTTTCGCGCAGGCGAAATCCCTAAATTAGCTGAAGGTGCTCTCCCCCACTGGGAACTCGCCAAAAAATATGATATCATCGATTTTGAATTGGGCAATAAAATCACCGGCGCCGGTTTTCCTGTTTATAAAGGAAAAGGGGCTAAACTACAACGAGCATTAATCACTTATTTTCTAGATAAAAACACTGCAGCCGGTTATACCGAATATCAAGTGCCGCATTTGGTAAATGAAGCTTCAGGCTTTGGAACAGGCCAACTTCCCGACAAGGAAGGTCAAATGTACCACGTGGGCATTGACAATTTATATCTTATTCCTACTGCTGAAGTGCCGGTAACCAATATGTTCCGTGATGAAATCCTTCAGGCAAAAGACCTTCCCGTTTTGTGCACAGGGTACACACCATGTTTCAGAAGGGAAGCTGGAAGTTATGGCGCTCACGTGCGCGGACTGAACCGTTTGCACCAGTTTGATAAAGTGGAAATTGTAAGAATAGAGCATCCCTCAAATTCTCACAATGCTCTGGAAGGGATGGTGGAACATGTCAAAGATATTTTGAACGAACTCCAATTACCTTACCGCATATTAAGACTTTGTGGTGGCGATTTGGGTTTTACCTCTGTCCTCACTTATGACTTTGAGGTATTTTCAACCGCCCAGGACCGCTGGTTGGAGATTTCTTCGGTGTCCAATTTTGAAACCTTCCAGGCCAACCGATTGAAACTGCGCTTTAAGGACGAAAACAACAAAAACCAATTGGCTCACACTTTGAACGGCAGTGCGTTGGCGCTTCCGCGTGTTTTAGCGGGTATTCTGGAAAACTACCAAACTCCGGATGGTATTAAAATCCCGGAGGTGTTGGTGCCTTATACCGGATTTACGGTCATTGATTAACATATTATAAATACATTCCCATTGTTCATTTTGCTATATTTACCAAAAAGTATCAAAATGCGCAACATCTTATGCCTCCTTATCTTTTGCTTTAACTTGGTTTCATTCTCTCAAAATGAAAATCTGGCTAAAAATTATTTTGACAGGGGTGATTTTGAAAAAGCCTTGCCCATTTACAAAGCCCTTTTTGAAAACAATCAAAACCGCAATGACTATTTTCTTTCATACATCGCTACGCTACAACAGCTTGAAAATTTTGAAGAAAGTCAAAAATTGCTTCAGGAACGACTCACATTAACCAGAAATCATCCTTTATTTTTAATTGAAATGGGTAGAAATTACCTCATTCAAAATCAAAGTAAAGAGGCCGACTCCTATTTTCAACAAGCCATTCAAAGCATTGATGAAAACCCGAGAATAACTTATACAGTTGCCAATTCTTTTGAAAAATACAGTTTGCTGGACCTAGCAGTAAGTGCTTATGAAAAAGGAGCATCCCTGGATGAAAACCTCAATTTTGACAGTCAGTTGGCACGGATTTATGGCGAGCAGGGTGAGTTGGAGAAAATGTTTGACAGTTATTTGAGCATCATAGAGAGAAATCCTTCTTTCTTGATTTCAGCGCAGCGCAATTTTAGCCGCTATATCACAGACGACCCTCTTAACGAAGCCAATGACCTTCTGAGAAAAGCACTTTTGAGACGCTCTCAAAACAACCCTGATTTGTTTTACAACCAATTACTCAGTTGGTTGTTTGTTCAGCAAAAACAATATGACAGAGCCTTTGTGCAAGAAAAAGCCATTTTCAACCGCACCTTTGAAAGCCTAAACGAAATGATGGAATTGGCTTTGATTGCACTCGACGAGGAAGCGTATGAAATAGCAAACGAAATTTTATCTTATATAATAGAAAACAGTACTTCAGAAAGAGACCGCTTACAAGCCTTTCAATACTCTATGAAAATTGAATCAAAAACAGCAAAAAAAGAAAACTTCGCTGAGGTAGAAAAAAAATATCAAAATTTGATTGCTCTTTTTGGAGAAGACACCAAGACTTTTGAAATACAGCTCGATTATTATCGTTTTTTAGCCTTTCAGAACAATAAAAAGCAAATTGCAGTTGAAAATCTTAAAAAATTAAGTCGCGAGAATTTGAGCAGATATCAGGAAGCAAGGGTTCTTATGGAACTGGCAGACATACTGGTGTTTGATGAAAAGTTTAATGAAGCACTTATTTACTATTCACAAATTCAGAATAAAGTAAAAAATGACCCCATAGCACAGGAAGCTCGCTTTAAAGTAGCACGCACCAGTTATTTTAAAGGAGATTTTGAGTGGGCGCAAACACAGCTTGATATCCTTAAAAAATCAACTTCTCAACTCATTGCAAATGACGCGATGGAGCTCAGTTTACTTATTAGTGACAATTCATTGGAAGACACGCTTCAAACTGCATTAAAAAAATATGCCCGCGCAGACTTATTGGATTTACAAGGAAAAAATCAAGAGGCAATAACGGTTCTTGATGATATTTTAAAAAATCACAAAGCAGAATCCATTGAAGATGAAGCGCTTCTCAAACAAGCGCAAGTGTTTGAAAAGACAAACCAATTTGAAAAAGCGATTGCCAACTACCTGATGGTCATTGAATTTCACAATGAAGATATTCTTGCTGATAACGCCAATTTTTATCTGGCAGAATTGTACAACAAAACCCTGGAACAACCTGAAAAAGCCAAAGAATTCTATGAGCAAATTATTTTTAATCACCAAGATTCCATCTTTTTTGTAGAAGCCCGAAAACAATACAGAAGCATTAGGGGTGACGCAATTAATTAAAAAAACTCGCCACTAACCACTAATTACTATTTACTAACATGCATATCTACAACGTCACCATAAACATAGAAGAAGACATTCACGACCGCTGGCTGCAATGGATGGAAGAAGAGCACATCCCGGAAATGCTTGCCACGGGAAAATTCAGTGCTGCAAAAATGTGTCGTGTGCTAGTGGAAGAAGAAATGGGCGGCCTCACTTATGCCGTGCAATACACCACAGACAGTAAAGAAACACTTGAAAAATATTACCGTGAGGATGCAGAAAGACTTCGTGCGCAAAGCAACCCCTTTGAGGGCAAATTTGTAGCTTTCAGGACAGAGCTGAAAATCATCAGTGAACACTCGGCCAGATGAGAAAGTTTTATAAAAAAGAGCAAAGAGCAAAAAATACCTCAAGCACTTCAGAAAATAATAGCGAAAACGAAGTAAGTGCCAAAAAACATTTAGGGCAACATTTCTTAAAAGATGAGCACATCGCCCAAAAAATAGCTGATACACTCAGCTTGAAAGGCTATAAAGATGTCATCGAAATTGGCCCCGGTATGGGCGTACTCACAAAATACCTGATTCAAAAAGACATCAACCTCATCGCAATGGATATTGATGCTGAATCTGTTGCTTACCTCAAAAATACCTTTAGTACCCAACATGCTGAGCTGCTAAAAACCAAAAGCTTTCAAGTAGCTGAAGCCGATTTTTTAAAAATTGATTTATCAGATTATTATAGAGATACCCCATTTGCAATTACCGGAAATTTCCCCTACAATATTTCCACTCAAATCGTTTTTAAAACGCTGGAATGGAGGAAACAAATCCCTGAATTTACAGGTATGTTCCAAAAAGAGGTTGCAAAGCGCATTTGTGAGAAAGAAGGCAGCAAAACTTACGGAATACTTTCGGTACTGGTGCAGGCGTTTTACACTGCAGAATATTTATTTACAGTACCACCTTCGGTTTTTAACCCGCCGCCCAAGGTGGATAGTGGTGTGATCAGACTCATTAGAAAAACTGATTTTTCACTCCCCTGTAATGAAAAATTGTTCTTTACAGTGGTGAAAACTGCTTTCGGTCAACGCCGAAAAACATTGAGAAACAGCTTAAAATCTTTCGCTTTAAGCGAAAATTTAAAAGAAGATACTATCTTTGACAAAAGACCTGAGCAATTGGGTTTTGAAGCCTTTATCGAGTTAACCCAAAAGATAGAAAACGATGCAGTTTCAAATTAGTCCGGAACTTATTGAAAAAATCGAACTACTTGTCGAGGAACAAAACGACAAGGAATTGCTATTGCATCTGGGAGACCTTCACCACGCCGATATTGCTGAAATTCTCGACGAGCTCCATCTGGATGAAGTCACTTACATCATCAAGCTATTAGACAGTGAGAAAACTTCTGAAGTTCTTATGGAGCTTGATGAAGGCGACCGAGAAAAAATACTCGACAACCTCTCCTCCAAGGAAATTGCAGATGAACTGGAAGAAATGGACACCGATGATGCCGCAGATATCATCGCTGAACTTTCTGAAGAACGTCAAGAAGAGGTTATTTCAAACATTGAAGACCGTGGCCACGCTTCAGACATTCAAGAGCTCCTGCGCTATGATGAAGACTCTGCGGGTGGATTGATGGCAAAAGAACTTATTAAGGTTAGGGAGACCTGGACCGTTGCCGGTTGTGTAAGAGAAATGCGACGGCAAGCGGAGAATGTTACTCGGGTGCATTCCATTTATGTTGTTGACAAAGGCGATAAACTCATTGGAAGATTGTCCCTAAAGGATCTTTTGACAGTTCCACCTCAAACCAAAATATCTGAAATCTATATCCCACGGGTTGACTTTGTTGATGTACATACTGAGGGAGAAGAAGTCGCGAGAATCATGCAAAAATATGACCTGGAAGCTATTCCTGTGGTTGATGAGATTGGCAGGTTAGTGGGTCGTGTCACCATTGATGATATTGTTGACTTTATCAAAGAAGAAGCTGAAAAAGATTACCAGCTCGCTGCCGGTATCTCACAAGACGTAGAAGCAGATGACAGTATTTGGCAATTATCAAAAGCACGTTTACCCTGGTTGGTATTAGGGCTTTTTGGAGGGTTGGGTAGTGTGTACATTATGCAGGGATTTGATGAGGCATTGGAGAGCTTTCCAATACTCTTTTTCTTTACACCCCTTATTGCCGCGATGGCTGGAAATGTAGGTGTTCAATCGAGCGCCATTATTGTTCAAGGGCTTGCTAATGATAATATTAGAGGAAGTCTGTTTCATCGTTTATTAAAAGAAGTTGGGCTGAGTCTACTCAACGGGTTTGCTCTGGCAGCCCTCGTTTTCCTTTTTGGGTTTATTGTGGGTCAGGATCAATTGACCAGTTTAGCGATCGCGCTTTCTATGCTTCTGGTTATCATTGTTGCAGCACTTGTGGGGACTTTTGTTCCCATCATTCTTGACAAGCGCGGTATTGACCCTGCAATTGCAACGGGGCCCTTTATCACCACATGTAATGATATATTTGGAATCTTTTTGTTCTTTTATATCTCTAAATTGATTCTTGGTTTCTAAACTTGAATCCATATTATAATTCAATATTTTGAATCACTTTAAAACAGAAATAAGAGTTTCTAAAACAGCTATTGATACACTAAAACATGTAAATAATGTTGTGTATTTACAATGGGTTCAGGATGTCGCAGAACAACACTGGAATGAAAGCACAGATGCTGCTTTACGCGAAAAACTTGTCTGGGTGGTGGTGAATCATTTTATTGAATACAAAGCCCCTGCATTTGAAAAAGATGTTTTAATCTTAAAAACTTGGGTTGAAAAATACAGCGGTGTGACGAGTGAACGCCACACTGAAATCATTAGAAAAGAAGACGACAAGCTTTTAGTAAAAGCCAAAACTCTCTGGTGCCTTCTTGACAAAGATTCAGGTAAACCTATGCGAATTACTGATGCATTGAAAGCTAAATTTCCATAAAATGAAAATACTCCACTTAGATAAAAATCACCCTTTACTCATTGCCAAACTTAGTGAGTTGGGCTTTCAAAATGACGAAGATTATATTTCCTCAAAAGAAGAAATTGAAGCCAAAATAAACAACTATGAAGGCATCGTCATCCGCAGTAGGTTTGACATTGATAAAGCATTTCTGAATGCTGCAAAAAACTTAAAATTTATCGCCAGAGTGGGAGCCGGTTTGGAAAGTATAGATGTGGATTGTGCAAAAAATAAAAACATCACCCTCATTGCTGCTCCCGAGGGCAACCGGAATGCTGTGGGCGAACATGCGCTTGGAATATTACTTTCACTCTTTAACAAACTGAATCAAGCTGATAAAGAGGTCAAACAAGGTCTCTGGAATCGGGAAGCTAACCGAGGCGTGGAACTCGACGGCAAAACCGTAGGTCTCATTGGTTATGGGAATATGGGAAAAGCGTTTGCTAAAAAACTCCGCGGATTTGAAGTGGAAGTGCTTTGTTATGATATCAAAGAAAATGTTGGTGACCAGAATGCCAAACAGGTTTCACTGGAGGAGCTTCAACAAAAAGCAGATGTATTGAGTTTACATATTCCCTGGGATGAAAGAACCGACAAAATGGTCAACACCCATTTTATCTCCAAATTTAAAAAATCATTCTGGCTGCTCAACACGGCACGTGGTAAATGTGTGGTGACGAGTCATCTGGTAGATGCTTTAAAATCGGGGAAAATTCTGGGAGCCGGATTGGATGTGTTGGAGTATGAAAAGAGCTCTTTTGAATCTTTATTTTCAGAAAATCACATGCCAGATGCCCTGAAAGAATTGATTCAAATGGACAATGTGATGCTGAGCCCACATATTGCTGGATGGACGGTTGAGAGTAAAGAAAAACTGGCACAAGTGATTGTGGATAAAATCAAAGAGTTGTATGGTTTAAACCCCAAAAAGGAGATACTTCCTGCGCAGGAGTTTGGTGTTTCCGGTTTGGGTGGTTTTTTCTTTAAAACCAAAGATCCTGATCATTTAAAGGTTTGGTATAAAAAACATTTAGGAATGAATACTGACCAATATGGATGGACATTTTGGTGGAAAGACAAAGAGGGCAACGATTGTTCTACACAATGGAGCCCATTTAAAGAAGAAACAGACTATTTCGCGCCAAGCGAAAAACCCTACATGATGAATCTTAGGGTCAAAAACTTGCATAAACTTTTAGAGCAACTAAAAAAAGAAGGCGTTACTGTGGTGGGAGAGGTGGAAGAATTTAGCTATGGGAAATTTGGATGGATTCTCGATCCGGAAGGAAATAAACTAGAGCTTTGGGAGCCCAATGATAGGGCATTTTTATAATTATACTTGCCCAAGTTAAAGTTAAAAACAGGTGTAAGAATGACGTTTAAAAAACAATCCGATTTAAAAAAAGCGTTATACATTGTATGGGGAATAATTGCTGTAATGGGGCAGGTTTTAGTTTTGATTCCCTTCATCATAGATGAAAAAGTTTTACTAAAATCAACCCCTGTTTGCACTGCATCACTTTCAGGAGAAGGCTCTTGTCTTTTTTGTGGTTTGACACGTGGTTTTATAGCTTTAAGCAAAGGAATGATAGAAGAAGCACTTTTATGGAATAAATTTAGTTTACTTATTTTTTTATTTTTTCTTATTAATTTTATCATCTTCACATTTTCTTTAATATATTTGAAGAACAAGTAACCAACCATTAACAATCTTTTGTCTTGAATACAGCCAGTTTGGTCTTTGGGATATTAGCCCTTTTAGGAATGCTCGTCGGTTTTATTCCTTGTTTTGGAGCTTTAAACTGGATCAATATTCCCTTTGCTTTTATTGGTTTAATAGTTAGTATTGTCGCATTGTCTAATAACCGTGAAGGCAAGTCCAAAAATGGAGCTTTAGCGGGATTAATTATGTGCTTATGTGCCATGTTTTTTGGATTGTTTAGGCTGTTTTTGGGTGGAGGTATATTATAAACAATTAAATTAATTTTTATGGAAGAAAACAAAAACACTGACAACCTTGGCGAGGAAGCCAAAAAAACAGCTGATGAATTCAAAGAAAGCTGGAACAAATCCATTAATGAAAACAAAGAAAACAAAAAGATAATTGCCGGTATTTTAGCAATCGTTTTGGGTGGCTTTGGAATTCACAAGTTTATTTTAGGCTACAACAAGGAGGGTATTATTCTTTTAGTTGTTACTATTGTATTAGGAATCATTACTTGTGGTGTTGCAGCATCTGCAGCTTGGATTGTCGGTCTTATTGAAGGTATCATTTACTTGACCAAAAGCGACGAAGAGTTTTTTGAAACCTATCAGGCTAACAAAAAACCTTGGTTTTAAACAAATTGATTGAAGATCAATCTTTGCTTTCATCGTTTTTGGAAGCAAACTTTTGTTCCATTTCTGCTTGAAACTCTTCCAGAACAGGTTTGACTGTACTTTCGGGCAGATCTGCTATGCGAATGTACATCAAGCCGTCAACGGCATTATTGAAAAGCGGGTCCACATTAAAGGCGACCACTTTTGCATTTTGTTTGATGTATTTTTTAATGAGTACCGGCAGACGCAATTCGCCGGGCTCGAGTTCGTCTATGATTCTATCAAACTTGTTTAAGTCGGCTTCGGTTTCGTCAAAAACAAAGTCTTTGTCGGCATCTTTTAATTTGACTTTAAAATCTTTTTTGGGGTGAATAAATTGAGCTACATAAGGATCATAATAATTTGACTTCATAAACTCAATCATCAAGGATTTTGAAAATTCTGAGAAGCGGTCGCTTATGGTGACACCTCCAATAAGGTAGCGATGTTCAGGAAAACGCAAGGTGGTATGAACTATGCCTTTCCATAGCAAAAACAAGGGCATGGGTTTTTGTTGGTACTCTTTGATGATAAATGCACGTCCCATTTCTATGGACTGGCTCATCATTTTATGCAATTCAGGCTCAAACCTAAAAAGGTCATGAAGGTAAAATCCCTCTATTCCATAAGCTGCATAAATTTTTGACCCCAAACCCATTCGGTATGCGCCGGCAATTCTTTTAGTCTCGTTGTCCCACAAAAACATGTGATGGTAATAAGCGTCATAAACATCGAGGTCTATGTCTTTATTGGTTCCCTCACCGACTTCTCTGAAAGTTATTTCGCGTAAACGACCTATTTCCTGAAGTATGTTTGGAATGTTTTCAGGATGAGAGAGAAAGACTTCATAGTTTTTACTTATCAACAAGCGTTTGTCCAATTCTTGAAGTTTTAGCACTTCCTTTTCCAGAATATGCGTGGCGACAGGAGTAGCAATGCTTTTTGGTGGCTTAGGAAACTTTAACTTTTTGGGGATATTGTCAAGTAATTTTTTCTTTGCAAAAGTGTTGGCAAGCATATAGGTTTTCTTGCGAAGAAAAGCTGTGTATTGCTCCAACGATTCTTGTTCCTGCTGATCTTTAACTGAAATGGCATTCCCAATTCTTATTTTTATGGTGCGCTCACGTTGACTCAATAATTCAGAGGGAAGTTTTGCTGTACGAAAAGTTGAACTCAACTTAGCTAGTTTATAAAACAACATACTATTTTTTGCGTGAAAGTAAATGGGCACTACAGGCACCTCTGCTTTTTTGATGAGTTTCATAGCGGCTTCTTCCCAAGGTTTATCGGTAATGCGTTTGTCTTCTTTATATGTTGAAACCTCTCCTGCGGGAAAAAGACCTAAAGGGTGTTCTTCCTGAAGATGTTTCAGTGCATTTTTGAAGCCACTCACACTTGATTTGATTTCCTTTTTGTTTTCAAAAGGATTTACAGGCATCACATAAGGCTTAAGGGGCTCAATGCGATGCAGTAAAAAATTGGCTATTATTTTATAGTCTGAACGCTGCTCTAAAAGTATTTTTAATAATAAAATGCCGTCGATTCCTCCAAGAGGGTGATTTGATATGGTAATAAATGATCCGGTTTTTGGAATGCGTCTAAGGTCTTCTTCCGGAATTTCAAATTTGACTTCAAACTCTTCAAGCAACGCGTTGATAAAATCAATTCCTTCCAGGTGTTTGTGTTTGTCATAAATGCGATTGCAGGCAGAAATGCGCATTGTTTTCATCAAGGTCCAGCCAATAAAAGTGCCTAAAAACCCAAGTTTATGGACATTAATAGCTTGCGCAATTTCTTTTGGGGTGACGAGTGGCATTGTAGAAATGTTGTTTTGGGTAAATATAGTGAAATAGTATTTATATATAGTTACTTCACCACTAGCTGCATAGTATCTCTGCTTTGTTGTTTTAAGAGTACTTCAAATCCTTTTTCTAATTTATCTACTTCTTTTTCATTAAAGTGGCGAATCGTGTATAGTGCTACATTTTCGTTGTAGCGCACTTTAAAATTTGAACGCAATCGGGTTAAGAGTTCTTCCAGTTTATTGTATTTGTTGTCAACCACAACAGTAAAACTTATAGCCGAATTTTGAATCAAATTGACTTTCATCTTGTATTTGTGAAGTAGTTTAAACACCTCGCCAATGTTATCCTCTACCATAAAAGAAAAATCCAGTGAGGAGAGTGAAATCAAAACCTGTTCTTTTTTAACGATATAGCAAGAGACTGCCGGGATCAAGTCCTTCCCTTTTGCTACTGAAGTGCCTGTTTGAGAAGGATTTAAAAAGGATTTGACAAACAAGGGTATTTCCTTTCTCTGCAATGGCTGAAGTGTTTTAGGATGAATAACCGAGGCTCCATAAAAGGCCATTTCTATGGCTTCGCGATAGGAAATTTGCTCTAAAAGAGTGGTGTTTTTAAATGTGCGCGGGTCTGCATTGAGCACTCCGGGTACATCTTTCCAAATGGTAACACTTTCAGCTCCCAAGCAATAAGCAAAAATAGCGGCAGTATAATCACTTCCCTCTCTTCCTAAGGTGGTGGTGAAGTTATTATCATTGGAACCCAAAAACCCTTGAGTAAGGGTGAGGATTTTAGGATTCACTTTTTCTTGAATTTTGGACTGTGTCAATTCCCAGTCAACACCCGCATCTCGGTAATTATTATCTGTTTTAATACACTCACGGCTGTCAATCCAGGTATTTTTAATTTGTTGATTATTTAAAAAACTACTCGCAATTTTAGTGGAAACCAATTCCCCATAACAGACCACCTGATCATAGACATAAGCGTGATTTGTTGACTTGTTGTGCGCTAAAAAATGCTTTAATTCCTCAAAAAGAAAATAAACTTCTTTATAAACGGCATGGCTTTTTTCAGGAAATAACTCCTGAAGTATTTTATAATGAAAATCGATGACCTCGGCTAAAGTGGCATCCCTATCTGGGGATTTTTGCAGATATGTTGAGACCACTTTTTCCAATGCATTTGTAGTTTTTCCCATTGCCGAAATAACTATCACAAGATTTTCAATACCGGTTGTATCCAAAACAGTTTTCACGTTTTTTATACTTTCGGCATCTTTGACTGAAGCCCCACCAAATTTAAATACTCGCATTAATTAAAGTCTAAAAAATTAGTCAAACCTTGTTCATCCATATGCACTGTGCGCCAATCCTTTAGAATTTTAGCTCCGCTGCGTTCATAAAATTTTATGGCTCCCTCATTCCAATCCAGCACCACCCATTCTACACGCTTTACACCCTGAGATTTGGCATATTTAAGTACTTCCTGATAGAGAGCGCTTCCAAGACCTGAACCTCTCATTTTTTCTTTTACAATCAAATCCTCCAAATGAATGGTGCGGCCTTTCCAGGTTGAAAAACGAAAATAAACCAGCGCCATCCCAACAATTTCAGCATCTACTTCGGCTACAAAGCATTTAAACAAGGGGTGTTCACCAAAACCTTCCCTTTGAAGTTCTTCCACAGTGACGACAACAGCTTCAGGTTCTCGCTCAAAAGTGGCCAGCTCTTTAATGAGTTCTAATACCTGAGGCATATCGCCCTTTTTACTTTCTCTTATTTTAAAGTTCATATCTAATTGAAATTTATTTCTGAAACCTGTCTCAATATTTACAAAAATATCGATATTTCCTCTGTATCAAACTATGATTTGGATAATAAAAATCAAATTTATGGTCTCAAGTCGGGAAAATCAAAGAACTTTTTACATTTTGCTTATTTCGTTTTGATTGGGGGAAATTCAAGTGTTTGATAATATAATTCAAATTACTATTGAAAAATAGTTCATTACTTGTCAAACATTTGCCGTAAAAACATCACCTCGCTCTCCAATTGCGCAATGCGCTTTTCATACTGTTCTTTTAATTCCTCGGGGAATTGATTGTAGATTGTATTTGCCTTTCCCGATTGCGAAGAATTATAAAAAAGCCTTCTTTTTATACTAAATAAATATCATTAACATTTTCAAAAACAGGAAAAACCCTGTTTTAATTAGGGGAAAAACCCTGTTGGTAGTTAAATGAACTTTTAAATAGTTTTATTGCCACAACTTTCTACTCAACTCTTCCCTGGTCTTAAATATAGCTAAATGGTTGAAATAGATTGATAGACACTAAACTAAGCAACCATGAAAAATAACCTAACCGTCAAGTCATTTTCCTTTTCAATTCTAACCACATTTTTCTGCGTTTCCCTGTTATTTTCACAAAAAGTGGAATGGGAAAAAACCTATGGCGGTTTGCACGCAGACTACCTCTATGACATCCAACCCATGCCCGATTATGGCTTTATCCTCGCAGGTAGCTCGGTTTCTGATGTTGGCGGCAGCAAGAGCGATGCCAAGGTGGGCGTGATGGACTTTTGGCTTTGGAAGATGAGCGAGACCGGAAAACTGGAATGGCAACGCAGCTATGGGGGTGACGGTATTGATAAACTCAATAGCTTGGTCATTACCCGTGATGGTGGGATGCTGCTTGGCGGCACTTCCAATTCCCAGAAAGGGTTTGATAAATCCAATGCCTCCTTTGGCGGAGATGATTTTTGGGTCCTTAGGCTCGACCCATTTGGGAATATCATCTGGCAAAAAACCTATGGCGGCAAGGGCGAGGAAAAATTGACCAAAGTGATTGAGACCGAAGATGGTGGTTTTTTGATTGGTGGTTCCTCCAGTTCCAATCGCATTTTTGATGCCGCCAAACAAACAGTGGTTGAAAACGCTAAAAGCGAAAATACCCGAGGCAATTTGGATTATTGGGTGCTTAAAGTAGATGCTCAAGGCGAAATACAATGGCAAAGAACCTTGGGAGGTCGTTATGCTGATATTTTAAAAACCGTCGTGGAAACACCCGATGGCGGGTACTTGTTGGGCGGCATCTCCAATTCGCCCGAAAGTGGGGACAAAACAGATAAAAATCTTGGCGAATTTGATTTTTGGATAGTAAAACTCGATGCCGAAGGCGAAACCCTCTGGCAACGCACTATGGGTGGCGAGGCAGACGATCACCTGGTCGATATTACGCTCACTGAAAGCAAAAAAATACTCATTGCCGGTTATACAAACTCCGGCGTCTCTTTTGACAAGGAAGTTTCAAACAGGGGCACTGCTACTGATGCCTGGGTTATTTTGCTCGATGAACAAGGCGGGCAACTTTGGCAAAAGACCTATAATATTGATGCATATACCATCCTTACTTCTGTAACCAAAACCAGCGACAGCGCTTTTGTTTTGGGTGGTTATTCACAAAAAGGTTTGTTAGATAAAACCAAAAAGGGCACGGTAAACAGCGATTATTTTGCGTTGAAAATCGACAGCCTGGGCGAACAGAAATGGAAACGCGAGCTAGGGAGTTCTTCACGGGACGTCCTTTCAAAAATTGTAGAGACCCGCGATGGCGGTTACATCCTTGCAGGCACCTCAGACGGCAAGGTGTCCAAAAGCAAGCAAAGCGGTAATGTGGGCTTGGAAGATTTTTGGATTGTCAAACTGGGCGATGAAGACAAAGACAAAAAGCCCAAACGTTTGATAGAGGCCTATCCTAACCCCACAAACAATGTGACCAATGTCCTGGTAGGGTTTGACTTTGACCGTGGCACGGCCACTTTGGTTGATATTGCCGGGCGGCAATTGCAATATTTTGAGATCAACTCGAGAACTGTCCCGGTGAGTTTACAAGGCCTGCCTATTGGGATTTATCTCATCACCATAAAAACCGATAAAGGAAGTGAAACCATTAAGATTTTAAAAGGGAATTAAAAAAATATAAAAAATGAATAAGTTATTATTAAATAAACGGGTATTGCTATTATTTATGACATTGCTTTCCATTCAAGTGTATTCTCAAGGGGAGCCATCAAGCGAGTTTAATTTTTTGGAAAATAAAGATAAAATGGTAGAGGTACCCCAGTCTCCTGAGGTAGCAGCTTTTGAAAAATATGGCAATTTACCGGTCAACTTTTATGCCGGGGCTCCTGAAATATCCATACCTGTTTTTACTCACAAAGGAAAAGAGATGAGTTTGCCCATTTCTCTAACGTATGATGCCACAGGGATCAAAGTAAATCAAATAGCCACTAATGTGGGCTTGGGGTGGAATCTTAATTTTGGTGGTGTGGTCTCCAGAGAAATAAAACATTTACCCGATGACCTGTATTCATTTACCGAAAACGATGGCGATTATTACGGTCACGAGTTAATTAGTGCAACCACTACTAGAATCTATATAAATATTATAAGAACAACCCCCGGATTAACAAGCATCTTTAACAATATCCCGTATAATTCTCATGATACAGCTCAAAAAATGGAAGAATTGTATAGAAAATACAAAGAAGATAAAATTGATTTACAACCCGATGAATTTAACTTCAATGTCAATGGGTTATCAGGTAAAATATTTATCAATTATGACAACAATACAGCTTATTGTGTAACAGACCCCAATATAAAAGCCTCCTTTACAACGGCAAACAATAACAACAGATATTATATAAATAGTTGGACAATCACAGACGCCGGCGGTACTGTTTACACTTTTGAAAATTATGAATTAACCAAAGCAATCCATAGAGAAGAAAACCCTTCTCTTTGGGACGACCAATTTAGAGAATACATAAGAGAATACTCTAGCAGTTGGTTTTTAACTAGAATAGATTCGCCTAATTCATTAGACACTTATACTTTTCATTATACAACACCCATGTATTGGGAAGATAATTATCTCATTAAAAACCCGGTAAATACAGCAGTTGCAAAAAGAGTTGGTACAAATCTATATCAAGTAAATTCAAATTTTCCATACGACAACGATTATCAAATCAAACAATTTCAATTAAGTGAAATAAGATATCATTCAACCTTAGTTTTCTCTACTGAAACAGCTTATAGAGACGATTTAATATCCATGAATAATGGCGAAAAAATGAAGCGGTTTGCAAAGCTTAAATCACACAATAGTTTTGGACAAGTTGTTCAAACAATGGAGCTTCAACACAGTTATTTTAAAAACTCAACAAACCAAACCAATGATTGGGAAAATTCAAGACTTAAGCTGGATGGTATATTAATATATAATGCAAATGCAAATGACCCTAAAAAATATGAATTTGTCTATGAAAATCCAGATAATATGCCAAAAATAACGAGCAATGCCGTGGATTTTTGGGGATACTACAATGGGCAAAATGGCAATGCACATCTAATTGTTAAAAAAGATGTTAATATGAATACCCAATACTTTAATTGGGCCAACAGAAACCCTAGTTTTTATTATGCTAAAACAGGGGTGCTTACTTCAATTACCTATCCCACAGGCGGTAAAACCACTTTTCATTATGAACCACATCAAGGATTTGGGACTTCACATCCTGATGCAGTAAACGGTATTGTGGGCGGGTTACGCATTAAAAAACAAGAAAGTGAAACGATGGATACAGGTGATACTCAAAAAATTACCAAACTTTATTATTATGGTGATGCAAAGGATCTTCCAAACCCGGCTTCACCAGCCTCAAATTATATCCCCTCTGCTATCATTCATCAACCACTCCAATTTTATAAACAAAAATCTTTTGAATCTCATGGTGACCCTTTAGATCCTTTGGGTCCGGAAACTAATAAAACTTTTTTTCTTTCTCAAAATAATTATATCCAAGCACCCAACGCCGTTGCATACACACACGTGAGCGAAATAGAATTAATCTCAGGTGCACTTCATGGATTTACTGTTTATGAGTTTTATAACGATCCTATAAATATATATACCACTCAAGATATACCCTTTATCAATGAAAAACCAAGGAATGGGAAAACCCATAAAACTTCTATGTATGATAAATACAAAGCCCTTCAAAAGGAAAGTATCAATACCTATAACAATATGGAAGAGGTTGTTGGTCATGATAATGGACACGGAATTACTTTTATTGAACAATGGGTAGCACCCAATATAGGAGGTGACAAAGGATGTCCTGAACTTGCCGGTGGTATTTTTAGGATAACATTATTGCCCCAAAATGATATTTGTAGTGGCCCAGGAGGCCCCGCTGACTATTACGGCAAACCCTATGACTATTATAGCATCACACCTTATAACTATCTAACTTTTTTTTGGTCAAAGCATGTAGAAAGCACAGAAAAGATCTATTATAACGGCAATCCAACACCGGTAACTACCACAACTACAAATGACTATAATGACAAACGTTTTATTAGTGAAGTAAACAAAACCCTTTCAAACGGGGAAACCACCAAAACCGAAGTTTTTTACCCTCAAGACCTGGTAAATCAAGGAGAACCGGATAATGACAATTTGTTAAATCTCAAAAACAGAAACAGTATTTCAAGTCCGGTCAAAGTATTGAATTACAAAAACGGCAATCTCATTGGAACACAACGCAAATTCTTCCCAACCACAGGTGGAGGCGGTGTGCCAGGCACAGGCTCTAATGCCATACTCCCCATCAAGATAAGTGCCTCAAAAGCCCAATTGGATCTTGAAGATAAAGTCATTTTTCATGAATATGAAAACGGAAACCCTGTGAGAATCTCTTATGCAGATGCCCCACAGAAATATTATATCTGGGGGTACAACAATCAATTGATGGTGGGTCAAATTGAAAACTGGCCGGACAACCCATCCCCAAATGCCCTTGCAAAAATCACTGAAATTAAAAACATTTCAAACAATGTAAACACTACGATAAGCCAATTACACACCAAATTTCAAGAGTTAAGAGGCTTACTGCCTCACGCTCAAGTAACCGGCTTTACACACAAACCGGGTGTGGGTGTTTCCAGTATTTCTGATGCAAAGGGCGATGTGATTTATTACCATTATGACACGAGCAATAGACTGGAATATGTCAAAGACAAAGACGGCAACCGCTTGTCTGAAAATGAATACAATTACAGGGTCAATAATTAAAAACCAAAACACTTTAAACGAAAGAAAATGAAGAAATTAATACCCCTCTTGTTGTTTTTGCCGCTAAGTGTTTTGGCACAAACCAACTCAGAAAACTACATCAAAACCACCACTTATAAAGTGCCCACTCAAAACAGTATTGGGAACCCCAGCCCCACACAGGCAACGGTTAGCATTCAATATTTTGACGGTCTGGGCAGGCCCAAACAGCAAATTGCACACAAACAATCTGCCTCCGGGAAAGACATCATCACCCATATTGAATATGACGGCCTGGGCAGGCAAACCAAAGAGTTTTTACCTTATGCCACAACCAATGCCACTCTGAATTATAGAACCACTGCGGCTACTGATGTATTTACTTTTTATAACGACCCTTACTATGAAAACACCACCAACCCATACTCTGAAACCTTTTATGAAGCATCACCACTCAACCGCACCTTGAAAATAGGTGCCCCAGGCAACATTTGGAAAGGCAACCCAAACAACAACAACGACAAAACCATCAAGTTTGAATACAGAACAAATACCACAAACGAGGTAAAACGTTTTACCGTCACAACCGACGTCAATACCTTTGAGCCCACATTTCACGCCCCAGGAAACTATGATGCCAACCAGCTTTATGTGACCATTACCAAAGATGAAAACTGGACACAAGGCAATTTGCATACCACTCGTGAATACAAAGACAAACAGGGAAGGGTAATTTTAAAACGCACTTATGGAGTTTCACAAACAAGACACAATGACCCCAATACCGTGACCCCCCATGATACCTATTATGTCTATGATGACTATGGCAACCTTACTTATGTATTTACCCCTTTAATGGATAAAAACAATATAACTCAAGCTGCCATTGACGGCCTGGGCTACCAATACAAATATGACCACCGCAACCGTTTGGTAGAAAAAAAACTACCCGGTAAACAATGGGAATACATTGTCTATGACAAGCTTGACCGCCCGGTGGCAACAGGCCCGGCGCACTCGCCCTTTACTAATGTTACCGGTGAAGGCTGGCTCATCACCAAATATGACGCTCTTAACCGACCCATCATCACCGGTTGGAAGGAAGAAACAAATGCTTTTAGCCCAATGGTTAGAAAAAATTTACAAGATGATATTGACAATCAAACCAACTTCAATGAGCAAAAAACAACTGCAAATAATTATATTGGGAATGTGACTGTTAGATACACAAATAATGTACAACCCACCGGCTTTCACGTTTTGACAGTCAACTATTTTGACGATTATAATTTTCCCCATGCGCCCACTTCCATACCCTCACAAGTGGAGGGACAACCCATCTTTTACAACAATACCGATAAAGAACCCAAAGGCCTGCCCACAGGCACTTGGGAACGAGCAGGCACGCATCACACAAACACAAACAGCCATGAAGCTTCTTATCTGTTTTATGACAAATATGCCAACCCCATAAGAATTTATACTAAAAATTACCTCACCGGTTACACAGAAGTTGACACCCAATTTGATTTCTCCGGTAAAGTGTTGAAAACCAAAACCAAACACAAACAACTAAGCAATAGTGATGAACTCGTCGTTGAAGAAAACTTTGAATACACCCCCCAAGATCGTTTGCTATCACACAAACACAAAATCAATCAAATGGATGAACAGGTATTGAGTAAAAATATTTATGACGAGTTAGGCCAACTAATAAGCAAAGGGGTTGGAAGTAATATCAATTTGCCCGGTCAAGAAGTGTCCTTACAAAAGGTAACTTATACATACAACATAAGGGGTTGGTTGACTCAAATCAATGACGTTGCCAATTTATTTCACATCCCAAACAAGCCAGACCTATTCGCCTTTAAAATCAATTACACCGGTGACTTATCTCAAGACTATGTGGGTGCCGTTGACCCCCTTTACAATGGCAACATTGCAGAGATCCAATGGCGCAGCGGCAGTGACAATGTGCTGCGCAGCTAT
Source organism: uncultured Flavobacteriaceae bacterium (assembly GCA_963977065.1). Taxonomy (GTDB): domain Bacteria; phylum Bacteroidota; class Bacteroidia; order Flavobacteriales; family Flavobacteriaceae; genus Planktosalinus. The sequence continues at coordinate 250,141 of CAXBNF010000001.1, read as the reverse complement.
GGCTATAAATATGACGCGATGAACCGCCTCACCAATGCCATTTATGGCAAACCAAACAACAGTGTAAAAATCACAAACAACTACAACGAGTGGTTGAGCTATGATGCCAATGGCAACATCTTAAACCTGGGCAGAAACGGTATAAGCGACTCTCACGAGGACCTTATTCAAATAGATGATTTGACCTATGAATATAAAAACGACAATTCAAACCAGTTAGTCAATGTGCTGGATGCCACTACCAACGATGCCGGCTTTAAAAAAGGCAATACAACTCAAAACGATGACTTTGAATATGACGACCACGGCAACCTCATCAAAGACCGCAACAAAGAAATCACAAACATCACTTACAATCACCTCAATTTACCCACCAAAGTAACTTTTGAAGGCACAAACAAATTTATTGAGTATCTTTATACCGCCACCGGGCAAAAAGTACAAAAAAGAGTGATGCATCAAGACAGTACCTCCACAACACGTTACCTCCACGGTTTTCAATACTATGACAATGTATTGCAGTTTTTTCACACGCCTGAGGGTTATGTCAAAAACACCCCAGATGATACTGGTGCCCCTAGTTTTGATTATGTGTACCAGTATAAGGACCACTTAGGCAACGTGCGTGTCAATTATGCTCAAAACCCACAAACGGGCGAATTGGAGATACTTGAAGAAAACCACTACTACCCCTTTGGCTTGCAACACACCAATTACAACAGTGATTTGTTGAAGTTAAAAAGGGAGGAGCAAAGCAATGAAAAAACGCTGTCACAAGACACCCATCCCACCACCCCTTTTGACAACCCGGGGTATAACTACAAGTTCAACGGTATGGAACTACAAGAAGAGTTTGGCACTGTGTTTTATGACTTTGGGGCGAGAAACTATGATCCTGCACTGGGCAGGTGGATGAATGTTGATCCCCTTGCAGAAAAGATGAGACGCCATAGTCCTTATAACTACGCCTTTAACAACCCCATCTATTTTATTGACCCTGATGGGATGAAGCCTGTTGCAAATGGTGAATGGGCAAGAGTCGCAGATATAATGTCAGAAAACCCAACTCCCGGTAATTTTTCTGGCGGGACGATGTTAAGCGGTGGTGAGTTTGGAGGAAGCCAAGGCATTTTTCACGCTGAAGCAACTTCTTCAATGGACCAATCGGGACCCAAAGAGACGACTAAGCCAAAATGGAGTGTAAGCACAGGACCAGTTAGCGACCCTATTTTTGAAGCAAGCAGTGAAAGCAACGCCTCCTCAAGTGGTGTCGCTTCTAGTGGTGACTCCTCGACTGGTGGGGGTGGGTGTCCTGAGGGAAAAAATTGCGATGATAATTTTATTTTTAACGAAGGCAAATCTCCTTTTGAAATAAAAGAGATTAATTATATAGGTGGTGGTGAAGGAGTTACTGGAACATATGCTTCTCTTCAAATTAGCACTAATCATAAGGCTCCTGAAAAGTTAAAGGGACAAAAAATTTCAAGTAAGGGTTTAGGTTTAGGATTTGGTTTTGGCGCTCCTGTTGAAGTTTTTACTGCTACAAGAGGTGTTATTCATTTTAATACAGAACTGAGCGGTAATAATCTAGAACAAATATTTAATGATACTAAATTTATAACTATTCGTTCAGTAAGTGCTGTGATAAAATATACAAGAATTGATGCGTACACAGATAGTAACATGAATACATTACTTTGGCATGCAAATATGGTTGGGGGTGGAGTATTAACTGCAAGTTTACAAGGTAGTAGATCTGTTGTTGAATTTAAAAAAAGCAATTAAGAAATATGAGAACTAAATTGAATTATTCAAAAAAACTACTACTTAGTGTTTTTCCAATTATTGGGATTTTAATGATTATTGAAACAATTGCATTATTAGTAGTTCCATTTGGTATTTATTTAAAAATTTGGTGGGGTTTACTAATTTTAGCTATTTTCCAAAATTTTATATTAATAAGAAGAGTTTGTATGTTAAATATAGAAAAAAATACAAGGGCTTTATATATAATACTGTTTCTTACTATTATTTTATTTCAACTATATTACATATGGAAATTGGATGATAGGCATTATAATTTAACACAAAATAGTAAACTTGATTTATGACTTCGTCTATCAATACAAAGACCACTTGGGCAATGTACGTGTTAACTATACCCAAGACCCACAACAAAACGGGGAATTGGTGATACTCGATGAGAGCCATTATTATCCTTTTGGCTTGCAACACAGCAACTACAACGCAGATCAGTCTGGAATTGTAAGGTTGGAAGAGCTCAACAATGAAAAAAGTATTGATGACACTGTTGAACCTCTAACCCCTTTTGAAAACCCGGGGTATAAGTATAAGTTTGGTGGCAAAGAGCAGCAAAGTGAGTTTGGAATAGGTATTTATGACTTTGGTGCGAGGAATTACGACCCGGCATTAGGTAGATGGATGAACATAGACCCCCTTGCGGAAATGATGACACGCCACTCGCCATACAACTACGCCTTTAACAACCCCATCTATTTTATGGACCCAGATGGTATGGCGCCTGTGCCTATTGCAGTTCAAAATTTTCAAAAAACAGGAAGTACAGCTAGTATAGGGTTTGGTTTTAGTTCTTCGATGCCAAATATTAATGGGTTTAATGTTACTACTCTTGGCGCAGATGGTGAAACACTAGATTCAAAAAATGTATCTAGCCTTGATGGTATGAGTTTTGACAGGGAAGGGAATATTTTTACTGATGGTGGGGGTGGTAACGCCTCCTCAACGGGTGTCTCTTCTAGTGGTGCCTCCTCTGCTGGTGGGGGTGGGTGTGATGGTTGTAATGGAATAATTGGTATATATGGTGCAGGTGGTGAAAATTCTGGAGATGGCCCAGAATTAAAAAAAATAGTTGAAGGAAAAGGAGGAACTATGTATGGATGGACTGATGTTAGTAAAATCAAAGAGCATATTCAAGCAGCCTCGAAAAATGGTCATTCAATTGAAGTATATGGATACAGTAGAGGCGGAAACACCGCAGTCAGGCTCGCTAATGCTATGCCAAATATTTTATTTATGAAAATGACTCTATTTGACCCTCACATTTTACAGGATAATCAAAGATTTGTATTAACAGGGGCTAATGTTCGCGAGGTACATAATTATTATCAAAATAACACCAGGACCTATGGGCAATTAGGTTGGGGTGGCACTAATCCTTACTTAGGCTCTCCTATTACTAGACAATTTAGCTCTCTTCGAAGCCCTGGAGTAAGAGTTTTTAACTATGATTTAACTGGTCATTATTATAGTCCAGGTAGTCCAGTAAGTCACAATAATATTATTAGACACTATGGAAATGAAAATTAAAAATGCCTTTTTATCACTTAGCGTTATATTATGTTTTTTATTGCTAAATAGTTGTATTTTTAGTAAATCTGAACCCATAAACATTAGTGTTAAAGTAATAAATTCTGAAACTAAAAAGCCTAAAGTTGGAGATACGGTGGTTGTTAGAAAAGTTGAAAAACCTTGGTACAAAATGTGGCAGTATATTGAAGTTGCCAATGGGATTACTGATAGTTTAGGTACTGTTTACTTTACTATAGACAAAACTAAAGGACATACATTTGTGTCTTATGGCCCAAACTCTGAATATGGATCTACGGAGTATGATGAACGAGAACTAAATGAAAATGATGAAATAATTATTGAAGTAAATCCTAAAGTAAGAAAAAGGTGGTAATGTTTCACTTTTGGTGTTATTGGAAAATGAATGGTTTAAATTACTGACAACCATAATCTAACCCCCCCCGATTTCCATGATTAAACCAAGTCAAAAATGTTAAAATTTTAAGCGACTCTCACAATAACCTCATTCAAATAGATGACTTGGAATACCATTACAAAGATGATAACTCAAACATTTTAATTGGGGTGAATGATCATTCAGGAAATACCGCAGGCTTTAAGAAAGACCAAATAACAGCTATTTCTGAAACTAACCCCGACTATTCTTATGACGACCACGGCAACTTGATTGCAGACCATACCAAAGAAATCACAAGCATCACTTACAATCATCTCAATTTGCCCACTAAAGTAACTTTTCATGGCACAAACAAATTTATTGAGTATCTTTATACCGCCACCGGGCAAAAAGTACAAAAAAGAGTGATGCATCAAGACAGTACCTCCACAACACGTTACCTCCACGGTTTTCAATACTATGACAATGTATTGCAGTTTTTTCACACGCCTGAGGGTTATGTCAAAAACACCCCAGATGATACTGGTGCCCCTAGTTTTGATTATGTGTACCAGTATAAGGACCACTTAGGCAACGTGCGTGTCAATTATGCTCAAAACCCACAAACGGGCGAATTGGAGATACTTGAAGAAAACCACTACTACCCCTTTGGCTTGCAACACACCAATTACAACAGTGATTTGTTGAAGTTAAAAAGGGAGGAGCAAAGCAATGAAAAATCTTTAGCTCAAGACACCCATCCCACTAACCCTTTTGACAACCCGGGGTATAAGTACAAGTTTAACGGTATGGAAATGCAGGAAGAGTTTGGCACCGTGTTTTATGACTTTGGGGCGAGGAACTATGACCCGGCAATTGGAAGGTGGATGAATGTTGACCCGCTTGCGGATAGTTATTTGAATTTATCCCCATATACCTTTGTAGCAAACAACCCATTGTTATATATAGATCCAGACGGCAAAAAAATTATAATTGGTTCTCACATTACAGGTCAAAGATATGAATATAGGAACGGGAATTTATATATTGTTAATACAAATCAATTATATACAGGAAATGAAAGTTTTTTAATTACTAATAGAGACGCAATAAAAACCTTAGACGAAGCGTCAACTTTTTTTTATGGAAATGGTGATAAACTTGAAAAAGGTGGAATTATTCATAGGCTTGTTGAGAGTGATAAAGTCTATAGTATTGGATATTCAGAAGGTGTAGCGGGGGTGATTCCAAATACTAATCTAATTCGTATAGACCACTCCTCTAAAGAAATCCTTGAAAGTGTACCCACTGAAAACGGTTTTCAAAAATTAATTTATGCCATTATTATTGCGCATGAACTTGGTCACGTGTTTTCTTTTCATGGGGACTTTAAAAATACAAATACATGGTTTAAAATGATAGATGTAAACGGTGTAGAAAGGGAAATTATTTTAGATGAAATATTTGCAATGTATTTTGAAAATATTTTTAGAGAGTTATTAGGGTTACCACGTAGAATAGCATACAACGATAATCCAAAATCTAAATTTGATTATAAAAACAATCAACCCGGTAGCCTAAGAACCCTTCAAAAAAGCATTAATATAAATTTAGCACCATTTGGTATAACAGAGGAGGATAAAAAATCTATATCCTCAGAAACAATGACCCAAATGATAATAAATAGTATTCCCACTGATAATTAAAATTTGAGCTTAAAAAATATTCAATAAAGAATGGAAATTTTAAAAAATACAATCTATAAAACTGGTGTTGTGTTGTTAATTATTGTATTCATTGGTTTGCACTCCTGTATTTCAACCTCTCATATGTTTGACAGCTATACTGAATATAATTATGCAGGATTAAGTAAATTACAAATCAGTAATTCAAAAAGGTTAAAGGGTCTTAATCTGGCATTTAAGCAATATATAAATGAAATTGATGAAGTAAACACTTGTTTAATTGTAATTCAAAATGAATGGTCTTTTATAAATTTAAATAATTTTATGTCAAATATCTTTTTTATTAAAGATTACAAACTTCATAAAAGCTATAGTTTTAAAGATAGTAATTTAAATCCAATAAGAATTGATTCACTAACCTTAAGTGACCCTCTTTTGATAGATACATATAATATATTCTACATCACAAACTTTATTAAAGAAAATGGAATCGAAAATATAGGGAAAATTACAGAGACTAAAAACTGTGCTGTTGGGGGAGGTGGAATAGGTAGCACAACTATAACCCTTTTTGACCCTGAGCTTAATGTTGTTGAGTCATATTTTTTTAATCAACAAATGATTTGTACAGATATTGAATATTTAGAGTCACTTGATAAAAAAGACAGAGATTAATACCATCCCCCCGCACGATTGCACCTTAAATCCGCAAGTTTATTTCTAAAAACCCCCGCTGCCGGACGATTGCATCGTGTGTGCCACGTGCTGTTGTTTCTCGACCTTCCACATTGGCTCAATTTACCCACCAAAGTAACTTTTGAAGGCACAAACAAAATTATTACCTGTCCTTATTATTCAAAGATTAGTGGCACTTGAAATCCTTATTACATAAAAATCAAAAAACATATTACAATTTGTTTATTTCGTGTTGATTGGGGAAAATTCATGTACTTTTGTATGAAATTCACATCTTTTTCAAAAAATGGCTGACCACAACAAAACTTTAGGCGAATTTATCATTGAAAACCAAAAGGATTTTGCTTATTCTTCCGGTGAACTTTCCCGTTTGATTAACTCTATAAGATTAGCGGCTAAGGTTGTAAACCACGAGGTAAACAAAGCAGGCTTGGTTGATATTTTGGGGGGCTTTGGTGATAAAAACATTCAAGGTGAAGAACAGCAAAAACTGGATGTATTTGCTAATGAAGCTTTTATTAAAACATTGACCAACCGCGAAATCGTTTGCGGAATTGCTTCTGAAGAAAACGATGGGTTTATCACCATTTCAGGGCGTGAAAAGAATAATCAAAACAAATATGTGGTATTAATTGATCCCCTGGACGGGTCATCAAACATAGATGTAAATGTTTCTGTTGGAACCATTTTTTCGATTTACAGAAGGGTCACTCCTGCCGGTACACCTGTAACTTTGGAAGATTTTCTTCAACCGGGCATTAATCAGGTGGCAGCAGGTTATATAATCTATGGAACTTCTACTATGATAGTCTATACAACCGGTCACGGGGTGAATGGTTTTACTTTAAATCCGGCGATTGGGACTTATTATTTATCGCACCCCAATATGTGCGTTCCGGAAGATGGAAACATCTATTCTGTTAATGAAGGTAATTATATTCATTTCCCTCAAGGTGTAAAAGATTACATCAAATACTGCCAGATGGAAGAGGATGACAGGCCTTATACGTCCAGGTATATAGGGTCATTGGTTTCTGATATTCATCGAAATATTTTAAAAGGTGGTATTTATTTCTATCCAAAAAGCTCCAAAGCAACAAACGGAAAACTGAGATTACTTTATGAATGCAACCCTATGGCATTCATTGTTGAACAAGCAGGAGGAAAAGCAAGTGATGGTTTTAACCGTATTATGGAACTCCAGCCCACAGAACTACACCAGCGAGTACCTTTTTTCTGCGGCAGTAAAAATATGGTGAATAAAGCTGAAGAGTTTATGGCAAAGGCCAAATAAAAACCCCAAAATCACTTTCAGGGTTTTTAATATTTTTTATTTCTTATTTAACAGGTATTCATAATCATAAAAGTCGAGCCCACCTGTGAATATTTCAATGGAGCGCTTTATAAGGCGTTCTGCTTCCTGCTCTTTAAAACCTAAAGCAATGGCATAGCGATTGAGAAATGATGCCTCTTCTTGATCGATTTCTCCATCAGCAAAAATCATCCTAAAGATGTCGTGCAATTGTTTGAGTCTAATCTCTTGTGAATGTGTAGGGTAAATAGGATATTTCTTCGGGTTTTTAATTATTTCATTGTATTCCAACTCATTGACATCAAGCCTTCTTGCAAAACGCAATAATAGTAGCTCTTCCTCAGGGGTAAGAGGCCCATCAACCATCGCAACATTCACGAGGGCTGAAAAGTGTCCTAATTTTCGCTTGTGGCTTCCGCCGCTAAATAAATCTTCAAATGACATGTGGTTTGTTGTTTTGTGCAAAGATAGAATATCGAATAGATTTTATGAAAATTAAAATTGCTTTTTTAATAACTTACCTTACCTTTAAATACTAGTTCATATCACAATGAAAAAATCTCTTCAAATCCTTAATGGACTTGCTTTTGGCTCCATGATTTTTATCAATTATTTGTCAAACACCGGGCTCATAAACAACAATACAAATGCAACTGTTTCCAGAGAAGTCCAAAACTTATTCACCCCGGCAGGCTATGCTTTTTCAATTTGGGGCATTATTTATTTATTAGTGTTAGGGTTTGTTATTTATCAGGGATTGGGTTTGTTTCAGAAAAAACCGGACACTAGTCTTGCCGAAAAAATGGGTTTTTGGTTTATTATTTCTTGTATGCTTAATTCTTTATGGCTTTTTGCCTGGTTACACGAGCAACTGTTACTTTCTGTAGTAATTATGGCATTGCTACTGGTTTCGCTTTTACAAATTCATTTTAAGACTCATAAATTAAATGAAAAAAGTACTTTAAAATACACCTTTTTAGTGAGGCTTCCTTTTTCCATTTATATGGGCTGGATATCTGTAGCGCTTATTGCCAATGTGGCCGGTTATTTAACCAAAATTGGCTGGGATGGCTTTGGAATGAGCGAAGTGTTTTGGACGATTACAATGATTAGTATAGCAGGGTTACTGAACCTTTTTGTGACCTGGAACCGCAATTTACCGGAATTTGCTCTGGTGGGTGCCTGGGCATTAATAGCAATTGCTTTAGCAAACCTAGAAAGGGAGCAAACAATTTCCGTTACAGCAACAGTGGTAGCTATAGTTTTGATTTTAAGCAGTGTATTACACGCAGTTAAAAAATGGAATGTGGCGTCTTTCCTTCAGAAAAAATAGTTATGCGCTGTCCTGTTAGATCTCTACTTTTTAATAAACTTTAATTTACCTGTTTGACCGTTTAAATTAAGATTTATAAAATATAACCCCGTATTAAGATTTGAAACATCAATGGAATTACTCTCAAGGGTATTTCTTAATACAGTTCTTCCCATAACGTCATAGATAGCTACTGCAGATCCTTTTAGGTTTTCGCTGTAGTTAATTGTTATCAAACTTGTAGCCGGGTTTGGAGACAATGAAATATTTGCTAGTGTATTTTCATCAACACTAAGTGTTTGACCTTCAATAATGAGGTGAGCGGTGTTAATGTCAGGATTTGTGATTACATCAACAATGCCTGAAGGCCATTTAATGACAATTTCATCTATTTCAGTATCGCTTCCAATACCAAAGTGTGTGTTCAAAGTGCTCATGTATCTGAACCCTTCACCACTTCTTACATCTCTTATTTGTGTGCCAAGGGCACTTGTAATTTCAACTCTAGCACCAATACCATTTCTGTTACTTTCTACGCCCTGAGTATTTATTACAATCCAGTTATTGTCATTGCCGTCATTGTAATGAATAGTACCTGATCTAAAAGCATCAAGGAAACCATCGTTGTTTAAATCCGCAATTGATGCTGATGAAAAAGGAGCCGCGACTTGTGTAAAAGTCATATCCCCGTTATTCAAAAAAATAGTACTTGAGTTTCCCATGATGTCTAAATAACCATCATTATTAAAATCATATGTGGCGTGCTCAGTACTCGTTCCAGAAAAAATATCAAAACCGGAGCCGACAGTTATGTCTGTGAAAGTACCATCTCCATTGTTTTTCATAAGTGCGTGTCCTCCATCTGAAAATGAACTTACCCCAACCATCAAATCCATAAAACCATCATTATCAAAATCACCTGCCGCCGCAGACCAGGTTTGGTGAGGGTTGTCTAGACCTGCTTCAACAGCAACATCTGTAAATGTTCCGTCACCATTATTTCTAAACAGCTGGTTGGTTCTTCTGTCAATGCCTCCACCACACTTTGCCATGAACATATCCTGAAGGCCATCGTTATTATAATCAAACCAAACTGATCCATAGTGACCACCTGAAGGGAAGTCGCCAATACCTCCTTGATTGAACTCTAAATTTCCAGCTCCATCATTAATGTAGTAAACATTAGGAGCGACGTCATGACAAACAAAAGCATCTAGATGTCCATCGTTATTTAAGTCTACAAAATTTGTTCGTTGTGAAAAAACAAATTGAGGGAAAGATACTTCTTCATATTGCGTGCCGTCTTCATTTGCCATCATAAAAGTAACTCCAGAGCCTCCACCATAAAGTAAATCGTTAAATCCGTTTCCCGTTAAATCGCCAGCAGCAAGACTCCATGAGGGCATGTTTTGTGCGGGAGTGGTTGTAAAGTTTTGTTCAGTAAAAGTGCCATCTGGATTTTGGTAAAAAATCTGGATGTTTGTGCTGTTTATTGAGACAATGTCGTCAAGATAATCTCCGTTCATATCTACCGCACAAATGTTATACTGACCAGAGGAGATAAAGCCTTCGGTTGTGAAACTGATTTGTGAGAAAGAGCTTGTGTAGATTAGCAATGCTAAAAAAAATATACTATTTTTCATTTGATTTTACTTTAGTATACTACTTTTTAATAAACTTTAATCGAGCCGTTTTACCATTTAAATTAAGATTTATAAAATACATACCTGTATTAAGATTTGAAACATCAATGGAATTTCTCTCAAGGGTATTTCTTAATACAGTTCTTCCCATAACGTCATAGATAGCTACTGCAGATCCTTTTAGGTTTTCGCTGTAGTTAATTGTTATCAAACTTGTAGCCGGGTTTGGAGACAATGAAATATTTGCTAGTGTATTTTCATCAACACTAAGTGTTTGACCTTCAATAATGAGGTGAGCGGTGTTAATGTCAGGATTTGTGATTACATCAACAATGCCTGAAGGCCATTTAATAACAAGTTCATCTATTTCGGTATCGCTTCCAATGCCAAAGTGAGTATTTAAAGTGCTCATATGTCTAAAGCCTTCTCCACTTCTTACATCTCTAATTTGAGTTCCCAAGGCACTTGTAATTTCAACTCTGGCGCCAATACCATTTCTATTACTTTCTACACCCTGTGTATTAATGACAATCCAGTTATTGTCGTTGCCGTCATTGTAATGAATATTACCTCCTCTAAAAGCATCCAGGAATCCGTCGTTGTTTAAATCGGCAATTGAAGCTCCTGAAAATGGCACTATAAAGGGCGTAAAAGTCATATCTCCATTGTTGAGGTAAATAGTGTTTGAATTCCCCATAATGTCTAAATAACCATCGTTATTAAAGTCATAAGTAGCGTGCTCTATACTTGTTCCGCCAAAAATATCAAAGCCAGATCCGGCAGTAATATCTGTAAAAGTACCATCTCCATTGTTTCTCATCAGTTTGTGACTTCCGTCTGAAAACGAACTTGCTCCAACCAAAACATCCATGAAACCGTCATTGTCAAAATCTCCCCAGGCAGAAGACCATGTTTGTATAGGGTCTCTCAATCCAGACTCAACGCTCACATCTGTAAATGTACCGTCTCCATTATTTCTATGTAATTCATTGTATTTTGCCGTGGCGCCTTGACCACCTCCACTACACTTTGCAATGAATAAATCCAGATTACCGTCATTGTTGTAGTCTATCCAAATAGACCCATAATGGCCTCCAACAGGAACATCTCCCAGACCCCCTTGATTGTATTCTAAATTCCCATCACCATCATTAATATAGTAAACATTGGGAGCAATATCGTGACAGGCAAAAGCATCTAAATTGCCATCATTATCAATATCAACAAAGTTTGTGCGTTGTACAAAAACAAATTCAGGATAAGAGACTTCAGTAAAACCAGTTCCATTGTTATCTGCATACATAAAAGTAACGCCGCTGCTACTTCCATACATCAAATCGTTGAAACCGTTGCCTGTTATATCACCGGCTGCGAGACTCCATGACGGCAAGTTGTTTGCCTGGGTAGTAGTAAAGTTTTGTTCTGTAAAAGTTCCATCAGGGTTTTGGTAAAACACCTGAATATTTGTACCGCTTACTGAGACAATGTCGTCAAGATAGTCTCCGTTCATATCTACAGCACATATGTTGTATTGTCCGGAAGTTGGAATTATTTCGGTGGTGAAACTAATTTGTGCATTAAAGCCTTGGATACTCAAGCCGAAGGCAAAGATTGCTAATGTAATTTTTTTCATTTTTATAAGGTTTTAATATTTGGTAATTATTCGCAGTTGCCCTCTAGTGAATTTATCCATTCAACCAGTAATGAAACTGCTTCTTCGTGAATTAAATTTCTGCCAATAAGTGGCATTTTTATGGCGTCTTCAGTAGTATTCATTCTGAAGTAAATAACTGAGTTTTCAATATCTCCGGGAGCAATCAAATGTGTGGGATCTTCTTCAATCCAAATACTGATATCTCCTTCAGGTTCTACACAAATTCCCAAATTTTCTGGGTTTGAAGACTCGTTATACGCAAGTCTTATGGGCCTGTAATCACAATGTCCCCCCGGGGAGTGACAATGAGCACAGTTTGAATCAAAGTAAGAGCGCATTCTCAGTTCTAATGGCTGTGAGGGATCGTCCCACTTTACTGTAGTATTAATATTTCCGGGATAATTACTTTCTAAATATCCCATTTCTTCCCATTTGGCAAGTTGGTTTTTATTTCCGTCTTGAAAGTTAAAAATTGAGTTTATGTTTTGTGGTTTTGGCCCAATGGGTATTGCATCACCAACTGTTTTGTGACAGGTCAAGCATTCAGACTGAGAGGGGATTCTGTAATTAACAGATTTTGGCTCGCCGTTCTGAAGCCACTCTATTGGAACAAATCTTCCTTGCATATCATACACCGCTTCTGTTTGCTCATCATTCCAGATGTACTCAGCAAAAATCCATTCTGTTGGCATTTTAATAAGAAGCCTGGTTTCTAATATTTTCGTTTGGTTTTCTGGCAACACATTATCATAATAAAAGTTTTTTATAATAATTGTACCAACCGGAAAATCAAAAATGGCTCCATCACTTACATAACTGGATGAAGAACCTGTGGGCATCCAAATAAATCGTTTCTTAATTGCATAATCTGTGAACAAAGGAGTGATTAACTCATATGGCAACACCCCATAAACAGGATTTAAATCTGCCATATTTCCATCATAAAAATTATACTCAGAGAGCGTTGGATAGGGCATATTTTCTAAATTAAAATTTACCGGTGATGCTTCAAGGACATTGACAGTTACTGTTTCTGTAGCACAATTTTCTGTGTTATCACAGATAGTATATTGAAAAGAATCTTCTCCCACAAAAGTAATGCTAGGAGTATATAAAACGATGTCATCGCTTGGATTATTAGGTGTGTTGTTTGGGTCTAAGACTGAAACCGTTCCTTGTGGTGGAGTGCTAAGGGAGAGCGTTCCCGTTGTAGGAATGTTTTCGTCATTTGAAAGCACGTCTATTTCAATTGTTAAATTTCTAAATACTTCTGCACTATCGCTGTTTGTGATAATGTTTAATGCAACATATCCTTCATCATCTGATGAGCAAGAAGCAAATAACAAGAAAAGTGAAAGCAGTGAAATGGGGAATTTTACTTTATGCATACTACTAATTTTAAATAACTGTAAATCAAGGGTACAATATAACTGATTTTTCTGTAAAATTTTTCAAATCATATAAAAATACGATTAAATTAGCTAAGCATCGCAAGATCTTTACCAATCAACGATCCAATCGCCACTCCCATGCCTCCCAACCTGATGCCACAAAACACATTGTCAGAAAGTTGCTTTATTATGGGCTTTTTTTGGGTGCCCACCCCCATAATACCGCTCCATCTTTGGTCAATTTCAAAGGATTGATTGGGAAGAATCACTTCACTTAACAATTGATCGAGATGTGTTTGAATTTTTTCTGTTAAACCAAACTTTGTTGTCTCTTCCTGATCAAAATCCAAATTTCTTCCCCCTCCCAAAAGAATTCTACTATCAATGTTTCTAAAATAATTGTACCCTTTATCAAGATGAAAATTGCCTTTTAATTGTAAGTTTTTAATTGGTTTTGTAATGAGAACCTGTGCTCTTGCCGGCTGAATATCTTCCTCCAAAATTTCATTAGCAAATCCATTGGTCGCTATCAAAAGTTTATTTGTTTCAAACTGATAATTGTTGTTGATTTCAATTGACACCTTACTTTTGTTATCTCCAAATTTTGTAACCTCAAGGCCATTGACGATTAAAATGTTTTTTGAAATTGCCTTTTTTACTAAAGCGACCATCATTTTTCCGGTATCGATTTGACCTTCAAATGGGGTAAAAAATACATTTTCGATAATATTTTGAAAACCAAACTCATTTTTAGACTCTATAAATGCTTCCGTTTTGAATAATGGTTTTAGTAATTTATTGACGTCTTCTATTTTTGTTAAGCAGCTTTCAAAAAGTGAACTATCATTTTTTCTAAACAATTCATTCCCTCCCCATTCTTGATAATCAATTGTGGTATCACCTAAGTTTTTTCGGAGAAAATCCAATCCATCCAGCCTCATTTTAACAAGTCCAAACACTTCCTCTTCAGAGTGGAATTTTAAGTCCTCAACAATTTCTGAAAGACTTCCAAAGCAAGCAAATCCGGCATTTTTTGTGCTTGCGCCACTTGGTAGAGGTCCTCTTTCCAAAACAAGAATTTTGCTTTTCGGATATTTTTTACGAAGGCTGAGTGCGCAATTTAAACCCACAATTCCACTTCCCACAACTGTAAAGTCGAGGGATTGAAACCAAGATTTATTTTCCCAATAGCTTAAGTGCATATCTAAAAAAAGCTCCGTTACGGAGCTTTGCTTAATTATTCTTCTTCGGGTTCTTCCATTTTGAAAGATTCCATGAATTTTGTTGTATAGTTTCCTGCTAAATAATCAGGATGATCCATCAATTGTCTATGAAACGGTATGGTTGTTTTAACTCCTTCAATCACAAACTCATCCAGCGCTCTTTTCATTTTATTAATAGCTTCCTCTCGGGTTTGAGCGGTTGTGATAAGTTTTGCAATCATCGAGTCATAGTTTGGCGGAATGCTGTATCCTGCATACACATGAGTATCTAATCTTACTCCGTGACCACCGGGAGCATGAAGCACAGTGATTTTTCCCGGCGAGGGTCTAAAATCGTTGTAAGGGTCTTCTGCATTGATACGACACTCTATCGAATGTAAATTTGGAGTATAGTTTTTTCCTGAAATGGGCACGCCTGCTGCTACGAGTATTTGCTCTCTGATTAAATCAAAATCAATCACCTGCTCTGTGATGGGGTGCTCGACTTGGATGCGTGTGTTCATTTCCATGAAGTAAAAGTTTCTGTGTTTGTCAACCAAAAATTCTACTGTTCCGGCCCCTTCATATTTTATATATTCTGCGGCTTTTACAGCTGCATCTCCCATGGCCTTTCTAAGCTTAGTTGTCATAAAAGGAGAGGGTGTTTCTTCTGTGAGCTTTTGGTGCCTTCTTTGAACAGAACAGTCTCTTTCTGAAAGGTGACAGGCTTTCCCGGTTGAGTCTCCCACCACTTGTATTTCAATATGTCTGGGTTCTTCAATGAGTTTTTCCATATACATGCCATCATTTCCAAAAGCGGCACCTGCTTCTTGCCTGGCTGAGTCCCACGCTGCCTTCAGGTTTTCCTTTTTCCAAACGGCACGCATTCCTTTTCCTCCTCCACCTGCAGTTGCTTTTAGCATAACAGGATAGCCCATTTTATCAGCCGTTTTTTCTGCATCTGCATAATCTTTCAAAAGACCTTCTGAACCTGGAATACATGGTACTCCTGCCGCTATCATGGTAGCTCTAGCAGATGCTTTATCTCCCATTTTGTCTATCATTTCAGGAGAAGCCCCAATGAATTTAATACCGTGATCTTTACAGATAGCTGAAAACTTAGCGTTTTCTGATAAAAATCCGTAACCGGGATGAATGGCATCAGCATTTGTGATTTCTGCTGCGGCTATTATATTTGACATTTTAAGGTAAGATAAATTACTGGGTGGTGGGCCTATACAAACTGCTTCGTCTGCAAACTTTACGTGAAGGCTTTCGGCGTCTGCTGTAGAATATACTGCAACTGTTTTTATCCCCATTTCCTTACAAGTTCTTATAACCCGTAAAGCAATTTCGCCTCTGTTTGCGATAAGTACCTTTTTAAACATAGTTTATTAAGTTAAAGTTTAAACTTAAATAGTTTTTGTATTGTAAAAATAGAAACTGTTATAAACAGCTTGGTTTTATGACGGGTCAATTAAAAATAAAGGTTGGTCAAACTCAACCGGTGAAGAGTCGTCAACGAGTACTTTTACAATTTTACCCGAAACTTCACTTTCAATTTCATTGAAAAGTTTCATCGCTTCAATTACACAAAGTGGGTCTCCAGCTTTAATTGTACTTCCAACCTCAACAAAAGAGGGTTTATCTGGTGAAGGTTTTCTGTAAAAGGTTCCAATGATAGGTGATTTAATCGTTACATATTTGTCATCTTCATTAGCGGTGGCTCCAACATTTTCAGGCGCTCCCTGATTGGCTTGTTGGGGCTGAGCTACCTGTTGAGGTTGTTGCTGAACGGGGACTTGTTGAATATAAGTGGTTTCGCCTTTTGATTCTTCTCCGCCTGTTTTTATGGTGATTTTAATATCTCCCATTTCAAGCTTAACTTCGCTAGCGCCAGATTTGGCAACGAACTTAATAAGGTTTTGAATTTCTTTGATATCCATAATATTGATTTTAGTTTTGGTTTTGTTTAACTGTTATATGCCCATTTAAGATATATTGATCCCCAGGTAAATCCTCCTCCAAAAGAAGCAAAAACCAGGTTATCTCCTTTTTTGAGTTGTTTTTCATAGTCACTCAACAGCAAAGGTAGTGTCGCTGAGGTTGTATTTCCATATCGGTGAATATTCATCATGACTTTGCTTTCATCAAGTTTCATCCTTCTTGCTGTAGCATCAACAATCCTTTTGTTTGCTTGATGTGGAACCAGCCAATTTACAGTTTCATTTGTTAAATTATTTCGTGTCATAATTTTTTCACTCACATCTGCCATATTAGAAACGGCAAATTTAAAAACAGTCTGGCCATCTTGAAACACATAATGTTGTTTATTTGAAACTGTTTCTGCTGAAGCAGGAAGAATAGAACCGCCGGCATCAATTTTTAGAGACTGTCTCCCTATGCCGTCTGTTCTTAAAAATTCATCTTGAAGACCATAACCTTCTTCATTGGGCTCAAATAAAACGGCTCCACCACCATCACCAAATATGATACAAGTAGTGCGGTCTTCATAATCTATAATTGAGGACATTTTATCTGCGCCAATAAGAAGTACTTTTTTATACTTACCGGATTCAATATATCTGGCAGCCGTTGACATTCCAAAAAGAAAGCTTGAGCAAGCAGCTATTAAGTCATATGAGAATGCATTAACGGCGCCTATTTCGGTGGCTACATAAGCAGAAGTAATGGCGACGGGCATATCTGGAGTTGCGGTTGCCATAATAACCATATCAATTTCTTTTGGGTCAAGGTTTTTCTTTTGAAGTAAATCTTTTGCAGCCTGAATTGCCAGAAAAGAGGTACCTTTTCCTTTTTCTTTTAAAATTCTTCTTTCTTTAATTCCCGTTCTGGAGGTTATCCATTCATCATTTGTATCAACCATGCTTTCAAGCATTTTATTGGTTAATATAAAATCTGGAACATAAGCTCCTACAGCTGTAATGGCTGCTGTGATTTTGTTCATACTACTAAGTTAATTTCACTAAAAATTGACTAAAACGCGTATAATTTGATGAAAATACGAAAATAAAGTCAAAATCTGGCGCAAATTAAGTTGTTTTTGAGATATAGAAAAGTTAAAAACAAAAAAACTCTCACATCGAGTGAGAGTTTAATATTATTTTTTTGAAAAGGAGCTTTTAGGCCTCTACTTCTTCTACTGAGTCAATAACAATTTGACCTCTGTAATAAAGTTTTCCTTCATGCCAGTGTGCTCTGTGGTAAAGGTGTGCTTCTCCGGTTGTTGGATCGGTTCCAATTTGCGGTGCAGTTGCTTTGTAGTGCGTTCTTCTTTTGTCTCTTCTGGTCTTTGATATTTTT
Organism: uncultured Flavobacteriaceae bacterium; assembly: GCA_963977065.1. GTDB lineage: Bacteria > Bacteroidota > Bacteroidia > Flavobacteriales > Flavobacteriaceae > Planktosalinus. The sequence goes on along the minus strand of CAXBNF010000001.1, from coordinate 232,195 downwards.
CTCTTTGGATGTGCCATTGCAATATTTATTTATCCGTTAATAGTTTTTTTAGTTCATCCCACCTGGGATCTATTTCATTTTTTGAAGATTGCTCTTCCGTTTCTTTAGGTGTTAACTCTTTAAGTTTATCAAGTATTTCTGAATTCAATGTGCCATCTTCAACTCCGGGATGTACTCTTCTTGCCGGCAAAGACAGGATTATAAGCTCATAAATATATTGCTGAATATTCACTTCATAAGTGCCTTGTGGAACTAGCAGAAGTGTGTCGTCTTCATCGTTATATTCATCTCCAAAGTTTACCACAAGATGGTGGTTTCCTTCAATTAGCTGGTCGTAAGGTTCATTTGTAACATCACAATTTACATTTACAATACCATTTATGGTAAAGTTAAACTCCAGCGAATTTGATTTTTTAATAAGCAACGCTTTTGCTATAACGGCAACATTATTAAATTCATCATACTCAAAATGTGAAAAGAACGTATTGTCTATTTTGTACTCAAAATGATGCTCACCTTGCTTCAATCCTACAAAAGGGATTGTAAACTCTTTCATATGCTTCATTACGTCAATAATTTTTGCCCAATGTCTTTCGTCAAAGGCGGGTGCAAAGATAAAAATTTATTTCAAAGCATTGATATTTTATCAACCCTTTTTTGTGGATAACTTTTTGAATGTTGCTTTAAGTGGGTTTTTAGCAATTTCTTTATATTGATTTCTGTTCTTGTAAATCTGTATGGCTTTAAAAACAGCTTCTTTGAAGGAGGTAAAGTCTGCTGTATTTTTTCCTGCGATATCATAAGCGGTGCCATGATCAGGTGATGTTCTAACTTTACTAAGGCCGGCGGTATAGTTGACCCCATGCCCAAAAGATAAGGTTTTAAAGGGTATCAAACCCTGGTCATGGTATGCGGCAACTACAGCGTCAAAATTTTTATAATTCCCTGAGCCAAAAAAACTATCTGCAGCATAAGGGCCATATACTATTTTACCTGAGTGATTTATTTTCTCCAATGTTGGTCTGAGTACTTTGTCGTCTTCATCGCCAATGACCCCATTATCTCCCGTGTGTGGATTGATGCCTAAAACAGCAATTTTTGGCACAGTGATTCCAAAATCCTGTTTTAATGCTTTATAAATGGTATCGATTTTCTTTTCTATAAGTTGTTTAGTGATGTGTTTTGAAATGTCTTTAACGGGGACGTGGTCTGTCAACAATCCAACTTTTAGTTTATCTGTTACCATAAACATGAGGCTTTCGCCTTCTAGCTCCTGCGCAAGGTAGTCTGTATGGCCGGGAAATTTAAATTTTTCAGATTGTATGTTGTGCTTGTTTATGGGAGCTGTAACAAGTACATCAACGATGTTTGATTTTAATGCTTTAACAGCTGCTTGTAGTGATTTTATGGCATATTCACCCATTGTATTGTTTTCAACTCCAAAGTCTATATCTATATTTTCCTTCCAAACATTCAGAACATTCACCTTGCCTGGTATCAATTGATTGATATGATCAATCCCATGAATTGGAGTGCTAATCTCTAAAGCCTTTTTTATAAATGATAATGATTTTACGGAAGCAAAAATTAAAGGGGTGCAAAATTCAAGCATTCTGGGATCCTCAAACGTTTTTAAAACAATTTCAGGGCCAATGCCGTTTAAATCTCCTATTGAAATTCCTACTATAATAGTTTCCTGCTTGCTCATTCTTTTTTGAAGTAGTTTTTAGGTAAGGTTTAGCATTTAGCTTAATTTTACAAGCGTTATTTAAAAGTACAAATTTAACCAAATAAACGGAATATGTTTACAGGAATCATTGAAGATATGGGTGAGGTCATAAACCTTGAAAAAGAGGGAAGCAACTTAAACATTTCAATAAAAAGTAAGATTACCCAAGAGTTAAAAATAGATCAAAGCGTTTCACACAATGGTGTTTGCTTAACGGTGGTGGAAATTGACGAACCTATTTATAAAGTGACTGCCATCAGAGAAACGCTTGATAAGTCAAACATAGGTCATCTTCAGATAGGTGATTGGGTAAATCTTGAAAGAGCGATGAAGCTTGGCGATCGGTTGGATGGTCACCTTGTGCAGGGTCATGTAGATCAAACAGCGGTTTGTACAGAAATTAAGGAGGCCTCAGGAAGTTGGTATTTTACATTTCAATATAATCCCGGCTTTGGAAACATTACTATTGAAAAAGGATCTATCACTATAAATGGCGTGAGTCTCACAGTTGTAAATTCAAAAAATGATTCTTTTTCTGTTGCGATTATTCCCTACACCTACGAAAATACAAACTTCAAAAAAATAAATATGGGGTCAATTGTTAATCTGGAATTTGATCTTGTAGGAAAATACTTGAAAAAGTTGTCGGGTTTATAATTTCACAGACTTTTTTCTTAATAAAAAGTAAGCGCCTAATAAAACTCCAAATAAAATCAATATTATAATATGGTTATCTATAGGAAGCTGAGGTCCAGGTGTTCTTTCAGGTGGCGGCGGTGGCGTCTGTTGCCCCAATGCAACCGCACACACAAAAAAGTGTATAAAAAGAAGTGATATTTTTTTAACGATTTGGGGTCGCATATTTGTAATGATTCAGCTAATATAAAAATGTTTTAAATAATACCAAGCTAAACGACAAACATAAACAATAATTGTTTACCAAGTGTTAAGCAACAATCAATTTTCCCAAAATCAACTTGTTATTGTGTATTGTACTTTATTATGTGAGGAATATCAAATATAAATAAATAAAGCCAATCTCCAAAAGTTTATTAAAATAGTGGTCCCACATGGGCTCGAACCATGGACCCCCTGATTATGAGTCAGGTGCTCTAACCAGCTGAGCTATGGGACCGTTAATAATATTTCAGTATTTCAATTTACTTCCTCAAGTATTCACTGAATTCTCTTGAGCCGGCAAATTTATAATTAGTTTACTTATGTAGCAAACTTTTTTAAAGATTTGTGTTCTCTTGACACAACTCAATCAAAACCCCGTTTGATGATTTGGGGTGTAAAAATGTTACAAGTTTATTGTCGGCTCCCAGTTTTGGTGTTTCATTAAGCACAGCAAAACCTTCATTTTTTAAACGTTCAATCTCCTCAACAATATCATCTACGTAAAAAGCAATGTGATGGATTCCCTCACCCCTTTTTTCAATAAACTTAGCTATAGGGCTCTCAGGGTTTGTTGCTTCTAATAATTCGATTTTACTTTCTCCCACTTTAAAAAAAGATGTCCTAACCCCTTCAGACTCTACTGCTTCTATTTTATAATGCTTTTCACCTAAAAGTGCCGCATAAACAGTGTTGGCTTTTTCAAGATTTTTCACTGCTATGCCTATGTGCTCAATCTTATTCATAAGTTCTCTTTATTTATTTTAAAGGTCCTATGTAATGCCCTAAAGTCATATCTGTTAGTTTAAAACAAAATGTGCATAGGTATTTCATAATAATAGTATCTTTTTGCCTTGTAAAAGTAAGATAATCTTTAAATATAGTACTTTTGTGCCATGGAAAGTAACAGACAAAAAAAAATAGCCGGTGTTTTACAGAATGACCTGGCAGCTATTCTTCAAAAAGCACTTAAAGATGCCGGTCACGCCGGAATTTTAGTTTCAGTATCAAAAGTGCAGGTCACTGTTGATTTGTCAATAGCCAAAGTGTATGTGAGTGTTTTTCCTTCAGAACACGCCCAAAAAGTAGTTGAGGAGATCAATCTGGTCAAAAATAACATCAAGCATCAAATGGCTCAGCTTACTAAAAATCAACTAAGAAGAATGCCGAGTTTGCATTTCTACAATGATGATTCGCTCGATTATATTGAAAAAATAGATAAAGCCGTTAAAGGAAAAGAAAACCCTTTAACCAATTCCGATTTAATCGAAAAAAGAAAAAAATCGTAGGCAGTGAAATTTTCCCTCTATATCGCCAAACGGTATTTGTTTTCAAAAAGCAGTAACAATGCTATTAATATCATTACCGCTATTGCCGGTATTGGAGTGATTGTTGGGGCAATGTCATTATTTATTGTGCTTTCCGGGTTCTCAGGGCTTAAGGATTTTAGCTTACAGTTTAGCTCTGTTTTTGATTCTGATTTAAAAGTTTATCCTGAAACAGGAAAAACACTTAACCTCTCCAAACAACAGGAACAATTGCTTCAGCAAATTAATGAAATTGAGGCTTTTTCAAAAATTGTTGAGGAACGGGTTTTTCTAACTTTTAAAGGAAAAAACAGCATTTCACACATCAAAGGTGTTGATCAAAACTATCAGCGTGTAAATGCTATAGACAGCACTATTTTCGATGGAGGCTGGTTTGAAAGTGATAACACAGCGGTAATAGGTGCTCAAATCTCTAGAAATTTAAATCTTGGAGTATATGATTATTCAGAGTTACTGGAAATTTACGTGCCCACTCCAGGAAGTGGTCAAATTACTGACGTGACTCAAGCTTTTAATAAAGAGCATGTGGTCGTTTCCGGTATCTATCACGTCAATGAAGAACTCAACTCAAAATATGTGTTTACACCCATTGTTCTTGCTAAATCATTGCTTTCTTATGAGGAAGATGTTGTAAGTTCTATTGAGTTCAAGCTTTTAACCGGAGCCAACGAAGTAGATGTTAAAGCAAAAATCTCTGAAATATTAAATCAAAACATTGTTTTTAAAAACAGAATGCAACAAAACGATGCTCTCTACAAAATGTTAAACACAGAGAATTTAGCAGTATATCTCATTTTTACATTGGTTTTGATTATTGCGATTTTTAATGTAATTGCGAGTATTATCATGATTATTTTAGACAAGAAGCACAACATCAAAACTATGAAAAACCTAGGAGCAACGCTTAAGGAAATAAGACAAATATTTTATCTTCAGGGAGTTTTAATGACTGTTCTTGGTGGACTTGTGGGTATAATTCTTGGTGTTATTATCACTCTTTTGCAGCTGCAGTTTGATTTAGTGATGATAACAGCCACCCTTCCATACCCCGTAAAACTGGAATTATTTAATGTTTTTTTGGTGTTTTTTACAATACTTCTTTTAGGCATCATCGCCTCTCGTATTGCTTCAAGTAGAGTGCGCGAAGGTTTAATTGATTAAGCAAATTGAAAATCGTGAAATTGACCTAAGGCTTCTTCAAAAACAGCAAAAACTGAAGCCGCATCATCGCTTGTTACCATTTTAGTGCGGTATTCTTTGAAATTAGGAATTCCTTTAAAGTAGTTGGTATAATGTCTTCGGGTTTCAAAAACGCCTAGTTTCTCGCCCTTCCAATCAATCGCCATTTGAAGGTGCCTTCGGGCAGCATCAACTCGTTCAATCATTGTGGGGGGTGCTAAATGATTTCCGGTGGCAAAAAAATGCTTCACCTCTCTAAAAAACCAGGGATATCCAATGCTTGCTCGCCCAATCATTGCGCCATCCAGCCCAAAAGAATCACGCATTTCCATAGCGCGTTCAGGAGTGTCAACATCTCCGTTGCCAAAAACGGGAATGTGCATTCGTGGATTATTTTTAACCTCAGCTATGGGTGCCCAATTTGCATTTCCTTTATACATTTGTGCGCGGGTTCTTCCGTGTATAGAAATTGCTTTACAGCCCACGTCCTGAAGACGTTCTGCCACCTCAACTATTTTAATTGAGTTTTCATCCCAGCCCAAGCGGGTTTTTACTGTGATGGGAAGCTTGGTGTGCTTCACCATGGCTTCTGTTAATGAGACCATTAAATCAATATCTTTTAAAATACCCGCTCCAGCTCCTTTGGAGACCACTTTTTTAACAGGACAACCAAAATTAATATCAATAATATCGGGTCCTGAAGCTTCCACAATTTCAACAGACTGTAACATTGATTCCAGATTTGCACCAAATATCTGTATGCCTACCGGGCGTTCTTTTTCGTATATATCAAGTTTCATGACGCTTTTGGCCGCATCGCGAATAAGACCCTCACTGGAAATGAATTCTGTGAATACCACATCGGCACCTTGCTCTTTGCAAAGTGCTCTAAAGGGTGGGTCGCTCACGTCCTCCATAGGAGCAAGTAGCAAGGGAAAATCTCCAACATCAATGGTTCCAATTTTTGACATACACCAAATTTGATGGCAAAGTTAGGGATTTTTTGAGTAAATTAAAGAAGGGTTATTGTAGCAAGTTAATCAATTCGATTGCGTTCCTCATTCCTTATGTGCTTGGCATTGTCCTTCAGTCTAAAGTTGCCAAAGTTATAAGTAAAACCAACTTGTAAATACCTCGACTCTGTAATGGCAAAATAGCTATTACGCTGGTTGAGGAAATCTGTTTGTAGTTTTCTGTTAAAAGTGTCAAAGATGTCATTCACTGTCACTGAAAGAGAAGCTCTATTATCCCAGAATGATTTTCTTAGTCCAGCCGATACTAGCGTAAAATCATCCATTATATAAGTGCCGGTTGCAAGGCTCGTAAGATGCATCAGTGTTAGGTCGCCGGTAAAGGTTCCGTCTTTGTTTATTGTAAATCTATTTATAAGCTGTGTGAACATTCCGCTTGAACTTATTGTAACAAATTCATTGTCACTTTCAATGGCAACGAAGGAATTTTTTTCATAAAAAAGCGAATTGTAGTGATAGAAAAACCACCAGTCTTTGATGTAAGTAAAATATTTAAATTCAAGCCCATAGCCCTGTTTGTCTTCGATATTTGTGGAGATGCTTCTTAAAAAGCGGTTTTCATTGTTTTGAAAACTAAGTACATCAACTGCCCCTTTTGTTGTTCTATAATAAAATTCAAAGGTATACTTGTTTTCCGCTACATATTCTAGACTGTAACGGTTTGTGATAGCTGGTTGCAGGTTTGGGTCACCAGTGGTAAAGTTATTTTCGTTGATAAAGTAACTAAATGGGTTGAGCAGGCTATAATTTGGTCGCTCTATACTCCTATTATAAGCTAAAACAAAAGTATGGTTTTGGTGTGGAATAAAATTGATGTTTGCACCTGGAAACCAATCCATATAGTTTTTTTCAGTTTCTTGACCCAATGTGACTGAGTTACCAGATGTTTCGGTATATTCTCCCCTAAGCCCAGCTCTGATTCTCCATTTTTCCCAGTTTTTTGAAATACTGAAATAGCCGGCATATACGTTTTCTTCATATTTAAAATGGTCTGAAAGCTGGGGGTTGAATTGTAGTAATCCATTGATATTGTCAAAAAAGTCGATGCCACTTTCTGTATTGATAGAGGACGCTTTGGTTCCCATATCAAAAGGCATTTTAAAAAGCTGCGTTGAAAAGTCAAGCTGACCCACATAAATATTGATGTCTTGAGCAGCATCAGTCAAAAAAGAATTATTTCTTAAAAAGCTTTGATCTGGTAAAAAATAATTGGTGTTTACATCTTGTAATCTTGTGTTGTCAAAGTTTGTGTAATGGGCATTGAATTTTAGTGTCGTTCCTTTTTCATTAAATTTATGATTCAGGCCAAAATCAATTGCAATATTGTTTTTTTCTAATTCCAAACCACTTGCTGTGGTAAACAAAGAGTCCAACTGCATTTGTGGGTTAAATATTTCAGCAATTTCGCTGTTTGAATACGTTGTCCTTGGGTTTAAGGATACAAGGGAGGATAAACTTAAAGTGGTTTTTTCACTAAGTGAATAGTCAATAAATGAATTAATTGTATGTGTTTCAGACCGGGTAATTCTCACAAAATCAGTTTCCCAAAAAGAATTTATGGTGTTGTCTGGTTCAAAAAAGGTGATTTCTCCTAAATCGTTCTTGTGTTCTTTACGTCTACTATAGTTGTAGTTTACAAATAAATTGAACTTGTCGTTTTTAAAGTAATGGCTAGTTCCTGCGCTGTATTTAGGGAATACCGCCTGTTCATAGTCTGCTGAAAAACTTCCCTTATAGCCTGGCGACAAGGCTTTGCTGGTCACTATATTAATTATAATGCCGCTATCCGCATCATATTGTGCTCCCGGTTTGGTTATCACCTCAACACTCTTAACGTTTGAGCCGTCAAATCCTTCCAAAAGACTTTGAACTTCAGCTGGTGAAATATTAACCTTCCGGTCATTTATATAGAGGGTTGCAGGTTGATTTTGAACAGTGATACTGTTTTGTTGAATTATAACACTAGGTGTTCGCTTTAAGATATCCATCGAGCTACCATTTGAAAGTGACGTATTTTCAACATTAAAAACAAGGCGGTCAACCTCTCTTTGAATGGTGGGTTTTTGAGTATCAATAGTGACTGGTTCTAATCCCTCTGAAGTTTCAAGAAGCGTTAAGCTGCCTAAATCCATATCAGAGGTAACTTCTAAGGGCTTGAAAAAATCATTAAAACCAATAATGCTGGCTTTAAGAATATAAGCTCCCTGCGGCGTGTTGTGAATTTCAAAACGCCCCTCAGGTCCTGTAGCTGTTCCTGCAACAAATGTGGAGTCACTAGCCTTTAACAGTAAAAGAGTTACAAAAGAAAGCGAGTTTTCATCAACATCTACAATCCCACCTGAAACACTATATTGTTGCGCCTGAAGCGATGTTGCCAAAAAAAATAAAAATATAAAAACCCTTACCATCATATCTATTTATGGGGATGAATATTCAAGGCTTATTGTTTTGGGGAAACGAAAGCGGCAACTTTTATATCCTACAAATTTGTTAAAAAAAAGTCAATTATCTACGATTAATTGCATTTTTTTTTGTTTAAGTGTTATTACGCCGTTTATGTGTATTTTTTGTAATGGATGATAGCTAAATCAATTATATTTGCAAATTCAAAAGATTGAGAGGCAGACCTATATGAAAAACATAAGAAACTTTTGCATTATTGCACATATTGATCACGGCAAGAGCACACTGGCTGACAGGCTTTTAGACGCTACTGGTTCAGTTACTTCTCGCGAAAAGCAAGAACAGCTACTTGACAATATGGACCTGGAACGTGAGCGTGGTATCACCATAAAAAGTCATGCCATTCAGATGGAATACACTTACAAGGGTGAAAAATACATCCTCAATCTGATTGATACCCCCGGGCACGTTGACTTTTCTTATGAAGTTTCCAGGTCTATAGCTGCTTGTGAAGGAGCACTTCTTATTGTGGACGCCGCTCAAAGCATCCAAGCACAAACCATTTCAAATTTGTATCTGGCGCTTGAAAATGACCTTGAAATAATTCCTGTTTTAAACAAGGTAGATTTACCAAGTGCAAACCCTGAAGAAGTTACAGATGATATTGTCGAGCTTTTGGGCTGTGCCCACGAAGATGTGATACCGGCAAGTGCTAAAACAGGTATTGGTATCGATGAAATTCTCGCTGCCATTATAGAGCGTATTCCCGCTCCAAAAGGCAATGAAGATGAGCCCCTGCAGGCATTGATTTTTGATTCTGTTTACAACCCATTTCGTGGCGTGGAAACTATTTTTAGAGTAATTAACGGAAGCATTAAAAAAGGACAAAAAATTAAATTTGTCGCTACAGGAAACACTTACAATGCAGATGAAGTAGGCACTTTAAAACTCAAGCAACAACCCAAACAAGAAATCAAAGCCGGCGATGTGGGCTATCTCATTACCGGTATCAAAGATGCTCGCGAAGTCAAGGTGGGTGACACTATTACAGACGCCCTCAATCCATCAAAAAATCCGGTTTCTGGATTTGAAGATGTCAAGCCCATGGTTTTTGCGGGAATTTATCCAGTTGATACTGAAGATTATGAAGAGCTGCGCTCTTCGATGGAAAAACTGCAACTCAATGATGCCTCATTGGTTTTTATACCTGAAAGTTCTGCTGCGTTAGGCTTTGGTTTTCGTTGTGGTTTTTTGGGAATGTTACATCTTGAAATTATTCAGGAACGATTGGAACGCGAATTTGACATGACGGTCATAACAACAGTTCCCAACGTGTCTTACCACGCCTTTTCTACAAAACATCCTAATGACAGTATTATAGTAAACAACCCTTCAGACCTACCGGAACCTTCGAGTTTAGACCGTGTTGAAGAACCTTATATAAAAGCAACTATTATAACAAAAGCTGATTTTGTGGGCAACGTGATGTCTCTTTGTATCGAAAAGAGAGGAATGATTACCAATCAAACTTATTTAACCCCGGAACGGGTCGAACTCACTTTTGATATGCCTCTTGCCGAAATTGTATTTGACTTTTATGACCGTTTAAAAACCGTTTCAAAGGGCTATGCTTCCTTTGATTATTCGCCCATTGGGATGCGTGCCTCAAAACTGGTGCGTGTTGATATTCTTTTAAATGCACAACCGGTTGATGCGCTTTCCTCTTTGATTCACGTTGACAATGCTCATAATATAGGAAAGAAAATGTGTGAAAAGCTTAGGGAGTTGATACCAAGACAGCAATTTGATATCCCTATTCAAGCCGCAATTGGCTCAAAAATTATTGCCAGGGAAACTATCAAAGCGCTTAGAAAAGATGTTACCGCAAAATGTTATGGTGGAGATATTTCGCGTAAGCGAAAACTGCTTGAAAAACAGAAAAAAGGAAAAAAACGTATGCGTCAAGTGGGGAATGTAGAAATCCCACAACAGGCTTTTATGGCGGTCTTAAAGCTGAATGATTAAAAAAATACACCCAAACTTTATGCGTTAAAATAAGTTTGGGTGTAAAATAAAGTTTTAATTTGAAAAGGGCAACACGTGATCCCTCTTTTAATCTCTAATTAACACTCTAAAAGTTCCAGAACAGCTTCTAAAGATTCAGCATCCTCACAATCTTTATTTACATAAGCTTCAATTGCTGATTTAAAAGCATTGCAGTTTGCCACAGATGGGTCTTCCCCATATGCCTCAGCAGCAGCCGAAAGTTCAGTTGTTAATTCTTCACAGCTTTTACCTCCATTATCATCGTCACTTGAACAAGACGTAAATGCAAAAACAGCGACTGTTGCGATAGATAAAATAAGTTTTTTCATGATTTTTGAGTTGTTTTAGTTTATGGCAAGATGAAAATATTATTAATAAAATCAAAAACAAACTCTATTTTAGAATCATTCTCAATTACAACTTACACCTTCACTGACCAGTCCATCTAGATAGATGGAATATCCAACTCCTGTATCCTGGCCGTTCACAGAGGCGTTCCCGTTGCTTTCTTTGCATAGTTCAAAAGAAGTTGTTATTTCAGAGCTACACGTCCTGCAGTCTGCTGTGTCATCATCTTTACAAGAGGTGAAAATAAAAAATGAAATCCCTGCAATGGCCATTAATTTTTTCATAAATGAGTAGTTAATTACTTCAAATATAAAGAACGTTTTTTTAAACCCCTTTCGTGTGTCGCTCATATTGTTAAAAATCACACAAATCCTAATAATAGGTTCAAAGAAATGATTGGCTTTTCTTAATTTGCAGACTTTTAAACTTTCTATATGAAATTGTACCCCATTGAAGCCGGAAATTTCAAACTTGACGGAGGTGCCATGTTTGGCGTAGTACCAAAGTCTCTTTGGAATAGAACCAATCCGGCAGACAGCAACAACATGATTGACATTGCAGCGCGTTGTTTGTTGATTGAAGACGGCAACAAACTTATTCTCATCGACAACGGAATGGGAAACAAACAAAGCGAAAAATTTTTTGGTTATTATTACCCTTGGGGTAAACACAATCTTGATAATTCTCTTAAAAGTGTTGGTTTTCACCGAAATGACATTACCGATGTTTTTTTAACACACCTTCATTTTGACCACTGCGGCGGAAGCATTCAATGGAATAAAGACCGAACTGGCTACGAGCCCGCATTTAAAAATGCAAAATTCTGGACCAATCACAATCACTGGCAATGGGCAACAAACCCCAATGCAAGGGAGAAAGCTTCTTTCCTTAAAGAAAACTTATTGCCTATGCAAGAAAGCGGGCAACTCAACTTTATTCAAAGAGCGGGTGAACCATTTCAAGCTAAATCTGAATTAAACTTTGGAATATTTTTTGCTGATGGTCATACAGAAAAACAAATGGTCCCAATGATTCAATACCAGGAAAAAACCCTCTGTTTCATGGCTGATTTATTGCCCACTGCCGGTCATGTCCCACTCCCGTTTGTGATGGGGTATGACACGAGACCTTTACTAACTTTAGATGAAAAAGCTGCCTTTCTCGATAAAGCTGCTGAAAATAATTATTATTTGTTTCTTGAACACGATGCTCATCAAGAAATAATTACTGTTCAACACACCGAAAAAGGTGTTCGCCTCAATGAACGATATACTTTTAACGAACTTTTCAATTCATAACAATGCAAACATTTAAATCAATTGCTTTTGCCTTACTGGCATTTACTTTAGTTGCTTGTGGTAGCACAGCGGCACTCATTTCAACTCCCATTGAAAATATTGACACCATGCCTCTCAAAGTCAAAGAACTGACAAAAGAAGAGCTTAAAAACTGGTGGCATTTAGATTTAATTTATGACACAGTTCCCGGAATGAGTATTCAAAGAACTTATGATGAAATCATCAAAAAGCGAAAAGGACAAACCATTATTGTAGGAGTAATCGACAGCGGAATTGATATTGAACATGAAGACTTAGAAAGTGTCATTTGGGTTAATCCTAATGAAATTCCAAACAATGGCATTGACGACGATGGTAATGGATATATCGATGATATTAACGGCTGGAATTTTCTGGGTGACATTGTTGGGGAACAAATGGAATATGTGAGAATTATGCTAAGGCTTGCGCCAAAATTTGAAGACAAACCAGAAAGCGCCATTAGCACAGCAGATCGTGAAGAATATGCACTCTATCAAAAAGCCAAAGCAGAATATTTAAAAGAAAAACAAGAGGCCTTAAGCACAAAGGTGCAATATGAATCAATGATTGAAGTCATCAGACCGGCCCACGAAAAAGTAGCTCAAAAATTAGGCAAAGAAGACTATACTCGGGATGAATTAAAAACGCTTGAAGAAGATGCGTCTTTTGGAAGAGAGGTGTTTATGCTGGATCAAATGTTTGAGTTTGACGACAACATCCCCACGATCATCAAAGAAATTGATGAAGGAGTTAAGTATTTTTCAAGTAGATTGGATTATCATTTTAATGTAACTGAAGATTTTAGAGCAACCCTGGGTGATGACCCATATGACATCACTGATGTACCTCACGGCAATAGCCAGGTGACTGGTCCTGACCCTAAAAAAGAAGATGCCAAGCACGGCACACACGTGGCGGGAATCATCGCCGCTCATCGCAACAACGACCTCGGCATGAATGGTGTGGCTCAAAACGTGCAAATAATGGCATTAAGAGCTGTTCCTGACGGTGATGAATATGATAAAGACATTGCACTGGCAATTCGCTATGCAGTAGATAACGGCGCTAAGGTGATCAATACCAGTTTTGGTAAATTTTATTCACCAAACCCTGAGTGGGTCTATGAGGCCATAAAATATGCATCTGAAAACGATGTATTGATTGTCAATGCAGCAGGAAATGACGGTTTTGACCTTGATGACGACGCTATACAAGTCTATCCCAATGATCAAACCACCAACTTTGATGAGATTTCTGATACCTTTTTAACCGTTGGGGCGTTGGCTCCAAAATATGGCTCAGAAATGGTAGCTTCATTTTCAAATTATGGAAAGAATCAAGTGGATGTGTTTGCGCCGGGAGTCGAAATTTGGTCATCCACACCTAATAATGACTATGAATTCCAAATGGGCACCTCCATGGCTGCCCCTGCAGTTGCAGGTGTTGCCGCGATGTTGCGCTCTTACTACCCACAATTAACTGCCGCTCAAGTCAAGCAAATCATTATGGACAGTGGATTGCCTTCAAAACAAGTTGTTATTTTAGGCGGTGAACCTGATAACAAAAAACCTTTTTCTGAAATTTCAAAATCCGGGAAAATGGTGAATATGTATAATGCCTTTATAATGGCGGAAACGCTCTCAAATCAACAACAACAATAAAATGAAAAAATCATTAGTATTAATTTTTACTTTATTTTTTATAACAAATGGGTTTTCCCAACCTTACCACAATTATCTTGATCAAGTAAACCGCCCAAACTACTGGCAACAACACGTCGATTACAAAATGGAAATCGATATGGATGTTGACAACTATCAATACAAGGGAAAACAGGAGCTGGTCTATACAAACAACTCACCAGACACTTTGAAGCGCTTGTTTTATCACTTGCATTTCAACGCCTTTCAACCGGGAAGCGAAATGGATGTGCGTTCAAGAACCATTGCAGACCCAGACAGACGTGTGGGCGACCGCATTTCAAAACTTCAGCCCGATGAAATAGGCTACATAAAAGTCAACAGCTTACACCATAACGGGGAACCGGTGCAATATAAATCCGTGGGAACCATCCTCGAAGTGGATTTAAATACGCCCATCCTTCCAGGAGAAAAAACAACTTTTTCAATGGATTTTGATGCGCAGGTACCGGTGCAAATCCGTCGTAGCGGAAGAAACAGTTCTGAAGGCGTAGCTCTTTCTATGGCTCAATGGTACCCAAAACTAGCCGAATATGATTTTGAAGGATGGCACGCAGATCCTTATATTGGCCGCGAATTTCATGGTGTTTGGGGAAATTTTGACGTAAAAATTACCATCGACAATCAATACACCCTTGGCGGAACCGGTTATTTACAAAACCCTAATGAAATTGGCCACGGATACCAGGACGATCCCGCCAAAGAAGTAAAACACAGAAAAGGACGTAAACTCACCTGGCATTTTATAGCACCGGATGTGCACGACTTTACCTGGGCCGCAGATGATGAATACATTCATGATCGCATTGAAGGTCCCAATGGAATTTCACTACACTTTTTATACAAAAACAACCCGGAGATTCTTGAAAACTGGAAAAACCTGCAACCCAAAACCGTTGCTTTATTTGAGTACTTCAACAAGAAACTTGGCGACTACCCATACAAACAATACTCAGTCATTCAAGGAGGTGACGGCGGTATGGAATATGGCATGTCAACACTCATCACTGGAGAAAGAAATTTTAACAGCTTAGTGGGAGTAACTGCGCACGAAGTAGCTCATAGTTGGTTTCAGTTTGTGCTGGCTTTTAACGAGTCCAAACACGAGTGGATGGATGAAGGATTTACGGTTTACATCAGTTCGCTGGCTATGAACGAGGTGATGAATGAAAACAAACAGTTTCCACACGACCGTTCATACAGTAGCTATCTAAGCCTTGCGCAAAGTGGCGATGAACAACCACAATCCACTCACGCAGATCGTTTTCACAAAAACTGGATTTACAGTGCTTCTTCATACTCAAAAGGAGCGGTTTTTCTTGCGCAGCTTGAGTATGTCATCGGAAAAGAAAATGTCGCTAAAACCCTGAAACGTTTTTATCAGGACTTTAAATTCACGCACCCCACCCCCAATGACTTTATTCGCACAGCCGAAAAAGTTTCCGGGTTTCAATTGAGCTGGTATTTAACTGATTGGACGCAAACAACTAATACCATTGATTATGCAATTGAAAATGTAGAGGAAAAAGAAGGGAAAACTCTTATAACGCTTGCGCGAAAGGGCTTAATGCCCATGCCCATCGATTTGTATGTGGTCTATAAAGACAACACAAGCGAGTCGTTTTATATCCCACTTAGGATGATGAGAGGAATTAAAGAAAACCCGTTCCAAAATCTAAAACGAACTGTGCTGGAAGACTGGCCCTGGGCATACCCGACCTATACCTTTGAAATTGATGCGCCAAAAGAAAGTATCGTTGCAATGATAATTGACGCCACGAGACATATGGCCGATGTGAATTATGAGGATAATTTGTATGAGGCTTCTCCCGGCGCTATTGAAGGAGGGGAGTAAAACATCCCGTTTTTCAGAAGTTTGGGTAACTATCCCTCAAAATCTCTTATGAGAGAGCGGTAGACTTTTTTTTCTACCTTTACCCAATGAAGTTCAGCTATTCAAAAGCAGAAAAACTCAAAAGCAGAAAAACCATCGAGTCTCTTTTTACTGAAGGAAAATCGGTGGGGGTTTTTCCTTTACGACTATTTTACATTGAAGTGCCCGAATCTGAAACATCGCTCACTAAAACTGCCGTTTCTGTTTCTAAAAAGAACTTCAAACTCGCTGTGCACCGCAATCTAATAAAAAGACTTCTCAGAGAAGCGTTTCGGTTAAATAAAAACCTTATTCTAGATAACTCCTCAAAAAAATATGCGCTACTATTTTTATATGTAGGGAAAGATATGCCTGATTTTGACCTCTTGAATAAAAGCATCAAAAAAGTGATGCATAAATTCATAGAACAAACTAAAAATTAGATTGGTACGTTAATTGTATTTAGATCGCTCTAATAAAATATGTTCATTATGAAAACTCTATCTCTTTTTTTATTCAGCATGATTTTAGCGTGTTCAAACACAACGAGTGATTCTCGTGTTGGCAGTTATGAAGAAAGCGAAATTTATAGTGACATGGCGGCGCCCGCTTCTTCATTTGAAATTTCAGAAAAATCAAGTGCCCCACAAGTGCTGCAAGAACAAAAAATTATCAAGACCGGTAATCTACGATTTCAAACCCGGGATCTTGAAAAAACTCACGGTAAAGTAAAGCAACTTGTTTCCCGTTACAACGGAATATTGCAAAGTGACCGTTCAGGCAAAGGATACAATGAAGAATTTCGCAATTTGACCATTCGCATTCCATCGGAAAATTTTCAGGTTTTGATTGACTCCATTTCACAGGGAGTCGCTTATTTTGATCAAAATGACATCACACAACAAGACGTTTCAGAAGAATATGTTGACCTTGAAGCGCGCCTCAAAGCAAAGCGTGAGTTGGAGAATCGTTATCTTGAACTCTTAAAACAGGCTAAAACCGTCAAGGACATGCTCGAGATTGAGCGTGAACTGTCAAGCATAAGAGAAGAAATTGAAGCCCGTCAAGGCCGCCTCAACTACCTTCAAAATCAGGTTTCATACAGCACCATTCACCTTTATTTTTATAAAACCACGACAGATAAAGGAATCACAACTTCATATGGGCAAAAAATGTGGAACGCCATCAAATCAGGCTGGAACGGTATTTCGTTATTTTTCCTTGGCCTACTTCATATTTGGCCGTTTTTTGTTATCTTGTTGCTCGCTGTTTTTGGAGTAAGAAAGTACCTAAAAAGGAAAAAGAAAATTAAAGAATAAAAGCATTTACGCTTTCGCGTAAGCAAAACGTTAAGAATGAAAAAGAAATTAGTAATACCTCTCATTGCTGTTCTTATTGCTTTGGGAACCTGGAGTTTTAAAAGTGATTTTTTTGAAATTGCCAAGCAAATAGAAATCTTCACTACGCTTTATAAGGAGGTCAACATGAATTATGTTGATGAAACCGTGCCCGCTGAGCTTATGGATCATGCCATTAAAGGAATGCTGGAGCAACTCGATCCATACACTGTTTATTACAATGAGCAAGATGTTGTGGAGGCGAGAATCAATCAAACCGGTTCAAACACAGGAATTGGTGCTTCTGTGCGCGCCCAAAAAGAAAAGTTAATCATAATTGAGCCATGGAAAGACGGGCCTGCAGATAAAGCCGGGCTCAAGGCCGGTGACGAAATAGTAAAAATTGGGGACGTGATTGTTGCCAGTTTTGATGACAATGCCAGCGAGTTGCTGCGTGGAGCTCCCGGATCTGAAGTAACTGTTTCATACCTGCGCCAGGGAAAAACCCAAACAACAACCCTAATTAGAGCAGCGCTCACAGAAAAAGCCGTGCCTTTTTATACCCTAATGGAAGACAATGTGGGCTATATAGTGTTAAGTGCTTTTAATCCTAAAACTACAACTGAAACAAGAGCAGCGCTCGTTGAACTTAAAAAGCAAGGTGCTACTAGTATCATTCTTGATTTACGTGGAAATCCCGGCGGTTTGATGAGGGAGTCGATAAACATCGTGAATCTATTTGTGCCTAAAGGCGAAATTATTTCCACCACACAATCAAACATAGAAAAATACAATCAAACATTCAGAACCTCCTTTGAGCCGGTTGATACTGAAATTCCCCTGGCAGTTTTGATCAATGGGCGAAGCGCTTCTGCGAGCGAAATTGTTTCGGGAGCCATTCAAGATTTAGATAGAGGCGTGGTTGTGGGTGCGCGCAGTTTTGGAAAAGGGCTTGTTCAACGTCCAAAAAAACTCACTTACGGTACCCAAATCAAAGTGACTATTTCAAAATATTACACTCCAAGCGGAAGGTGTATTCAGGCAGAAGATTATTTTAACAGAGATGAATTTGGCGACCCCATTCGCGCTACACCCGAAACGTTTAATGAATTTAAAACAAAAGGCGGAAGAACCGTTTATGACGGTGGCGGAATTCTTCCTGATGTGGAACTTCCAACTGCCGTTTTCAGCCCCATTACCACAGCGCTTTTAAAAGCAAATAGCATTTTTGACTTTGCCACAGAGTACTATTATAAAAATCAGCACAGCGACTGGAAAAGCTTTCGCTTTAGCGAAAATGATTACAAAGAGTTTTTAAGCTTCCTGAACCGCACAAACTTCACATTCGAAACGGAAACGGAAAGTCTCTTAAATACAGCCATCAAAAAGGCTGAAGAAGAAAACATAAAACAAGATATTGAGAAAAGTTATAACACTCTTTTGCAAGATATTAGCAGGGCAAAAGATCGTGAATTGCAAGACAAGAAAGCCGAAATTATGTCTTTGCTTTCTGATGAAATTGTAAAACGCTATTTCTACCGAGAAGGACTATATGAATATCAGGTAGTCAACAATCCTGAAATAAAGGAAGCCGTTGCTATTTTAAAAGATACTAGACGATATCAAGGCATTTTGAAGTAATATGACCTCTTTCCTCCAATTTTTTGAAGAAATGCCTATCTGGATGCGATTGATCTGGGTGGTGGGTGTCTTGGCTGTTTTTTGGGTATTGGAAGGCTACTATGCCCTTGTAAAAATCAACTACAAAAAATGGAAACACGCTAAGGTTAATTTAACTTTTTTGGTTTTTACAATGTTAATCAATGTGGGTTTTGGGGCGCTCACCCTTGGAGTTTTTTACTGGATAAAAACCTCTCAATTTGGGTTATTGCATCTTGTGGACTGGCCGATATGGGCCGAGCTGCTTTTGGCGCTTTTGGTGCTCGATTTTATTGCGCAATATGGCGTGCATTTTTTGCTTCACAAAGTGAAATGGATGTGGCGTTTACACATCATTCACCACAGTGATACCAAGGTAGATGTCACCACCGGCACCAGACATCATCCCCTGGATTTTGTAATAAGAGAAACTTTTGCGCTTTTTGCTGTTTTGATAATGGGAATGCCTATCGCATTCTACCTTGTTTACCGAATTTTAAGTGTGTTTTTTACGTATTTCACACACGCTAACATCAATCTAGGAAAAATTGATAAATATATCAGTTATGTATTTGTAACGCCCAATATGCATAAGTTTCACCACCACTGGGAAATGCCTTGGACAGACACTAATTTTGGAAATATGTTCTCATTTTGGGATCGCATTTTTGGGACCTTTGTTTATGACGATACTAAAAAAATAAGATATGGAGTCGATTTAGTAGATGACAGCACTGATGAGGATATTTTGTATCAGTTGAAGATTCCTTTTGATAAAAGGATAAAAACAAAAGGATAATTTACTCCCCTCCTTGTGGGTCCCGATATCTATTGGGAGGGGGAGGACTTTTCCATACCAATATGAGGTATTCCGTCTTCCAGATACCCTTCACCCACTTCTTTATACCCGTGAGCGTTGTAAAATTTAACCAAATATTGCTGCGCTGAAAGATGGATTTTTGTTGAATTAAAATGAGTTTCAACAGCAGTGTTGGCGGCTTTCATTAATTGATGACCATATCCAAATTTTCGTTCGTTTTCTTTTATAATAACCCTCCCAATACTTGCCTCTTTAAAATAATCACCGGGTCCAAAAAGACGTGCATATGCTACAAGAATTTTATTTTTGTAAGCAAAAAGATGTAGTGCTTTTTCATCCTTTCCGTCAATGTCTTGATAGACACAATCTTGTTCTACAACAAAAACCTCGCTGCGCAGCTGGAGTATGTCATACAGTTCAGTAATACTAAGTTCTGAAAAGCTTTTTAGTTTAAAATCGAGCTTCATATATAGAAATAATTGAAAGCTAAAATAGGTATTTTGAACACAAAAAATCTATCTTTATAAACTGAAATCATACTCCCTATGAAAAAATTGATTGTTTTTCCGATTTTACTCCTGCTTCTTTCTACCTCTTGCAAAGACACATCAAAAAATTATTTTACTGAAAGTTCACCGGAAATTGACACGATGCGACAAATGATTAAAGACTATGAAGCCGGTGATTGGGGGTCCTATATAACTCATTATAAAGAAGATGCAAAAATCTACCACAACCGGGTAAATAGCAATCCCAGGTCCATACAGGAAGCGATTGAAGAACACAAAATTTTACTTTCTCAAATGGATTCTTATAACTATTCAACCACCGAAAACCAGACTGTTGAAATGATTATTGACAGTAAAGGAACGACTTGGGTGAGTTTTTGGGGTGTTTGGACGGGTATTTTCGCTGAAAGCGGAAATAAATCTGAAATCATCGTTCATATCACTTCAAAGTTTGAAGATGGAAAAATTGTTCAGGAGCATATGTACTGGGACACTGCACCTTTTGTGTTAGAAAGTATTTGGGTGGACAATAAACTAGAAATGGTAAATGATTAATCTTGTACTATTACTTCTTTGCTTTTTTCCTTTTTTTGGAATTCCGGTTGAATAGTGATGTGATTGATGCCAAAATCGCGAAGTAAAAGCTCTTCCAGCTCTAAAAGTAAACGATCAAATTCAGAAATTTTTACATCTTTATTAAATTCTAAATGTGCTTCAAGATGCACTTCATCCTCATTGAGTTGCCAAATGTGAATGTGGTGGATACTTTTGATTCCGGGCAAGTTATTTACTTTCTTAGTAATTTCTTCAACTTTCACGTCTTGTGGTGTATAGAGCATCAAAACTTTAAAAGATTTATTTAGTAAATCATAACCCACATAAATAAGATAGAAAGCGATAATTAAAGTCAAAACTGCGTCGATCCACCAAATTTCATAAAATTTCATCAACAAACCACCAATTAAAACAGCAACTGACGAACCTAAATCAGACAACATATGTAGGTAGGCTGATTTCATATTCATATTCTTATCAGAATCCTTTTTAAGCAGTAGCATACTAAAACCATCAACAACAATCCCGAGTAATGCCATCCAAATAACAATATCACTACCTATCTCTTGTGGTTCTATAAAACGTTGAATCGCTTCATAAATCAAATAGAAAGCAACAATTACAATGGTTGCTGAATTGATAAAAGCGGCCATAATTTCGGCGCGTTTATAACCAAAAGTGCGTTTATAAGAAGCTTCTTTTCTTATAAGTTTATTAGCAAAATATGTTATTGATAATGAAATAACATCACTAAAGTTGTGAAGGGTGTCTGAAATGAGTGCAAGACTTCCTGAAATAATTCCACCAATTAGCTGAGCAACGGTGAGAATGGAGTTTAAAATAATTGATAATAAAACCTTACTTCCTTGAACTTGAGAAGATTTTTGATGGTAATGTTCGTGTCCCATAACGGGGTATTAGAAATTAATTACAAGGTATTTTATTTACTCGATTTTGATGTCTTCCTCCTTCAAAAGAAGTGTCTAAAAAAGTTTTCACCATTTCAAGTGCCTGGGGCTTTGAAATAAAACGTGCAGGAAGACTTAAAATATTTGCATCATTATGAAGTCGAGCCAGCTCTGTTATTTCTTTTGTCCAACAAAGAGCAGAACGAACATTTTGATGTTTGTTTGCGGTCATTGATGCACCGTTACCGCTACCACAAATAATGATTCCAAAATCAACTTCATTATTTTCGACAGCTTTTGCAACAGGATGAACAAAATCGGGATAATCAACACTGGATTCTTCATCGGTTCCATGATTGATAACTTCAATGCCTTTTTCTTTTAAAAAGTTTAAGATTGCAAATTTATATTCGGTTCCTGCGTGATCATTTCCAATGGCTATTTTCATGATATTTTTAGCGTAAGCAGCTAGCTATTAAGTTAATTATTGATAAGACAAAAGTACAAAACCCTGCTTATTAACAACTAATAAATGGATTGTTAATTTCTATTTACAATAGCTTAATAATAAGGTGATTATTAGTTTATATAATTTGTTTATAATTACAGATTGAAAAAGAAAAAAAGTTCTTGCTTCTTAAAATAGAATTTTCAATATGCTTTTTTTTATTATTTAACCTAAAAAAGAAATCCTATTTTCTTATAAAGTTATACGCATCAATTAGAGAGTTATAAACCACATTTTTAATTATAATTTATTAAAAAATTATAGTTTATAAAGTTTATTGACAACTGTTCATTTTTATTTTAAAATAGCTTATTTTCAATATATTTAAGAAAATTTAAGTTGTTTATAACTGGTTTAAAATTGGTCATAACTAAAAATCAAATCATATTTTTAAAAAGTTATACTACAAATTAACACACTATAATAGTCATCATTTTCTTTTTAAAATTTAAAATAAAAAATAATAGATATATTATAATTGTTGATAATCTTAAACAATATGAAGATCTTTATTGTGTTTTAAATCGTCTATAATTTGATAGACTTCTTCCAAATCATTTTCATGGACCATTAATCGAATTCCTCCAAGGGCATGAGAATGAAAAGGAAGCACACTTAACATAGTTTCATTTTGAAAAAAATGAGAAATTTCTTTTTGTTCAAGAATCAATCTCAAAACAGCAAATTCGTGAGCATAGGTAAATATAGCAGCCACTACAAAATTTTTCATCTCTCAAAATTAATTTTTAAAAAAAGATTGGTTTTTACTAAGATACTAAATCTTTAGTGTGAGAATGAGATACTTTCACAAATATGACGTAATTTTAACATCTAAAAAAAATACAATGCATGTCTGCAAAAAAGAAAAGAAAAAATTCCTCAAATAAGATTCCCAATCTCTCAGAAAGTATCTTAAAAATACTTCTTTTAAATCCCACAAATACCTTTAATTACAAACAAATTGGCGCTAAACTTGGCGTAGATGATGCTAGTAGTAGAAATCAAATTATAAAAAAATTAAAAGATCTTCAGGGAAAAGAACAAATTGAAGAAATTGAACGAGGAAAATACAGAATTAAAAAAGGCAACCAATACCACACAGGAAGACTAGACATGACCGCCAGAGGACAAGGTTATGTGATTGTAGAAGGTCTGGAAGATGATGTATTTATAACCAATAAAAATATAAACAAAGCCTTACACGGAGATGAAGTTGAAGTCTATATTTTTAAACGTAGAAAAAACGCCAAACTCGAGGGAGAAATAACTAGTATCATTAAAAGAAATAAAACAGAATTTGTGGGGGTCATCGACATCCAGAAAAATTTTGCATTTGTTGCGACTTCAGATGGAAAAATGTACACTGATATTTTTATTTCTAAGGAAAAAATTGGAGATGCTCAACAGGGCGATAAAGTATTAGTGAGAATGGATGAATGGCCAGAAAAAGCAGATTCACCGCTTGGAACTGTCATCAAAGTGCTTGGAAAACCGGGAGAACACAATACAGAAATTCATTCCATCCTTGCACAATATGGACTGCCTTATGATTTTCCTCCGGAAGTTGAAGCTTTCGCTAAAAACATTGACACAAAAATAAATACAGATGAAATAAAAAAACGCAGGGATATGCGTGAAGTACTAACTTTCACAATTGATCCCGCAGACGCAAAAGATTTTGATGATGCATTAAGTTTTCGGGTTTTGGAAAATGGAAATTATGAAATTGGGATTCACATTGCAGATGTGTCTCATTATTTACAACCCGATACCATTTTAGACGATGAAGCTTATGAACGTGCCACCTCAGTTTATCTGGTTGATAGAGTGGTGCCAATGCTTCCAGAAGTGTTATCCAATTTTGCTTGTTCGCTAAGACCAAATGAAGAAAAGTTCACTTTTTCTGCGGTTTTTGAAATCAATGAAAAAGCTGAAGTTAGAAAAAATTGGTTTGGAAGAACAGTCACATACAGTGATGCCCGTTTTGCTTATGAGGAAGCACAACAAATCATAGAAACCGGAAAAGGAGAAATACCGGCAGAAATTTCGCTCAGTGGCGAAACCTATCACGTAAAGGAAAACATTGTTGATGCTATAAAAACGCTCAATAAACTTGCTAAAACCATGCGCCGAAAACGTATGCAAAACGGTGCCATCTCCTTTGATAAAGTGGAAGTAAAATTTATCTTAGACAAAGAAAATAACCCCGAAGGTGTTTTTTTTAAAGAAAGTAAAGAAGCCAATCACCTTATAGAAGAATTCATGTTACTTGCTAATAAAAAAGTAGCTGAATTCATAGGAAAACAAAACCCCAAAAAAACTTTTATTTATCGAATACATGATGAGCCTAATGATGAAAAATTAGCTGCCCTTGGTAATATTATTAAGCAGTTTGGGTACAAAATCAATACCCGTGACAGAAAAACTACTAACGCTTCTTTAAATAAACTTTTAGTAGATGTAAAAGGAAAAAAGGAACAAAACCTGATTGATACCCTTGCAATTAGAACGATGAGTAAGGCAGAATATTCCACACACAATATTGGTCATTATGGACTTGCTTTTGATTATTACTCACATTTTACTTCGCCTATTCGGCGTTATCCAGACGTAATGGTGCACCGTCTTCTTCAAATGTATCTTGATGGAAATCCATCACAAAAAGAAGAAGTTTATGAAGAAAAGTGCCGTCATTCCAGTGACATGGAAAGCCTGGCGACCAATGCAGAAAGAGACAGCATCAAGTACATGCAGGTAAAATATATGGTGGATCATAAAGATGAAAAATTTTTAGGAGTCATCTCTGGAGTAACAGAATGGGGTATTTATGTTGAAATCATTGAAAATAAATGTGAAGGTATGGTGAGTTTGCGAGAGCTTAGAGACGATCATTACACCTTTGACAGAGACGAGTATGCAGTGGTGGGAAGTAAAACTAAAAAAGTATATCAGCTTGGTGATGAAGTATATGTAAAAGTAAAACAAGCCGACTTGGTTAAAAAACAACTTGATTTTACATTAATTGGAAGCCGTGACGATGTAGATAACTAGAACTATTTTTAGGTTAAACAAGAAATTTTAATTTTGTTTAACAGAATCTGAAACCATGATTGAAGATTTACTTACAGCAATTCCTTTAGGATTTTTCCTTGCTTTTTTAATTGGGCCTGTTTTTTTTGTGCTTCTTGAGACCAGTGCTGTAAAAGGGGTTAGAGCAGCCATTGCCTTAGACTTAGGGGTTGTTTTTGCAGACATGGTTTTTATTTTAATTGCTTATTTCAGTACCAATCAATTACTTCAAAAAATCAAAGACGACCCGGCGCTTTATATTTTTGGCGGCGCCCTCTTTGTAACCTATGGAATTATTTCGCTCATAAAAAACAAAAAGAGCTACCTCAATCAAGAAGACCCTACAATTTCAGTAATTAAAAAGAATAATTACTTTCAATTATTTATTAAAGGTTTTTTCTTAAACTTTATAAACATAGGTGTGCTAGGGTTCTGGTTAGGTGTATTGATTGTCTTTGGACCTCAACTAGAAATGGAAACTAAACGTATCACTTTTTTCTTTGGTGCCATTCTGGGAACCTATTTATTTATCGATATTTTTAAAATACTTGCCGCAAAAAAACTCAATAAAAAATTAACTCCTTACAGGATTTATATAGTAAAGCGCATTATAAGTATCATCATTATTATTTCTGGAGGGGTGCTTTTGGTTAAGGGCACTTTCCCAAAACAAATAAACGGCACTATTGAAGATCAAATAGAGAGAAGGATACCAACTATTTAAAAACTTTTTAAGATCATCCTACACCTCGAAGTTTAGTGCAAACCTGAGTAAACAAAAAAACCTCCTCATTTTTCAATGAAGAGGTTTTTACTTTTGAGGCATCGTCCGGATTCGAACCGGAGTAAACGGTTTTGCAGACCGGTGCCTAGCCCCTCGGCCACGATGCCCTATACCCGCGAAGACGGGTATCTCATAATCCATAGTTCAGAATTAGAGTTTGCAAATGTAAAAAAATTTAATTTCAATTACTATCTAAATGATTGATTTAGCGTTTCGCTTTCATTGACACAATAACCTCTGCAACATTTCCACCAATCGGTGGATTCACCTTAGAAACTTGAACCTTGATTTCATTCACCAGTAAAAGTTCTTTAAAAATCCTGTCAATAATGCGCTTACCCACATGCTCCAGCAATTTTGACCTTTTAGCCATTTCCTCTTTGACAATCCTGTTTAAATGAACATAATCAACAGTATCTTTCAGGCTGTCAGTGTTAGAGGCTTCGGCCAGGCTCGCTTTTACTTTTAAATCCACAAGATAATCAGATCCAATTTTTTCCTCTTCAACTAAGCAACCGTGATAAGCATAAACCTTTATTTGCTTTAATCTTATACTTCCCAAAACTAAAAAAATTTTATATCTAACAAAGATATAACTTGTCACGAGTAAGCAACAACTTAAAACCATAATTTTAATACCTTTGTGCCTCAAAATACAACTATGTCAACAGAAGAAAAAGCACTCAATTTTATTGAGCACATTATAGAAGATGATTTAAAAGGAGGATTTCCAAACAACAGCTTGCGTTTTCGTTTTCCGCCAGAGCCCAATGGATATCTACACCTGGGGCACGCCACTTCAATTTGTCTCAATTTTGGTTTGGGCTTAAAATACAAGGCGCCTGTTAACCTGCGTTTTGATGATACAAATCCCGCAAAAGAAGAGCAAGAATATGTAGATGCTATTAAAAGAGATGTTGAGTGGTTGGGCTACAAGTGGGATAAAGAGTGCTATGCTTCAGATTATTTTCAGGAATTGTATAACTGGGCCATTCAAATGATTAAAAACGGCAAGGCTTATGTTGACTCCCAGACATCACAAGAAATTGCAGAACAAAAAGGTACTCCCACACAACCCGGCAAGGACAGCCCTTTCAGAAATCGAAGCGTAGAGGAGAATTTATCCCTTTTTGAAAAAATGAAAAATGGCGATGTGAAGGAAGGTGAGCACGTGTTAAGAGCAAAAATAGATATGACGGCTACCAATATGTTGATGCGTGATCCTGTAATGTATCGTGTGCTTCATAAGCACCACCACCGCACTGCAGGCAATTGGAAAATATACCCAATGTATGATTGGGCACATGGTGAAAGCGATTATGTAGAACAAGTTTCTCACTCACTTTGTACCTTAGAGTTTCTCCCACACAGAGAGCTTTATGATTGGTTTTTAGACCAAATTATAGACCCAAATAGGGTTAGACCCAAACAACGAGAATTTGCCCGCAGAAACGTAAGTCACACGGTTGTGAGTAAACGAAAACTCCTCAAACTGGTTGAAGAGGGTGTGGTTTCAGGATGGGATGACCCCAGAATGCCCACCATTTCTGGTCTAAGACGAAGGGGATACACACCTGCATCCATCAGAAATTTTGCAGACAGTATTGGTATTGCAAAAAGAGACAACTTGGTTGATGTTTCTCATTTGGAATTTTGCGTAAGAGAAGACCTTAACAAAGTAGCACCGCGCGTGATGGCTGTTCTTGACCCCGTAAAACTTGTTATTACAAATTATCCCGAAGGAAAAGAAGAGTGGCTTGACGCCGAAAACAACCCTGAGGATGAAAGTGCAGGAAACAGACAAGTGCCTTTTTCGCGTGAGCTATATATCGAAAGGGAAGACTTTAAAGAAGAAGCCAACCGAAAATTCTTTAGGCTAACCCTCGGGAAAGAAGTGCGACTTAAAAATGGGTATATTATTCAGGGGGAAAGCGTCGTTAAAGACACAGATGGGAACATTACAGAAATCCATTGTACTTATGACCCCGATACCCGAAGCGGAAGTGGCACAGAAGCTTCACAACGCAAAGTAAAGGGAACACTTCATTGGGTTTCCATACAACACGCCATTCCGGCAGAAATAAGAGTTTATGATCGTCTTTTCCTTGTTGACTCTCCAGACACTGACAAGGAAAAAGATTTTATGGAATTCATAAACCCAGACTCGCTTCAGATCACAACCGCTTATTTAGAACCTTCTTTAAAATCAGCTAAAACTGAGGAAGTATTTCAGTTTCAACGCATTGGTTATTTTGCAGTTGACAAAGAAAGTCATTCAAACAAACTTGTATTTAATAAAACTGTAGGACTACGTGATTCTTGGGGTTCAAAAGGGAATTAAAAGTGTTAAATTTTTAAGATTAGGCCACTAATTATTAACCGGTTATTAACAAAAAACCAGTAATTTTCTTCGTACCTTGTTGTATAATAAATTTAATAACAATTAAAAATTACAACTATGTCAAACAACACTGGACAAACCCTTTTAGCATTATTAACCGGAGCAGCAATTGGTGCCGGGATAGGGATACTTTATGCACCCGATAAAGGTTCAAAAACAAGGGATAACATTAGCAAGAGTGCTAAAAAAGCCCAAAAAGAGCTCACCAAGAAGTTGGAAGATACCACCAAAGCTTTGGGTAAAAAAGCAAGCGAAGCCAGAATGAGTTTTGAAGAAAAACTGGAAGACACCATTTCAAACGCAAGCTACAAAGCGGATGATGTTTTAAAAGCACTGGAAGATAAACTAGAAGAATTGAGAAAACAAAACTCAAAACTTCAAAAGAAGTAATTTTAAATATCAACTAAAGCTAACCTAAATTATTCAAAGTGTTTGAAAAAGTAACTAATAATGTTGAAGATATTCAAGAGAACCTAGACGCATACCTCAAAAATTCTCTTGAATATTACAAACTTGATTTTTATAAAAAAACAACAAAATCCTTTATGGCGATTCTAAGAGTTTTGCTCTTAGGCAGCATTGCACTTTTGCTTTTATTTTTTGCGTCTCTTGCTGTTGCTTACTTAATTGGTGAGGCTTATGGAAATATCAGTTATGGGTTGTTTTTTGTTGCTGGTTTTTATTTAATCGTATTTATCCTGGTATGGATATTACTAAGAAAACCATTAGAAAGATTTGTTTTAAAACAAACTTCTAAAATTTTTTTTAACGACCTGTAGCAACCTTTTTATGGGATTTTGATATCGTTAAGAGCTTCTGTTCAATTTAAAAATAAACTTATAAATGAAAACCTATTCTTCTTTTGATGAAATAAATCGCGACCTTGAAATCTACAGGCTTCAGTCAGAAATTTGTAAAGAAAAAATGAAACAGAATGTCCTAGAAATCAAAGATGCTGTTTCACCAACAAATATTTTAATAGATTTAGGGTTGAATGTGGTAAGAAAAATCCTTTATGGAAGAGTACTGCACAAATTACTTCCTTTTGGAAGAAAATAAAAAAAGCCCGAATTTTCGGGCTTTTTTGTTTTAACAAAGTTTTTGTCTTATTCCTTTTTAGGTTTTGAACCGCTTTCCTTTTTGCTTTGAATTGTTTGGTCCTTTTTCATTTGTTGTCCAATCATATTAGAAGCCGTGAATGAGGCCACCATATTGTTCAACATATCACTTCCGGCCTGCGGTGAGTTAGGTAATAAAATTAAATTGGAATTTGTTTCTTCACCCAATGACTGTAAAGTATCATAATGTTGAGTAACTACAATCAAAGCTGATGCTTCTTGAGAATTGATACCCACATTATTCAACACATTGACACTTTCTTCCAGGCCGCGTGCAATTTCGCGTCGTTGGTCTGCGATTCCTTGACCTTGGAGACGTTTACTTTCTGCTTCGGCACGCGCTTTTGCAACTATTTTGATGCGCTGTGCTTCTGCTTCAAACTCAGCAGCAGTTTTTTCTCTTTCAGATGCATTAATGCGGTTCATGGCGTTTTTTACTTGCTGATCTGGGTCAATATCAGTAATTAATGTGTTGATAATATCATACCCATAGCGGGTCATTGCCTCATTGAGCTCCTTTTTAACGGCATTTGCGATATCATCTTTTCTTTCAAATACATAATCGAGCCTTAGCTTAGGCACCTCAGCGCGCACCACATCAAAAATATAGGAGGTAATTTGGTCGTGTGGGTATTCTAGTTTGTAAAATGCATTATAGACATTCTCTTCAATGACTTTAAACTGAACAGAAACCTTTAGCTTAACAAACACATCATCTTTTGTTTTTGTTTCTACAATAACGTCAAGTTGTTGAACTCTTAAATTGATTCTTCCGGCGACTCTGTCAACTAAAGGAATTTTAAGCTGTAAGCCAGATTTTCTTACACTTGTAAATCTGCCAAAGCGTTCAACAATCCCTGCAGTTTGCTGTTTTACGATAAAAAAGGTTCCTAGAACCAATAAAAAGAGGATAATGAGTCCTACAATTATTAAAATGTTTCCCATAATTTGATAAATTAATTTTGAACCCTCAATTTACGAAAATTAAGTTTACTTTTGAACGCATTTTAACACATTCCTTTTGAAAATAATTTTAACGCTCGCTCTGGCAATACTATTTGTTAGCATTTCACAAGTTCAAGCTCAAAGAAACTTTAAAGAATTCAATGTGATAGGCGTCTCAGGAGGTCTAACACTTTATGATATTAATACTGATGACTTCATCACTACAAGCCGCGAAAGTTATATGCTGGGCTTTCAAATGAGGGGCAATGTCTATAACAATTTTGATATGATATATGGCATTGCCTTTTATGATACCAAAATAGGAATTTCTGCAAGCAGTCTCCCCGTGGGTGGCAACAAGGAGGTGCTTGACTACAATATGCAATCTGCTCAGATTTCTATATTAGGCGGCTATAAAATAATTAAGGAACACTTAAGCATTGAGGCGGGACCCATTTTAAATGTAAACGGAAAACTGACATTAAAAGACACTCCTTTTGAAAATTATATAGTTGATGGTTATACCACCCTTAGGGCAATTGACCTTGAAGACGTTTCTAAAGTGAATTTTCATTTAGCAGCAGGTCTAACAGCCGGTTTTAGAAACTTTAGAGTTTTTGGGCAATATCAATATGGCGTGACTAATGTGTTGAATAAATTAAACAGTCAAAACCTGGAAAATGACAACTTTAAAGGCAATAGTAGTTTGTTGACGGTGGGGTTAACGGCTTATTTTTAGCAAAAAAAAAAGCTATTAAAACACTTTGTATTTTTTTGTCAATTCGCAATTTGGATTTTCATTCTTAGGCAAAAAGCCTCTTTTGCTAACGATATTTTATCTCATAAGTCTCCTATAGGATATGGATTTAATGTCTATTTAAAATTTTATTTTCAAAGTTCTGCAAACTTTTTTTTATTAAAATCATATATTTACGTTCAACAAAACAACCAAAAGATGAAAAACTTTCTAACCAGCTTATTTTTAATTCCTATTATTTCTTTTGCCCAAACTGAGATTATAGATTTACAGATAAATGATAAAGACATAACTTCCTTAAGTTGGGATAACGATCAGCTAACTATTGTTGCGAAAGAAGGAGTTGGCGCCTATTCTCCAAGAGGAAAAAACACTGAAATCAAAACAATAGATTTATTAAATGAAAAACTCTTAAACAGTTACTATTCAAAAGATGGACTAACTTTATATCGCAATAATAAGGGGCATTATCTTGTTTACGGGTCACAGGGAGCGGTAATTAATATTTTCAATTCTAAAACAACTTATACTTATGTTGGGGATCAAGGCACAGAGTTAAAATCTTTAGAAATAGAAAATAAAGATATTTATACAGATGGGAATGATTTTTTGAAACTAACAAACAACCATATTATTTTAACAGGACCTAAAGATAAAGGATATAAACCCAACCAAAATAATAAAATTGATAAACCCGTCGAGTGGATTTTAGACAAAATAGACTTAAAAACCTTTGAAAGAAAAACAAGTTCTTATAAGCCAAAAGCATTAGTTGGAAATGAGTTAGTGTATGGATATACTTTATTAGAGGTGGCAAACAATAAAATCTTTCTTTTATCAAAAGAATTTAATACAAGTAATCAAGAAAAAAACGCGGATATTCAATTTTTAATTGTTTCTGAGTTTGACTTTGAAGGGAATTTTATTAAAGAAACCAAATTAGAAATTTCAATTGACAATAAAAGCTTTAAATATGCTAGTACAGCACACCCAAACAGCTATTACACTAAAAGCTTTCAAAATGGAACAGTCAGAGTACCTAAATCACCTGCAACCGGGACTGTGTATATTGATTTTAGAAAAGAATGTTATTATGCTGTCTCTGTTTTACAGTCAAAAAATAAATCTTCAGAGCTAAAACTATTAGTTGCTAAATTTGATTTTAATGGGAAAAAGTTATGGCAGACAATGAATGGTTTTGAAGAAAAAAACAACAGTGAAAAAGAACTAAAATATTTGTCCTTAATCCCCACAATTTCAGAAAACAACTTATATTTTGAACAATTTACAGGAGCTAAAAAAAATTCAAGAATTCTTTCTGTAATGTCAGTTGATACCGAATCGGGAGATTTTTTAAACACCGCAACCTATGATGATGTTGATGGTTATTTCAAAAGAGGAGAAACATGGCATCATTTAGTGAAAGGAAATAAGTTGAAAGAAATTCCTTCAAAAAATGTAATTCTTGGTGATGAAAGTATTATTTCTTACTCAATTAATCCGGCTGTTAAAAATTATATTAACGCTCTTAATCCCGAAGATGAAATATTTATTTACACCAATATTCTTTACAACGGGGAAACAGTTATGTTAGAAAATGATTATAAAAATAAAAAATATAAACTTTTAAAATTTTAGACCAATTAGTTGGCATTAAACCTGTTTTTAACCCAACCTTATAATCGCATTTTCTAAACGCTTTATCGTTTCTTCTTTACCCAGTATTTCCATTATTGCAAAAACATCCGGTCCCTTCATTTCGCCCACGAGCGAAAGTCTTAAAGGCTGCATGACCCTTCCAAATCCAATACCGGCGTCTGTAATCCAAGATTTTACTTTATCTGATAAATGTTCTTGAACAAAAGGGGATGTCTCTTTTAAAATCATCAAAACAGCCTGCATTACTTTGTCTGTCTCTTCTTGCCAGCATTTGTTGGCAGCTTTTTCATCATAGGCAACCGGAGCCTTGAAAAAGTAGTGGCTTTGCTCCCATAAATCAGTTATAAAAGTGGCGCGTTCTTTTACCAAACTCACGATGGTTTTTAAATTTAATGAGGTAGTAACCCGCTTAGAGTCCAAAAGATTTTTAAAACCAATCACCAATTGATCATCTGTTTGAAGTTGCAGATAGTGATGCTGAAACCAATTGGTTTTTTCAGGATCAAATTTAGCTCCGGCTTTATGGACGCGCTCAAGCTCAAAGGTCTCAACCAATTCATCAAGACTGAAAATTTCTTGTTCTGTACCCGGGTTCCAACCCAGCAGGGCAAGCATATTCACTACAGCTTCAGGAAGGTATCCATCTTCTCTGTAACCCGAATAACGTTCCCCATCAGCATTTCGCCATAGAAGCGGAAAAACCGGAAATCCCATTTTATCACCATCCCGCTTACTTAATTTTCCTTTTCCGATGGGTTTCATAATCAGAGGTAAATGAGCAAATTGTGGAGCTTCCCAGCCAAATGCGTCATACAATAATTGATGAAGTGCCAAAGAAGGCAACCACTCTTCTCCGCGAATGACATGAGAAATTTCCATTAAGTGGTCGTCCACGATGTTTGCAAGATGATAAGTGGGCATGCCGTCACTTTTAAATAAAACCTTGTCATCGAGTATGTTTGTGTCGATTTCCATCTCACCTCTAATGATGTCATTTAATACAAGCTTTTGGTTTACAGGTGTTTTAAACCGAATAACATAGGGATCACCGGCACTCAACCTCTTTTGAAGTTCAGATTCACTTAATGTTAGTGAGTTGTCAAGTTTTTCCCTGTTATGATGATTATAAATAAAGGTTTTTCCTTTTTCTTCGTGATCCTTTCGGTGGAAGTCCAGACTTTCATTGGTGTCAAAAGCATAATACCCATGACCTGATTGGATAAGTAGATTTGCATATTCATTGTAAAGATGCTTTCTTTCGCTTTGGCGATAGGGGCCAAAACCCTTTTCTTTTCCAGGACCTTCATCAAATGGAATTCCGCACCAGTTTAGAGCTTCAATAATATATTCTTCTGCGCCCTCAACATATCGATTTTGGTCTGTATCCTCTATTCTTAAAATAAAACTTCCCCCATGCTTTTTTGCATAGAGATAGTTAAATAAAGCAGTTCGCACCCCGCCAATATGTAAAGGTCCGGTGGGACTCGGTGCAAATCGCACCCTCACATTCCCGCGCAGGCGGGAATCTTGTAATGAAATATCCAAATCTCTTGAATGATTGTCCATGTTGTCAAAATTTTGAGAGGTCAATTTTTTTGTCTGACAAAGATACGATTAAAGGCTTATTTTAAAAGCGATTCAAGCGTTATTCCTATTGTTTTTAATCATATCTTAAGCTAGGCTGTTAAAGTTTATTTAAGACCCATACAAATTTTAGTTTTCAACATCTTTTATTCCTATTTTTATCGGTTCAGATTTATAAATCACTTTGAATACTTTTCAGAACATACTATCTAAGTTAGAACAGTTTATTAGAAAATATTATACTAATGAATTGATTAAAGGGGCTATATTGTTTTTTGCGATAGGACTCCTTTACCTTTTGGCAACGCTTCTTATTGAGCATTTCCTTTGGCTTTCACAAACAGGGCGCACAATTTTGTTTTGGGCGTTTGTAATAGCAGAGGTTGCTCTTTTTGCAAGATTTATTGCCTTTCCTTTGGCAAAATTATTCAAGCTTCAAAAAGGAATTGACTTTGCACAAGCCTCTAGAATAATAGGAAACCACTTTCCTCAAGTGAATGATAAGCTTTTAAATTTACTTCAATTAAAGCAAAACAAACAAGAGTCTGAATTGCTTTTAGCTAGCATAGAACAAAAGTCACTAGAGATGCAGCCCATTCCGTTTGTCAATGCGGTAAACTTTAAGCAAAATCTTAAATATTTGAAGTATGCTGCAATTCCTGTTGTTATTGTTCTTCTTTTTGCAGTTACAGGCAATACCGGAATTTTTTCCGGGAGTTATGAGCGCGTAGTAAATTACAATGTAGCTTATGAACCTCCTGCACCTTTTACCTTTTATGTGCTCAATGAATCTCTTGAAGCTTTAGAAAACAAACCCTATGTATTAAATGTGCGTGTTGCCGGTGATTTTATTCCCGAAACAGCTTCGATACTTTACAACAACGAAACCTATTTTCTTCAACAAACTGCCTTAGGACAATTTCAATATACTTTTTCGCAACCCACAGAGGCATTAAACTTTAGGCTACAGGCAAACAATGTGACTTCAAAACCATATATGCTTAACGTGGTTAAAGTACCCACATTGGTCTCTTTTGAAATGGAACTTGATTACCCTCGTTATACAAAACGTACAAATGAAATCTTAAAAAGCACGGGTAATGCAACCGTTCCTGAAGGCACAACCATCAAGTGGAAATTAAACACTCGCGAAACCAATAAAGTTAAATTGAACACACAGGACTCTGTTTTGTTTTTTAATGAAAACAAACCGCTTTTTGAACTTTCAAAACCTGTTTATTCAAAATTTGACTATTCCATCTCAACATCAAATGAGGTGCTTGAAGATTATGAAAACCTCGCATTTTCAATCAATGTCATCAAAGATCAGTTTCCGGAAATAACCGTTGAAGCGAAACAAGATTCCTTGAATAGTCAGATAACTTACTTTTTCGGAAGAGTCTCAGATGATTATGGATTGACAAAACTACAGCTTGTTTATTTTCCATCAGGAAATGACAAAAACAAAGCAGAATTGTCACTGCCTGTCAATAGAGGAAATTTTGATCAATTCCTTCACGCTTTTCCCGGAGATTTGCCTCTTGAAGAGGGACGAGAGTACAGCTATTACTTTGAAGTTTTTGATAATGACGCCATCAATGCTCCCAAAAGCACGAAATCATCAACATTTTCTTTTAGAAAATTGACTCAGGATGAGCTGGAAAAGCAGCAATTAAAGGAACAACAAGAAACCATTCAGGGATTGGACAAAACAATTCAAGAGATGGAAAAGCAAAGCAAGGACCTTGAGGAGCTTTCGCGAATGCAAAAAGAAAAAAATGAACTTAATTGGAACGACAAACAAAAGCTGGAAGAGTTTTTGAAACGCCAAAAACTTCAGGAGGAAATGATGAAAAAGTTTTCTGAGAAAGCAAAAGAAAATTTGGAAAACTTTCAGAAAGAAAACAAAGAAAATGACCCTCAAAAAGAAGAATTGCAAAAACGTTTTGACGAAAATGAGGAACGCTTACAAGAAAATGAAAAGTTACTTGATGAGTTAGAAAAGCTACAAGAAAAAATTGCCGAAGAAGAACTTTTTGAAAAGCTGGAAGAACTCAGCAAGCAAAACAAAAAACAAAAACGGAATCTGGAACAACTCCTTGAGCTTACAAAGCGTTACTATGTTGAAAAGAAAACCCAAAAGTTAGCCGAAGAACTGGAAAAGCTTGCCGAAAAGCAGGAAGCCCTTTCTAATGAACCTAAAGAAAACAACACCAAAGAAAAGCAAGAAGAATTAAACAAAGAATTTGAAGATTACAAGGAAGAAATGGAAGAGTTGAGAGAGGAAAATGAGCAGCTAAAAAGCCCCATGGACATTCCAGATAATAAAGCAAAGGAAGAGGAGGTAAAACAAGAACAACAAGAAGCGACACAAAAACTAGAACAACAACTACAAGAAGGGGCACAGGAGAAACAAAAGAAGGCCGCAGAAAAAATGAAAGAGATGAGCCAGCAAATGCAAATGCAGATGGCTGCCGGCGCCAGTGAAGGTCAACAGGAGGACATTGAAATGCTCAGACAAATCCTTGACAATCTGGTTATTTATTCACTCTCTCAGGAATATTTAATGGAAGACTTTAAAGAATCACGTTACGGAAATCCGCTTTTTGGAAAAAAACTAGTCCGTCAAAGTGAATTAAAACAAAACTTTCAACACGTTGATGACAGCCTCTTTTCTTTAGCTTTACGTAATCCAATGGTAGGAACTGTCATAAACGATCTCATAGAAGAAGTGCATTATAATATAGACAAATCAACAGAAGAACTTGCTGAAAACCGCATAAGAAATGGCGTTGCCTCTCAACAATATGCATTGACCGGGGCTAATGAATTAGCCGTTCTTTTAGGTGATGCACTCAATAATATGCAAATGCAGATGCAAATGGGAATGGGTCAAGGTGAAGGCGGTCAAGGAAAAGGTTTCCAGTTGCCAGATATTATTAAGCAACAAGAAAGTTTGAATGAAAAAATGGAACAAGGCACAAGCCAGGGCGAAGAAGGGGAGCAAGGTGAACAACAAGGAGAGGGCCAGGGTCAAGGAGATGGTGAAGGTGAAGGAGAAGGAAACACAGGCAGTGATGGTGACGGTGAAGGCGGCAAAAGCGGAGATGGCAATAAAGACGGGGAGGGAAGTGAAGGTCTTGAATCTGAAAAAATGAGCGAAATGTTATTTGAAATATACAAACAACAACAACTTTTAAGAATGAAGCTGGAAGAAAAGCTCAGACAAGAAGGGCTCCCTTCAGACGCACGTAATCTTATAAGGCAAATGGAACAAGTGGAGCAGGAACTTTTAGAAAGAGGATTCAATCAACAGACACTTAGAAAAATGAACGACATCAAACACCAATTGTTAAAGCTTGAAAAAGCGGCCTTTCAACAAGGTGAAGATGAAAAGCGCCAAGGAAGAACAAACGAAAAAGACTTTCAAAGTCCGTCAGACAAATTACTTGAAAATGCAAAAAAATACTTCAACAATGTTGAAATACTAAACAGGCAACAATTACCCCTTCGTCCTGTTTACAGACAAAAGGTTCAAGAATATTTTACAACAAGCGATGATTAATTTTTTTTCTGAAACAGATTTTCAGTTACCAAATCAAGATGCTTATTTCTCTTGGATTACTAAAATTATTGAAGAGGAGATGTTCAAATTGGGAGACATAAATTACGTCTTTTGTGATGACGAACAGCTTCATAAAATCAACTTAGAATACCTTCAGCATGACACTTTAACAGATATTATAAGTTTTGACTATTCTGATGGAAAGCAGTTACAAGGAGAAATTTACATTTCAATTGAACGCATAAAGGACAATGCTCAAAGATTTAAGGTTTCATTTGAAAACGAACTTTTGCGAGTGATGATTCACGGAATCTTACATTTTATGGGCTACAAAGATAAATCGCCTGAAGAACAGCAACAAATGAGGCAAAAGGAAAATGAAGCTATCTCAATATTTAGTTTGTAAAATCAGCATTTGACTGATATTCAGGTTATTGCACTTTAATTTGTTGATTTACTGAACTTTAGCTTATATTTGCAGCCTTTTAATAACACCATTTGTTCCACGTGGAACATAAATTTAGAAATATACAATGTTTGAAAATGAATATGATGTAATTGTTGTTGGTGGCGGACATGCCGGTTCGGAGGCCGCTGCCGCCGCTGCCAATATGGGCTCTAAAACCCTATTAATTACAATGAACCTACAAAACATAGCACAAATGAGTTGCAATCCCGCTATGGGGGGGATAGCAAAAGGACAAATTGTACGCGAAATTGATGCGCTTGGGGGATATAGTGGAATTGTTTCAGACAAAACGGCTATACAGTTCAAAATGCTTAATAAATCCAAAGGGCCCGCAATGTGGAGTCCAAGAGTTCAAAGTGACCGCATGCGATTTGCAGAAGAATGGCGATTGATGCTAGAAAAAACAAGCAATCTTGATTTCTATCAGGAAATGGTGTCAGGACTTATTGTAAAAAACAACAAAATTTGTGGTGTTAAGACCTCACTTGGTATTGAGATAAAAGCCAAATCTGTAGTGTTGACAAACGGAACTTTTTTAAATGGTTTAATACATATAGGTGAAAAGCAGTTTGGAGGCGGTCGCGCCGGTGAAAGAGCCTCAACCGGAATTACTGAAGATCTAGTAAATTTAGGCTTTGATTCAGGCAGAATGAAAACCGGAACGCCTCCAAGAGTTGACGGCCGCTCCTTAGACTTTTCTAAAATGGAAGAACAACCGGGTGATGAAAAGCCTGATAAGTTTTCATTTACAGACCTTACAGTCCCTCTAAAAAAGCAGCGATCCTGTCATATGACCTATACAAGCAATCAAGTACATGATTTGTTAAGAGAGGGGTTTGATCGTTCGCCCATGTTTAACGGACGAATACAAAGTATTGGCCCTCGTTATTGCCCCTCTATTGAAGATAAAATCAATCGATTTGCAGACAAAGACAGGCATCAGCTCTTTATTGAACCTGAAGGATGGGATACTGTTGAATATTATGTAAATGGTTTTTCAACATCGCTCCCTGAAGACGTTCAATTTAAAGCTTTGCGTTCTGTTGCGGGTTTTGAAAATGTAAAGTTTTTCAGACCCGGTTATGCGATAGAATATGATTATTTTCCGCCCACACAACTCAAGCATACTTTAGAAACGAAATTGGTTGAAGGCTTATTTTTTGCCGGTCAAATAAATGGGACCACCGGCTATGAAGAAGCCGCTTCACAAGGTTTAATGGCTGGAATCAATGCGCATTTAAAAGTTCATGAAAAGGACCCATTTATCTTAAAACGAAACGAAGCTTACATAGGTGTTTTGGTTGACGATTTAATTACAAAAGGGACAGAAGAGCCTTACAGAATGTTTACTTCCAGAGCTGAATACAGAACACTTTTACGTCAGGATAATGCAGATTTTAGGCTTACGCCGAAAGCATATGAAATCGGTTTGGCTGGAGAAAATAGAATGAGACGTATGGAAGAAAAAGAGTCAAAATCTGATGATTTTGTGCAATTTTTTAAAGAAACTAGCTATTCACCCCAAGTGATGAATCCTATTTTAGAAGAAAAAAATTCAGCTTTAGTGAGTCAAAGCGACAAACTTTTTAAAGTTTTTTCAAGACCCAATATCACCTTGGTTGATATGCGAAAAATCCCTAAAGTTGAGGAGTATATTCAAAACAAAGATTTGGATGAAGAAATCTTAGAACAAGTTGAAATTCAGGTAAAGTATTCCGGGTATATTGACAAAGAAAAGAACAATGCGGATAAGCTAAATCGTTTAGAAGGAATAAAAATCCCACAAAACTTTGACTACAATGCTTTAAAATCACTTTCATTTGAAGCAAAAGAGAAATTAAACGCCATTCGTCCGGCAACAATTTCACAAGCATCTCGCATTAGCGGTGTGTCACCAAATGATATTTCGGTCATGTTGGTCTATATGGGAAGATAATGTTCCACGTGAAACAATTTTAAAATTCGGCTTTTGAATACACCTCACAAAATCCATCTAAAAACAAAAGATTACCTGGTTACCGGAGAAGAATTTACTTTGGTTGAAAATGAATTTGGCGATATACTTCAGACAATTCCTGTTCCCAGTTTGATCAAAATTTCAGAGTATTACAAAAGCGAAAATTACATTTCGCATACAGACACAAAAAAATCTTTTACAGACAAAGTCTATCATTTCATAAAAAATATTGCGCTGAAGCAAAAGGTTTCGTTGATTTCAAAAATCAACAAAGGCTCCGGAAAACTATTGGATATTGGTTCGGGAACAGGAGACTTTTTAGCCACTGCCAAACAAAAAAATTGGGCTGTTTTTGGGGTAGAACCCAATCCGGACGCCATCACGCTTTCTGAAAAAAAAGGCATAGGCGTTTCAAAGGATTTAAAAGATATAATTGAAACAGACTTTGACGTAATCACTCTTTGGCATGTGTTAGAACACGTTCCGGATGTAGAAGATTATATATGTGAAATTTCAAAGAGATTAAAAGCTTCCGGCACCTTAATTGTTGCTGTTCCAAATTTCAAATCTAAAGACGCTCAACACTACAAACAATTTTGGGCAGCTTATGATGTGCCCAGACACCTATGGCATTTTTCAAAAACCGGAATACAACGACTTTTTTCAAAAAACCAATTTGAATTCATAATATCAAAACCAATGTGGTTTGATGCTTTTTATGTGAGCTTACTTTCTGAAAAATATAAAACAGGAAAAACCAATTGGCTGAAAGCAATTTTCCGGGGACTGCAATCAAATCTCTCAGGATTGCAGACAAAAGAGTACTCATCTCATATTTATATTCTAAAAAAGAAGTAAAATGCCGTTTTTTGACGATTTTAGAGCTTTTTAGACTAAAAGCAACGGGAATATGTCTAAAAAATAGTTTCGCTTTTAGAGCGCTAATTTTAAGGTTGATTTTTATAAGAAAAATAGATGAAAGCCAGAAATGAAATAAATTTATCTTATTATTTCTGTAGATTGCTTTTTATGTAACAAACGCGTCAATTGAATAGAAAGGTCAGTGAAAATGATTTTTGCATTCCCATTTCTTTCAATATGATAATTTGCTGTTTCCAGTGCATCAATAATTTCCAAAATATTTTCACCGTGAACAAATGGAGCAAACTTTTTCAATGCAAAATTGGGGTCTTGAATTTGAAGATACACCAAAGAAGGGGTTTGATAATTCAATAGCATCGCCTGTCTAAAAAAGGAGACACAATAATCTAAAAACTGTTTTTGAACCTCCCTGCCCACTGTAGCTATGTCTTCACTCCAACTAAGCAAATCCTGAACGACCGCTTTATTTCCTTTGGCCTTAAAAGCAGCTCGAACCCATACGATCACCCATTTTTCAAAAGAAGCATCCTCGCTTTGGTTTTTATACAACTGCAACGCTTTGTTGTATTCACCTGAAGCCTGCCTGGCAAATCCTTTTGCTATATCATAAGAGACGTCCTCCCGTTGAACCAGACCTTGAGCAATAGCTTCCTCAGACAGTAAGGGAATTCTAAGTATTTGACAACGGGACGTAATTGTGGACAGCAATTGCTCATCATCCTCTGTGATAAGTATAAATACTGTCTTGTCTGGCGGCTCCTCCAGCAGTTTTAGAATTTTATTGGCACATTGCGTATTCATTTTATCTGCCATCCAGAGTATCATCACTTTAAAGCCTCCTTCATATGCTTTTAGCGAAAGGCTTTTTACCATATCCTGTGCCTCATCAACACTAATGAGACCTTGTTTTTTTTCAATACCAATTTTGTGATACCATTCAAAGAGGTTACCGTAAGGATTTTCAAGTACAAAACTGCGCCAGTCCTCAATAAAATGAGAAGAAACGGGATGTTTTTTTATTTGGTCATTGGTAGCAACCGGATAAACAAAATGTAAATCGGGATGGGAAAGTTTGTTTATTTTAAGGTTGCAGGCTTCATTACCACCTGTGTTTTCAGCACCTGAATTATGACACAATATATATTGAGCATAAGCAATTGCGATTGGCAAAACCCCCTGACCAACAAAAAGTTGAGCGTGTGGAATACGCCCATTTTGAACACTTGTTATGAGGTGGCTTTTAATATGATCGAGACCTAAAACTTCTGAAAAAAGCATAGACAAATATATAATATTTCACAACAATGCAGATACCACTATTCTCAGAAAAAAGTATCTTTGTTGGAATAACAAAAAAGCTATGAAAACCCTAAAAGATTTTAATTTTAAAAAAAAGAAAGTATTAATAAGAGTGGACTTTAATGTGCCGCTCAATGAGGCACATCAGGTTACAGACGATACACGCATTAGAGCTGTCAAACCCACTTTAATCAAAATTCTCGAAGATGGCGGGAGCTGCATCCTAATGTCTCACTTGGGAAGACCTAAAAATAGAGAAGAAGAGTTTTCTTTAAAGCATATTGTTAATAAAGTTTCTGAAATTATTGGGGTTCAAATTAAATTTGTTACAGACTGTATTGGCAGCAAAGCAGAAGAGGCTGCTTCAAAACTGTTACCAGGCGAAGTTTTATTACTTGAAAATTTGCGCTACTACCCTGAAGAAACTGAAGGAGATAAGGAATTTGCTAAGAAATTAGCTTCCCTCGGTGATTTTTATGTCAACGATGCATTTGGCACCGCCCACAGAGCTCATGCTTCAACAGCCATCATCGCAGATTTTTTCCCTGACAGCAAATGTTTTGGCACCCTTTTAGAGCGCGAAATAGAAAGCATAAATAAAGTGTTGAAAGACAATAAGAAACCGGTAACAGCCATTATTGGTGGGGCTAAAGTGTCTTCAAAAATAACTATCATCGAAAACATTCTTGATAAAATAGACCATTTGATTATAGGAGGAGGTATGGCATTTACCTTTGTAAAAGCTTTAGGCGGCAAAATTGGAAACTCATTGGTTGAAGAGGATAAAATGGATTTGGCCTTGAGCATACTGAAACAGGCAAAACAAAAGAATGTTAAAATCCACCTTCCGGTTGATGCGGTTATTGCAGACAGTTTTTCTGAAAATGCAAACACAAAGGAGAGTCCCATCGATACGATTCCTGATGGATGGATGGGATTGGACTCCGGGCAAAAAACCAATGCACACTTTGCCGGAATTATAAGAGAATCTAAAACAATCCTTTGGAATGGCCCGGTGGGCGTTTTTGAAATGAAAGCCTTTTCTCACGGAACCATTTCAATGGGAATTGCCATAGCAGAAGCCACAAAAAATGGTTGTTTTTCACTTGTTGGTGGAGGAGATTCAGTATCAGCAGTAAAGCAATTTGGTCTTGAAAATAAGGTGAGTTATGTGTCAACTGGCGGAGGTGCCATGCTCGAAATGCTGGAGGGAAAAACCTTACCGGGTATAGCCGCCATCCTTGATTGATGCAATAGATAAAAGCATCTTGCGTTTCTAAAATATATTTTTATTATTTTGCAGCCTTAACTTAACTTAAAAAATAATGAGTAAAATACTAACCCCCCTGCTTTTTACCTTGTTTTTTTCTTATGCGTTTGGCCAGGAACACAGTTTAGAAGAGCAACAATCTCTGGTTACAGAATTAGAAACATCAGAAATTACTGAGCATGAGCCCTTATCTCTGCTTGATAGCATAAGAGCCACCTTTCAAGTTCACCAAATAAGCTCAGAAATTGATAGTTTGTGGAAAAAAGAACTCTACAATTCAGAACTTTTTGAAGAAATGAATGCTTTTATTAAAGAAGCTGATACACTCCAGGAAGAAACAGTACTCGAAGATCTGCCAACAGAGCTTTTAAAAGAAAGGCTAGCACTGCTTGACGCAAAAACTCCTTTTAATATAGCGTATTCTCCTTCTCTTGAAAACATTATTAAGCGCTATTTAAAGAGTAGAAAAACATCATTGCAACGCCTAATGAACCTTAGTAATTATTACTTCCCCATGTTTGAGCAGGAATTGGATAAACACAACATACCTTTGGAGCTTAAATATCTTGCTATTGTTGAATCTGCACTAAATCCAAGAGCAAAATCCAGAGTGGGCGCAACGGGTTTATGGCAGTTTATGTATCCTACCGGAAAGATGTATGGAATGGAAGTGACTTCATATGTTGATGAACGTTCAGACCCCTTGAGAGCAACAGAATCTGCCGCAAAATACCTAAGCCTTCTCTATTCCATGTTCAATGATTGGGATTTAGCATTAGCATCATACAACGCCGGTCCGGGCAACGTGTCCAGGGCTATTAGACGCTCAAACGG
This sequence comes from uncultured Flavobacteriaceae bacterium, assembly GCA_963977065.1. Classification (GTDB taxonomy): domain Bacteria; phylum Bacteroidota; class Bacteroidia; order Flavobacteriales; family Flavobacteriaceae; genus Planktosalinus. The sequence continues at coordinate 187,453 of CAXBNF010000001.1, read as the reverse complement.
CGAAACCAATTACTGGCTCATAAGAAACAATTTACCTCGTGAAACAGCCGGTTATGTACCCGCTTTTTTAGCAACCATGTATATTTTTGAATATGCTGAAGAACACGGCTTTAAACTGCCTAAAACCGGCTTGCCCTATTATGAAACCGATACTATTCACATAAAACAAACACTTAGCTTTGACGATATCACTGAGTTAATCGACATTTCAAAAGAGGAATTGCAGTTTTTAAACCCTTCATATAAGTTGGAAATTATACCTTTTATCGAGGGTAAAAACTATACGCTTAGACTTCCATTAGATATTTTAGGCACTTTTGTAAGTAATGAGGAACTGATTTATGCTTACATTAATAAAAAAGCAGAAGAAAACAAAAAGGCCTTACCAGAATTTTATGCTCAAGAGCAGCAAATCACCTATCGTGTAAAAAGTGGCGATTTCTTAGGAAAAATAGCTAATCAATATGGCGTTAGTGTAAATAACATAAAAAATTGGAACAACTTAAAAAACAATAATTTGCGTATTGGTCAACGGCTTACAATCTATCCAAAAGGGCAAAAACCAAACGCAACAGTCGTTACTCAAAGTAATGCCTCAAATGGATCAACTAAAGAATATGTAGTAAGAAGCGGTGACTCTTTATGGAGCATTGCACAAAAACTCCCGGGAGTGAGTGTTGATAATTTAAAAAAGTGGAACGATATTAGTGGTACTAAACTAAAACCCGGAATGAAATTAAAAATTTCAAAAGGGTGATTTAAGTATATGCAAACTCACTAAAAATTTTAACAATGAGAAAAAATCTTGTATTTGTTGCATTCCTCTTTTTAGCAATGATTTCTTGTGAAGAGACTAAGGAACAAAAACAGGCAATGCTACCTGCTTCTTCCGGAAACATCAACAACCTTCAAGTGATCATTGACGATATTCTTTGGGAGGGAGAAGTGGGAGAAGTCATTAGAAAGAATTTTGCCGCCACCGTTGACGGGCTTCCTCAAGAGGAACCCCTTTTCAGTATTAACCAACTACCCCCAGGCTCCTTTGATGGATTCACACAAAAAAACCGACTTTTTATTTTTGTAAAAAAAGGAGAAGAAAAACAATTTAAGTATGCCATAGATCATTATGCAAAACCGCAAAATGGGATATTTATAAGCGCAAATTCAAATGAAGAACTTATTCAACTCATTGATGAAAAGGCTAATGAAATGATTCAAAGTTTTCAAAAAACCGAAATAAAAGAAAAGCAAAGAAGGATGTCACTTTCCCTTTTTGATACAAAACCCATCAAAGACAGCCTTGGAGTGAGCTTTATTGCGCCATCTGTTTATCGCATTGGGAAGCTTACAAACAATTTTGCCTGGCTTAGAAAGGATATCCGTTCCGGAGATTTAAATTTATTGATTTATGAAATGCCGCTTAATTACTTTCAAAATGATTCAACACGAATTAAGGATATAATTACAATGAGAGATTCCATTGGGAAAACCCATATTCCGGGGCCTGTTGACAACAGCTATATGATTACTGAAAAAGCCTATTCCCCTTACCTTTTTGAATCTGAAGTCAATGGAAAATTTGCTTATCAAACGAAAGGAACCTGGGAAGTATATAACTTTTTTATGGCAGGACCCTTTGTAAATTACATTATAAGGGATGAACAAAATAACAGAAATCTGGTTGTTGAGGGCTTTACCTTTGCACCGTCAATCGATAAAAGAGATTATCAGTTTGAATTGGAAGCCATCATTCAATCGTTCAAATTTGAATAAAAAAAATCCGCTAATTCAGCGGATTTTTTAAATTTAAAAAAAGATTATTTTTTATCAATTGTATTGGAGTCTTCCTCTTTTTTATCTTCTTTGGAAGCATCTTTAAATTCTTTGATACCGCTTCCCAAACCTCTCATTAATTCAGGGATTTTCTTTCCGCCAAACAACAAGAGCACAATTACAACAATCAAGGCAATTTGCCAGGGACCTATAGCTAAAGGAAATAGAACAGCATTCATAGTTAATGTATTTAGGAAACAAAGTTAACAAGAAAAATTCAATCCCTCACTTTTTTGAGTATTTTCTTCCAATTCATTATACGAATTCCCTATTGTTTTTGTTTTATATTTGCTAAAGAACTTAAACAATGAGGCCAGAGGATAAAAAAAGAAAAAAAATTGTAAAAAAGCTACTACACAAGTATCGCTTGGTAATACTCAATGAAGATACTTTTGAAGAAAAGGCTTCCTTTAAGCTCAATAGGTTGAATGTGTTTGTGTTTTCAATGCTTTCTGCATTATTTCTTGTGGGTGTCACGACAGTTATTATTGCCTTTACCCCTTTGCGAGAATACATCCCGGGATATTCATCTACCCAACTAAAACAGCAGGCAACAGAACTGGCATATAAAACAGATTCAATACAAAGAGTATTACATTTAAATGAACAATATCTTGCCTCAATCAAACAGGTTTTAACAGGAGATTTGACCATAGAGCAAATAAACAGAGACTCATTACAGGATATTAACAGACAGGAACTGGAAAATGTAGATTTATCACCATCAAGAAAGGACTCCCTTTTAAGAGAACGAGTAGCTCAGGAAGAAAAGTACAACATATTTGAATCCTCATCAAATTTGATAACCAGCGTTTTATTTCCACCGGTTAATGGAACAATTTCTGAACCTTATAGCCTTAAAAATAAACATTATGCGGTCGATATTGTTGTTGCAGAAAATACCCCTGTAAAAGCTACTGCAGACGGCACGGTTATATTTGCAGAATGGACAGCACAAACCGGCTTTGTGATTATTATAGAACATCAAAACAATTTAATCTCTGTGTATAAACACAATTCAAAGTTAATAAAAGAACAAGGGGACCTGGTGAAAGCCGGGGAAGTGATTGCCAGTGCAGGCTCTACCGGAGAATTATCAACCGGCTCACACCTTCATTTTGAACTCTGGAGCAATGGCTACCCCATAAACCCCACAAATTTTATTGATTTTGAATAATAAACTTAAAGCCTTCAATGCATAAATAATTCAATATGTCGCTTAAATCATTTGCAGCAAAACTATTTGCAAACTATATCAAACAAAAGACCTACAAATGGGCTGCAAATCCGATGGAGTCTCAACAAAACGTCTTTAAGGAATTAGTATCCAAAGCAACACACACAGCTTTTGGTAAGGACCATCAATTTGAAAGGATTCAAACCTATTCCGATTTTCAAAAACGTGTTCCCATAAGGGATTATGAGGAGTTGAAACCCTATGTTGACAGAGTTGTGGCAGGCGAAGCAGATGTTTTATGGCCGGGCAAACCACTTTATTTTGCTAAAACGTCAGGTACAACCTCCGGTGCAAAATACATTCCTCTTACCAAAGAGTCTATGCCCAATCACATTGAAGCAGCCCGAAATGCCATCTTATTATACATAGCTGAAAGTGGTAATGCAGACTTTGTAGACGGCAAAATGATTTTCCTTCAGGGAAGCCCTGAGATGGAAGAAAAAAATGGTATTAAAGTGGGACGACTTTCAGGAATTGCAGCACATTATGTTCCGGCATATCTTCAAAAAAACCGCCTTCCAAGTTGGGAAACCAATTGCATTGATGATTGGGAAACCAAAGTAGATGCCATTGTTGAGGAAACCAGAAGTAAAAATATGACCGTCATTAGCGGGATTCCTTCTTGGGTTCAAATGTATTTTGAACGGTTGCAGGATAAAACAGGTAAGAAGGTGGGCGATCTTTTTCCCGGATTTAAACTTTTTATTTATGGAGGTGTAAACTATGAACCCTACAGAGCTAAGTTTGAAAATCTCATTGGGCGAAAAGTTGACAGCATCGAACTTTTTCCGGCATCAGAAGGGTTTTTTGCTTATCAAGACAAGCAGAATGAAAAAGGCATGCTCCTTTTGCTCAATGCAGGTATTTTTTATGAATTCATCAAAAGTGACGACTTTTTCAGTGAAAACCCTAAGCGATTGACCATTGGCGAAGTGGAATTGGGGATCAACTATGTATTAATCATTTCCTCAAATGCAGGATTGTGGGGATACAACATTGGAGATACCATACAGTTCACTTCTTTAAAACCTTATCGTGTTATCGTTTCCGGTCGAATCAAGCATTTTATATCTGCTTTTGGAGAGCATGTTATTGCCAAAGAAGTGGAATCTGCTTTGCAGGAAGCGGCAACTGCATTTCCCATAGTGAGAATCAATGAATTTACAGTAGCTCCAAATATAACTCCTGAAGAAAGCGGCCCTCCTTATCATCAGTGGTTTATTGAGTTTGAAAAGGAACCTGAAAACATGGTCGCTTTCGCGAAAGCTATTGACGAAGCACTACAAGGTCAAAACAGCTATTATGAAGACTTGATTAGAGGCAAAATATTGAAAACACTTCAAATAGTAGCGGTGCGAAAAGACAGCTTTAATGACTATATGAAAACCCAAGGAAAACTGGGAGGTCAAAACAAGTTGCCCAGGTTATCAAACGACCGAAAAATTGCTGAAATGCTTTTAAAGTTAAATAGCCAATAAACCCTATATTTGCGGAAATTTATGACAAAAATTACCTCACATAGCAGGACCAGGGCGCAGGAAAGCTCAAACGCCATAGAGCGTATGTATATTACCATGCGCCATTTGTTTAACAGAGGTTTTTATAAGCCCATGGGCGTTTCAGGGGAAACACTCAGAGAAGCACTGCTCACTTTAAGGCCTGAAATTTATGGTTCAATAGCAGAAGATAAACTAGAGCTTCAGGGATTGTTATATGTAATTGAACGCCTTCCCAATGGTATTGAAGAGTGTCGATATATTAACTTGACAAGCGATGAAGGCTACTCAAAATCACATTTTAAAGTCATCATTCCGCCTAAGCGAAGAAGAAATTGTTATCGCATCGACGACGAACAAATGAATATCGAAATTACTCGCGGCCGGTCAGAAATTTATGACATACTTACACATCTTACCTTTTTGTATATTGAATCGCATAAAATTATTAAAAGAGTTGTAATCGATGACAATGGCGCAGTGACACGCGACTGGAAAAAACTAGAAGAAGCCGTTCAAAAAAACAGTGAATTAACCGAAAAAGACAAGGAAGTTGCCGTAACACACACTGCCAATATATTGGGAAGAACGTTTTCTGAAGTGAGTTCTATTTACCCAAAGTTTGCAGTTAAAGACAATCCTAACCGTTTTTTGAATATCATATACCACCTGGGCAAAGTGGCGATGCAGGAGGTGGTGGATGACAACAAGCGGGTTATTACTTTTAGCCCAGTGCTGAGAGAAAGATTGGGACACCATATTCACGGAGAAATCTGGGCAAATAACATAAAGAAAGCCTTACACTCAAAAGACCTTTTGCAACGACCCATACACATCATTAGTGCAAATATGCACAGCGTGATGAACACCCTTTTTGCCCCACAGGCACTAAAGAATGAACTTAAAAAGTCAACATCTTTACAGGTTTTTGAACAACTCAGTAACAATGAAAATATACCACTCAGAAATAAAGTGGAAAAGCTAGCTAAAGAATGTGGCATGCTTTTTATTGAAGACAGTAGTGGCACAAACATCGACGTACAGATTTTTGACGCAACCCAAATCGATTGTTCGCATCTAATTAAAGATGCCAATCAATCAAAAGACGAGGATCAAGCAGCTGTAATCATTGTAATGGATTATGCTTTTGGAGAACAGGCTTATGAAACCATGGATGAGCTCTTAAAGCCCTATAAGTGTGAAAACAAAAAAACACATTTTTTAAATGTAAAGTCCATATCAATAATGGGTAAAGCGGGAATTCTCGAAGGAGGAAAAGGAGACTTAATGATTCCCAATGCCCATTTATTTGAAGGAACGGCAGACAATTACCCATTTAAAAACCAATTAAAAAAAGCGCAATTTCAAGGCCATAGCCTTAAGGTTTTTGAAGGAAGTATGATTTCAGTATTAGGAACATCGCTTCAAAACAAAGACATTTTAAAGTTTTTTCATGACTCCACCTGGAACGTTATTGGGTTGGAAATGGAAGGAGCCCATTATCAAAAAGCCATACAAGCTGCATCAAAAATAAGAGGCAGCATAAGTAATAAAGTAGAGGTAAGATATGCCTATTATGCCTCAGACAACCCCTTGGAGACGGGAAGCACACTAGCCTCCGGGGGATTGGGAATGACCGGGGTAAAGCCCACTTATTTAATTACAGAAAAAATTTTAGAACAGATAGTAAATTAACCATCTTTATATTATGAGCAATACACCGCAGACCAACAGCCAGCAGGAAGAGATAGACTTAAGATTCCTGTTAAAAAAAGCAGGAGAGTTTTTAAAAGATTGTGTGAAAGTTCTTTTTAAAGTACTTATGTTTTTTAAGAAGTATATCATTGTTGTTGTTATACTTATCATAGTAGGCGTTAGTTATGGTTATTATTTAGATGTAAATACAAAAAAAGTATATACTAACGAGGTTATCATTATTCCTAATGTTGAGAGTGTAGACTATTTATACAGTAAGGTGAAAGCATTAAATTCAAAAATTGGAATTAAAGACACCATCTATTTAAAGAAAGTGTTAGATACCAACTTTCGAAAAATTAAAGAAGTTAAAATAGAACCTATTGTTGATGTTTATAACTTTATATCTAAATCAAGAGAAAACATAGATATATTCAGAATATTTACACAGAATCAAGATATAGATGAATATGTTCAAGAATTTTCAAACAGTAAATACTTTAAATACCACAAGTTATACTTTTCAATAGAAGGCAAAAATGATTCAGAAAAAATTGTCGGAGATGTACTTAGAGAGATAAATGAAAATCAACACTATAAAGAGTATTTAGAGGTTGGTAAAGAGAATACAAATTTTCAAATTGAGCAGGTTTCTGAAATGATAATACAGGTGGACTCAATTATAAAATCTACAACAAATTTTGCATCAATGAACCAAAGCAGTCAATCTGTTTATATCAATGATAACAACCAGTTAGGTAGTTTAATAAACATAAAAAGGGAGTTACTGGATGATCTTTTGATTTTAAAAATGAAAAACAAAGATGAAGTAGAAATTGTAAAAGAAGTAAGTAGCAACTATAATATTGTGGGAGAAAAAGGTTTCCCGATTGGGAATAAAATAAAATATCCATTGCTCTTGGTCTTTCTATTCTCCCTATTCTTTTTTCTATTACACATCTACAAAAAACTCAAAGCAATTGCAGATGAACAGTAAATTTTTTCAATAATGGAGTTGTGAAATGAAGATTTTTTTTGTCTTTGGCGCTGGACACAAAACCAATAATATAAAACACTCGGCAAAAGTATTTGAGAGGGACTGGGAAAATTACCCCGCTGATAACGTGGAAGTTGAGCCCAAGCTTAAATGACCTTTAAGAAGGATTAACCGGCTACAACACGACCATTAATAATGCAGAAACCCATTTTTTGTGCCTCAGAGTTTTAAACAAAGTAAGACGGATAAAACGGGTTTAAACTTAGTTTTAAAAAATGTTTAATAGAATAATAATTGTTGCTTTTTTTACTGGTTTTGGACACTTGATAAATCTTTTTATTTTAAAATTTCTATCATCTAATATCCCTAAATATTCAGTAGCAAAAATTGGTGAAATTGATTCATTTATTCTATTGATTGTATCCTTACTGGGCTTTGGATTACAGTTGTCAGCAACACGAAAATTAGCAATTATTGAAAACTGGAAACAAGAATATTATTCAACACAATCTGCTAGAATTGCTTTATCATTAGTGTTGATGATATTAGCATTAACAGGCTTTTTTGTGTTTAAAAATATCTTATTCCTTGCAGCTCCAATTTTAGCTTTAAATGGGGACTATGCTCTTTATGGTAGAGGTTTGCCAAAAATGGGAGCTTTTGTTTCATTTTTAAGAGTTGCAATACCTGCTATATCTTTATTACTATCAGCAATATATATCCCCGATTTTTTGATTGAAATATTTACATTAAGCATCATCATCTCTTACCTAATTGCAGGAAAAATTGTATCCACAAGTTTAAAGGTTAAATATTTTGTCAAACCTAAACTTCATAATTTAAAAAAGTATGTTGATCATCTTGATATTGGTTTTGCAAGTGTTGCTTTCATTTTTCTTGGGTTAGGATTAGTAAACGTAGTATCTTTTTTTTATTCAGATGAAGTAACAGCAATAGTGTATCTTTTTTTAAAATTTCATATTATTTTTAAAGGCGTAAGGCAAATACTTGTGCAAAGCTTTTACAGAGAACTTATAGAAGAAGCGCTATCAATCAAAGTTGATTTTATAGCAATTATTGCCGGACTATTTTACTTTATTATAATGGCATTTTATAACGATATTTTATCAACATTGGTCTTTAACCAAAACTTTATGGTCTATTCTAAAGTATTTATTTTATTAGGTTTTGCTGGCTTTGTTTCGTCATTTACTACAAGTTCTGGCGCCCGACTTTTACTTTTAAATAAAGACCATCAATATTCCAAAAATTTAATTATAGCTGGAATCACTACTATAATACTAACCATTCTATTGTATTATTCGTTTGGGAATCAACCTTTTCTTATTGCTCTAAGTATTGTTGTTGGAGAGCTAATGCTATCTATATTAAATATCATGGCGCTAAACGAAAGAAATTATATTATTAAAAGAATTATGATTACATACCCAATATTTCTATTATCTTTTTCTTTTCTTTTCTTAAGCCTGTTGATACATAATAGTTTTATTTCAGTGACTCTTTTAAGTTTAATCTATTTAACATACACTTTTTTTGTGGTTCGAAAAAAAATTAATTCTTAAGCATGAACATATTAATAACACACGGTTATTCAGATTCTAATAAAGGTGATTTAGCAATTACTCAGGCTTGTTTTTTATTTTTAAAAGAAAAATATCCTGAAGCAAAATTTATACTTCATTCTACTTTTAGAAGAAGTGATAAAGAGAGTTTTGAACAACATAACAGGTTTATGTCCAAAAATAACATTGAAATTAAACAAGGAATTTTACCATCCCCTTATTCAACTTCGGGAAAATCATTGATAACAGACTTATTGGCAATATTTAGATTAACCAAAGAAGCCTTTCAACTTAAGATATCACTTTTAAGTAATTTTTTAGGGAAAATGATTGGCGGATTTCAATATGAAGCTCTTAAAGACTATGTAAATGCTGATTTGATAGTTGTGAAAGGAGGTCAATTTATTTATAATGACAAGGAAGATCTGAGGGGCAATTTATTCTTATGGAGAACATTACAAGCATTAAAAACAGCTACAATATTAAAAAAGAAATTGATTATTTTAGGGCAAAGTTTTGGAGGCTTTGCATCAAGTAAAAGTGAAAAAACAGCAATTAAATATCTTTCTTATTGTGACAAAATTTATGTGAGAGAAGAGGAAAGCTATTTGTTTTTAAAAAAATATCACTTAGATGTTAAAGCGGAAATAATTCCAGACATGGCATTCTATCTAAAAAAGCTGGATTTGCCTATTTCCGGCATTAATTTACCAATAGATAAAAAGTATGTTGGATTAACACTTGTAAACTGGTCCTTTACAGAATCTAATGATGTTGATTATGCAAAGAATAACTATATTCAATCAATAATTGATACTTGCATTTTTTTATTTAAGGAGCACAATTTAACACCTCTTTTTATACCCCAGGTTACCGTAAAGCACCACGGGGCAAGTGATGTTGATTTGGTTCTTGAGATTTATCAAAAGCTAAAAGAAAACAAAGTTGAATCAATATTTTATAAAGATGATTTATCTCTCGAACTTTTAATGTTGATTTATAAAAAATGTGAATTTTTAATTGGAACAAGACTTCACTCTTGTATTCTTGCTGCAAACGTTGAAACACCCATTTTGCCAATTAGATATCAAGGATATAAAACTCAAGGGGTTGCTAAATTATTGGGACAAGAAGATTTAATGCTTGATATCCATACAATTACTAGCGACCAATTAATTAAGAATGCAAATATTATTTTAAAAAACAGCGATAAAATCAAACAGACAATACAATATAAAACAAATCAGTTTCTGAAAGATTTTGAAGGGTTAAAGTCTGTTAAATTTTAAAAATTATGAATAAAGCTCTAAATTCTTCGAATTTACGATTCATTTTACTGCTTTTGATTTTACTGTCAAACTTTAATTCGTTTATTCTTTTATTTGGAATTGTCGTTTTTGGCGGGATTTTATTGCTTTTAAATTTCACTAAATCCAACCTAGACGAAAGAGTCATTTTTTACTTTGGCCTAGCCCTTATGGCAGCGGCTCAGTTTTTATTTATCTATACTTCAGATTATGGTAAAAACTTCATAATTAATACAAGTATTGCATTGCTTCTTTCTTGCTTGGCACTATTGTGCTATTTAATTGTAAAATCGAGTGTTCTGAATATGAATGAGACATTCATAAAAAAATTATTGAACACCTTTTTTTTATTAAATATAGTTGCAATTGCACTACAATATCTCTGGGCTTGCTATCAAACCAGCTCATTAGTCCCTTTTATGGTAAGTATTCCCTCATTTGGTATGTCAACCGGGGACCATTTGAAGGGATTGTTTGTAAATTCATCTGTAACAATGGTTGTAATGGGCTTTTATACAATCTATTATGGTGTAAATAAAAATAAGAAAGTATTTATAGCTGCAATTGCTATGCTTTTAACCACCTATATGAGTGGCATTTTAATGTTTTTTGCAGTACTGGCGCTATTTGCATTCTTTACTTTTAGTTTTAAAAATAAAATAAAAGTGCTGATAGGTTTCTTAGTGTTATTTGGGCTTTTAAAGACGTTTTCCCCTCATAACTTAAGTTATGCAGAGCAAATTATTTTTGAAAAGATATCAAGCAGAACAGACCCCGCCAGAAAAGTGATTTCTTATCAACAAACACTGGAAAATTGGATAAGTAGTCCCAAAAGTTTTTTAGTTGGAGAGGGAGCGGGAAAATTTTCATCGAGAGCGGCATTTATAACCGGAGGGGAATATGTGGATTGGTTTCCAAATGAATTGGTTTACAAATCCCAAAAATTTGATGAGAATCACTTTGAATTGTGGAATAACCGAATTCTTTCAATACGCTATAAGGATGGGACGCATAACCAACCCTTTTCATTTTACAACCAAATTATTGGGGAATTTGGTCTCACAGGCTTATTGTTATTTGCCTTATACCTATTTTATTATATCAAAAAATGGAATACATTAACTTATGGAAAAATAATACTTCCGTTTATGCTGGGAGTTTTTATTTATGATTATTGGTTTGACTATTTTTCAATAATAATTTTCTTTGAGCTTTTTATGAATTTAAATTTAAAAAGACGTGAAGTACAATAATTGGAACATTGATAATTTGCACAACTTTTCTTTTGGACTGGTCTTGCTGAGTATTCCTTTTCCTATGATTATAAATAATATTGCAATTTTTATTTTTCTGTTTTTCAGTATTTTTAAACTAAAAAACTTTAAATTATATAAAAATCCTGCGGCTTTCTTTTTCCCAACCTTATTTATCCTTTCGCTTTTTTCCCTGCTTTATTCCTGTAATCTTTTAGAGGGAATCAAAGACTTAGAAAAAATATTGTCTTTTGTTTTATTTTTTGTTTGCATACCAACCTTATCACTGAACAAAACCCAACTCAATAGATTACTCAATTCTTTTGCAAACGTATGCTTATTGCTTCTTCTTTATTGCTTTGTTGTTGCAATATACAATGTAATAGCAACAAACTCATTTTACATATTTAACCCAAAAAACTTAGTGAATGAAAACTATTTTCTATACCACAGATTTAGTTCTTCAATTGGATTACATGCAGTCTATCTAGGTATCTTTTTAGTATTTGCCTCGAGTGTCTTCATTTATAATTTCAAAACATTTTCGAAAAAAAACAGAAAAATAACCATTTTAAAACTATTAATTTTAGCGCTGGGTATTTACCTTCTGCAATCATTTTCTGTAATGGCAGCTTATTTTATTATTTTGATTGCCGCCCCATTTTTGTTGAAAAATCACATTTCAACTTTTAAGAAAATCACATTTTTATTATTGATTTTCATTTTACCCGCCTCTATTTTTTTAAATAAAGCAAAAGCGGTGGACACATCTTTTTTAAACTATAATCATACAGATGATATTCATAATAGAAATTGGAATTCATTGAACATTCGTTTGGCCAAGTGGGATTGCGCATTATCGGTCGCAAAAGAAAGTATTTTCATTGGCCAAGGAATTGGTTGTACTCAGGATAACTTAAACAAGATGTACTTAAAAAAAGGGTTTGAAATAGGCTATGGCAAAAATTATAGCACTCACAATCAGTATATTCATTACTTGGTAGAGCTTGGTTTAATAGGGGCTTTATTGTTTATAACATTTCTCATTATAAGTTTTTATCAAATTGTTATAAATAAAAACTTTTTAATGTTTTCGATACTTACTCTTTTGGCAATTTGTTCTGTAACTGAAAATGTATTGACATTGAACAAAGGAATTGTTTTTTTCTCAATTTTCTATTACTTGATTTTTTATAAAAATGAACAAGAATAAATTACTTTTTTTAATACAGCTGCCGCCGCCCGTTCATGGTTCTGCCTTGGTAAACAAACTGTTGATGACTCATAAACAGATCCAAAATAAATATCAAGTTGATGTAGTGCCCACCCAGCTTGCAAATACCATGGAAGACCTGGGGAATTTTTCAATCAAAAAAGTGTGGAATGGTTTTTTAATTTTTTACAATACAATTCTTAAACTTTTGACCAAAAGATATGATTTAGTTTATCTCACCCTTTCACCACTAAGTTTTGCCTTTTATAAAGATGCAGTGTTGGTTTTAATGGCAAAATCCTTTGGCAATAAAGTAGTTCTCCATTTGCATGGCAAAGGAATAAAAGACGAGATAAAAAGCAGATTTAAAAAAAGGATATATAAAATGGTTTTTAAAAACACTGATGTTATTGTCCTTGCTGAAACCCTTTATAGTGATGTATCAGAAATCTACTCAAAAACACCTTATGTACTTCCCAATGGCATCATTGATTCACCTTTTAAAGATAGTAATACAGAAAAAAATTTAAACAGAACCTCCTTTACATATCTCTCAAACCTCACAAAGGATAAAGGCATTTATTGTTTTCTTGAAGCTATTAATTTATTGAAATCACGTGAAAATGAATTTTTTGCTACAATTGCCGGCCCATCTGCAGATGTTTCTATTGAAGAAGTTAATGAATATATTCAAAAACATAATCTAACAAACGTTTCAGTAAAGGGAGCGGTTTATGGCAAGGAAAAATATCAAGTATTGAATGACTCAGACGTTTTTGTTTTGCCATCTTTAAATGAATGTTTTCCTCTTACAATACTAGAAGCCTATCAAGCGGAATTGGCTGTGATATCAACAAGTGTTGGCGCAATTCCTGACATTGTTAAAAACCGTGAAAATGGATTTGTTATTGAACCAAAAAACTCCAAATTATTAGCTGAAAAAATGAGTGAAATTATGGGTAATCATGACCTGCTTAAATCAATGAAGTTAAATAATAAAAAAGAATACAAGGAAAATTATACCGAAGAAATTTTTATAAAAAACTTTATTACAATTATTGACGAAATTTTAAAAAAATAAAACCATCTTAAAACAAACAAATCTTAAGTTCGACCCAGACTTTGATAATAGGGGAAATAAGACTTACTCAAAAGATTGTAAAGATGTTAACTATTCATGACATCAATGCTTAAAGAAAATTTGATGAGAGTCAAGTCTCAACACAAAAAATTTATCTAAGATATTCACTAAAATTTATTCAAAAAACGTATATTTAGTAACAACAAAGTAACTAAGTTAGATTTCCAATGAAAAAAATACTATTATTTTCACTGACCCTATTGTTTGTTATTGGTTGCAATAAGGATGATGACGGAAGTGGTTCCACAGAAATCACAAACAGCTATGTTGGTGATATAATGTTACGCACTCAACAAGAAGTAAATGATTTTGGGAGCTTGGGCTACACAAGTGTTGAGGGAGAAGTATGTATTGGTTGTGTTGAACAAAATGACATTGATGATTTAAGCCCTTTAAGAACCCTTAAAAAAGTGAAGACACTTTCAATACTAAACAATACCGTTTTAATTGATCTGGATGGTCTGGAAAATATAACGGAGCTTGATAATTTATTGATAAGTAAGAACCCATTACTTGAAAATTTAGACAGTTTTAATGGCATTACAACCATAAATACTATTGAATTTGACGATAACGGATCTCTTAGGAATATTGATGGGCTATCTAACTTAACAGCAATTCGAGAGGGTATAAAATTTAGCAACACAAGGGTTATTGACTTAAATTTCGAAAATGTGTCGGTTCTTGGAGATTTTGAATCTATTGACTCTCGTTTTGAATCTTTTACAATTGGCGCAACTAAGGTGGGTACATTTACATTAAATAATTCCTACTCACTTACTCAGTTAAATTTATCTAATTTTGAAGAAATGGATCATTTCTATTTAATTGAGAACAATCAATTAACTAACCTTAATATTGAAAATTTACAGAAGATTAATGGTAACTTATCTTTAATTGAAAACAACCAGTTAACTAACCTTAATATTGAAAATCTACAAAAGATCAACGGTACTTTTTCTTTTGTTAGAAACGTAGCTTTAAGTTCTTTGAATCTTGAAAACTTAACAAGTGTGGGTATATTAGAAATTAAAAACACAAGGCTAACAAATGTAAATCTTGTAAATTTACAAACACCCTCAGAACCAACAACAACTATCATTACTGGAAACGGTTTTCTTACTAATATAAATTTAAACAATATCACTAAAGCTAACAGGGTTGTTTTTACTTACAATGCCTTAGAAGATATACAGTTAGGTGGGCTAACAACTGTTGAAAGTGATTTTACTATTAAAAATAATCCCAATATTACTTCTATTAATTTAAACAATTTAACCCAAATAGATGGTTATATTAATATAAATGATAACCAAAGTTTGGAAGCAATTTATGTAAATAGTCTAACGGTTGCAGAAGATATAGAGGCAAAAGACAACAATCAACTTACCACACTTAGTCTTCCTAATCTTTCTAGCTTAAAAAGCTTAAGACTTCATAATTCAAAGATTCCGGCTTTAAATTTGGAAAGTCTTCAAAACAGACCGGAACCCACTTCATTCTTCATTAATGAAAATCCTTTTCTAACATCAACAAATTTTGGAGCTATGACCATAGCTAAAGATGTTAGATTCGAAGGTAATATTGGCCTCACAGATTTGCCTTTAAGTAATTTAACGAAAATAGAGGCATCATTATATGTCGTGAATTGTGATAACATTGTCAATTTGAACATTGAAAACATAACCGAAGTAGGTGAAATGCGTATTGTTTCTAATTCTCAATTAGAAACTTTTATTGCAAATAACATTACCCAGGCAACTACAATAATAATTCATGGGTCTAACTGGGATCTTAGCACTATAACTATGAATAACTTAGGCGTGATTACTGGAGATTTACATATATATGATTTTTGGGTTCACAGTAATTTCACCAACCTTGATGGGTTTACGGGCCTACATAGTATAGAGGGCGCCCTAAAAATCATTAATAATGACAATTTAAGCGATTTTTGCGGCATTACAAATCTTATAACAAATGGCTCTGTTGGCACTTATACTGTTTCCCAGAATTGGTACAACCCAACACAACAAGATATAATAGATGGTAACTGTAGTATTTAAACAAGCTGTTTCTATAATATTTAATTGAAAAACAACCTGCTAGCCTCAATTAATTCAATGAGTATGTTTAAAACAGATTCTTTTAAAGCAAACTACCTTTCTTTGACTTTAAAAGAGAAAGTTTTTATTGGACTTATAGTTCTGGATTTACTTCTTCTTTTGCTTTTAGGCAGAGCATATACTAAAACCGCTTTTTATCCTTATCTGTATTACCATGATGTAATTCTATTTGCAACATTCTTGTTTTCACTAACCTTTAAATCGAGTTTTAGATTAAAGTCTATCGAGTTATTATGCTTAATTTCAGTGGCATATTTGGCAGGCTCAATCATATTTAAGCTTCATCCCGAAGGTAATTTGTATATATACATTAGGCAGTTTATGGTCTTTGGTTATCTTATTCAATCTTATTTTATATTCAAGGCGGTTGCAGGGGTTAAAAACGGAGTCCAAATTTTAATACAAGTCATTTCTGTGTTAGCATTTTTAGCAATACTTTTGCAAGGTGTATATATCTTTTATATTCTTTTAGGTATTGGGGAAAATCCTTTTTTAGAGCGCAATTATTTTTCACCATTAACTGTTCTTTCAGTCATAGCCGCAACAGCTTTGGGTCTTTCGTTCCTCAATGGGTATAAAAAAATACTGTTCTTTTTATTGCTATTGCTAATTTCTTTCAGTTTTGGCCATGACTCAGCATATCTAGCCGTGATTCTGGTTTTTTTACTATCCTATTTTTTAAGTGCACCTCTAAAAATAAAAATTCTGATTTCAGCTTTGGCAGTATTGGGCTGTTTAGCATTATGGTTTTTCGTGGAAACATTTACAGATGGTAATGCAGGTGCAAGACTTTTTTACTGGAATGAAGTTTTAACAAAAATCGTTGGCGATTTCAGTATAATCTATGGTAATGGCTTCGGAACACCTTATGTTTCTGAAGTAGCTGCTCAAAAATTAAACGAATTTGTTTTAGTCTTTAAAACTCCTGAGAGCGTCTATCTTGTTCCACCTCATAATTCGTTTATAACAATTTTATATCATTTGGGGATATCTGTTTTATTACTTTTTTATCCACTTAAAAGTATATTTAACAGAAAATGGGAGGCAAAAAATAATTCTTTCAAATTTTTACTGTTGTCTTTCGTTGGGGTCGCGGTTTGGGTAAGTTTTAATGTCATTTTAGAATTACCACATTCTTCCACATACTTTTGGCTTATCTATTTTACATTAGCATTTTTCCTTCAGAAGAATAGTATTGATGACAGATAAAATCTTTATAAAGAAAGGTCTAGGTTAGAAATGGAAGAAAAGAAGTTAAAACAAGAATAAGCCACCCCAAGTAATAAATTGATTAAATTTTCTGCGAATACAAAAATCTATTTTACACTAATAAGAGTATTTTTACGGAATGAATATAAAGTATCGTCATACTTCTGAATTTCCCGGGTGGGACAAAGCCCCTGAGATGTTACTGCAATTGATAAAGACATACAATCCAAGAATGGTTTTGGAAATAGGCTCTGGAGCAAATCCTACTCTCAATCCTGAGATTGTTTCAAACCTAGGGATTGAATATACTACAAATGACTTGTCGGGTGAAGAACTGTTTAAGGCACCAAAGATATATTCAACTTGGGAGGCTGATTTATGCCAACCCTTCATTGCTAAAACTCACCCAGAAAAATATCAACTTATTTTTAGCAGAATGGTCAATGAACATGTAAAAGATGGGGAAACTTATTACAAAAACCTTTGGGATCTTCTTGAGCCTGGAGGTGTAACTGCTCATTGTTTTTCAACTTTATATGCATTACCCTTTTTAATAAACCGAATATTTCCTGAGGGTTTTACAAATAAGCTATTAAACTATTTTAATCCCAGAGATCGTTACCAGCATGATAAATTTCCGGCCTATTACAGCTGGAGTCGTGGGCCTTCAGTTAAGTCGATTAAAAAGTTTGAGGCACTTGGTTTTGAAGTCATAGAATATGTTGGCTTTTTTGGACACGGGTATTATAGAAAAAAAGCACCCTTTCTAGATTATTTGGAACAAAAAAAAGCACATTGGCTTGTTAAAAACCCTTTACCGGCCCTTACCAGCTATGCTTTTATTATTTTAAAAAAGAGAAATTAAAAGTTTCTTTTATTTATCTACAATTACACCTACTTTTGCCGCTGAGTTTTTTAAATGTGCCATGAGCCCTAAAATCAGTTTGTTAAAAACAAAAATAAGCAACCTTTCCATGCAAGAAACAATGGAAATGGTTGAGCTGGCTATTGCTGAAAATAAGCAGCTTCACCACGTGGCCGTTAATGCTGCAATACTAGTTACTTTACAAAAAGATAATGAGCTTCGAAAAATCGTTAATAGCGCAGACATCGTCAATGCAGATGGACAGGCGGTTGTCTGGGCCTCAAAATTTTTAAGCGCACCACTAAAAGAGCGTGTGGCTGGACCAGATTTAATGGCAAGTCTTGTAGAATTGGCACATCGCAAGAATTATAAAATTTATCTGCTTGGCGCAAAAGATGAGATTGTTTCAAAACTAGTTTCTATTTACAATGAAAAATACAATTCATCCATAATTGCTGGTTACAGAAACGGATATTTTTCTGAAGCCGAAGAAAACGAAATTGTAAAAGATATTGTCAATTCAGGCGCACAAATGCTTTTTGTTGCAATTACCTCTCCTAAAAAAGAAAACTTTCTTCACAAACATAAATTAACCCTTTCAAGTGTAAACTTCATCATGGGAGTAGGTGGCAGCTTTGACGTCTTTGCCGGAAAAACCAAACGCGCCCCGCTCTGGATGCAAAAAATTGGAATGGAGTGGTTTTATCGCTTCCTTCAAGAACCCAAAAGAATGTGGAAAAGATACCTCGTGGGCAATACAAAATTCTTATTTTTGGTGCTTAAAGAAAAATTCAAAAAATAATAACCAATTTTTCCGAATATATATTTTTAGACATCTTTGTTCACTTTGTGTCCTTTGTGGTTAAAAACAGTTAGCTAACTCTGTAGACTTTGATGATAATCGGAAATTTAAATAACGAGATACCTCCCCAAACAAATTTGGGGACGGGCATAGGAATATGAAAATAGCAGTAATAGGAACAGGCTATGTTGGCCTGGTAACAGGCACTTGTCTGGCAGAAACAGGAAATGAAGTGGTGTGTGTCGATATAGACGCAAACAAAGTGGAACGCATGAAAAACGGCGAGGTGCCCATATATGAACCTCACCTCGACGTACTCTTTGAGCGCAATATCAAAGCCGGAAGATTGAGCTTTACCACCTCACTTGATGAAGGCCTAGTTCATGGCGAAATTATCTTTCTTGCACTCCCCACTCCTGAAGACGAAGACGGCTCAGCCGATCTGAAATATGTACTGGGTGTAGCCGATGAAATAGGAAAAAAAATCACTTCATACAAAGTAATCGTTGATAAAAGTACCGTTCCCGTTGGAACTTCAGACAAGGTAAAAGCAACCATTGCCAAACACGCTAAAAGTGAATTTGATGTGGTTTCAAACCCGGAATTTCTTAGAGAAGGATTTGCAGTTGACGACTTCCTAAAGCCCGAAAGAATTGTAGTAGGCTCAAGCAGTGAACGAGCCACTTCATTAATGAAAAAACTGTACAGCCCGTTTGTGCGCTCTGGAAATCCCATTATCATTATGGATGAAAAATCTGCGGAGCTCACCAAATATGCTTCCAATGCTTTTCTGGCGACTAAGATTACCTTTATGAATGAGATTGCTAATTACTGTGAACTTGTGGGCGCAGATGTTGACAAAGTGCGAATCGGCATGGGAACAGACTCCCGCATTGGCAAAAGGTTTCTTTTCCCCGGGATTGGTTATGGAGGATCTTGTTTTCCTAAAGATGTAAAAGCACTCCATAAATCGGGTAAGGATGAAAATCTCGAATTTAAAATATTAAATGCCGTTCTTGAAGTCAACAAAAAGCAAAAAACAATCCTTATACCCAGAATTGAAAACTATTTTGATGGCAAATTAAAAGGAAAAAAAATAGCCATATGGGGGCTGGCCTTTAAGCCTGAAACCGATGACATTAGAGAAGCACCCTCACTGGATATTATAGAAGCACTTCTTGAAAAAGGTGCTTCTGTCGTTGCTTTTGACCCGGAAGCCATGTCCAATGTTCAAAACAAATTAGGCAACCAAATTGAATTTGCTGCATCTATGTATAAACCCTTAGAAGGAGCTGATGCTTTGGTAATCTGTACTGAATGGAGTATTTTTAGAACACCTGACTTTAAAAAAATAAAATCTTTATTGAAAAATCCAGTGATTTTTGATGGAAGAAATCTTTATGAGGTTAAGGAAGTTAGAGAACTCGGTTTTGAGTACTTTTCAATAGGTCGCCCATGAAAAAACGCATTTTAATTACCGGCGCAGCCGGTTTTCTAGGTTCCCATTTATGTGATCGATTCATCAAGGAAGGTTATCATGTTTTTGGAATGGACAACCTCATTACCGGTGATTTAAAAAATATTGAACACCTTTTCAAGTTACACGAATTTGAGTTTTATCATCACGATGTTACCACTTTTGTTCACGTTCCTGGAAATCTGGACTATATAATGCATTTTGCTTCACCTGCCAGCCCCATCGATTATTTAAAAATCCCAATTCAAACTTTGAAAGTAGGCTCTTTGGGCACACATAACCTTCTAGGCTTAGCAAAAGAAAAAAAAGCTCGTATTTTAATAGCTTCAACATCTGAAGTCTATGGTGATCCTGAAGTTCACCCCCAAACTGAAGATTATTACGGAAATGTAAATACAATTGGCCCCCGAGGCGTTTATGATGAAGCAAAACGTTTCCAAGAATCAATCACAATGGCTTACCATCGTTATCACGGGCTTGAAACACGTATTGCTAGAATTTTCAATACATATGGACCAAGAATGCGTTTAAATGATGGACGCGTTATTCCGGCGTTTATTGGTCAAGCACTAAGAGGAGAAGATTTAACCGTCTTTGGTGATGGTAAACAAACTCGTTCCTTTTGTTATGTTGATGATCAGGTAGAGGGTTTGTATAGGCTTTTGTTGAGTGATTACTCAGACCCTGTAAACATTGGAAACCCAGATGAAATTACAATCCTTGAATTTGCTCAGGAAATTATAAAATTAACAGGCACTAACCAAAAAATCATTTTTAAACCCTTACCTCAGGACGACCCCATGCAAAGACAACCTGATATTTTCAGAGCAAATAAAATACTGGGATGGCAGCCCAAAGTTTCCAGAGAAAATGGAATGAAAATCACTTATGACTATTTTAAAGGACTTTCCAAAGAGGAACTGGAGAAAAGCGAACACAAAGATTTTTCTAAACACATAAGAAAATAAATGCTATTTAAAAGGGGAAGATATTCAGGGCTTTTAAGACCTATTTCATATACCATTGATCTTGTTGTAATTCAGGCAATGGCATACCTCCTTTTTTTTAATAAGGAGATTAATCTCAATTTTTTAATTTTTATTTCTACGGTCTGGGTTTTTGTTTCTATAAAATCAAATTTTTATGAAATATACCGCTTCACTCAGGTTGTAAAAATATTCAACCTTTTGGGGAAACAAATGGTGTTGTTTATACTAGTAGTCTTTGCCTTTTTTGGGTTTTATAATGAAATGAGTATCCACTACAATACAGTTTTTAAATATGTCCTTTTTACTTTTCTATTGATTTCAGTTTTTAAACTTACAATTTATTATTTGCTTAAGAAGTACAGAACTGTTTTGGGAGGTAATTACAGAAATACCGTAATCATAGGTAAAAACAAGAAAACGGAACAACTGGAAAAGTTTTTTAAAGACAACCCGGAGTATGGATACCAATTGCAAAAATCATTTGATCTTAGAGGCAATCACAAAGTAGAAATAGAAGACTGTTTTGAGTATATTCAAAAAAATGAAGTGGATGAAATTTATAGCTCTGTAGCTGAGCTTACAAATAAAGAGATTTTAATGCTCATCGATTTTGCAGACAATAATCTAAAAATTCTAAAGTTTTTACCAGACAATAAAGAGATTTATACTAAAAAGCTGGAATTTGATTATTATGGCTACTTACCCATACTATCCCTTAGAAAAATACCCATTCAAGAGCCTTTAAATCTTTTTATAAAACGTGTTTTTGATATTTTTGTTTCGCTATTTGTTATTGTTGGCGTCTTGTCTTGGCTTACTCCCATTTTAGCCATCTTAATAAAACTCGATTCTAAAGGGCCTGTATTTTTTAAACAAAAACGCAATGGCTTAGACTATGAAGAGTTTTATTGTTATAAATTCCGCTCTATGAAACCCAATCCGGTGGCAGATTTATATCAAGTAACTAAAGGAGATCAGCGCATCACAAAAATGGGAAAATTTCTTCGAAAAACAAGCATCGATGAATTACCTCAATTTATCAATGTGCTCAAGGGAGATATGTCAGTTGTCGGTCCACGTCCTCATATGGTTAGCCACACCCATATGTATGCAGAGCGTATTGACAAGTTTATGGTGCGTCACTTTATCAAACCGGGTATCACCGGTCTGGCGCAAGTGAGCGGTTATCGTGGTGAAGTGGAAACAGACGATGATATTATCAACCGCGTGCGACTCGACATTTTTTACCTTGAAAACTGGTCACTTTTACTTGATTTAAAAATTGTATTTCAAACAGTC
Source organism: uncultured Flavobacteriaceae bacterium (assembly GCA_963977065.1). Classification (GTDB taxonomy): domain Bacteria; phylum Bacteroidota; class Bacteroidia; order Flavobacteriales; family Flavobacteriaceae; genus Planktosalinus. Next base: position 164,931 of record CAXBNF010000001.1, on the reverse strand, counting down.
TACAACGCTCTCAAAGGAGAAGATAAAGCCTATTAAAATGAATAGCAGCCCACTTGTTTCCGTTGTGACACCGGTTTATAATGCGGCTTTATTCTTAGAAGAAACAATTCTTTCAGTTATAAATCAAACATATCCTCACTGGGAACTCATTCTGGTGGATGATTGTTCAACTGATGCTTCTTTCGAAATTGCAAAAGCCTACAGCGAAAAAGATTCCCGTATAAAATCTTTTAAACTAACATCCAATCAAGGAGCCGGTGTGAGTAGAAATTTTGGCATCAAAGAAGCCTCAGGATCTTATATCGGTTTTCTTGATGCAGATGACCTATGGACTCCAGAAAAGCTTCAAAAACAGTTGGATTTTATGACAAAGAATAACTGCACTATTTGTTATTCCAGTTACCAACTAATGAATGAAGACGGAAGCTTACAACCCAAAATAATCGAAGCGCTTCCAAAACTTACTTTTAAAAAACTACTCAAATCAAATTACATTGGCAACCTCACGGGAATCTATAATGAAACTGCTTTAGGTAAAATCTATGCCCCTGTTATAAGAAAAAGACAAGACTGGGCCTTATGGCTCACAGCTCTCAATACTGACAATAAAGCAATGGGAATCAAAGAGCCATTGGCTTATTACAGGATAAGAGAAAATTCTATTTCCAAAAACAAAACAGCTTTGCTAAAGTACAATTATGCTGTCTATAATAAAGTTTTAGGATTCAGCACCTTTAAGAGTTTGTTTATGATGGTAGTGTTTTTATGGGAACATTTTTTTGTGAAATCAAAGCAAATCAAATTGCTGTCTAACCAAGAACAGAAGTAAATTGCTTTAACTTACCTCGACGACTTCTGTCTAAAGAATTAACGCGTTCTAAGTTTAAATTCAAACCCGGTTCTAGGTAAATTTCCAGGGCTTTTTTGATTTCAGCTTCTTCATTTGATGTCAACATTCTTTCAGAAGTATATTTGATTTCAAAAGTGTCTTTTTCTGTTTGAACAACTACAAACTCTTTGACGTTACCATCATCTTCAATAATGCTTTTAGTCACATAATAAAAAGTCAATCCGGGAACTGATTTTCCACTGGGCAGTAGGGCCACATCATTTGTCCTTCCGATAAGGTTCTTTAAAATGGGCTTCTGAAGTGTACTGCTTTCACATAATACACCGGTATCACCAATATCATATCGAATAAAAGGATGGGCTTTGTTGTATAGAGAACTGATAACTATTTTTCCAGACTCACCGTGGGGAACAGGCTTGTTCTTGTCATCAAGAACTTCAACAAAAAGGGTTTCACTATTGACAATAAATTGATTTTCGATATTTGTATAAGCAATTAAATCCAGCTCAGAAGCACCATATTCATTCACTACCGGCACACCAAATTGCATTTCTAGCAGCTTTTTATCAGTTTCAAAAAGCATCTCAGAAGTAACCATACATACTTTTAAAGAGGGACACACTTCTTTTAAAACGATTTCTTTTTTCTTTAAATATTTGGCAAAAAGTACAATCGAACTTGTGTATCCATTGATGTAATCAAAAGGCGTTTTTTTGAACTTTTGAAAAAATTGCTCTAGTTTCTGGTCAGAAAGATCAAAAATGGGAAAACGATAGCGGCTGCTGAGACGGTCTTTTAACCGTTCTTTTTGATACCCGATAGCATCCAAAGGAATTCCATAAAACCGAGCTTGGAGCGAGGTGTTCAGGTCAATATTATGCCAGGAAAAGCGGTTCTTGATCATCGCCCAGGTGAGTGCGTGAGAAAATTTGTCTTTTGCAAAAACAAAAGGATGCCCTCCGGAACCGGAAGTCTTATTAATATAAACAGACCTCTTTGAATACCCATTAGAAAGCCTGTTAACAAGTGGTTGCTGTAAATCATTTTTCGTCAAAACAGGCAGTGAATTCCAGTCTGAAACGGATGCATTTTTAGTTAGTGAGCTATAAAATGGATTGTTTGCCAGATGAAAATTTGTAATTTCCTTTTTTTGTCTTTCAAGATATTGATCAAAATCAAATGTGGACAACTTCTGAATTTCTTCTAAATGCCGTGTGGCCTCCCCGATGGGAAAACCTTTTATTCGCAGCGTAATATCAAATAAATTCACAGCTAAAAATTAGTAGGACAATTTACAAACAATTATTTTTGAAGTCACAATTCAATCCTTAAAAATAGTAATATGAACATCCTCATACTTGGCTCCGGCGGAAGAGAACACGCATTTGCTTATCAAATCGCTAAAAGTCCCAACTGCAACCAACTTTACACAGCACCCGGCAATGCAGGTACAGCCCAACTTTCTGAAAATGTTGCCATAGGAGTCAATGATTTTAAAAAAATAAAAGAATTTGTAATTGAAAAACAAATTGAATTGGTGATAGTAGGTCCTGAAGACCCGCTTGTAAATGGGATTGTCGATTTTTTTGATTCAGATGGTGAGTTAAATAAAGTGATGATTATCGGCCCCTCCATGGAAGGTGCCAAACTGGAAGGGAGTAAAGAATTTGCCAAAGAATTTATGAAGGAATTCAATATTCCCACAGCTACTTATCAAAGCTTTACCAAAAACGAAATCATCAAAGGCTTGCAGTATATTGAAAGCACACCACCTCCTTTTGTACTAAAAGCAGATGGTCTTGCCGCCGGAAAGGGTGTTGTTATTCTTGACAATGCTAATGACGCCAAAGCAGAATTACAGCATATGTTGGTGGAGGAAAAATTTGGTGCAGCAAGTAAAACAGTGGTTATAGAACAGTTTTTAAAAGGAATTGAACTTTCAGTTTTTGTACTGACTGACGGAAAAAATTATAAAATATTACCCACGGCAAAAGATTACAAACGCATAGGAGAAGGCGATACCGGTTTAAACACAGGCGGCATGGGAGCTATTTCACCGGTACCGTTTGCAGATGAAGTGTTGATGCAAAAAATAGATGAGAAGATTGTAAAACCCACTATTGCAGGCATTCAAAAACGAAAAATGAATTACAAAGGCTTTGTGTTCATTGGGTTGATAAAAGTGGATGAAGAACCTTATGTGATTGAATACAACGTGCGTATGGGCGATCCCGAAACAGAAGTGGTATTGCCTCGTATAAAATCAGATTTAGTGAATTTACTTCGGGCAACCTCAAACCAAAGTCTCGATAAAGAGGTGCTTGAAATTGACCAAAAAGCAGCTACCACAGTTATGCTGGTTTCAGGTGGGTATCCTGAAGGTTATGAAAAAGGAAAAGAAATAAATGGTCTTGAAACAACCGAAGGCTCCCTGATTTTTCACGCAGGAACTACAGAAAAAGAAGGAAAAACAGTCACAAATGGCGGAAGAGTTATTGCGGTAACAACACTTGATAAAAACTGGAAAAAAGCATTGGAAAAATCCTATCAAAACGCTGAAAAAATTAGTTTTGAAGGGAAGTATTTCAGAAAAGACATCGGCTTTGATTTAGAAAGCAACTAATAATTCTCCCCTCCGGTCACTGAGCGGAGTCGAAGTGTGAAGGGGGTTATGGGAGGACTCTACCCCAAATATGAATGAGAAGTAGAAGAATAATCTTCATCACCTTCTTGATCATATTTTTTAAGTTCTTTTAACCAATAAATAAGAGCTGCAAAACCAATAATGACAAACAACCAGTTTAAACCATTTGCTAATGCCCAACTGGTTAATTCCAAATCGCGAATGCCATCAAGAGGATTTAATAAAATGGCTTCAGTAATTGATTGGATTCCTTCAAATAAAGCTTTCATAAGAGAAGTTGTTATATTTACAATGCAAAAATAGAAAATTAAAAGATGCTAACAAGTATTTTTAGCAAATCAAAACCGGTAAATTACTTATTAGTTGCCATTTTTATGGCCTTATTTTTCGTGTTACATCATTTTTTATCAGCAAAAACAAATTTTGACTTTAAAGATTTTTTTCTAAAAACGGGCTTGTTGTTTGTTTTTTTGATTTCCATGTTGCTAGTTGACTTTATCTCCAGAAAAAACAATTTAACGAAGGACAACACATACGTCATTCTATTATTTGGGATTTTTGTAACAACATTTCCAGTATCATTTCTCACATCAGAGGTGTTGATTGCAAATTTTTTTGTTTTACTTGCTCTAAGAAGAATCATTAGCTTAAAAACCAAAAAAGACATCCAAAAAAAAATTCTTGATGCTGCTCTTTGGATTGCTATAGCCTCTTGCTTTTATTTTTGGGCAATTCTTTTTATAGTGGTTTTGTATTTAGCAATTGCTCAATATGCAGGGACAAATTTTAAAAACTACATCATTCCCTTTGTGGGAATGGCAGCTGTTATTATGTTGGCAAACACCTATACCCTTTTGGTTCAAAACGCCTTCTACCTGCCGCTCGATTGGGTAAAAACCTCAGGCTTTGACTTTGGGGCCTATCATCAAATACAACTTGTACTTCCCTTGAGCTTTATTTTGGCAATTTTAATTTGGTCGATTGTTGACTTTAATTTAGACAGTAAAAACAAAAGCAAAAAAAAGAAACAAACAACAACATTAATTGTCATCATTGCATTAGTAGCAATAAGTATAGTTGTGTTAACACCTGAAAAAAATAGTTCAGAATTACTTTTTATAGCAATGCCTTTTTCAATACTAACTGCCAATTATTTTGAAAAGAAAAGTGATTTTTTTTTTAAAGAAGTACTCCTTTGGTCGTTTTTAGTTCTGCCCTTTATCATTCTTTTTTTATGATGAACACGAATTGGAGAGACATAGAAACCCAACTCAGAAAACGCTGGAAGTATCCATACAAATGGCTTAGAAAACAAAGTGATCAATGGGATGTCTATACAAATTTCATTTACACTACTCAAAACTGGGACGATTTAATTAAGGAGATTGCAGCTGTGGTTGAACTATATAAACTCAATAAGGAGGAGGCCTTTTACTATGCCATTAATCGCTGGTATAATTTCTGGAGCTCGGTGGCGGTAGAGGGTGTTTTTTGTTCACTTCCTCAAGTGATTCCAACCAAAAACAATAAAGACAAGCTAACAGATTTTTCCATCCATAACATTCCATTTGACCATAAAACGTCTGTTTTTCCCAAAGGTTTTGGTAAGGGTTTTGCTTACGCGAAAGCAAATAAAGAACAACTGCTCTACTGGCTTTATAACAACCAAAGTCAGCAAGGAAGAAAACACCTGGCCAATCGTTTGTTTATTATCGTTTATGACAAAAGCGGAAATCACTGGAAACTCAAAGCAGAAATTTTACTTCTACAACAAGCCATTTCCAATTATGTTGCTACTTTTGAACCCAAACAACTTACAACATTGAAATTTTCTGAAAATCAAATGGCGCTTTCAGATATTATTTGGGTAACACAATGAATTACATCGGCTCCAAACACAAACTCAACCCCTGGATTTTAGAATGCATTTCTGAATCTGTAAGCATTCCTTTAGAAAATGCCGTTTTTTGTGACCTCTTTGCCGGCACCGGTGCGGTGGGAAGAAATTTTAAACCACTTGTAAAACAAGTTATTGCTAATGATATCGAGTTTTACAGCTATATTTTACTCAAGAATTACATCGGTAATCACACGTCTTTAGATTATGAAAAGCACATAGAAAATCTAAACTTGCTCCCCGGAATAAAAGGCTTTATATTTGAAAACTATTCTGAAAACGGTTCCGCCGGAAGGCTCTATTTTTCTGAAGCAAATGGTAAAAAAATTGATGCCATGCGCCATCAGATTGAACAATGGAAGATGGAAAAAAAAATTCAAGAGGAATTGTATTATTTTCTTTTAGCCTCGCTCATAGAAAGCGCCGATAAAGTGGCAAACACGGCTTCTGTATATGGTGCTTACCTAAAAAAAATTAAAAAAAGCGCTGCAAAATCTTTGGTTTTAGAACCCGCACGCTTTACAGAAACCCCAAACCCACATCTTGTTTTTCAAGAAGACGCCAACACCTTGATAAAAAAAATAAGCGGCGACATTCTTTATCTTGACCCTCCCTACAACGCAAGACAATATGGGGCCAATTACCATCTTTTGAATACCATTGCAAAATATGATACCTTTGTGCCACAAGGCAAAACCGGTTTACGCTCCTATGAAAAAAGCAAGTATTGCAAAAAAGGCGAAGTCACAAAATCCTTTGAAGAACTGATAAAAAACGCACAATTTCGTTGGGTATTTTTAAGTTATAACAATGAGGGCTTGATGACAGAGGAAGAAGTAAAAACCATTATGAAACGCTATGGAAATTACACATTAAAAACAAAAGAATACCAACGCTTCAAAGCCGATAAAACCGAAAACAGAAACCACAAAGCAATCACCACTTTTGAGTATTTGCATTGTTTAGAAAAGTGTTAAAAGAAAAGAAAATATAAAAACAGAAACCTTAAAAGTCCCCCTCTTTTGGAGGGGGATTTAGGGGGAGGATTAACTATTAACAATACCATCCATGTTCACACAAAAAGCCAACAAAATATTCCGGGAAGTCATCAACAAATACCACATCATCAACACGGTTGATCAAGACTTTGTAAACCCATATGATAAAAACGCACAGCTCATAGAGCATTTACTCTATAGAAAATGCTGGATTGACACGGTGCAATGGCATTATGAGGACATCATTCGCGACCCCAATATTGACCCTGTTGTAGCGCTAAAACTAAAACGCCAGATTGATGCCTCCAACCAGGACAGAACAGATACCGTTGAATATATTGACAGCTTTTTTCTGGACAAATACAAGCATGTGGAAGTAAAGAAAAATGCAAAAATCAATACTGAAAGTCCGGCGTGGGGAGTGGATCGTCTTTCTATCCTCGCTTTAAAAATCTTTCACATGGATGAAGAAGCAAACAGAGCCGATGCATCACCGGAATATCGCTTGAAGTGCAAAGAAAAACTCGATGTCCTTTTGGAACAACGCATCGATTTGTCCACCGCCATTGACCAATTGCTGGAAGATATCGCTCAAGGCGAAAAGTACATGAAGGTGTATAAACAAATGAAAATGTACAATGACGATGAGATGAATCCTGTTTTGAGGAAGAAATAAAATTGAAGATAGACAACAGATAGTAATAGTTATATTTGTTTGAAATATCTTCAAAAATCAAATTCCAAGCACCAAGCACCAAATTTCAAAAATTCATAAGGTTTTGGCATAGTTGTATAAAAGTTGAACCAAAAAATCTGCGAAAATCCGCGTTATCTGCGGGAGACTTTCTAACTAAACTTGAAACAAAAAACTTGAAACGAGAAACCACAAACCCGAAACACCTCCTCGTCATCCGTCTCTCCGCTTTGGGAGATGTGGCGATGTGTGTGCCGGTATTGCGAGTTTTGTGTGCTACGTATCCTCATTTACGGGTTACCGTTTTGTCTAAACCCTTTCACAAACCGCTGTTTGATGAATTGCCCAATGTAAACTTCTATCCCGCTGAGGTAAAAGAGAAACACAAAGGATTCACCGGACTTTTAAAATTGGCAAGCACATTAAAAAAAGAAGGAATCGATGGTGTTGCAGACCTTCACAATGTATTGCGTTCAAACGTTTTGGGGGGATATTTTATGTTCAAGGGTATTCCTGTGGTCAAAATTGACAAAGGCAGAGCCGAAAAAAAAGCACTCACGAGAACAAATAACAAACAATTCAAACCCCTGAAATCCACTTTTGAAAGATATGCAGCTGTTTTTGAAGAGTTGGGCTTTCCAATAGATTTAGAACAACACCAATTTCCATTAAAGAAAGAGATTCCCGAAAAAATAATACCACTTTTTGACAATACTTATACAAAACATATTGGCATCGCCCCTTTTGCGGCACATGTGGGAAAAATGTATCCGCTTGAATTGATGGAACAAGTCATTGCAAAGCTCGATGCTGAAAAACAAACACAAATTTTTCTTTTTGGTGGAGGAAAGCACGAAGAAGCCTTGCTAAATACACTTACCCAAAAATACACAACAACTACAAACTTAGCAGGGACACTTTCTTTTGAACAGGAGCTGGAAGTCATTTCAAATCTTGATGGGATGTTGGCAATGGACAGTGGCAATGCACATTTGGCAGCGATTTATGGAGTGCCAACCATAACGATTTGGGGAGTCACCCATCCTTATGCCGGGTTTTATCCTTTTGGTCAACCGCTGGAAAATGCGCTCCTGGCAGATAGAAATCAATTTCCGTTGATTCCCACTTCAGTCTATGGGAATAAACTACCTAAAGGCTATGAAAATGTAATGAAAACCATTTCTCCTCAGCAAATTTTTGACAGATTATTGAAGGTATTACAAAGATAAAGTCTCTCAACAATTTCTAATTAAATTAATCTCTTCCCCCTCCTTTGGAGGGGGCTAGGGGGAGGACTAAACATCATCATAATCCACTTTCAAAACAGGAGTAGTAGGCTGTGCCTGGCAGGTTAAAATCAATCCTTCAGCCACTTCGCCATCTGTAAGGATTTGATTTTTGCGCATTGTGGCCGCTCCTTCTTTAATGCGGGCAATACAGGTACTGCAAATACCTCCCTGACAGGAATAGGGTGCATCGAGGTCTTTTTCTAAAACCGCTTCAAGCACTGTTTTGTTTTGTGGCATTACAAAACTAGTTTCTTCGTCATCCAGAAAAACGGTAAGCGTTGTTGTGCCGTTTTCCGAGCTTACTAAAGCTTCAGGTTCAACAGAGCTTGTAAACAATTCAAAATGAATACTATTTTCAGCGACACCTTTCTCAATTAAAGTTGATTTCACTTCAGCAATCATTGACTCAGGACCACAAAGAAAATATGATGAAGGGTTTAATTCTTTGTATTTATTTTTTAAAAAATAGTTTGTAATAGCTTTACTTATTCGGCCAAACTGGTAGTCATCAACTTCTTTTCTACTAAAGACAAACTCCAGAAAAAACCTGTCTTGATATGTTTGTTGCAAATCCATTAAAGCCTTCATAAAAATGGTATCTTCAGGGGATTTATTTCCGTAAACCAGTAAAAATTTACTTTCAGGCTCTTGTTCTAAAGCGGTTTTTAGTATCGATATGATTGGGGTAATTCCACTTCCGGCGGCAAAAGCAACATAGGTATTTTTATTGTTTGGGTGTGGTTCAAAAATAAAGTTGCCTTCCGGCGGAAGCACATCAATAGTATCTCCCTCGCGCAAACCTTTATTGGCATAAACAGAAAAATGACCACCTTGAACTTCTTTAACGACTACCGAATGGAAACCACTCTCCGGAGTAGAACAAAGCGAATAAGCCCTTCTCACTTTTTTTCCCTCAATGGATGTCTCCAAAGTGAGGTATTGCCCGGCTTTAAAGCGAAAAGTGTCTTTCAAATTTTGAGGAATTTCAAAATGAATCGAAACAGCCTCGGGAGTTTCCTTTAGGATTTTCTTGACGGTAAGGGTATGTAGTCTTGACATGCTTTTTTTTGCAAAAATACAATCTTGATTGAATATGAAGCATTACTTTTATAAACTTTATAATTTTAATCAAACCGGCATTAACTTCAAATTTTAAGCTTACATTTCTAATATTTTCAAAAAGAAACGTATTTTTACACCTCGCTAAAATTTTTACATACTAAATACTAAGATTTTTAGTTAGTTATCATATAAAAAACACTATTTGATTTGAAGGGCATTTATAAATTTTCAGCAGTACTTCTTGTCTTGATTTTGGTAGCCTCCTCTTGCTCCCGAAAGAAAAGCACATTTATGACAAGAAATTATCGGGCAGTCAATGCAGAATTCAATGCGTTATACAATGGGAACCTGGCCTTGGAACAGGGTAAGCGAAGTCTCGCTCAAACCATGAAAGACGATTATTTTGAGATTCTGCCAATTGAACTCATTCAAGTTAAGGAAGAAATACAATTACCTGGCGAAACAAGAAACACAGATTTTGAACGCGCTGAAGACAAAGCCGTTATCGCCATTCAAAAGCATTCTCTCTACTTCAACGGAAAAGAACACAACCCTCAAATAGATGAAGCTTATATGCTTTTAGGGAAATCGAGATATTTTGAATCCAGATTTATCCCCGCCATTGAGGCGTTTAATTTTATACTTCACAGATACCCCACAAGCAACAGTGTGAATACTGCTAAAATTTGGCGAGAAAAAACAAACATTAGACTTCAAAATGAAGATGTAGCCATTGAAAACCTAAAAGAACTATTTGAAGAAGCAAACCTTGAGGATGAAGACTTTGCAGATGCTTCTGCAATGATGGCACAAGCCTATATCAATCTTGAATCACCAGATAGTGCGGTCGTTCATATAAAAAACGCTGCAAAATTTACTAAAAACAATGAAACAAAAGGAAGACTCCTCTACATAAAAGGACAACTCTACAACCTTTTAAATCAAAAAGACAGTGCAAATATAGCTTTTGATGAAGTCATTGCCCTCAATAGAAAATCTCCCAGAACGTATATGATTAACGCCAAAATGGAAAAAATCAAAAACTTTGATTATGAAAAAGGAGATAAAGTGTTGCTAGAAGAGCAGCTTGAAAAACTTGCAGAAGACAGAGAAAACAGACCCTTCCTTGATATCATTCACCATCAAAGAGGAAAATTTTACACAAAAACAGATGAAATTGATGCTGCAATTGTAGCATACAACACATCAATCAAAGAGTTTAGACAAAATCAAAAACTTCAGGCCTTTAATTATGAAGCTCTTGGAGATATTTATTTTGACAAAGCTGAGTACAAGATGGCGGGCGATTATTTTGACAGCACCCTCCAGCGCCTGGTTGAAAACACCAAACTGCATCGCCAGATTAAAAAGAAAAGAGACAATCTTGAAGATGTCATCAGGTATGAAACGGTTGCTAAAGTCAATGACAGTGTGTTGAATATTGTCAAAATGAGTGAAGGAGAGAGACTCGCTTATTTTACCGCATATACAACTCAGCTAAAAGAAAAAGCCATTGCAGATTCTTTGGCGCTAGTAAAATCAGAAGAAGGATTTAGAAGCAATGAGTTTTTTAAAGGTGGTAACAAAGGAGATGCAACTGAGGCAGGAGGAACATTTTATTTCTATAATACAACTGCTGCTGCTTTTGGTAAGCAACAGTTTAGAAGGCAATGGGGAGACAGGAAACTGGAAGACGATTGGCGCAGGTCAAATAAAACGGTTGTTTTAGATTCTGGTGATGCACAAGATGAACTGGCAGCAACCAAAAAAGAATTTACAACAGGGGAGGCCTTTTTACCTGAAACTTATCTGGCACAAATCCCAAGTGACCAAAAAGTAATTGACAGTATCACAAGAGACAGAGATATGGCCTATTACCAATTGGGACTCATCTACAAAGAAAAGTTTAGTGAATACAATCTGGCAATTAACCGTCTTGAAACGCTGCTTTCCTATCAGCCTGATGAGCGACTTGTGGTTCCTGCAAAATATCATTTGTATAAAACATATGAACTTCTGGGAGATAACGCTAAAGTAGAACAATACAAAAATGACATCGTTTCAAACCACCCGGATTCTCGCTATGCAGAATTTATAAGAAACCCCGGCGCACAACTGGGAGCCGATGAAACAAGTCCGGAATTTAAATATTTTGAACTATACCATCTTTTTGAAGACCAGCAGTATGGTGAAGTGATAACTATGGCAGATCGCTATATCAATATGTATGTGGGAGATCCATTAGTGCCAAAGTTTGAATTGCTTAAAGCAACAGCAATTGGAAGGCAAGATGGCTTTGAAGCATATAAAAATGCAATCAATTTTATTTCGCTTAATTATCCCAATTCTGAAGAAGGAAGAAAAGCCAATAACATTTTTCACGCCCAGTTACCCAAAATAGAAAAGTTTGACTTTGAAGCCAACAACGACTCTGAACGTTGGAAACTCATCTATGAATTTGAGGTCTCATCCAGAGAAGAGGCAATGGCTCTCAAAGACAAATTAGACACTGCAATTGATGAATTAAAATTCAATTACCTTGACACCTCAATTGACTATTACAATGCATCTAAAGTGTTTGTTGTTGTTCACGGTCTTTACAGTAAAGAAGGTGCCAGAGGATTTGCAGAAACCCTAAAAGAAAACAAAAAATACAAGTTAAATCAACCCTATATTGAAATATCCTCACCCAATTATGCCGTAATTCAAGTGCATAAAAATTTGGAATTGTATAACGACAAAATCAATTAAAATGTTCACAGACAAAAAATCCAAAGCCCCCGCCATTGTTGGAAATCAACAAAATAGAATTACTGAAGGAACCTCAATCACAGGCGATCTTGTTTCAAAATCGGGCATGCGCATTGATGGAAACATTCAAGGCAATGTGAAAACTCCCTCAAAAGTTGTTTTAGGTGAAACCGGTGTTATAAAAGGTACATTGGAATGTGAAAATGCAGATATTGAAGGAAAATTTTCCGGGAATATGACTATTTCGGGCACCTTAACTTTAAGAGCTACGGCTCAAGTTGACGGCGATGTCGTTGCAGGAAAACTTGCTATTGAACCGGGTGCTGCTTTTAATGCAACTTGTGTAATGAAAGGCTCTGTAAAGCAAATGATTGAAAAGAAGGAAGAAAATGAGGAATCGATAAAATCTCAAAACCACCTTTTTGAAAGACAAGAAAGAAGCTCAAAGCAAAAAACAGAGCAAAGCGTTTAGCAATTATGCCGTTTACTCTGGGATTGCATTTCAAATGATTGCTATTATCGGTGTGGGCACTTATTGTGGAAGCCTCCTCGACGATTATTTTGAAACTAAAAAACCCATACTCACAGCCGGACTTTCACTACTTTCCGTTTTAATCGCTATTTTTGCTGCTATTAGGCAACTCTTATCCAATTCAAAAAAAGATACTCAATGAATCCATTATTCCTAAAAAGGGAAGTTACCTTTGTGATGCTTTTGCTCCTCTTTACTTTGTTGTTATTTGCAATTCATTGGTATATCTCTTTTCACTTTTTTGAAGATGTTGAACTCATATTGCCGCTTTATGCTATCTATGGATTTCACTTTATCACGGTTTTAATTGTTTATACGATTGTAAATTTTAAACACGCGGCAGGTAAAACACAAATCTTTCCTCTTTTTATGGGGGCGACACTTTTAAAGATGATTCTTTGTATCGTTTTTTTACTTCCGGTTTTGTTAAAACCTAATGAAAATGCAATCTTGGAAGTGTTTAATTTCTTCATCCCTTATTTTCTTTATTTGGCTTTTGAAATTGTCAACATCACACTTTTTCTCAAAGAGAAATAAACCTGTATTTTATTGTTTGACAATTCATTTAGTATTACTACATTTGCACCGATTTTCAGAAACGCATTATTACCTTAATGATACCCATGAACTTAAGTGCTATAAGAACACTGTTTTTAGGAATATTTTTAGTGACTTCATTTGCTTCCTATTCGCAAAACGAAAGCTCTGCATTAGAGGAAACTCTATTAGAGGAAAATGAAAAAGAAAATAAATTTGACCCCAAGAGCATGATTATGCATCACGTTAAAGATGCTTATGGGTTTCATATTATTGAAATAGGCGAAAAGAAATATTCTATATCTCTTCCTATCATTTTGTGGACTGATAATGGCCTCACAACCTTTATGTCATCTGCCTTTGATCACGATTATTACGGAAATGTTGTGGTTGAAAGAAACGGCGGAAAATTTGTGAATTACAAAGAGAAAATCTATCAACTCAATCCTGGTGAAGATACATTAGTAAAAGGCGAAGACGGTTATCCGGCAAATACCACCAAGCCGCTTGACATCTCCATCACTAAAAACGTCTTTATGATGTGGGTTTCAATGTTGGTATTGTTCTTAATATTTATTGGAGCTGCCAGAAAATACAAAAAATCTGAAAATTTTATTCCTAAAGGGATTGCCAGTTTTGTAGAACCATTAGTCCTGTTTATTAGAGATGAAGTTGCCATACCAATGATTGGTGAGAAAAAGTATGCACGTTATATGCCATACCTTTTAACGGTCTTTTTCTTTATTTGGCTAAATAATATTTTTGGGTTAATCCCAATCATAAATGGAGCCAACCTTACCGGAAATATTGCATTTACATTAACAATGGCGACGTTCACTTTTATCATTACAACATTTAGTGGAAACAAAAGCTACTGGAAGCACATTTTCTGGATGCCCGGAGTTCCGGTCCCAATGAAAATATTTTTAATGCCCATAGAGATTGTGGGAATGTTTACAAAACCCATCTCTCTTATGATTCGTCTTTTTGCAAATATCACTGCAGGACATATTATAATTCTGGCATTAATGTCGCTCATTTTTATTTTTAATACGGTTGCAATTGCGCCTGTATCTGTGGCTTTTTCATTATTTATTATAGTAATTGAGATTGTTGTTACAGCAATTCAGGCTTATATATTTACCATCTTGTCAGCCCTCTATTTTGGAATGGCAACAGAAGAACATGAACACCATTAATTAATTTAAATTTTATACTATGACTATTACAGGAATCGCAGCTATTGGAGCTGGTTTAGCAGCTATTGGAGCTGGAATGGGTATCGGACGTATTGGTGGGTCGGCTATGGAAGCTATGGCTCGTCAACCTGAAATCCAAGGTAAGATTCAAACATCTGCACTTATTCTTGCAGCCTTCGTTGAGGCGGTTGCATTATTTGGTGTTGTTGTTGCCTTGTTACAAGGTTAAAAATCAAAAAGCACAGAAGTAACGGTTGGTTGCTTCTGTGTTTTTAAAAATTTAAATGATTAAAAAAAATTAGAAATGGATTTAGTAACTCCCGGATTTGGATTGGTATTTTGGACGGCAATCACCTTCCTTATACTCCTTTTTATTTTAAAGAAATTTGCCTGGAAACCTATTCTAGGCGCAGTAAGTTCTCGTGAAGAATCTATTAAAGACGCCCTTGCTGCTGCTGAAGCTGCTCGTCGTGAAATGGAAAACCTTCAGGCAGACAATGAAAGAATATTGCAAGAAGCCCGTGCAGAACGCGAAGCGATGTTGAAAGACGCACGCGATATGAAAAATAAAATGATCGCTGACGCGAAAGAGGATGCAAAACAAACAGCAGATAAAATGATTGCTCAGGCTCAGGAAGCCATTCAAAGCGAGAAAAAAGCTGCTATTGCCGAACTGAAGGGTCAGGTAGCATCACTTTCTTTAGAAATTGCAGAAAAAGTTGTAAAGCAAGAATTATCTAACAAAGGCCAGCAAGAAAAACTTGTAGAGGATATGTTAGGAAAAGCAACACTAAACTAAGCAACTCATGAGCAGAGCAGCCATAAGATACGCAAAAGCAGTTTTAGACCTTTCCTCAGATAATGGTTCTTCAAAAGAGACCTTTGCTGAAATGAAAGACGTTTTGAACACCCTTCAAGGAAGTAAAGAATTGCAATTGATGTTGAAAAGCCCTTTGATAAAACAAGAAGAAAAACGTACTGTTTTAAAAGAAGTGTTCAGTAATTCCTCTGAAGCTGTTTTGAGTCTGATGGACATTTTGATTGACAACAAACGAGGAGGTCTTTTGGAAAAAGTTGCCGAAAATTATATTTCACTTTACAACACAAGCATCAATGCGGTTGAAGCAGTTGTAACATCAGCAATTCCTCTTGACGAAGCTTTGGAGCAAAAAGTCTTAGCTAAAGTAAAAGAACTTACCGGAGCAACAGAGGTGACTTTAATCAACAAAGTAGATCCGGCAATTATTGGAGGATTTGTTTTACGCGTAGGCGATACACAATATGATGCAAGTATTGCAAACAATTTTGAAGAATTGAGAAAAGAATTTAAGCAAGCATATAATTAAAAAAGCGTCTTAGACGACTTTAACTTTATATTTTAATACAATGGCAGAAGTAAAACCGGCTGAAGTATCAGCAATTTTAAAGAAACAACTTTCAGGATTTGAAGCATCAGCTTCCCTTGATGAAGTAGGAACTGTTTTAACTGTGGGTGATGGTATTGCCCGCGTGTATGGACTTTCAAATGTTCAATATGGCGAACTTGTAGAGTTTGGCGGTGGTTTGGAAGGTATTGTACTTAACCTCGAGGAAGACAATGTTGGGGTGGTACTTTTAGGACCTTCAAAAGCAATTAAAGAAGGCTCTATCGTAAAACGTACACAACGCATCGCTTCTATCAAAGTGGGAGAAGGAATCACAGGACGTGTAGTGGATACACTCGGTATTCCAATCGACGGAAAAGGGCCTATAGTTGGTGAAACCTATGAATTGCCTCTTGAACGCAAAGCGCCCGGTGTAATTTACAGAGAGCCCGTAACAGAGCCACTTCAAACCGGTATCAAAGCCATTGATGCGATGATTCCCGTGGGTAGAGGTCAGCGTGAATTGGTGATTGGTGACCGTCAAACCGGTAAAACTACCGTTTGTATTGATACCATTATCAATCAAAAAGAATTTTATGATGCCGGTGAACCGGTTTATTGTATCTATGTAGCCATTGGTCAAAAAGCATCAACCGTTGCTAACATAGCCAAAGTCCTTGAAGACAAAGGCGCTATGGCATACACCACTATTGTTGCTGCAAATGCGAGTGACCCTGCCCCGATGCAGGTGTATGCTCCTTTTGCCGGTGCTGCAATTGGTGAATATTTCAGAGACACAGGTCGTCCCGCATTGATCATCTATGATGATTTATCAAAACAAGCAGTTGCATACCGTGAGGTATCCCTTCTTTTAAGAAGACCTCCGGGACGTGAAGCTTATCCAGGTGACGTTTTCTACTTACACTCAAGATTGTTGGAGCGCTCGGCTAAAATCATCAATGATGACAGTATTGCAGCAAACATGAACGACCTTCCGGAAGTTTTAAAAGACAAAGTAAAAGGGGGTGGGTCGTTAACAGCATTACCCATTATTGAAACACAAGCCGGTGACGTTTCTGCATATATCCCTACCAACGTAATTTCGATTACAGACGGTCAGATCTTCCTGGAATCAGATTTATTTAATGCGGGTGTTCGTCCGGCGATTAACGTGGGTATTTCAGTATCACGTGTGGGTGGTAACGCTCAGATTAAATCGATGAAGAAAGTAGCGGGTACATTAAAGCTTGACCAGGCACAGTATCGTGAACTGGAAGCTTTTGCCAAGTTTGGTTCAGACCTTGATGCTGCAACAATGAACGTTATCGAAAAAGGAAAGCGCAACGTTGAAATTTTAAAGCAAGCGGAAGCAAGTCCGTTTACCGTTGAAGATCAGGTGGCGATTATTTATGCAGGTTCTAAAAACTTGTTGAGAAGTGTTCCTGTTGATAAAGTAAAAGAATTTGAAACTCAATACATCGAATTCCTGAACGCTAAGCACAGAAACATCCTTGACGATATCAAAGCAGGTAAATTAACCGATGAGGTGATGGACACACTTGCAAATGTTGCAAAGGAGCTTTCAGCGAAATACAATTAGATTTGAGACGTGAGTATTGAGAGATGAGATACGTCTCAATACTCACATCTCAATACTTGATACTATAATAAAATGGCAAACTTAAAAGAAATACGCAACAGGATTACATCAGTATCTTCAACGATGCAGATTACCAGTGCCATGAAAATGGTATCTGCTGCAAAACTGAAGAAAGCGCAAGATGCCATTACCGCAATGCGTCCCTATGCTGATAAATTAACGCAATTATTACAAAGTCTTAGTGCCACACTGGAAGGTGACAGCGGAAGTAAATATGCCGATCAACGCGAAGTAAAAAGTGTCTTGATTGTTGCCATTACTTCAAACAGAGGGCTTGCCGGCGCATTTAATTCAAACATTGTTAAGGAAGCAAAAACAATTGCTGCCGGTTTTCAGGGCAAAAAAGTTGATTTTTTCACCTTGGGTAAAAAGGGGAATGACATTTTAAAGAAAACCCACACCATCGCTGAAAACAACAATGAAATATTTGAGGATCTGAACTTTGAAAACGTGTCTATAATTGCTGAAAAGTTGATGGAATCGTTCACTTCCGGGAAGTATGACAAGATAATTTTGGTCTATAACCAATTTAAAAATGCGGCTACCCAAATTGTGGCTAAAGAGCAATTCCTTCCTATCGTTCCTATGGAAACGACTGAAGAAGTGCCTTCAATGAAAAATCAGGATTATATTTTTGAGCCTTCAAAATTAGAAATTGTTGAGCAGTTGATTCCAAAAAGTTTAAAGACACAGCTATTTACAGGCATCAGAGATTCTGTAGCTAGTGAGCATGGTGCACGTATGACCGCGATGCACAAAGCAACAGACAACGCGACCGAGCTTAGAGACGCACTTAAATTGTCCTACAACAAAGCACGACAAGCATCCATTACCAATGAAATTCTTGAAATTGTTGGTGGAGCGGAAGCGCTGAACAATTAGGCGAAGCCAAATTTTCTCAATAACGAAGTGCTGAACAATTAGGACGAGTGAAATATTAGAATAATTATTCAACCCTCTCAGGGTTCAAAACCCTGAGAGGGTTTCTTTTTTAGCTAGAAATTTTTGGAATCATTTTTGACGAATTGGATGAAACTAACAAAAACCAACATCAATGAAAAAAACTTTTCTCTCAACTCTTGCTCTCCTTCTAATGGTAACTCTTTATAGTCAAAATAAAAAAGGGGATTTGGATATTTTTCTTCAAGCAGCTCCTTACTTAACAACAGGTGACTCCAGTGATTTTGGTATAATAGGTATTGCTGGGTTTGAATTTTTTACTACTAAAACCTTTTCAGTTGCCACAAACTTTTATAGTTCAAACAATACAATCATTAAAAATGATTCTGGTACAACTATACATTCATATGGTATTTTGGCAACAGGACAATTATACTTCCTCAATCTTGAAAAATGGAAAGCTTATGGTCAAGCTGGTTTTGGTTTTGGAATAGATAATTATTCTTCAACTAATATAGATAATAGCGGCTTGTTTTTATGGACTTTAGGAGCCGGGGCAAATTACAATTTGAGAGAAAAACTGTATTTAAAATTATTGATACCCTATTTTAATGCAAAAAATACTACGCGTGATTTGACTGCCGCTAAAGGAACAACAGCATTTTTAGGACTTGGTTATAAATTTTAATTTTCCAGCAAACTTATAACCCTATCAGTCCCGAGTGTGAATGATAAAACCTAAGAGTTTTTCAATACCTTTATGGCATATCATTTGAGTTATGCTGACTAAAAACGAAACCTATGCGCCTATTCACATTTACAATCCTATCCATTTTCATTTTTTCCTGCAACAGCAATAAAATGGTACTTCAGGAAAACCCACCCTTTGAAGTTGCAGAGGTAAGCTTTCAAAAATGGTTTGGGGGCACACAGGAAGCCGGCAAAGGAATTCATTTAACGCTCATATTCTCTGAAATTTCAGAGGGTGTGCTTATCCAAAAAATATACTTCAGAGGAAAAGAAGAGGAGCTCAAACAAAACCAGCAAAATTCCAATGAATACCTTGCTACTTTCGTTGACAAACCAAAAGAAGATGTTGTATTAGACAGCAATCCTGTTAAGGAAATGGACAATCCCAGACCGTCATTGGTTTCGGAAATCCCTTTTGAGCTAAAAGCCAATGAAGCAGTGATTCAATACCAAAAGGATAATAAGATTTTCTATTTCAAAATCGAAAACATTAGTGAAAAAGATGAAGTCGCCTATCCGTCTTCAAAACCGGGTGATAACTAATCCATAAAATTTTGTGGAACTAAGTCGTTTTAAATACATTTATCGTTTCTAACAATCCTTGCTTTTGACGGCTTTAAAAAAACTCTTTCAACACACTTTTATTTACGGTCTGGCAACGGTATTGCCCAGAATGCTGAGTTTTCTTTTGGTGCCGCTTTACACTGCGGTGCTTCCCACAAGTGAATATGGTGAAATCTCTATCATTTTCTCGTGGATCATCCTCTTTAACGTTATCCTGGCGTATGGAATGGAAACGGCCTTTTTCAGGTTTTTCACCAAAGAAGAAGATAAGAATACGGTTGTTTCAACAGCAACCATTTCACTCATCTTTACTTCGCTGCTGTTTTTAGTTGCTGCGTTTACTTTTAGAAACGGACTCTCTACACTTTCAGGTATTCCTGTGGAGTATATCACCTTTACGATTTTTGTGCTTACGCTGGATGCATTGGTGATTATACCCTTTGCGTGGTTGCGTGCCAACGAGCAACCTGTGCGCTATGCGATTATTAAAATCTTCAATGTAGCTGTAAATCTTGGACTAAATGTGTTTTTCCTTGTTGCGCTCCCCCGTCTGGCATCTGATGGATTTTGGGGGAAATTATACCTTGAGGATTACCAAATTTCATACATTTTCCTATCCATGGTGGTGGCAAGTGCGATTACTTTTATATTGTTGCTGCCATTTTACTTTAAAACAATTTATAAATTCAGTAAACCGCTTTGGAAGGAAATGATGCGGTATGCAGTTCCTGTTTTAATTGCGGGCATTGCATTTGCCGTAAATGAGGCTTTTGACAGAATTCTTTTAGGATGGTTGCTCCCCGCCGATATCGCTGATGAAGCTGTGGGTGCCTATGCCGCCTGCTACAAATTGGCCATTTTCATGACTCTTTTCGCAACAGCGTTCCGGTTGGGAATCGAACCTTTTTTCTTCAGTCAGGCAAAAGAAAAAAACGCCCCTGAAACTTATGCGCTCATAACTCGCTATTTTATTGCTTTTGGCTCCATTATTTTAATTACCGTGGTTGTTTTTGCAGATGTATTGAAAATTATCCTCATTCGCGACAGCGATTACTGGGAGGCAATGCAAATTGTGCCTCTGATTCTACTGGCCAATTTTTGCCTGGGAATTTATCACAACCTTTCTGTCTGGTATAAAGTTACAGACCGCACAAAGTTTGGGGCCTATATTTCAATTGTGGGTGCGATTATTACACTTGCGGTCAACTTTATCCTCATTCCCACCATGAGTTTTATGGGATCGGCCATAGCAACTGTGGCGGCTTACGGTACCATGATGTTGCTTTCGTTTTATTATGGTCAAAAATATTTCCCCATTCCCTATGCGATTAAAAAAATAAGTTTGTATTTCTTCGGTTCTATTGTTTTATCTGGAGTTTGTTTTTATATTTTCAGAAATACTTATGAGTTCACCATCCCATTATGGATTGCTTTTTTAACTTTGGTACTCATACAGGAAAAACAAGCGGTTCAGCAACTTTTACGAATTAAAAAATAAAACGTACGCTTTTAAGTACTTTACAGTATCTTTGCAAAATGGAAACAGTAAATTATACAGAGTTTAGAGCTAACTTAAAACATTGGTTTGACAAAGTTGTCAATGATGTAAGCGATGTTGTTATCAAGCGAAAAAAGGGAAAAGACTTGGTTTTGATTTCATTAGATGAATACAATTCATTAAAAGAAACCACTTATTTGCTTACAGGAAAAAACAGAGATGTTTTGTTAAGCTCCATTAAAGAACTTGAAGAAGGGAATGGTATTCAAAAAGATCTTCTGGAAGAATGAGATTAATTTGGTCATCAACTTCTTGGGAAGACTATCTTTATTGGCAAAAGGTAGATAAGAAAATTCTAAAGCGCATAAATGAATTAATAAAAAGCTGTATGCGCACACCCTTTGAAGGTATAGGAAAGCCAGAAGCCTTAAAAGGCGATTTACAAGGATATTGGTCAAGAAGAATCACCGCAGAACACAGACTGGTTTATAAGTACAAAGACGAACAGTTGTTAATTGCTTCTTGCAGATATCATTATGGAAAATAATCAAGCACTTCAAAAATATTCCCAATAAAAATGAACATAAAAATCATCAACAAATCAAATCATCCGCTTCCACATTATGAAACTATTGCTTCTGCGGGAATGGATTTGCGTGCCTTTATCGAGGAGGCCATCACCTTGCAACCCTTGGAACGCGCTATTGTGAAAACCGGCCTCTTTATAGAGCTTCCCGTGGGCACAGAGGCGCAAGTAAGACCTCGCAGTGGCTTGGCAGCTAAAAAAGGAATAACGGTCTTAAACGCTCCCGGAACAATTGACGCAGATTACCGTGGAGAGATTGGAGTAATACTTGTCAATCTTTCAAACGAAGCATTCACCATTGAAAACGGCGAGCGCATCGCCCAACTCGTCATCGCAAAACACGAGCGCGCCGAGTGGACTGAAGTGGAAGCGCTTTCTGAAACATCAAGAGGCGAAGGCGGATTTGGAAGCACCGGAGTAAAATAAAAGTCTTATGTCTAATATCTCAAATCTAATATCTTAATAATGAAAATAATAGTACCAATGGCAGGCCGCGGAAGCCGTCTTCGCCCACATACACTCACAGTACCAAAACCATTAATTCCTGTAGCGGGAAAACCCATTGTCCATCGTTTGGTGAAAGACATCGCTAAAGTGTTAAATAGAAAAATAGAAGAAGTCGCTTTTATCATTGCTGAAGATTTTGGAAAAGAAGTGGAAGAAAGTCTCCTGGATATCGCAAAAACAATGGGCGCTAAAGGCACTATTTACTATCAAGACAAACCCTTAGGCACCGGTCATGCTATTATGTGTGCCAAAAATTCCTTGAGCGGCCCCTGTGTAATTGCTTATGCTGATACGCTTTTTAGGGCAGATTTCCAGTTAGATGAAAATGCTGACAGCGTCATTTGGGTCAAGGAAGTGCAAAACCCCTCACAGTATGGTGTGGTGAATTTAAGCGAAAACAACCACATTACCGGTCTGGTAGAAAAACCTCAGGATTTTGTTTCCAATCTTGCAGTAATTGGTATTTATTACTTCAAAGATGTTTCGGTTTTAAAAGATGAGTTGCAAAAAGTGCTGGATGCCAATTTAACCCATGGAGGGGAGTATCAAATCAATGATGGTATCAAAGCAATGATGGAGCAGGGAAAAGTTTTCGTTCCCGGAAAAATTGATGAATGGATGGATTGTGGCAATAAAAATGTCACCGTTGAAACCAATACCCGCATGCTCAATCACCTTTCAAAAGAACGAATACCATTGATTTCAAGCAGTATCAACGAAAACAATTCAACTATTATTGAACCCTGTTATATTGGTGAAAAAGTGACTTTAAAAAATGCTACTATCGGTCCTAATGTTTCTTTGGGCGATGGCTGCATTGTCGAGAACAGCACAATTAAAAATAGCTTGATTCAATCCAACACTACAATTAAAAATGCCAGTTTAGACAATGCAATGATAGGGAATCACGTTATCTTTGACGGGAACTTCACTTCTGTGAGTTTGGGTGATTATTCCGTAATGGATTAGTTCCTGCTTTACTTAATAAGAACCACTTTTTGAAAACAAAAATTACATACCTGATCCTTTTATACCTTGGAATTTTATTCATTCCACAGTTCACTAATGCTCAAGACGAAAAAGAAAAAGTAGAAGAGGAAATTACTGACGAACTAGGTGTGGTCACAGACCGTTTTCAAGAACACTTTTTTGAAGCACTCAAACAAAAAGGGATTGAAAACTATGATCGCGCACTCAAATCTTTAGATAAAGCTGCAGAAGAATCTCCTAATGAAGTGGTCATTTACAATGAAATGGCAAAAAACTATGGTTTTTTAAAACAATGGGAAAAGGCAGAGGAGAATTACAACAAAGTCCTTCAAATGGAACCGGGTAAACCCGAAGCTTATGAGGGATTGTATGATGTGTATTACAATACCAATGATTACCTGAAAGCCATCGATGTTGTTAAAAAACTCATTCCTTTTGATAAAGAATACAAAGAAGACCTGGCAAATCTCTATGAACGAACTGAACAGTATGACAAGGCGTTGCAGCTTTTGGACGAATTGGATCAGGAACTGGGAAACAACGACTACAGAAACCAATTGAGGCAACAAATCTATTCAAAAAGCGACGATACCGGGGGACAGATTTCAGATTTGGAACAGCGCGT
The DNA here is from genome assembly GCA_963977065.1 of uncultured Flavobacteriaceae bacterium. Taxonomy (GTDB): domain Bacteria; phylum Bacteroidota; class Bacteroidia; order Flavobacteriales; family Flavobacteriaceae; genus Planktosalinus. Next base: position 141,034 of record CAXBNF010000001.1, on the reverse strand, counting down.
CAATCGCACTCCGGCAAACGAGCAGGATTTTCTCAATCTCATTTATCTTTATAGTGAGCAAAATAACAAAGAGGCGGCTTTCGCTACAGCGAAAAAATTAATTGAAGTCAATCCCGGTTCCCATTTGGCACATTTGGCCTTGTATAAATTTTACCTTGATGACGGAAAAACCAATGAAGCAATAACCTCAATGAAAAAGATTTTTGCTTCAGATGAAATCGATGAAGAAAACAAATTTAGGGTATTGAATGACTTTTTGCTTTTTGTAAATGAAAATCCGGCTTTTGAAAAAAACCTCGAGGAAATGGTCGCGCTGTTTTCTAAAGAATCAAACAACAACCAAGTTTATGTGCAACTGGGCAATTATTATTTAGGAAAAGAACTGAAAGAAGAAGCACTTCAGTATTTTCAAATGGGCCTAAAAAACAATGCAACCGATTATAACCTGATTAAAAACACGCTTTTGTTACAGATTGATTTTAATAAATATAATGAGGCTGAGGAATTAAGCAGGAAAAGTCTTGATTTATTTCCCAGTCAGCCGTTACTTTATTTAATCAATGGTTTAGCAAACCTAAACCTTGAAAACACTTCAAGAGCAAAATTGATGCTGGAAACAGGACTTGATTTTCTCATTGATGACCTTCAAATGGAGCTTGACTTTTACCTTCAACTAAGCAAAGTGCATGAAAAAGAAGGGAATACTTCTAAGGCAACAGAATATGAAAATAAAGCAAAACAAATCCTTGAAAAAAACTAAATCTCTGTATGAACTTTTTTAAAGCTGCAACGGTTATTTTTCTAAGCACACTCCTACTATCTTGTGGCACATCCAGAAAAGCTTCAACAGCCCTTGACAAAGGAATAAGCGCGAAGGAATTAATTGACCTTCATAAAAAAAGTGAAGCGCGCTTTAAAACTATAGCATCAAGGGTTCAAGTGAATTATGATGACGGAGATACTTCGCAAAGCGTCACCGTAAGTTTACGAATGCAAAAGGATGAAAACATATGGGTAAGTGCTTCAATTTTAGGAATCACAATGGCAAAGCTGCTCATCACTCCAGAAAAAGTGAGCTATTATGAAACCATAGACAAAACGTATTTTGATGGAGATTTCAGCTTATTGAGTCGCTGGCTGGGAGTGGACATTGATTTTGAAATGGCACAAAATATTTTATTAGGTAATGCAGTTTTTCATTTGAATGATAAAAATTATTTGGTTTCTTTAACAGATATTAATTACAAGCTTACGCCAAAAAAACAAGAGGAATTATTTCAACATATTTTTTTGCTAAATCCAGCAAATTTTAGAATGGCATCACAACAAGTAGCACAACCAAACGAGCAACGTGTTCTTACTGTAGATTATATATCTTATCAAGAAGCGGGAAATCATATTTATCCAAAAGAAATAAGATTAAACGCCATTGAGCAAAGCAGGCAAACAAGAATAATACTTGATTACAGAAACATTGATGTTAATCCTGTGGTGACTTTTCCGTTCAGAATTCCCAGAGGCTATCAAGAAATAACTATAGATTAATGAGTGTAGTGATAAGAGCTTTTTTGATTTTTGGAATGCTGTTTTTAACAGGGCAAATGCTTTTATCTCAAACTGACAAACAAGCCGAACTTGAACAGCAACGATTGCAAATACAAGAGGAAATAAAACAAATCAACAACTTGCTTTTTTCAACAAAAAAGAAAGAAAAGTCTGTACTCACCGAGGTTGAAAACATTTCCAGTCGCATACAAGCCAGGGAAAATTTAATTAAAGTAACCAATCAGCAAGCCAATCTTATTTCGCGAGAGATTAATTTTAATATGTCAAAGATTGACCAGTTGCGAAAAGACCTTCAAACATTAAAAGACGATTATGCAAAATTGATTGTGAGAACTTATAAAAGCAAATCTGATCAAAGCAGGGTGATGTTTTTACTTTCCTCTGAAAGTTTTTTACAAGCATACAAGCGGGTTCAATATATGCAACAATATGCCAATCACAGAAAAAAACAAGGAGAGGAAATACAACAAAAAACACAAGAGCTTCAGGAATTGAATGAAAATCTGATTGTTCAGCAAAAAGAAAAACAAGTGCTTATAGAAGAAAACAGAGTTGCTCGCAATCAATTACAGGAAGAACGCAAACAACAGGAAGCATTGATGAGCACACTTAAAAAAGACGAAAGCAAGTACACAGCACAAATAAGAGAAAGACAGCGGGTAGCAGCCGCAATCGATAAGCAAATTGAAGATTTAATTAAAGCAGCAATTGCAGAATCAAACAAGGCAACCGGGGTTACTAAGAAAGAAAGAACAAGTACAACCTTTGCTATGACTGCTGAGGCAAAAGCACTTGCAGCAAATTTTACAGGCAATAAAGGAAAACTTCCCTGGCCTGTAGAGCGAGGTGTTGTTGTTACGCGATTTGGAACCACACAACACCCCACACTTCCTAACATCAAAACCTATAGCAGCGGTGTAGAAATTGCAACTGATGAAGGCGCCAAAGCCCGTTCAGCCTTTGAAGGCGAAGTGCTGGCAGTTACTGTGATTAGAGGTGCCAATAAAGCGGTGCAAATTAGACATGGCGATTACATCACGGTCTATCAAAATGTGGATGAGGTGTATGTAAAACGTGGAGACAAAGTAACTACCAGACAAGAGATAGGAAGGGTTTATACAAATCAAATCACCGGAAAAACCATACTCAAATTCCTGATTTTTCAGAACACAAATAAATTAAACCCGGCAGATTGGGTTTATCAAATGTAATTTTTACATAAATAATGCTTTCAGTTCTGTGGCATCTTTAGGCTTCATTTTTCCGGCAAGTACAAGGCTGAGTTGTTTTCGCCGTAAGGCTGCTACAAAACGTTCTTTTTCTAAATCGGTTTCAGGAATTATTTCAGGAACTTCCATTGGCGTGCCCATTTCATCTACGGCAACAAAAGTATAAATCGCTTCGTTTGCTTTTGATCTGTTACCACTTTCGCGGTCTTCAATCCAAACATCCATATAGACTTCCATAGAGGTTTTAAAAGCGCGAGATACTTTAGCCTCCACGGTAACAACGCTACCCACGGGAATCATTTTATTAAAGGCAACATGATTAACAGAAGCGGTCACCACTATGCGACGAGAATGTCTTCGGGCGCTAATACTTGCGGCGCGATCCATACGTGCAAGTAATTCGCCACCAAACATATTTCCAATTGGGTTAGTTTCACTGGGAAGGACCATATCTGTGAGTATGGTAAGTGTATCTTTGGGAGTTTTTGATTGCATAGAAAATTTTTATGCAAAGATACTGTCTTTTAAAGTTAAGTGATAAAAAATTGAAAAAATAATAGGGGGAAAATAGGTGTGTTAGTCCAATTCCAGAACCAGTAACCAAGCATCCTGATTTTCGTTACGTTTTACATTACGCAATTCAGTGAGTGCATCATTTTTGTTCTCAAAGCTGTTGTAAACTACCTGATGAAGACCATATTTATTAATGCCAATGCTTCTTGCCGGATACCCTTTTTCTTTAAGTTGTTCAATTTTGCTAAGTGCATTTTCTTCCATTCTAAAAGCTCCCGCTATGAGATGATAATTACCTTCAGGTTTTTTTACTCCAAGGGTGAGAGGTGGTAGAGGAGTGTTTACTACAAAAGTGGCTTGTTGAATTTGATTTTCCATCAACGAATTTGCCTTTTGCTTTTCAACGATATTGTGCTGAGTTACTTGAGAATTATATAAATAAAGGCCTCCCATACTTGACAAACCAATGGCAAGCAACCCAATGGCGGCATATTTTAAATAAGGAATACTTCTTTTTTGAGGGGTAAAAAGTAGCATAGAGTCTTCCACTTTTTTCTTTTGAATTTCCCTTTCAACTTTTGAAGAAACAAATGAACTTAATCCAAAAGCTTCGGTAAGAAAATTTGATGAGGTTGCAGGAATAAATTCAAGATAGGAATTCTTATTTGTTTTAAGCGAGCCTATATTTGGAATTAAAACAATCTCTCCATTTTCCAGTTTCCTTTTGAGCGTTTTTACTTCCGCTCTAAGGCGAAAAAGTGCAGCTTCATAGGTAATATTTTCAGTTTTGGCAATATGATTTGCAAGCAAACCATCATTGGTCTGTAAATGTCTGTTAAAAGAGAGGGTTTTTGCTGGCGGGAAAAATGTATTTGTTTTGTCATCAATAAATGCCGGCTTATTTTGGGTTAAAAAAGCACCCAAGCCCGGTAGGATGATACATTCATACCTGTATAGTAAATCGCTTATGTAATTAGATAAATTCATTTTAAACAAATTTACTGTTTTTTTCCACTTTCAAAATATACAATTGCATAAGTTTTTAACAATTCAATTTTTCTTGTACTTTTATAACATACTCAAATGGAAATTGTGACAAAAGACGATTTATTTTATACTCTTGTTTTGCAAAAAGTGCCCAATTTGGGAGATGCCTCAGCAAAGAAGTTAATTCAAAAAGCGGGAAGCCCTGAAGCTGTTTTCAAGGAGAAAAAAAGCAATTTGCTTAAAATTGATGGAATAGGAACTCTAAAGTTAAAAGACTTAGGGAGCAAAGATTTTTTCGCTTTAGCGGAAGAAGAAATTCAATTTATTGAAGAAAATAAAATTAAAACCTGTTTTTTTAAAGACGAAGATTACCCTGAAAAACTCAAACACTGTATTGATGGGCCTATACTCTTTTTTCAAAGAGGAAACATCAATCTAAACAAAAAGCGAATTATCAGTGTAGTGGGGACCCGAAAAGTCACAAGTTATGGGAGTGCTTTTTGTGAGCAATTGATAGAAGAGTTAGCGCCGCTTGACCCTATCATTGTCTCTGGCTTTGCTTATGGTGTTGATATAACAGCGCATAAAGCGGCTATTAAAAATGGTTTGCAAACCATTGCCTGCCTTGCCCATGGGCTGGATCAAATATACCCAAAAACACATAAAAGGTATGTTAAAGAAGTTGCCCATCATGGAGGTTTTATAACGGAGTTCTGGAGTAGTGACGATTTTGACAGAACCAATTTTTTAAAACGCAATCGCATCATAGCAGGCATTTCTGAAGCGACCCTAGTTATAGAGTCTGCAGAAAAAGGAGGAAGTTTGGTCACAGCAGAACTTGCCAATTCATACAATAGAGATGTTTTTGCTGTACCAGGCAGGGTAAATGATAGTCAAAGTAAAGGCTGCAACAACCTTATTAAAACACAACGCGCTCATTTATTAACCTCTGCAGCAGATTTAATCTATATTTTAAACTGGCAACTAGATGAAACTAGACCTAAAGTGATTCAAAAACAGCTTTTTGTTGAGCTTAATAACGACGAAAAAGTTATTTTTAACTATTTGAAAGAAAACTCCAAAGCCCATCTCGACACAATTGCTTATGATTGCAAAATGCCCATTTTTAAGGCTACTACATTACTTTTTGACCTCGAGTTAAAAGGGTTGGTTAAGCAACTGCCAGGCAAGTCTTTTGAATTAAATTAAAAAAATTAAGAACTAAAAGAAATATTTATTACTTTTACTCTTATTAATCAAACATTTAAACATTATGAAAAAAATTACTTTATCTTTATTTTCAATTGCAGTATTAGCCTTTGCGGGGCAAATGACTGCTCAACAAGCTGAGATTGATCCAAACTACAATCAAAACCCGGCACCTGGAAACACAGAAGTTATTAATACTGGCACAAACTATCAAGTAGCTGGTGGTGTTATTTACTCAAATGGTCCGTATTTTAGTGTTGCAGGTGGAGGCTCTGGAGGAGCAGATTTAAGTTTATTACAGACAACTACCTTAGGAATGAACACTCTTGGGGCTGGTCATCAGACTTCTGCCGGAAATAGAGTTGCAGACGACTGGGAATTAACTGATAACGTTGAAGTTACTTCAATTGACTTCTATGCATACCAAACCGGATCTACAACTACATCTACTATGTTAGGTGTGACCTTGTTAGTTTGGGATGGTGACCCATCTGATCCTGCAAGTAGTGTAATCTTTGGAGATGATGCTATCAGTGCTATGATCAATACAGAGTGGAGTGGAGCCTACAGAGCTTCTGAAGGAAATGAAGCAAACACAGACCGTCCAATTATGATAAACACTGTTGAGACGCCTGGTTTAACATTGGCTCCCGGAACCTATTGGTTTGATTGGGATGCTGATGGTTCTCTTGCTTCTGGACCTTGGGCACCACCAATTGCTATATTAGGACAAGCAAATACTGGAAATGCTAAGCAATCTATTGCAGGTGTTTGGCAAGATTTATTGGATTCTGGACCTAATGCCGACCCACAAGGTCTTCCTTTTGAAGTAACCGGAACTGTTTTAAGTCTTGTAGACAATTCTTTTGAAGGCTTTAGCTACTACCCTAACCCAACTACAAACATCTTGAACATAAATGCAAAAGCAAACATTGAGAGCGTTTCTATCTTCAATGTTTTGGGTCAGGAATTAATTACTGTTGCACCGGGAAATATCAATGCTAAAGTTGATATGTCTGGTTTAAGCACCGGAATGTATGTAATGAAAGCTACCGTTAACGGTACTGTGGGAAGTTTTAATATCGTAAAAAGATAAAAACACTCATCCCCTTATAATAATTGTTTAAACCTCTCAGTTTAACTGAGAGGTTTTTTTATTGCTTCTAAAACCCCACTTTTTTTCTGACTTTTAGTAAAACTTCATTTGCAACTACCGAAGCTTTTTTTGATCCCAGTTGAAGTGTGTTTTCAAGTTCCGGTTTGTTTTGCATCAAGTAATTAAATCGAGTTCTTTGTTTTTCAAAACGAGTTAGCATCAATTCATAGAGCGATTGTTTGGCATGGCCATATCCATAATTTCCGCCGGTATAGTTTGCCCTCATATCCGCTATTTCCTCTTTTGAAGCAAGCAATTTATACAAAGCAAATACATTGCATGTATCAGGGTTTTTGGGTTCTTCTAGTGGAGTACTGTCTGTTTCAATACTCATAATTTGCTTTCGTAACTGCTTTTCAGGCAAAAAGAGGTTGATCGTATTTTCTTTAGATTTGCTCATTTTAGCACCATCAGTCCCGGGAACATACATACTTTCTTCCTGCACTTTTGCTTCGGGTAAAACAAAAGTTTCACCATATTTTGCGTGAAAACGAGAGGCAACATCACGAGTCATTTCAAGGTGTTGAAGTTGGTCTTTTCCCACTGGAACAAATTCTGCATCATACAATAAAATATCTGCTGCCATCAACATGGGATAGGTAAACAAACCGGCATTGACATCTTCAAGACGGTCTGCCTTGTCTTTAAATGAGTGTGCAAGAGTGAGCCTTTGATAAGGAAACATGCAACTCAAATACCAGGAAAGCTCTGTTACTTGTGGGATGTCGCTTTGTCTGTAAAACACCGTTTTATCGATGTCAAGCCCAAAGGCAAGCCAAGTAGCAGCAACACTATAGGTGTTTTCACGTAAAGTTTTAGGGTCTTTAATTTGTGTGAGTGAATGCATATCTGCTATAAACAAGTAACTATCGTTTTCCGGCTGATTGGCCATTTCTATAGCGGGAACAATAGCTCCCAGTATGTTTCCAAGGTGTGGAGTGCCTGTGCTTTGTATGCCTGTTAATATTCGTGCCATGGTAATTTATATCTAAAAAAGAATTGAAACAAAGGTACTTTTTTTGTTTGAACTCATCTTGACTTTTTTGATTGAAGTGAAAATTAGCTATTTTAAGCCTGATTGAGGAAATTTTGAGTTGCATAGCAGAGCTACGGAAGGAAAAAATGACGAAAAGCAGGCTTAAAATGGCAATTTTTTAACCAATTGAAAAAAGTCAAGATAAGTTCATTATATGGCTCAATACAATTGTGTATTTTTGAGGTCTATGATTTTAAGAAAATACATCTTAATCCCTTTGTGGCGCATTTGGTTTTATTTTTTAATTGCTTTGGCAATTATCCTTTTATTTCCATTTCTCATTGTGAGTATTTTAAAGAAAGAATGGTATCCCGGTTTTTTTGTGCTTGCAAGACTTTGGGCTACTATCATTTTATTTGGAATGGGTTTTTTTCCAAAAGTTAGAAAAGAACAGTACCCAGAGCGAAAGAAAAGCTATATGTTTGTTGCCAATCATACATCTATGACAGATATAATGCTGATGCTTTATTCTGTGAAAAACCCATTTGTGTTTGTTGGAAAAAAGGAGTTGGGTAGAATTCCTTTATTTGGATTTTTTTATAAACGCACCTGTATTTTAGTTGACAGGAACAATGCCAAAAGCCGTAAGGAAGTTTTTGACGAAGCTCAGGAGCGTTTGAAAGCAGGTTTGAGTATTTGTATTTTTCCCGAAGGCGGTGTGCCAGAGGATGAGAATGTCATTTTGGATACCTTTAAGGATGGGGCTTTTAGACTCGCCATTGACCATCAAATCCCCATAGTTCCCATGACTTTTCACGATAATAAAAAACGATTTTCTTATTCATTCTTTAGTGGTAGCCCCGGAAGGATGAGAGTAAAAAGCCATCGGTTTATTTTTACTAATCAGGTTTCAATAGAGAATAAAAGAAGCGTAAAAGATGTGGTTAGAAATATCATTCTTCAGGAATTAGAAAAGCCCACAATACATTAAATTATAAAAATCAAAAAAAGCCACTCTTTAGGCACAGCGAGCAGCTTTTCTTTAGTTTATTACTTGCTAAACATTACAAAAAACAAAAATAAACATTCAACTAATTAAACTTAACTTAAACTAAAATCTGTAACTAAAACCACTGTAAACCCCCAGATAAAAAGGCTTAAAGTCAATATTATTGTCTGAATAGGGATTGAGCTGGTATTTAAACATAGGTTCAAGGTTAAAGACAAATCGATTTGAAAGTTTGTAGTCAAATCCAAATCCTACGTTAGTACTAAAACTTAAATTGTTTAAGTTGTTTGCACTCCCAATTTCCGTTTGAAAACCATCAGATAAAACGCTTACTTGGTTGCTGTTTAATAAAAGCGTGCTCATTCCTCCCACTATGTTGAGTCCAAAACGCTTGTTCAACAAACTGTATTTCAATTCTAATGGAATCTCAAAATAATCCAATTCCTGTTGCATCGTTCCGGGGATGACACCGTTGCGTGGGACAATCACCGTTCCATCTTCAGTCATTGTGGGTAAGTTTGATGATGGCTGCTGCAAACTTCCTCGGGTTCCAACAGCAACAGCATATCCTTTACTCTTAGAATCTATAGACTGTAAACCACCGGAAGCAGAAGCAATGGCAAACTCAATGTCATTTGTTGAGTAACTTAAATCTACCTTATTTATACCAGTTCTTATGCTTAGCTTTTCAGTAATAGCATAACTTACTTTTACGCCATAGCTGAGATTGACATCACCAGATTTGGAATTTTCAGAGAATTGAGTATCAATAGAGGAACCGTTCCCCAAAGAACTGTAATAAACAGGAGCAACATTAGGAGCTACTTCCCACCTATTTTCTGGAGTTGTATTTGAAACAGTTACAGCGGGTTCATTTTTTTCAGCGATATAATCAATTAATGATTTTTTATTTTCTTCTTTTAACTCAGTGGGTGAATCAGTATCAGAAATTATGGTTTCTATTTCTTTGTTGACAGAATCAACTTCATAAAGGTCATTTGTCTCTGAGTTTTGATTTGGCACAACAATTTGTGCAATTATATCTTTTTCTGAAATAGATTCAGAGGTTGAATTTATTTTTGGGTTTTGGGTATTTTCAGAAACTGAATTCGTTTTTTGATTAGATTTTACAATTGCTTCAGATGAAGAAATCATTTTTTTAGTTTCTGGAGGGACTATTTTTTGTTGCTCTTTAGAATTGTCATTATTAATGGAAGAAGGATTTTCTTGACTCTCTTGAAAGACAACTTCTTGTTGGTTTACATCAAAACTGTCTTTTTCTAATGGAGAATCAACTTCAGAAGGAACCGGAGTTTCAAAATCTTCTGAGGAAACTTCAGTTAATGAGGATGGATTGTAAAAGATACTTCCAAGGCTAAAAAACACCAAAAGACCTGCTGCAACACCTGCGAGCTTATACCATAAAGGAACAACGCGCTTGATTTGCTTTTTCTTTTGAAGAGCAGTAGCAATGTTCTCCCACACAGCCGGTGGCGGTGCCACTTCCATATTTCTGAATTGCTCTTTGAAAAGACGGTCTAATTGCTTTTTTGTGTTCATTTGTCAGTTACTCTTTGCTTGAGCTGGTTTGCTTTCTTCTATTTTGCTTTTTAAAATCATTCTTGCTCTCGCGAGATTTGATTTTGAGGTTCCTACAGTTATTCCGAGCATTTCTGCTACTTCCTGATGTGAATAGTCATCGAGTACATATAAGTTAAAAACCAATCGATACCTATCTGGCAATTCCTGAATTAATTTTAATAAAAAATCGAGAGAAAAACTGTTTTCTTCAACTTCTATTTCAGGATCTTCAATCTGATTTTCATTCACTATTTCAAAAAAACGCTCTTTACGATATTTTTGAAGTACAGTATTAACTGTAATGCGCTTCATCCATCCTTCGAAGGAGCCTTTGTGCTTGTATTGGCTCATATTTTTAAAAATAGTAATAAATGCGTCCTGAAGGTTGTCTTGTGCCTCAGTTGCATTGCGAGAATATTTTAGACAAACAGAATAAAGTTTACTTGAATAAAGTGTGTACAACTCTCCCTGTGCTTTGATATCCTCTAGCTTACATTTTTCTATGAGCTCATTTAAAGCCAAACTTCCTCTTTTTTAACGTGAAACAAACAGCGGTGAGCTGTTAAAAAAATGCATCTACAAGATTTCCACTTATTAAAAACAAGGAACTTTACTTGTAGATGCAAATTAAGATGTTAGGTTGCGTTATTGTGTTTTTTTTAACTTTTTAACAAGGCAATAGCTTCTTTAATTTTTAGTTCCAATTCTTCAAAAAGCTCTGGGTTGTCCAGTAAAAGTGCTTTTACAGCATCTCTTCCTTGTCCAAGTTTTGTGTCTCCATAGCTAAACCAAGATCCACTTTTTTTGATGATTTCATAATCAACCCCCAAATCAATAATTTCTCCCACCTTAGAAATACCGGTGCCATACATAATGTCAAACTCGGCAGTTTTAAAAGGTGGAGCTACTTTATTCTTAACGACTTTTACACGTGTTCTATTGCCTTGAACCTCACCATTGCTGTCTTTTATTTGTGTGGATCTTCTTATGTCTAATCTCACGGAAGCATAAAATTTCAAAGCATTTCCTCCGGTAGTTGTCTCGGGATTTCCAAACATAACCCCAATCTTTTCACGAAGTTGATTGATAAAAATTACGGTACAGTGTGTTTTGCTTATAGAACCGGTGAGTTTTCTCAAAGCTTGAGACATCAATCTGGCATGAAGCCCCATTTTTGAGTCTCCCATTTCACCTTCAATTTCACTTTTTGGGGTAAGAGCAGCAACAGAGTCAATCACAACAATGTCAATGGCGCCACTGCGAATTAAATTGTCTGCGATTTCAAGTGCTTGCTCACCATTATCCGGTTGAGAAATAATAAGGTTTTCAATATCAACACCCAGTTTTGCAGCATATCCTCTGTCAAAAGCGTGCTCTGCATCAATAAAAGCGGCAATACCACCCGCCTTTTGACTTTCGGCGATCGCATGAAGGGTTAAAGTTGTTTTTCCTGAGGATTCAGGTCCATAAATTTCAATGACACGCCCTTTAGGAAGGCCTCCTACTCCCAGTGCAATATCTAGCCCAAGAGAGCCCGTTGATATCGATTCCACTTCCTGAACTGCCTGATCACCCAATTTCATAACAGCTCCTTTTCCATAGGTTTTATCAAGCTTGTCTAATGTAAGTTTTAATGCTTTTAATTTTGCGTCTTTCTCGTTGCTCATTTCTAATGATTTAAAGTAAATAGTTAACGCTAAAATACTATTTCTTTTTGTGCATCACAATAGATGAGCGCAACCTTTTCAATAATTTTTCATATTCAATTTAAAGCACTATATTTAAAACAAAATGAGAACACTTAAGCGTAATTTAATATTGAATGCATCTGGTTTTGCTATTACCATTGCAATTTGCAGTAGTAGCAAAATTGATGGTGGCTGACGTTATTACGACTTTTATGACCGATAAAATAAAATTTAGTAATAACGAATTAGCCATTCGAAAAAAAGCATCAAATCAAATTGATGCTTTTTTTGTTGAAGAAAATGTGGAATTCTGTTATTTTTGCACGCTGTTCTTCCATTTAGAGCAGTAGTTTTATTCATACTTAAATCGTTTATAGCATGCAACTGTACAACACTTTAAGCGCAGATCAAAGAGCCGAGCTAATTGACAAAGCCGGCAAACAAAGACTCACTTTGTCTTTCTATGCGTATGCAAAAATTGAAGACCCAAAAGCCTTTAGAGATGCCCTGTTTATCGCCTGGAACCCACTTGAAGTTCTTGGCAGAATTTATGTAGCTTCAGAAGGAATAAATGCACAACTTTCGCTTCCCGCAGATCATTTTTATGAGTTTAAAAACCGCATAGAAGAATATGATTTTATGAAAGGCATTCGACTCAATATAGCTGTGGAACATGATGACTTTTCGTTTTTAAAACTCACCATTAAAGTGCGAAAAAAAATTGTCGCAGATGGTTTAAATGATAATACCTTTGACGTGACTAACAAAGGAATCCATCTCAAAGCTGCAGAGTTTAATAAACTCCTTGACGACCCCAACACCATAGTGGTTGATATGCGCAATCATTATGAAAGTGAAATAGGCCATTTTAAAGGTGCCATTACTCCAGATGTAGAAACTTTTAGAGAATCGCTACCCATCATTGAAAAACAATTGGAAGCACATAAAGAGGACAAAAACGTGTTGATGTATTGCACCGGAGGTATACGCTGTGAAAAGGCCAGTGCATTTTTTAAACACAAAGGATTTAAAAATGTCTATCAACTTGAAGGCGGGATCATTGAATATACCCGTCAAATCAATGAGCAAAAAATCCCCAGTAAATTTATTGGTAAAAACTTTGTTTTTGACCACCGTCTGGGTGAGCGCATTACTGATGATATTATTTCCAGATGTCACCAGTGTGGCGCGCCTTGTGATGACCATACAAATTGCGCAAATGACGGATGTCATTTGTTATTTATTCAATGTGATTCCTGTCAACAAAAAATGGAGAATTGCTGCTCTCCAGAATGCTTTGAGATGATTCATTTGCCCTTGGCAGAACAAATCAAACTCAGAAAGGGACAACAAGTGGGGAATAAAATATTTAGAAAAGGAAAATCCCCTGCCTTAAAATTTAAAAGTTCCGGTGTTTTAATTGACACTCCTTTGGCTAAAGCCCAAAAGAAAAAAGATAAAATCATAAAAGCAGCTGTCAAAAAAGTAATTGTGGGGAAAGGACAGCACTACTATACCAAGTCTAAAGTGGGGATGTTTTTAATGGAAGAAGGTGAAATTAATACTGGTGACACGTTACTTATTTATGGCCCCACTACCGGGAAACAAGAAGTTGAGATTGTGAATATGCGAGTGAATGGTGCTTTGGCAGAAAAAGCGGTTGCAGGAGATAAAGTAACCCTTCAACTGCCTTTTAGACTTAGAATGTCAGACAAAGTGTATAGGCTTTTATAGATTTACTGATAAAGGTTTTAGTGCGTTATTATCTTCTTATCAAAAATACTATCTTTACGCTTGAAGAAAAATTTACAAGCAACGTGATTTAGTTCACATTCAAGATATTCATTTTATGGGCTGTACAAGCTGTTCAACATCATCAAACGGTCAACCAAAGGGTTGTAAAAACAATGGCACCTGTGGCACAGACGGCTGCAATAAACTTACTGTTTTTGATTGGCTGGCAAATATGACACTTCCCGAAAATCAAGAGCCTTTTGATTTTGTTGAAGTGCGCTTTAAAAATGGCAGAAAAGATTTTTACCAAAATATTGATAAAATCCCCCTTGCTGTGGGAGATGTTATAGCCACTGAAGCGGCATCAGGACACGATATTGGATTGGTTTCCCTCACAGGGGAATTGGTGCGTATCCAGATGAAAAAGAAAAAGCAGCGCATAGAAGAAGGCAATTTAAAGGTTTATAGAAAAGCGTCTCAACGCGATATAGATGTTTGGCAAAAAGCAAGAGACAGAGAAGAAACCGTAAAGGTAAGGGCACGTCAAATTGCTATCAGACTTAATTTGAAAATGAAAATTTCGGATGTAGAATTTCAAGGAGATGCCTCAAAAGCTATTTTTTACTACACTGCTGAAGAAAGAGTTGATTTTAGAGAACTTATCAAAGAATTTGCTCACGAGTTTAACACCCGCATTGAGATGAAACAAGTTGGCTTTAGGCAAGAAGCATCTAGACTTGGCGGAATAGGATCCTGTGGCAGAGAATTGTGTTGCTCAACTTGGTTGACAGATTTTCGCTCAGTAAACACATCTGCTGCTCGATATCAACAACTTTCGCTCAATCCACAAAAACTGGCAGGTCAATGCGGAAAATTAAAATGCTGCTTAAACTATGAGTTGGATATGTATCTGGAAGCACTTCAAAACTTCCCTAGCATAGAGACAAAACTTTTAACAGAAAAAGGAACAGCCGTTTGCCAAAAATTAGATATTTTTAAAGGAGTACTATGGTATTGTTATGAAGGAGAATGGATGAACTGGTTTGAGATTAAAGCCGAAAAAGCCAATGAAATAATAGCTTTAAATAAACAAAACAAAAAGGCAGTAAGTCTGGAAGCCTTTGTAGCAGAAGTTGCCTACTCAGAGGAAGCCGTCTATAACAATGTTGTGGGACAAGATAGTTTAACACGTTTTGATAAACCAAAACGTTCAAAGAAACGTCAAAAGAATCAAAAAAGGAAAAAGAGAAATCACTAAAAAAATGATTAGAAAGGCATTCTTTTTTCTTTTTGCAGCGCTCTTGATGAGTTGTCAATCAAACGAAATTCACAGTGACTTTGTAACTTTGCCAAATCATTGGCCTCTTGAACAAACCCTTGAATTTAAAGTCCCCGAGATGGACTCATTATCTGGTTATAATTTGTTTTTTACAGTCAGAAATACAAATGAGTTTAAGTACAGCAACCTCTTTTTAATTGCGGCAATCCATTTCCCAAATGGGAAAGTGGTACAAGATACACTTGAGTACCAAATGGCCAATCCTGATGGCACCTGGCTGGGAACTGGAAACAGGGTCAAGGAAAATAAACTGTGGTATAAGGAAAACATTCGGTTTTTTGAGGAGGGAAATTATAGAATCAAACTAAGACATGCAATGCGCAATAACGCCTCAATTATGGGCGTTAATAAGCTTGAAGGCATCACAGATGTGGGCATAATTATTGAAAAGAGTCAGGCCGACAGATAAAAAGTTATGACAAAGCAAAAAACAAAAAAATCAACTTCGGTAAACTGGAAATACATCAAATGGTTTTGGCTAACTATAGGTGCGGGACTTACACTTATAGCCCTTATGTTCTTATTGGCTTCCTGGGGTGCTTTTGGAGCATTGCCCACATTTGAAGAGCTGGAAAACC
Organism: uncultured Flavobacteriaceae bacterium; assembly: GCA_963977065.1. Taxonomy (GTDB): domain Bacteria; phylum Bacteroidota; class Bacteroidia; order Flavobacteriales; family Flavobacteriaceae; genus Planktosalinus. The sequence goes on along the minus strand of CAXBNF010000001.1, from coordinate 125,469 downwards.
CGGAGACTAATCTTGCCACAGAAATCGTGTCTTCAGATGGTCAAACACTCGGTAAATTTTACCGTGAAAATAGAACCCCGGTTCAATATGAAGATCTTCCTGAACAACTTATTCAAGCTCTTATTGCCACAGAAGATGAACGCTTTTACAATCATTCAGGAATTGATGCAAAAGGCTTTGCACGTGCTGTTTTATTTTTAGGAAAAAAAGGAGGGGCCAGCACAATTACTCAACAATTATCTAGACAACTTTTCACAGGAGTGCGTTCAAAAAACTTCCTTCAAGCCGTTATCCAAAAAATGAAAGAATGGGTTATAGCAACCCGTCTGGAACGCCAGTACACAAAGGAGGAAATTCTTACCATGTACCTCAATAAATATGACTTTTTAAATCAGGCTGTAGGAATACGGTCAGCTTCACGTATCTATTTTGGAAAAGAACCAAAAGATCTAAATACAGAAGAAGGAGCTATGCTTGTTGGGATGTTAAAAAACTCGTCGCTTTTCAATCCATTACGAAGAGAGGAAATGGTACATCATAGGAGGAATGTTGTTTTAAAGCAAATGGAAAAGAATAACTTTCTTACAACTGAAATGAAAGACTCATTGCAACAACGTCCTCTGGGGTTAAATTACACACCTGAAGGGCACGATGAAGGTTTAGCGACTTATTTTAGAGAATATGTGAGAGCTGCCATTCAAAAATGGATTGATGAAAACCCCAAAACAGATGGAACCAAATACAATATTTATAGAGATGGTTTAAAAATTTACACAACAATCGATTCCAAAATGCAAGAGTATGCAGAGAAAGCAGTACATGCCCACCTTGTAAATCTTCAAAGAGAGTTTGATAAACAAAACCTGAATAATAAAACAGCTCCTTTCAGAGGAATCACACCTGAAGAAACAGAAAGCCTTTTGAATAACTCCATGAGACGAAGCGACAGATGGCGCATTTTGAAAGATCAAGGAATGACTGATGATGAGGTAAAAGATACTTTTTATAAAGACACTGAAATGAAAGTCTTTTCCTGGAAAGGGGATATTGATACCATTATGAAGCCAATCGATTCTATAAAATATTACAAATCTTATTTACAAGCTTCTATGATGTCCATGAATCCACAAACCGGAGAAGTTAAAGCCTGGGTGGGCGGAATCAACTACAAGCACTTTAAATATGATATGGTAAAACAAGGAAAACGCCAAGTGGGCTCTACCTTCAAGCCTTTTGTGTATGCTACTGCTATTGATCAATTGCATATGTCACCTTGTGATACCTTACCCAATACACCCTATACCATTGAAGAAGGAAAGTATGGACTCTTAAAGCCCTGGACGCCAAAAAATGCCGGTGATAAATATGGTGGAATGGTTAACCTAAAAGTTGCATTGGCAGAGTCGCATAATGTTGTTTCTGCAAATCTAATTGATAAAACAGGCCCAGCTCCAGTAATCGATTTAGTTAAGAAATTAGGCATAGATACTTCAGAGATGGCTACCGGACCAGCAATTGCTCTTGGTACAACAGATATAAGCATGTTTGAAATGGTGGCAGCATATAGTGTGTTTGCTAATGAAGGTGTTTATGTAGAACCTGTTATGGTATTTAGGATTGAAGACAAAAACGGAACAGTATTGTTTCAACATGTTCCCAACACCCGCGATGTGATTAGTGCTGAGAGTGCTTATGTGACCACCAGTTTGATGGAAGGTGTCACACAAGGAGGCTCTGGTGGTCGATTGAGAAGAACTTGGTCAAATGAATTTTACGATAAAGTAATGACTGGCTACCCTTATGCCTTTACTAATCCTATAGCCGGAAAAACCGGAACAACACAAAATCAAAGTGACGGCTGGTTTATGGGCATGGTTCCAAACCTCGTTACAGGAGTATGGGTGGGTGGTGAAGACAGATCTGTTAGATTTCCCACAATCACTTACGGTCAAGGAGCCACAATGGCTCTTCCAATATGGGGATACTATATGAAGATGTGCTATGAAAACGAGAGCCTTGAGGTCTCTAAAGAAGCATTTAAAAAGCCAAGTGACCTTACAATAGAAACAGATTGCAGTAAGTGGAAAGAAGGCCAAGAGAAGGATGAGCTTTTAGATGAGTTTAGTTTTTAAAATAGGATTATGATACACAAAGTAATTTCAGGAGTGGAAGCAGCATGTAAAGATGTTAAAGATGGTATGACCTTAATGTTTGGAGGTTTTGGATTAAGTGGTATACCGGAAAACGCGATTGCACATTTGGTGAAAAAAGGTGTCAAAAACCTTACTTGTATATCAAATAATGCCGGTGTAGATGATTTTGGACTGGGATTATTGCTTCACAAAAAGCAAATCAAAAAAATGATTTCTTCTTATGTGGGCGAAAATGCAGAATTTGAACGACAAATGCTAAGTGGCGAACTCGAAGTAGAATTGATTCCACAGGGAACACTGGCTCAACGCTGCCAGGCCGCTCAAGCAGGGTTTCCCGCATTTTATACTCCTGCAGGATATGGCACTGAAGTAGCTGAAGGAAAAGAAACAAGAGAGTTTAACGGAAAATGGTATGTGCTGGAAAAAGCTTTTGAAGCAGACTATGCATTTGTAAAAGCCTGGAAAGGCGATACTGCTGGAAATTTAATTTTTAAAGGCACTGCCAGAAACTTTAATCCCAATATGTGTGGTGCTGCAAAAGTGACAGTCGCTGAGGTTGAAGAACTGGTTCCCGCCGGCAAACTCGACCCCAACCAAATTCATATTCCAGGTATCTTTGTCCAACACATTTTTCAGGGAATGAATTATGAAAAGAGAATTGAGCAACTTACAGTAAGAAAACGAAATTAATCATGGGCTTAACAAAGGAACAAATCGCACAGCGCATCGCTAAAGAAGTTAAAGACGGTTACTATGTTAATCTAGGTATAGGTATCCCTACGCTGGTAGCAAATTTTGTGCGTGATGACATTGATGTTGAATTTCAAAGTGAAAACGGCGTTTTGGGAATGGGACCCTTTCCATTTGAAGGGGAAGAAGATCCTGATTTAATCAATGCCGGAAAACAAACCATCACAACATTGCCTGGCGCCTCCTTTTTTGACTCTGCGATGAGTTTCTCTATGATTAGAGGTAAACACGTTGATTTGACTATACTGGGAGCTATGGAAGTGGACGAAAACGGTGATATCGCAAACTGGAAAATTCCCGGTAAAATGGTAAAAGGTATGGGAGGGGCAATGGATTTAGTCGCTTCCGCTGAAAACATAATTGTTGCTATGATGCACACTAACAGAGCAGGAGAATCCAAACTACTTAAAAAGTGTTCGCTGCCATTAACAGGTGTTAAGTGTGTCAAAAAAGTGGTGACAGACCTGGCTGTTCTTGAAATAACTGATAAAGGGTTTAAATTATTGGAGCGCGCACCCGGAGTTACAGTAGAAGAAATTCAAAAGGCAACAGAGGGCACACTTTTAATTGAGGGTACTATACCTGAAATGAAATTCTAAATATTTTTCTTTCACATTATTTTATTTGATTGAACCTTCAGTATGAGGGTTCTTTTTTTGCTTCAAAAAGCCAATTTGTAAGTAAAAAACCGCCTAAATGTTAAAATATAGTGCATTTTATCGAATAAATATGTTTTTAATCGTCAATATGTGATTTTTGTTTGCATATTAGCAGTCCCAAAATCAACCAGCTTACTTAACCTAAGCTATGTAAGTTATAAAAGTAAAAAAATAAAAGAGTTGAAAAGATGGCAGTAGTCAAAAAACATTTTCAAGTATTGCACAAAAAAGTTAAACCTACTTTAATTTTAGTTAATAGTGTGCTCTACATTTCTAAAAAAGTTTTTTTATTGATGTAACTAAAAATAAACCCCGAATCTGTTGACATTTTCAGATTTAAAGGTCAATCCCGCTCTTTGTGAGGTTAGAGCGGGATTTTTTTATGCCTAAAATTCAGAAAAACCATTAATAAATTTCAAATTAATTTCCCTTAGGAATTGCTTCTATCAGTTTTTTAGTATAAGTCTTTAGTGGATTTGCATAAATTTCATCTGCCTCTCCAATTTCCTCAATTTTACCGGCATTCATAACCATAAGTTGGTCTGCCATAAATTTCACAACTGCCAGGTCATGCGAAATAAAGAGATAGCTGAATCCATATTTTTCTTTAAGCCCATTTAAAAGATTTAAAACCTGTGCCTGCACAGAGATATCTAGCGCAGAAACAGATTCATCACAGATTATTAATTTTGGTTCTACAGCAATGGTTCTGGCTATACCAACTCGCTGCCGTTGACCACCAGAAAGTTGATGCGGATACCGATAATAATATTCTTCACTTAACCCAACCTGAACTAAAAGTTGGATGACTTTTTCCTTTCTCATCTTGTCGCTGTAATGCAGCTTATGAACCTTCATAGGTTCCAGAATTGATTCCCCAATTAACACTCGGGGATTGAGTGATGAATAAGGATCTTGAAAGATAATTTGGATTTCTTTTCGGTAATTTTTAAAGTCTCTTTCGCTTAAAGCGGAAATTTTTTTCCCTTTATAATAAATGCTTCCGGAAGTTGCTTTGTCGAGTTGAAGTAAGGCTTTACCCAAAGTAGATTTTCCACAACCTGACTCACCCACAAGGCCTAGTGTTTCGCCTTCATAAATCTCAAAACTTACATCATCAACAGCCTTGGTGACCTTTTTATTTCTAAAAATACCAACTGAGGAATAGTATTCCTTTTTGAGGTTTTGGACTTTAAGCAATGGAGCTGTACTATATATTTTCTTATGCTTTGCTGCTCTTTGTATTTCTGAAATGAATGTCGAATTGACTTTGTTTTCCAAAAAATCTTGAATCGTTGACAGCTTCTCTTGTCTTTGTTTTAAGCTGGGGCGGGCATGTATCAATGCCTTGGTGTAGGAGTGTTTTGGGGTGATAAAAATTTCCTGTACTGTTCCTTGTTCTACAATTTCGCCTTGATACATCACCAAAATTCTGTTAGCAATTTCAGAAACTAAAGTCAAGTCGTGAGATATAAAAATAATACTCATTCCTGTTTCTTTTTGTAATTCTTTTAAAAGCAAAATGATTTCCTTTTGAACAGTCACATCCAGGGCAGTTGTTGGTTCATCGGCGATTAGGATTTTGGGTTTGCATGCAATGGCCATAGCAATCATAACACGTTGCATTTGTCCGCCGCTTATTTGATGGGGGTATTTACTATATATTTCTTTGGGGTCTGGTAGCTTTACTTTTTCAAAAAGTAAGAGGGTTTCTTTTTTTGCTGCTTTACGCGAAAGCGATTTGTGCTGCACCAGTATTTCTGAAACTTGAAGGCCACAACGCATTGATGGGTTTAAAGCACTCATAGGTTCCTGAAAAATCATAGAAATGGAATTTCCTCTAAGTTTTCTAAGGTCTTTTTCAGAAAGATTTTGAAGTGATTGCTCTTCAAAAATGATTTCCCCATTTTTTATTTTAGAAATATTTTTTGGCAGTAAACCCACTAAAGATAAAGTAGTTACTGATTTTCCGGAACCAGACTCACCTACAATACCTAAAATTTCATTTTTATCTAGGCTAAAAGAAACAGATTTCACAACCTCATTTTCCACTTTTCCTGAAAAAAAGGAAATAGATAAATCTTGGATGGATAAAAGAGAATTCTTATTCATTTACCAAATATACTAGTAATTAAAATGCTTTTCAAAGAAAAAATTAAGCATAGAATTAAGAGATAATTAATAAACTTACTAACAAAAAGTGTATTTCAACGATAAAATTATCAATTAAACAATGTTTTTTATATTTTTAGAGTCTATTCTTCCTTGTATGAGAAGATTTTAGTTAAGAACAAACCCTTTATTGTTTAATTAATCCAATTATTTTTATGAAAAATTTTGTCTCGATGAGTAAAATAGTCCTTTCTGTTTTACTGCTTAGTTACTCTGTTGTTTTCTCTCAAACGAAGGAAGAACAGGAATTAATAACCTCACGTTATGATTTACAAAAGTTAAATCAGTTGGAAAGTTCTTTTTCAAGCCAAGCCGCGCAACAAAAGCAATCTGCTTTTCAATTTGCACAACAAAGAGGCATTGAAACCATTATTACCCTTGAAGATGGTGGCTATGCAGAGTTACAACGTGTAGACTCTGATGGCAGTTTAATTTATTACAGGACTTTTAATGTAGATGCGGCTCGTTCCACCAGAACCAATCACTTGAACTCTGGAGGGTCATTAGGACTCAATTTAATGGGTCAAAATATGAGAGCCCACGTTTGGGATGGCGGTCACGCCAGAGCATCTCATCAAGAATATGATGGTGCCGGTGGCACAAACAGATATACTGTGGCAGATGGGAGTGTTTCTCTAAATTTTCACGCAGCTCACGTGACAGGAACCATTATGGCTTCCGGAGTGGTTGCCAATGCAAAAGGAATGGCGCCACATGCACTTGTTTCTGGCTATGACTGGAACAGTGATTTATCTGAAGCCACATCAGCTGCAGGAAATGGTATGTTAGTTTCCAATCATTCTTATGGCTTTCGTTCAGATTTAGTTCCTGACTACTATTTTGGTGCTTATATAACCGATTCCAGAGACTGGGATGCGCTTCATTATAATGCACCTTATTATTTGATGGTAGTTGCTGCCGGAAATGATGGAACAACAAATTATAACGCTGCCCCTTTAAATTCTAGTTTTCCTCAATATGATAAACTAACGGGGCATTCAACTTCAAAAAATAATATGGTTGTGGCAAGTGCGCAAGATGCAAACGTTAATAGTAACGGCGATTTAATTTCGGTTAATATAAGTACTTTCAGCAGTCAGGGTCCCACAGACGATTACAGAATTAAACCCGATATCACAGGAAATGGTCAAGGAGTTTATTCTACTTATCAAAACAGTGACAATGCTTACAATACCATTTCAGGAACCTCAATGGCTTCACCAAATGTTGCCGGCTCCTTATTATTATTACAAGAACACGCCAATAACGTAAACGGGAACTATATGCGTTCTGCTACCCTAAAAGGGGTGGCACTGCATACTGCAGATGATGCAGGTATGACTGGCCCCGATGCTATTTTTGGTTGGGGATTGATGAATGCAAAACGTGCCGCAGAGGCCATTTCAAACAATGGAAATGAATCTTTAATAAATGAGTTAACATTATTTCCAGGTCAGACTTATTCCATAGAGGTTGACAGTGATGGAGTGAATGCCCTTATGGCTTCCATCTCTTGGACAGACCCTGCAGGCACTGCAACTACAGCAACAAATAACACGACTCCAAGACTTGTAAATGACTTAGATATCAGAGTTACCCAAGGGGGGAATACTTATTACCCATGGAGACTCACGGGGGTAAATACCAATGCTAATGATGGTGATAACATTCGCGACCCATTTGAGCGCGTGGATGTTGCCAATGCATCTGGAACTTACACAGTTACAGTTACTCACAAAGGAAGCCTTTCAGGCGGAAGCCAAAACTACTCTTTAATTATCACCGGAATTTCCAGTGAACCTGTTGCTTGTAATGCAACTGTACCTTCAGGATTAACTCCTTCAGGTGTGGGAACTACTTCTGCTATTCTATCTTGGAATGCTGTTGATGGTGCAACATACGATTTAAGATACCGTGTTCAAGGAACAACAAACTGGACAACTTTAGCAGTATCAGGAACTACAACCACACTTTCAGGCTTATCTGAAAACACATCTTATGAAGCACAGGTGAGAAGTAAGTGTTCTGATGGGACTAACTCAAATTACTCCGCATCGGCAAACTTTACCACACAGGAAGTTCAGCTTGAATACTGTAACTCTCAAGGTAATAACGTGAGTGATGAGTACATTAGCAGAGTACAACTCAACACAATAAATAACCCCTCAGGTTCAGGAAATGGCTACTCAGACTTTACCAATATTTCAACTGATTTGACCAAAGGAGATTCCTATACCATTACTGTGACTCCCACCTGGACAGGGACAGTTTATGCAGAAGGTTATGCTGTTTGGATTGATTACAATAATGACGGAGATTTTACAGACGCAGGGGAACAGGTATGGTCACAGTCACCAACAACCGCAAGTCCTGTTAGTGGATCATTTACAATTCCTGCAGGAGCTTTAGAAGGATCTACAAGAATGAGAGTTTCTATGAAATACAACGGAGTTCCTACTTCTTGTGAGACTTTTACCTGGGGTGAAGTCGAAGACTATACAGTAAATATAGTAGCAGAAGGCCCGGATACACAGCCACCAACGGCACCAACCAATCTTACAGCTTCAAACATCACACAAACAACAGTAGATTTAAGTTGGAGTGCTTCAACAGACAATATAGGCGTTGTGGGTTATGATGTTTATATGGGAAGTACCTTATTAGGAACTGTAGCGGGTACCTCTGCCAATGTAACAGGATTGACAGCAAGTACTTCTTACAGCTTTTCTGTAATAGCCAAAGATGCTGCAGGAAATGAGTCGCCTTCAAGCAATGTGGTTAATGTCACAACACTAGCTCCACCAGATACTCAAGCACCAACAGCTCCAACAAACCTAACAGCTTCTAATGTTACTCAAACTACTGTAGACTTATCGTGGAATGCCTCAACAGACAATGTTGGCGTTACAGGTTATGACGTTTATCAAGGAAGTAATTTGTTGGGAACAGTTTCTGGTACTTCTGCTACTGTTACAGGATTAACTGCTAGTACTACTTACAGCTTCTCGGTTAGAGCCAGAGATGCTGCCGGGAATGAATCTCCTTCAAGTAACGTTGTTTCGGTCACAACTTTAGGAAATACCATAACCTATTGTACCTCACAAGGAAACAATTCAAATGATGAATGGATTCAACGAGTACAATTAGGAAGTATTAATAATAACTCTGGTAATAATGGAGGATATGCAGATTTTACCAGTATTTCAACTACATTGGTAAAGGGAACAAGTAATACCATAACGATTACTCCCGGTTGGTCTGGTAGAACATATAGAGAAGCCTATAGAGTTTGGATTGATTACAATCAAAACGGAAGTTTTGATGACCCTGGTGAATTGGTTTATAACAGAAGTCGCACTACAGCAACTTCTGTTAGTGGTAGTTTTACAGTTCCCACGGCTGCATTAGACGGCCCAACAAGAATGCGTGTTTCTATGAAGTATAATGCTTCCCCAACCTCTTGTGAAATATTTGCCTGGGGTGAAGTAGAAGACTACACCGTTGTGGTTTCATCAAATGGCAGTCAAAATTATGGACACATGAATTTTACAGGAGTAGAATCAGATTTCATTATTTATCCAAACCCGGTAAAAGGAAGTGTTCTAAACTTACAACTTAAGGAAGCCGTCGGCACAGAACTTAAAGTGTTGAATGTTTTAGGACAAATAGTAGCAATACAAGCTTTTGATACTACACTGAATGTTTCTCACTTAAATAGCGGAGTCTATTTTGTTGAAGTAAAAACAGAAGACGGACAAACCTTCAGAAAACGATTTGTAAAAGAATAATCATTTTGTTTAACCTAATAAAAAGCCCGCTAACAGCGGGCTTTTTTATTTAGACAGAAATTATTTCGTCTGAGGTTAAGATAACTTCATTTCGCAATCGAAGAAAAACCTGAGCGACTGCAACTGTGTCTTTTTCACAGTAACGAATAATGCGGTCGATATCTTTATCTTCATAATAAACCCCTCGCACTTCGCTTCCATCAATGTCATCTTTGGGAGAGGGAATGTCAAGGATATGAGTAAGTAACTTCAATGATGTGAAATGTTTATAATCGCCAAACTTCCATAATTCCAGCGTGTCAAGATGAGGCACTTCCCAGGGTTTTTTTCCAAAAAGGTTCAATTTGGCAGGGATTTCAACACGGTTGATAATCATCCGTCTTGCGATATAGGGAAAATCAAACTCTTTCCCATTGTGTGCACACAACACATGTTGAGGTCTGTTGAAATGAGTTTCAAGAAGGGTTTTAAAGTCTTTGAGTAATTGTATCTCATCACCTGAAAACGAAGTCACTCTGAAATTTCTAACGTCACCTTTCAATACAAAATAGCCTACAGAGATACATATGATTTTACCAAATTCGGCCCAAATACCTGCGCGGTCATAAAATTCCTCCGGGCTGTGTTCATCACGCCGCTGGTACTCAGTTTTCTTTTCCCAAAGTAGTTTTGCTGTGTCATCCACCTCTTCATAATTTTCAAACAGAGGCACCGTTTCTATATCAAGAAACAGGATGTTTTCAAGGTTGATTTTTTGTAACATATTTTAGTATTTAATTCAACATCTCAAAAGCTTCTTCCATATAAATCATAAAATTTTTAGGATAGGTTTCAATGCCGTTTGTTTCTCCTTTTGAGTGGCCCAGACGCACAACAATGATGTTTTCTTTTGGGAATACGATTACATATTGCCCCAAATGACCACGCATCGCAAAGTATTCTTTTCCGTGGCTTTCACCCAACCAGAATCCATAACCATAGGGTTCCCCTTCAAATCTTGGTTGTACAGATTTTGCAACAAAAGTGGAGTCAAGCAGTTGTTTGTTTTGCCATTTGCCGTGGTCTTTATACAGTTTTCCAAAACGGGCAAAATCACGTGCATTTGAGGCAAAACAACAATAGGATTTTACCATTCCGTTCTTTTCACTATCCACCTGCCAAAGCGCATCGTGTTCAGCGCCCAGGGGTTTCCAAAAGCTTTCAGAAAAGTAATCGGCAGTTTTCTTACCGGTTGCTTTTTCAATAACCATAGCGAGTAATTGTGTGCTTCCGCTAAGGTATTTGAACTCTTTTCCCGATTCTTCAACGATGTCAAGTTCGAGCATCATTTCGTCGAGATTGTCATAAAAGTAAGCTTTTGTAGTAATGGAAAATGGACTGTAATAGCGTTCATCCCAATCCAAGCCAGACGACATGGAAGAAAGGTCACCAACAGTGGTTTTGGTCCCTTCATATTTTGGAAAAAAATCACTTAAAGGTTGATTTAAACTTTTGATATGCCCGTCCATAATCGCCTTACCCAATAATCCTGAAATAAAACTTTTGGCCATTGAAAAAGAATTGCTCTTACTGTTTTCGTTATAACCATCATAGTAAGCTTCATGCCAAATACTGTCATTTTTGATAATCATATAGGCCACTGTGCCTGCTTCATTGTGAGTGTTCAGTAGTTTTTCGGTGGGTTCAATTGTATTGTAATCTTGGTGGATAGGCCAGGGAATGGTGTTTTCACTCGCGTTCACAGTTACATTGTCAAAAGCCTTGTAATCCTCCAGAAATGCGGTGGTGTGACCTTTTAAATATATAGTGCGCACTGCTTTAAACAAATAATCGACATTAAAAAGGTAAGCAATTAGGACAAGTAGTGTCAAAAGTCCGAGTAAAGTGAGTAGAATGCGTTTTAAAATTTTCATAAGAATGGAATTATTCTTATAAAAGTAACAAAAATTGTTTAGTTAAACCCAACTCTAAAATAAGGAAGTTTGAGCCGGTGGATTTTCATGCTCCAGCAACCACTTTTTGCGACTTAATCCGCCTGCATATCCTGTTAGTGAACCATCACTTCCAATCACTCGATGGCAAGGTATCACAATCCATAGTGGGTTTTTACCATTGGCAGCCGCAACTGCTCTAATAGCTTTTTCATCACCCAGCTTTCGCGAAAGCGCCAAATAAGAAGTCGTTTTTCCGAAAGGAATTTCTAGTAGTGACTCCCAGACCCGCATTTGAAATGGTGATCCCTGAGGATTTAATTTTAACTGAAACGATTGTCGCTCGCCAGCAAAATATTCCTGAAGTTGTTGAACAGCAATTTTTAATGAATCAGAAATTTTAGTTGAAATTTCCAGATTTTCATTTAATATGGAAATGGAAACCAATCCCATTTCATCGCCTTTAATTTCAGCGACACCAAGTGGGGTTTGAAAAAAAGCGATTTCCATTTTTAAAATTGTTCTAAAAATTGAATGCGTTTTTCAATGGGTGGATGGGTGGCAAAAAGACCACCCAAAGAGCCAAAAAAGTTGGCAGAGGTGTCTTTTGGTGTGTTCTCAATGAACATTTGCTGGACTTCTTCACTTTTTGTTTCCACTTGGTGATTGGGAGCAATTTTTTTCAAGGCAGAAGCTAAAGCCCAAGGTTTTCGGGTCATTTCTGCGGCACCACTGTCTGCCATATATTCTCTTTTTCGACTTAGTGAAAACTTGAATAATAAAGAAAACAAATAAGCAACAGCAGAAACAATCAAGATGATGATCATCAACTTGCCTGAATCGCGATTGTTTCGACTTCGACCCATTCCGCCATAAAGAAAACCTCTAAAGGCTATTTGAACAACAAAGGCAAAAATCCCCACAAAAATGATGCTTACCACCAGCAAGCGAACATCTTTATTGCGAATGTGCATCAACTCATGGGCAATGACACCCTCCAGTTCATCATCATCAAGAGTTTCTATGATTCCGCGCGTGAGGGTAACGGTATAGTCTTTTTCTTTGAGTCCACTGGCATAAGCGTTGAGTGCGGGGCTTTCAATAATCTGTACTTTGGGCATTTTCATTCCCACACTCATACAGAGGTTTTCCACCAGATTATAAACACGCATGTTTGATTTTCGCTCCAATGTTTTCGCTCCGGTTGCCAAGGCAATCATTTTACCATGAGCAAAATAGGCGATGAGAAACCAAACCAGTACAATTGTTGTTACAAAGGGGATAGCATTAATGAAAAGGTCAGTTGCTAGCTGTGGGTTGGCATTTCCATACTCGTCAAAACTCAAAAAATAAACCACCGCAAATACTGATGCCAAGACCAACAAAGGAAAGGCAATGAGCAGAAGAACAGATTTTTGATTGTTCTTTCTTATTTGTTGTGCAATACCAACAAATTTCATGTGTTTGAAGTTGTTAAAATTTTGAAAAACCGAAATTTACCTATAGGTTTAAATAGGTTACTAGCTGGATTAAAACTTAATTTCCGGGGCTTTATCCAGTTGTTCTCTCTGGGTGTCACCAAGATCAAACATTTTTTCAGTTTTAAAGCCAAACATACCAGCAAAGATATTGTTTGGAAATTTTTGAACAGCAATATTGAGCTCTTTAGTAGCAGCATTAAAGAAGCGTCTCACAGCAGCAAGTTTATTTTCAATGTCTGCCATTTCATTTTGAAGTTGCATAAAGTTTTCACTGGCTTTCAGGTCTGGGTAGGCTTCAACCTGAATGTTAAGTCCTTTTAATGCAACACTAAGTTCTTGTTCTGCGTCGATTTTTTCATCAACACCTTGGGCATTCATTGCTCGAGTTCGGGCTTTTGTAATGGCTTCAAAAGTGCCGCGCTCATGTTCCATATAACCTTTTACAGCCCCCAATAATTGTGGGATTAAATCGTGACGTTGTTTGAGTTGCACGTCAATATCTGCAAAGGCATTTTCTCTGTTATTTCTTAAACTAACCAGGCTGTTGTACATGCCGGCAAGAAATAGACCTAGTACAACTACAATTCCAAGGATTACTAATAATGTCATTGTGATAAATTAATTGGTGAATTCAAATATAGAAAATTTTGAGTTAGCTTAAAGAACTATTTACAACTGAATGATTTAATTGTTGTCAGAGTCGTTTTTTGGGCTGATAATCCCCAATCTTTTTGCTCTTAGTTCCCAGTTTTTTCTGGCCATCGCTTGCATATCTGCAACATTGTCACTTTCATCCATAATTTCAAGACCCAGCAAGGTTTCAATAATGTCTTCCATGGTGACGATACCAATGGGGTTTCCATATTCATCTGAAACTATGGTAATGTGAGTCCTTTTTTCGATAAGGATGTCAAACAATTCAGGGATGGGGGTGTCACTAGAAGTCGTGAGGACTTCTCTCTTAAGTGAGCTAAGTGGTTCAGGACCTTTTTGGTCAATCATCTCTTCCAGCACATCGTCTTTTAAAATAAATCCGGTGATGTTATTTGAACGTTCTTTGTAAATGGGTATGCGGGAGTGTTTTAAGTGTTTGTTTTCTTCATAAAATTCCTCAATACTGGTGTCTTCGTCTTCGGTGATAACAACAGAAAATGGTGTCATGACATCTTTTGCTTGCACTTTTTTGAAGACTAAGAGGTTTTTGATAAACGCAGTTTCATTTTCTTCAAAAACACCTTCTTCTTCGGCGGTATCAGTCATAGCAATAAATTCCTCACGGCTGAACGTGTGAATATGTGCAGACTTTCCTATAAGTTTTGTTGTTAATGTTAAAAACCAAATGATGCCAGTATATTTTAATGGAAAAATTAAAAGATTTAAGAAAATTGCAGTGAAAGATCCTAGTGACTTCCAGTAGGAAGCTCCAATAGTTTTTGGAATAATTTCAGAAAGTACCAAGATTAAAAAGGTCATAATTGCAGAAATAATCATCACGGAATTATTGCCGCTTCCAAAAGTTTTTTCTGCTTGAACCCCCACAAGAATGGCTCCCACAGTATGTGCAATGGTATTAAATGTGAGGATGGCCGTTAAAGGAACATCGATGTCTTTTTTTAAAGCAATCAATTTTTTTGCGTAGGGTTTGCCTTCATCCATTTTCATTTTTAAGAAAGAAGGGCTAAAGCTAAGAAGTGCAGCTTCTAGAATAGAACACAAAAAAGAAAAGAAAATTGATACTGCTGCGTATACAATTAATAAAGCCATAGTTGTTTTAAAAGTTGGCACAAAATTACTTAATTATTCTTTGATGTTTCTAATTATTTTTATAAAATTTAAAATGTTCTATAAAGCAAGTTCGCTCTATTTTATTAAAAACCAAAGAAATAAGCGGGCTTTAAAACCCGCTTAAATTTATATTGCTAATTTAAATTCTTCTGAATCAAAGTCACCCAGCCTGATGCCTCATTTACACTTGCATAGGGCTCCATCCCAACTTCCTCATCAAAGAAGATAATGTGGTGATTCTTTTTTTCTTTATTCTTAAAGATGAGCTCTATGGCAACCTTTTCAATAGTGGTAGCTTTTGGCTGACCCGATTTTGGCACCTCAAGTTTAAATAAATTACAGGCTTTTATATCTTTTAAGGGGAATAAATCGATATGTTCTTCCTTAACAGGAACTGATGATGTGACTAATTTTTTTGAGTTTTCATCAATTCCGATAAAAAGTGTATTAAAAATAGCTGTAGAGGTTAACTTTACAGCACTTGAACCGCAAAGGGTTTCTACTTTTTTAATTGTTTTCTTTTCTTTGCGGGATTGGTTGGTAACGGCATATACAATGGGCACTACAAATAATAATAGCATGCCAATGCCCAGTTCAATTGATACAATATCCATTTCTTTTAATTTTTAAATTGTTTGATTTTTATAAAGTTGTGCTGCTATGAGGCAACAAGCTAAAGATGACGAATTATCTTTTTCACTTTACAAAAAGAAATGGAATGGAAAAATCTGAGTGCTTAATACACTTCTGAGGTCAATGAGGTAATTTGAACTTGCAGAAACATCTTGCTCTTGTAAAGATTCAAGTTTATTTAAAAAAGCACTTTTGCTTTTTGAAGCAGATGAAACAACCACATCAACTGAAGAGAAGGTGATTTCCTGAGCAGCGAGTGCTTTACTGCTTTTGGTTTTAAATAGCGAAAATTCCTCCTGCGTATTTACAATCTCTGAAGAAAAAGTTGGAACAGAACCAAATGACATAACCGGCTGCAAAAAGACTAGCAGCAGGATGAGGAAGGGAATCCAATTATTTTTATACATTTTCACAATGCAAGATTACAACAAAAATAGATTCGTAATTCTTAAAGTATAGATAATTATTTTAAGAAATAATTTTCACCACATCTTTCGCAAAATAACTGGCAATGATATTTGCCCCGGCTCTTTTAATGGCAGTTACCTGCTCCATCATTACTGCATCGTGGTTGAGCCAGCCTTTTTCTGCGGCAGCTTTGAGCATGGCATACTCACCACTTACTTGATAAACGGCAACCGGCACCGTGACGGCATCGGCAATTTCTCTAACAATGTCGAGATAACAAAGTCCGGGTTTTACCATGACAATGTCTGCACCTTCGTCAATATCCATTAGAGTCTCCCTTAATGCTTCCTCTCTGTTTGCAGGATCCATTTGATAGGTTTTCTTGTCTTTAGGAATATCTTTTAAGTCCACGGGAGCAGAATCCAAAGCGTCACGAAACGGGCCGTAAAAAGCAGAAGCATATTTTGCACTGTAACTCATAATGCCCGTGTTGTGAAAACCTTCATCCTCCAGCAGGGTACGGATTTCAAAAATACGGCCGTCCATCATATCACTGGGTGCGACAAAATCGGCACCGGCTTTGGCGTGTGATAAGGACATTTCTGCTAAAACGGAGTTGGTTTCATCATTCAAAATCTCACCGGCGTAAATAATACCGTCATGGCCATATACTGAAAAGGGATCCAATGCCACATCGGTCATAACAAGCATTTCAGGACAAGCGTCTTTTACGGTTTTGATGGCGCGTTGCATGAGACCGTTTGAGTTTAGTGCTTCAGTGCCTTTGTTGTCTTTCAGTTTGTCATCTACTTTCACAAATAGTAAAACAGATTTTAAACCTAAACTCCAAAGCTCCTTCACCTCTTTTGAAAGATTATCCAAACTTAAACGATAATAATTGGGCATCGAAGCAATTTCTTCTTTTACGCCTTTGCCTTCTACCACAAAAAGCGGAACAAGAAAATCATTTGGCGTTATGATGGTTTCACGCACCAAACTTCTGATGGTTTCGTTGGCACGTAGTCTTCGGTTTCTTCTTAGTGGATACATAGTTTTAGTTTTCAGTGTTCAGTAGCAGTATTCAGTTATACCCAATCCTTAGGGTTTTTTAAAACTTCCAAGAGTTTTTCTTCCTCACTTCCCGGCTTGGGATGGTGGTCATATTTCCATTGTACGGTTGGAGGCAAGCTCATCAAAATGCTTTCAATGCGACCATTTGTTTTCAATCCGAAAAGGGTGCCCTTGTCGTGCACTAAATTGAATTCTACATAACGGCCACGACGAATTTCCTGCCATTCTCTCTGTTCGGAAGTGTAAGGTAAGGTTTTTCTTTTTTCAACTATGGGAACATAGGCTTCCAAAAAACTGTCGCCCACTTCGGTAACAAAGTTATACCAGTCTTTTATTGTGAAATTATCATTTGCTTTGCAATAATCAAAAAATAATCCGCCCAGACCACGGGCTTCACCACGATGGCTGTTGTGAAAGTATTCGTCGCATTTCTTTTTGTATTCCGGGTAAAAATCAGGATTATGATTGTCACAGGCTTTTTTACAAATGCGGTGAAAATGCTTAGCATCTTCTTCAAAGAGGTAATAAGGTGTTAAATCCTGTCCGCCGCCGAACCAACTATCGATGATATTTCCTTGTTTGTCATACATTTCAAAATAACGCCAATTGGCGTGCACTGTGGGAACCATTGGGTTTTTTGGGTGCAATACCAGACTCAATCCGCAAGCAAAAAAATCGCACTCATTCACATTAAAATACCCCTGCATCGCCTTAGGCAATTCCCCGTGGACCGCAGAAATATTCACACCGCCCTTTTCAAAAACGGCTCCGTTTTCTATCACACGAGTGCGGCCACCGCCGCCCTCTTTTCGCTCCCAAATATCTTCCTGAAATGAGGCTTTGCCATCTACTTCTTCCAGTTTGGAAGTGATGGTGTCTTGTAGTTGTTGTATGTAATCGTAAAATTTTTCTTTCATACCCCTACCCCCGCGAAAGCGGGGGTCTCTTTAATTGGTTTTCAAATCTACAATATAAACAAATTCGCTTTTATTCTCCTCTATTTCTTCAATGGAACTTATTTTCACAGCAGTTTTCATTTTCTCTTTTAATTCTGAAATTATTTCAGTTAAATCACTATTTTGCATTTGCTTTTTAGCGAAAAAATTTCTGCCTACTTCATTGTTATGTAAATCCATTTCCATTTCTAGCTCCGCATTTGGCGCTAGTTTTTCGTGTAAATCCGTCACTTTTTTTGCCCATTCAACTGATTCCTCAACGGAATTATTTTTTTCAAAACACTTTTTGGCAATCAAAACATTCCACAATGCATGCCTGAACGCATTGGTTACATTGTTTTTATGATGGGCTCTTTTAAACAATCGATCACAAATCTGTACTGTTTTTAAAGTCGCCCTGTGGGTCGGGAAAAAATACCTTGGACGTTTTATAAAGGTGCTTGCCAGTAAAAATAACTGTTTGAAGCTTAGGTTTTTGATGCGATTCCAAACAGCCATATCAAATGCTAACCTTTATATTCCTTCACCGCTTCAATAAACGCTCCGGCATTTTCCAATGGAATATTGGGCAAAATACCGTGGCCTAAATTGACGATGTATTTGTCTTTTCCAAATTCGTTGATCATTTGAGTCACCATTCGTTTGATTTCTGCCGGTGGCGAAAACAGGCGAGTGGGGTCAAAATTCCCCTGTAAAGTAATGTTTCCTCCACTTAAATAACGAGCGTTTCTGGGCGAACAGGTCCAGTCCACTCCCAAAGCTGAGGCTCCGGATTTTGCCATCACATCCAGCGCAAACCAGCAACCTTTTCCGAAAGCAATCACTGGGGTTTCTCCTTTCAATGCGTCGATAATTTGCTGCATATATTTCCAGGAGAATTCCTGATAATCTGTGGGCGAAAGCATTCCTCCCCAGCTGTCAAAAATTTGTACAGCGTTGACGCCTGCTTTTACTTTTTCTTTCAAATAAGCGATGGTGGTGTCTGTTATTTTTTGAAGCAACGTGTGTGCTGCAAGTGGCTGGGTGAAACAAAACTCTTTAGCGATGTCAAAGTTTTTTGAGCCTTGTCCTTGCACACAATAACACAAAATCGTCCATGGCGAACCAGCAAATCCAATTAAAGGAATTTCGTTATTCAGTTTTTCTTTGGTCATTTTAATGGCATCCATCACATACCCAAGGGTTTCCTGAATATCAGGAACAATCACGTTATCAACATCTTTTTGAGAACGAATGGGTTTTGGCAACCAAGGTCCCACTCCGGGTTTCATTTCCACTTCAATATTCATCGCCTGAGGAATTACCAGAATATCACTGAACAAAATTGCAGCATCCATCCCATAACGGCGAATGGGCTGCACAGTAATTTCGGAAGCAAGTTCCGGGGTTTGACATCGGGTAAAGAAATCATATTTGGCTTTGATTTCCTGAAACTCGGGCAAGTAGCGCCCTGCCTGACGCATCATCCATACCGGTGGGCGGTCAACAGTTTCACCCTTTAAGGCTCTTAGGAAAAGATCGTTCTTAACACTCGCCCCCAAGTCTACTTGGGGGGGTGTCTCGTTATTATTTGTACTATTCGTCATCATATTATCTAAGTCTAGCAGAGGCGCAGACCTGCCTAAAAAGACAGCTGCTCGCCATGCAATTTTTATTTTAAATTTTTCACCACCTGCACAATCACATTCTCTATCGTGGGTTTATTGGCGATGACAATTTTATTTTTGTGTTTTTCAGCTTCCGCAGCGGTGGTCGTCCCAATACAAAAAGCAATGTTGTTGTCTAATGTATTTTCTTTTGTAAAACTTTCCACGGCACTTGGGCTAAAAAATAGTACACCGTCAAATGTGCGTTCAATTTTTTTGGGTTTTAAAACGGTATTATACACTTCAATTTCAGTAAAACTTACATTGTTTTCCAGCAATAGTTCCGGAAGTTCGTCCCGTCTCAAATTTCCGCAAAAAAAAGTAAAAAATTCATCAGCAAATTCATCAACAATGATTTCAGTCAACTCTTTTCCGTAATTGGCCATTACTTTTACTTTATAGCCATTTTTCTCCAACAATGCCTTCGTTTTTTCGCCCACACAAAAACAATTTTCAATCTGAACTTTTTTGTCAACTAAACCTATTACAGTATTCTGACTGGTGATGATGGCGTTTTCAATTTTAGTTTTCACTTCAAAATCTACTGGGTCAATTGTAATGGCATCATATTCTACCAAACCGATACCGGCTTGCAATAAAAGATTGCGCTGGCTTTCGGTGAGTTTTTTTGTGGACAATACTGTTGGCATATCTTACCCCGCACTTGTTGCGGGGTCTCGTTAATTTTTGTTCAATTCTTTCTTAATCTCACTCATCAATTCCCTTCCTCCATTATTCAAAAGCTCTTTTGCACATAATTGACCCAACCCAGTACTTTCCTCAATGCTAACAGTTTTTTGAACTGAATACTTCTGTGTTCCATCAAGGCTTAATAGATTGCCTTCAAAATGAATTTCATCACCATTTATCGTTGCCAAAGCACCAATAGGAGCAGTACAACCGCCTTCCAGAACTTTAAGAAATTCGCGTTCTATATGTACACAAGTTTCAGTTTCATGGTGGTTGAGTTTAGCAAGTACTTCTCGAATGTGTGTGTCTTTTTCCATCGCAACCACCAGCATAGCACCTTGAGCGGGGGCAGGCAACATCCAGTCTAAGTCCTCCCCAACCCCTCCAAAGGAGGGGCTTTGTATTTGTTTACCATTATTTAAAAACCCTAACCTTTCAAGGCCGGCTTCGGCGAAAATGGCACCGTTCCAATTATTGTCTTTTAACTTTTGCATGCGTGTGTTGACATTTCCACGCAAATCCACTACTTGATGATTGGGATATTTATTAAGCCATTGTGCCTTTCGGCGTAAGCTGCCGCTGGCAATAATTCCTTGTTCTTGTTTTAAAAAACCCAGACCTTTATGAAGGAGTATGTCTTTGTATGAGGCGCGTTGAAGGATGGCTGCTTCTACAATTCCTTTGGGCAATGTCGTGGGAACATCTTTCATGGAGTGCACAGCGATATCTACTTTGCCGGTAATCATCGCCACATCAAGTGTTTTTGTGAAAATGCCGGTAATCCCCATTTCATAAAGGGGTTGGTCGAGGTTGAGGTCGCCTTCAGATTTTACGGGTACGAGTTGGGTTTTATAGCCTAAATTTTCTAATGCAGATTTGACCTTGTTAGCCTGCCATAGGGCTAGTTCACTGTCTCTTGTTCCGATTCTGATAGTTTCAGGCTTCAAGTTTTGGATTTTATGAATTGTCGGGGAATTAGACCTTTCTAGTTTCTTTTTCGTCAAGAGAAAAATCTTGAAGCTCAAAAATTTTATTGATTAACTCTAGGCTTTCGTTTGTACTTCCATTAGCATTCCTAAGATGGTTAGCAAAATGGGTAGTGATTTTTTGAATGACACGGCTTGTAATAATTTCTGCCTGGTATTCATCAAACCCGGTTATTTTTTTTCTTTGGTAATCAAGTTCAGCGTCTTTAATGTTTTTTAATTTCATTTTAAGAGCGCTAATGGTGGGCGCAAATTTTCTGGTTTCCTGCCAGGTGTTGAAGCCGTGTTTTATTTCTTCAATGATGGCTTCAGCCTGCGGGATAAATGCTTTTCTTTTTTCAAGTGTTTCATCGGTGACTTTTGAAAGGAAGTCAAGGTGAATGAGTTCCACATTTTCAAGTTCAGAGACATCATCTGCAACATTTTTTGGAATAGACAGATCCAGTATGAGTAACTTTTTATCTGAATAGATAAGTTCTTTTGAAACTGTGGGATTTTGAGCTCCGGTTGCGACAATCAGTATGTCAGACTTTCTTATTTCAGCTTGAAGGTCTGCATAATCTTTCACGTCAAGATTGAATTTTCCGGCAATTTTCTCTGCCTTATCCTTTGTTCTATTGATGAGTGTTATATGCGGATTCTTTGTATGTTTTATAAGGTTTTCACAGGTATTTCTTCCAATTTTTCCTGTTCCGAAAAGGAGGATGTTTTTATCTGCAACATTTTCAATAGTGTTAAGTATATACTGAACAGAGGCAAAACTCACAGAAGTTGCTCCGGAAGAGATTTCAGTTTCATTTTTGATTTTCTTACTTGCCTGAATAACAGAGTTTATAAGGCGTTCTAAAAATGGATTTGTAAGTTGGTGTCTTTTTGATCGTTTAAAAGCTGCCTTTAATTGGCTAATGATTTCAAAATCACCCAATATTTGACTGTCAAGGCCAGTACCTACTTGAAAAATGAAAGAGATTGCTTCTTTATTTTTATATACATAAGCCACTTTTTCAAATTCTTCAACAGTACCGTTTGTATTATCACAAAGCAGTTTTATAAGTTGATAAGGGTGGCTTGCAAAACCGTAAATTTCTGTGCGATTACAAGTTGAAGTTATTAAAACAGCTTCAATGCCTTCCTTCTTAGCCTGTGTTAACAAGGCTTCTTTACCGTCATCATCAAGGCTAAATTTACCCCTTACTTCAGCATCAGCTTTTTTGTAGCTTAAGCCAATAGCATAAAATGAAGTAAGTTTTGCATTCCTGTTATCCATGAATATATTTTGCAATAGATGTGCAAATGTAAACGAACAATAAGTCAAAAAACAACGCTAAAAGTACTTTTTTTGTCGTTACACGTTAAAATCCCCTTAAATTGTCCCAAACAATGATATTTGTCATATTTTTGCGGTAAACACTAGTGCTTTGAAGCTTCTATTTTAGAATCATTCTAAATAAAATCAAATACATACAAATCATGATCATTGAGGAAAATAACGCTAAAAGTTCTTTAAAAACCATTGCCTTTGAGGATGGTTTTACAGTGATGTATTTACAGAACGAAACAACTGAAAAACAACAAATTGCAAAGCGTGTTGACGCTAGTTTTATTCAATTTCACTTTTGTGTAAAAGGGAGTGCAACTTTTATATTTAACGAAGGTCGCTATACATTACCCTTATTGGATGAAAAATCATTATTACTTTACAATCCGCAGCGTGAATTGCCTATTAATATAACGGTTGCTCCAAAATCCTGGGTGGTATCTGTGCTAGTTTCAATTAAAAAATTTCACACGCTGTTTTCTGAAGAGGCTAGTTATGTCGATTTTTTGATGGATGAGAACACAGACAAGAAATATTATCAGGATGGGAGTATTTCTCCGTCAATGGCAGTGGTATTGAGTCAAATATTGAATTTTAACCTAAATCCTTCAGTCAAACACATTTATTTAAAGGGGAAACTTTACGAGCTCATCGCGCTCTATTTTAACAGACCGGATGAGGTAGATGTAGAACAATGTCCTTTCCTTGCCGATGAAGACAATTTGAGGAAAATTAGAAAAGCAAAAGAAATCATCCTTAAGAATATGGCTGAGCCCCCAGGGTTACAAGAATTGTCAGATGAGATAGGACTGTCACTCAAAAAATTGAAAGAAGGTTTTAAAGAGGTATATGGTGATACTGTTTTTGGGTTTTTGCTGGACTACAAAATGGAGTATGCCAGGAAGTTGCTGGAAACCGGTTCACACAATGTTAATGAAGTGGGTCTAAAAGTGGGGTACAGCACCTCCAGTCATTTCATCGCCGCTTTTAAAAAGAAATTTGGGACAACTCCAAAAAAGTATTTAATGAGTTTAACACCTTCAACATAATATCAAAATTGTTTATGGAACTATGTTTTAAATCTGAATCTTTTCAGTAAATGAAGGATTAATAAAGTTGTATTTTTGTTTTTGGAAAAGAATAGTCTATGAAAAAAAAAGGAGCACTACTGGTTAATTTGGGTTCGCCAGACAGCACAGACCCCAAAGATGTAAAAAAATATCTCGACGAATTTTTAATGGATCCCCGTGTGATTGATGTTCCATACTGGTTAAGGTCTTTTATCGTTAGAGGAATTATTCTCAACACCCGCCCTAAAAAATCCGCAGAAGCTTACAGCAAAATTTGGTGGAAAGAAGGCTCACCACTCATTGTGCTTTCTGAACGCTTACGCGAAAAAGTAGACAAGCATACAGGTATTCCCATTGCGTTGGCTATGCGTTATGGAAGTATGACCATAAAAAAAGGCCTGCAGGAATTGAAAGAAAAAGGCGTCACGGAAGTTTTAATTGTTCCTTTATATCCCCAATTTGCAATGGCCACAACAGAAACCATAATGGTTTTAGCCGAAGAATTGCGACTGGAATTTTTTCCCGAAATGACGTTCTCTTCCATACCGGCATTTTACAACAAACCTGAATATATCGAAGTCCTTTCCAAAAGCATCGCCGAAAAACTGGAGGGTCTGGATTATGAGCATTTGCTTTTTAGTTATCACGGTGTGCCCGAAAGACATATTAAAAAACGCGATATCACAAAATCACATTGCAAAATAGACAAATCCTGCTGTTTGACACACTCGCCTGCACATCAATTTTGTTACCGTCATCAGTGTTATGAAGTCACCCGCCTTGTGGGAGAAAAGTTGGGTTTAAAACCAGGTACTTTTAGCACTTCCTTTCAGTCGCGACTGGGTTTTGACCCGTGGTTACAGCCTTACACAGACAGAACAATTGAAAAATTAGGTCTTTCAGGAATTAAAAAAATGGCAATTGCTACACCTGCTTTTGTAAGTGACTGCCTTGAAACACTCGAAGAAATTGCTATGGAAGGCGAAGAAATTTTTCACGAAGTGGGCGGAAAAGAATTCACAACCATTCCCTGTCTGAATGATCGTGATGACTGGGTGCGTGTTTTGAGCGGCTGGATTGATCGATGGGCCGTTGTTGACATTGAAACCGCCATAGCTTAATGAGAAAAATCACCCATTCTGAAACTCTTGGAAAAAAGCCCATTGGAAAACTTCTGATACAACAATCAGTCCCGGCTTCTATTGGGATTTTGGTGATGTCTTTAAACATTCTTGTGGACACCATTTTTGTGGGGAATTGGATTGGTTCTATTGCCATTGCAGCAATCAACGTCGTGTTGCCAGTTTCTTTTTTTATTGCGGCACTCGGTATGTCTATTGGTATTGGTGGGTCTTCCATTATTTCAAGGGCACTGGGTGCTAATGACAAGAAAAAAGCGCTAAAAACTTTTGGCAATCAATTAACCATTACCCTTTTATTGACCACTTTACTGGTTGGCTTTGGTCTTTATTATATCAATGATTTGATTCCTGCATTTGGTGGAAAAGGGGACATATTTGAGCCTGCTAAAATTTATTACCGCATTGTACTGTATGGAGTACCCCTGCTGGCACTTTGTATGATGGGGAACACGGTGATAAGAGCAGAAGGCAAGCCCAAATTTGCTATGAATGCCATGATTATTCCTTCGGTGAGTAATTTAGTTTTGGATTATATTTTGATTTATGTGTTTGACATGGGCATGCACGGTGCTGCGTGGGCGACAACTATCTCTTATGCGATGTGTTTTGGGTATATTTTGTGGTTTTTCCTCTCAAAAAACTCAGAATTAAAGATTAATTTCTCTCATTTTGGTCTGGACTTTCCAATTATCAAGGAGATAACATCTTTGGGTTTTGTGACACTTTCGCGTCAAGCGGTGGTGAGTATTACTTACCTAATCATGAATAATATTTTGTTTGATTTGGGTGGGGAGTCTTCAGTGGCTGTTTATGCTATTATTGGTAGAATGCTCATGTTTGCACTCTTTCCTGTACTGGGAGTGACACAGGGTTTCTTGCCCATAGCCGGGTATAATTATGGGGCAAATTATCATAGCCGGGTGAGGGAAAGTATTAATAAGGCCATTAAATATGCTGCATTTTTAGGTCTTTTTGTGTTTGGTTTTATTATGTTTTTTGCAGAAGAAATCGTGATGGTTTTTACAGATGATGCCCGTGTAATTGCAGATACTCCCGGCGCTATGAGGTGGGTGTTTGCAGCGATACCTATTATTGCGGTTCAATTGATTGGAGCTGCTTATTTTCAAGCCATTGGTAAAGCGATTCCGGCCTTGTTGCTTACTTTGACCAGACAGGGGTTTTTCTTTATTCCGTTGGTGCTGATTTTGCCCCATTATTTTGGCGAAATTGGTGTTTGGATTTCATTTCCCATTGCAGATTTACTCTCAACTCTTGTAACTGCTTACTTCCTTAACAGAGAGATTAGAATGAATTTAAAAACGAGCCGTGAAAATGGCTAATAATTTGTATTTTTAGGCTTCAATCCATTAGACATATTTCATGCTTTATAATTATTTAAAAGCCCTCCACCTCATATTTGTGATTACCTGGTTTGCCGGTCTATTTTATGTGGTGCGACTTTTTGTTTATCAAATTGAGGCTTACCACAAACCCTCTCCTGAGAAAGAAATTTTAGGAAAACAATTAAAAATAATGACAAAGCGCTTATGGTATATTATTACCTGGCCATCGATGATACTGGCTGTTGGGTTTGGTATTTGGTTGCTTTCCATAAGAGCAGTGCTTTTAACAGATGTCTGGATGCAGGTGAAACTGGGCTTTGTGCTGTTTTTAATTGTTTATCATTTTATATGTCATCGCTATTTTAAACAACTCCAAAAAGATATTGTAAATAAATCGTCAAACTATATGCGCATTTTTAATGAGGGCGCTACCATTGTGTTGTTTGCGGTTGTGTTTTTAGTAAATTTCAGATATTCTATTGATTGGGTATATGGTACTTTGGGTCTTATACTTTTTTCAATTTTAATAATGGCGGGATATAAACTCTACAAATACCTGAGAGAGAAAAATGGAGCTTAGATGTGGCTCATTATTTGATGAATCACTAAATAGGTATTCTGATTTTTAAAAACCTAAAGAAGTTCAAATGATTAAAAGCCTTTTAAAAAGCAAAAGTTCATTGCGAACAAAAATATTTCTCTCTATGATAGCTCTCGTTTTAGGAGCTTCCATCTTGATTGCTTTGGCAACTATCTATCAGTATAATCAAGATTCCCTTCAATATCATAAAGAGCGACTGGATCGTAAAGAAGACCAAATAAGGGCAAGTATAAATTATGAACTCAGGAAGACATCTTATGAAGTGATTACTGAGAATCTCCCCTTAATTTTTAAAGATAAAATCTATGAAATTCAGGACATCCATAATATGGAGGTATCACTTTTTGATTTAAACGGAACGATTTTAAAATCTTCAAGAGCTTCTTTTTATGAAAAACCCTCAGACTCTATTAGTGCAGAGGTTTTAAGCGCACTAAGAAGTTCGTCAACAAAAAAACATGTGGTTCGTTTTCAGGAGGGAGATAAGAAGTTTCGATCTTCATATTCTTACATAACAGACAATTATTTTAAGCCCCTTGCCATTCTCAACTTGCCTTATATAGAAGAAGACAATTTTATAACTCGTGAACTTAAAAACTTTTTGATTCGTCTAGCACAGGTGTATCTTTTTATGATGGTTATTGCGATTGTATTATCTTATTTATTGTCAAAACACATTACAAAATCTTTAAAAACAATAAGTGACAAAATCAAGGAAACCCGACTTGATAAATCCAATAAAAAAATAGAAACAAGCCAGGCGAGTGAAGAAATTTCAACCCTTGTCAATGCCTACAATAATATGATAGATGAACTTGAAAGCAGTGCAGCAGCTCTCGCAGCAAATGAGCGGGAAACTGCTTGGCGAGAAATGGCAAAACAAGTGGCTCACGAGATAAAAAACCCTTTAACGCCCATGCGTTTAACAGTACAAAGCTTTGAACGAAAATTTGATAATAATAACCCCAATAATTCTGAAAAAGTAAAAGAGTTTACCCAAACCTTGACACAACAAATTGATACAATGAGTGCTATTGCATCTGCATTTTCAACCTATGCTAACATGCCTGCCCAAAAGGATGAAACACTCGATCTCATTGAAATTACAAAACTTGCTTTGGATATTTTCAATGAAGAATATATTGTTTTTAATTCTGAAGAAAAGGAAATTATTGTTAAACTAGACAGAGTTCAACTCATAAGGGTTGTTACAAACCTTGTGAAAAATGCAACCCAGTCTGTAGAGGACCAAAACAATCCCAGAGTTGAGGTCAAACTGTTTTCTAATAAGTTGTCTGCGTTTATTGAAGTTTCAGACAATGGAGTGGGCATACCAGATGAAAATAAAGAACGAATATTTGAACCCAAATTTACTACCAAGTCTAGTGGGATGGGACTGGGACTTGCAATGGTAAAAAGCATCATTGAAAATTATAAAGGAAAAATCACACTGAAATCTGAAATCAATAAAGGAACTGTTTTTACAGTAGAATTTCCTAAATTTAACGATTCAAACACATAATACTATTCTTATGAATTTTGAAAATCTTCTTATCTCAACAACCCAAGATGGAATCACAACAATTACTATCAACCGTCCATCAAAGCTTAATGCATTAAATTCTCAAACCATAAAGGAATTGCATTCAGCACTCAAAATATTTGAACTTGATAAAGAAACAAAGGTGATCATTTTAACAGGAAGTGGAGAAAAGGCTTTTGTCGCAGGAGCTGATATCAGTGAATTTGCATCTTATTCAGTAAAGGAAGGGAAAAAACTGGCTGCACTGGGGCAACAATTACTATTTGATTTTCTAGCAAATCTTTCTACTCCGGTAATAGCTGCTGTTAATGGTTTTGCACTTGGAGGCGGACTTGAACTTGCCATGGCGGCTCATTTTAGAATTGCAAGCGACAATGCAAAAATGGGTCTTCCTGAAGTCTCATTGGGTGTTATACCGGGTTATGGAGGCACTCAAAGATTGCCTCAACTTGTGGGTAAAGGAAGAGCTATGGAAATGATAATGACCGCCGGAATGATTGATGCCAAACAAGCGCTAGACTATGGCTTGGTGAATCACGTCACCACTCAAGAGGAACTTCTTGGGCTTGCAGAAAGTATCGCGCATAAGATTATGAAAAACTCAACAATAGCTATCGCTTCAGCAATAAGAGCCGTAAATGCAAATTATACAGATGGCATAAATGGTTTCACAGTTGAAATTGAAGAGTTTGGAGATAGCTTTGGTACAGCAGATTTTCAGGAAGGAACCACGGCATTTTTAGATAAGAGAAAAGCAAATTTCCCCGGGAAATAATTTTATCAGATTTATTACAGCTTAATAATTTAAGATAATTTTAACTATATTTAGGCTATATTTTTAAACATAGCCAAATGAAGTTGTACTCTTGTTTAGTTAGTTCTTGTTTACTCTTTTTAGTCTCATGTACAAAGGATGCCTCTTTTGATAAAGAGGTTTTTAACACAGCAGACTTAAATCATGCAAACAGAACCCTACTGGAAGTAGCAATGGAAGATGCATTTCCTCCGCCGGTTGCCTCAAGAGTTTATGTCTATCCTCATATCGCTCAATATATCACTTTACAAAAGTTTTATCCAGATAGTCTTCAAGACATCAGCAGCAAACTTAATGGTTTAGAATCCATTCCTGATATTGATAAATCACAAGTAAACCCGGAACTTGCTGCAATACTTTCCTTCTGTAATATTGCGAAAAAGGTGGTCTTTTCAGAACATCTTATTGAGGAGTTAAAAAATGAGTTTATTGATAAGGCCCGAAAAGAAAAATTGAGTGAAAACGTTATATACTCCTCTTTAGCTTACGCCGAAAGTATCTCAGGGCATCTCTCAAAATGGATTGATAAGGACAATTACATACAAACCCGCACATTTGATCGATTTACAAGCACAAAAAAACCCGAAAACTGGAGAGAAACACCTCCTGATTATATGGAAGCACTGGAACCCTTTTGGGATGAAATAAGACCTCTGGTGATTGATAGCGCATCAATTTATTTAGCAAAAGCACCGCCTGTTTATCAAACATCAAAAGACTCAGAATTTTTCAAAATGGTCTATGAAGTCTATGAGGAGTCAACTCAACGACTAGATAGCTCAAAGATTGCCACTGCCTGGTTTTGGGATGACAATCCAAACACGACCATGCATCAAGGTCATCTGGTTGCTGTTATTCACAAAATTTCCCCGCCGGGCCATTGGTTAAATATTATTCATCAAATAACTGAGAAAGAAAATAGCAGTCTTTTCACAACTTCAAAAGCCTATACTTTTACAGCTACAGCTATGTTTGATGCCATTATTTCTTGCTGGCATGAAAAATTCAAAACAGACTTAGTGAGGCCGGTAACTTACATTCAGGAATATATAGATGTTGAATGGAAGCCGGTAATACAAACACCACCTTTTCCTGAATATACCAGTGGTCACAGTGCAATATCTGCCTCTGCAGCAGGAGTATTAAATGCTGTTTTTGGAAAAACATTCGCTTTTACAGACAATACCAATGAGCTCTTTAATGCCGGAACAAGAACTTATTCCTCCTTTGATGAAGCTGCTTGGGAAGTTAGTTTAAGCAGGTTTTATGGGGGTATTCACTATATGATTGGTGTGGAAGAAGGAAACAAACAAGGTTATTTTATAGCCAATAAAATACTAGAAAAGTTTAAAAATTAAAAAAATGAAACGGTTTACATATATACTTTTTCTTGCCTTCCTTTTATTTGGATGTAAAAAAAATGAAGAACTATCAACAAACAATCAAAAAGAAAAAGCAGTGGCGCTTTTTGAATATTTAGACAGTACACAAACGGGGATTGATTTTGAAAACACAATAACTGAGTCAGAGAGATTCAACTTTTTACTTTATGAATACTTATACAATGGCGGAGGAGTTGCTATTGGTGATGTTAATAATGATGGGTTGCCTGATATTTACTTCACGGGCAATATGTTTTCTAACAAACTCTATCTCAATCAAGGCGATTTCAAGTTTATAGATATAACCGAAAGTGCCGGAGTGAATGGAGGAATGGGATTTAAAACAGGCGTCACCATGGTTGACATTAATAATGATGGTCTTCTCGATATTTATGTAAGCAAATCTGCCATCCCCAACGCAGATTTAAGGCGCAATGTACTTTATATAAATAATGGTAATTTGACCTTTACAGAGCGTGGTGCAGAATATGGCCTCGACGATCCGGGATACTCAGTTCAGGCTTATTTTTTTGATATGGATGGTGACGGTGACTTAGACGTTTATATTTTAAATCACCCTTCAGACTTTAAAGACACTAATTCTATAAAAATCACACAAAATGAAAAAGGAGAGTTAGCTCTTGCAAAAGCTGAATCTTATGAGTTTTTTTCAGACAGGCTCTATCAAAACAATGAGGGTAATTTTCTTGATATTTCAGAAAAAGCCGGAGTACTCAATTATGCTTTTGGGCTTAGTGCTGTGATTGGCGATTTTAACCAAGATGGGCTTCCAGATATTTATGTAGCTAATGATTATGTAAAGCCAGATCAGCTTTTAATCAACCAGGGGAATAACACTTTCGTTGACCAACTGTATGATTATTTTAGTAGCACTTCATTTTCATCAATGGGTTCAGATTTTGCAGATATCAATAACAATGGCTGTTTTGATTTGATTACGTTAGACATGCTTCCTTCTGAAAACTACCGACGTAAAATGATGTCAATGGCACAAAACTATGATAAGTTTGAAAAAATGGTGACCTATGGTTTAGGTGCTCAATACCCCACAAATGTACTCCAAATAAACTCCTGTGTGGGACCATTTTCAAATTTTGCCTACATGAATGATGTTGCGCTTACAGAGTGGAGCTGGAGTGTATTATTAGCTGACTTTGATAACGATGGCCTCAAAGATATACACATAACAAATGGTTATACTAGAGATATTACAAATAATGACTATGCCAGGTTTGAGATGGATCAACTGCAAAAGAAACTCAATGCCGGTGAAATCACTTTAAAACAATGGATTGAAGAAATTCCCAGTAACCCTGTCCCATCAGTATTCTTCAACAATTTGGGAGAAAATAGATTTCAAAATGTATCATCCACCTGGGATAGTGGACCATCTCTGTTTTCAAATGGCTCTGCTTATGCAGACTTAAACAATAATGGCTATCTGGACCTTGTAGTCAATAATATAAATGCACCCGCTTTTATAATGAAAAATAAGGGTGCTGAGTTAACAGGCAACAATTTCCTTTCTATTGAATTAGAACATAATGAAACGTCAACAAATATGGGCACAAAAGTAAAAGCTCATTTGTCAAACGGGACCATACTCACAGAGCAATACAACCCCACACGCGGATTCTTATCCTCCTCTCAACACCGCTTGCATTTTGGGGTTAAAGAAGGTTATCAAGTTGATCAGGTCGAAATTATCTGGCCGGACAAATCTTCACAAATAATCAAAAACCCTGAATTAAATCAAATTTTAAAAGTTTCTAAAAGCCCGACGGGTACTTATAAAATTCCCAAAACTGAATTCCGGTATTTTGAAGATGTATCAGAAAAGCTTCCAAAAGAAGCATATCATGTCGAAAACAATTACATTGACTTTAAAAGGGAAGCTTTGTTATATCACAAATACAGTGAGGAAGGTCCGGGAATTGCTGTGGGGGATATTAATGGCGATGGCCTGGATGATATCTATCTGGGCGGGGCGATGGGATTTGCACCTAAATTATTTATTCAAAATAAAAACGGCACTTTCAATTCAAAAAAAATCCAAGACTTTGAAACCGATAAAGAACACGAGGATGTTAGTGCCCTCTTTTTTGATGCAAACGGAAACGGTTTCCTCGATTTATATGTGGTAAGCGGCGGTAATGAGAAATTAGCAAACGACCCCATTTATCAAGACAGACTTTATTTAAATGATGGCAATGGAAACTTTAAAAGAGCAAAAGATGCATTGCCTGAGTTTTATTCAAGTGGTGGAATCGTGAAAGCTCACGATATTGATGGAGACGGACAATTGGATTTGTTTGTTGGCGGAAGAATAACGCCCGGTAGAAATCCGGAAACACCTCCTAGTCTCCTATTAAAGAACAACAATGGCACATTTACAGATGCTACTTCTCAATGGTCTGAAAATCTTGAAAGAGTGGGTATGGTGACAGACGCTGCCTTTGCTGACATCGATAAAGATGGAACAAAGGAACTCATTATAACCGGTGAGTGGATGCCGGTGACAGTTTTTAAGTTTCAAAATGGTAAATTTCAAAACACTACAGAAAGTTTGGGACTCTCAGACAAAACCGGTTGGTGGTATTCTTTACTGGTTGAAGACCTCACAGGAGACGGCTATCCAGAGATAATTGCGGGGAATAAAGGCCTTAACTCTTTTGTAAAAGCCTCACCCTCAGAACCTGTGTCTATTTATTACAAAGATTTTGATAACAACGGAAGTTTAGACGCTATTCTCACTCATTATGATGGTGGTGTGAGTTACCCATTACTAAACCGGGACAGATTGCTCACTCAAATGATTATGCTCAGAAAGCGCTTTACCCGCTATGAACCCTATGCCCGGGCGACGATTAACGAATTATTTACACCCTCAGAGCTACAAGATGTGAAAATACTTGAGGCAAATCATTTTGAGCATACCCTCTTTTTGAATGACAAAGGCAAAGGGTTTACCGCTCAAGATTTACCACTTGCTACACAAATTTCTGTAATGAAGTCTATTCAATCTATAGATATAAATAAAAATGGGAAAAAGGATTTGATAGTGGGGGGCAACTTTTTTGGTACAGATGCTGAATTGGGTCGTTATGATGCCTCCATTGGCAGTTTGTTGTTGGGAGATGGTACCGGTAATTTTAAAGTAGTAAACCCATCAGAAAGTGGTCTAATTATACCCGGGAATGTTTATCATATTGTCCCAATTATGGTTGCCGGAGAAGCTCATTTTTGGGTTGTTAGAAATGATGATAAAAGCAGCTTGATTAAGGTCAAGTAAATTTATAAATTACCATTCCATTCACTGTAGAATTGGCTAAGATAACTTTCCATAAAAGTGTGTCTTTCCTGAGCTATTTTTTTCCCGGTTTCAGTATTCATTAGGTCTTTTAGGCGCAACAGTTTTTCATAAAAATGATTGATGGTGGGCGCTGTTGAGTTCTTATAGGCTTCTTTAGTTAATTGCATATTGGGTTTGATTTCGGGGTCATAAAGCTTTCGATTTTTGAAACCGCCATAATGAAATGCCCTTGCAATGCCAATAGCTCCAATGGCATCCAGCCGATCAGCATCTTGAACGATCGCAAGCTCAATTGAATAAAAGTTTTTAGGCTCATTTCCACCCTTAAATGAAATGTTCTCAATAATTTTTACCACATGTTCAACAATTTCTGATGGGGTATTTTCTTTTTCTAAAAATGCTTTCGCTTTAGCAGGCCCCACGGTTTCATCACCATTATAAAATTTACTGTCTGCAATATCATGTAGCAATGCAGCTACTTCAACTACCAGCTGATTACAGTTTTCGTCCTGAGCGATCAAACAACTGTTTTTATAGACACGCTCAATGTGAAACCAATCATGACCTCCTTCTGCATTTTTGAGAGTTTCTTTTACAAATTGAATGGTTTTTTCAATGAGTTTGTATTCTTCCTTTGTCAAATGAGTTTTTGTTAGTTAACAGCTTCTGTAATTGTTTTCTCAAGTATTTGAATGAGTTGCTCGTGTTTAAAATGGGACACTTTGATTGCAGGGTGTATTTCAAAAGTCAATCTGGAGCCCAGAGGGATAGGAAAAACACCATACCGTTGTAACTTCCAGGAATTACTTATAGAAACCGGAAGTACATAGGCATCAGGCGCATTTTCAAAAAGAGTCAACAGTCCTCTTTGTTTAAAAGGTTTTGGATTGCCATCTCTACTGCGAGTCCCTTCCGGGAAAATAACGACACCTCTGTTGTGTTTTGAAATGTAGTGTGCAATATTTTTTATTTCCTGGGTAGCCTGTTCGGGGTTTTTGCGGTCAATTAAAACAGAGCCACCATGTCTCAAGTTGTAAGAAATAGTGGGAATGCCCTTGCCCAATTCCTTTTTTGAAATAAACTTGGGGTGTAAGCTTCTTAAAAACCAAATAATTGGCGGGATATCCC
Source organism: uncultured Flavobacteriaceae bacterium (assembly GCA_963977065.1). Lineage (GTDB taxonomy): Bacteria > Bacteroidota > Bacteroidia > Flavobacteriales > Flavobacteriaceae > Planktosalinus. The sequence goes on along the minus strand of CAXBNF010000001.1, from coordinate 90,685 downwards.
ACATACTTTGATGGTTTGAAACGATGATTACGGGCTTGTTTACGGGCAAATTTTCAGGCAGGTTTACTTTATAAGTGGTGCCTAATAAATGAAGGAATCTTAAAGCAAACCAGTTAAAGAGGGCAACGCTTTTACGATGTGCATTATAACCCAAAAGGTTTAGACACAGTCGTTGAACTAGTTCAAAAATAAGCAGAAAGAGCCCAAAAAGGAGAAAAAAAACTCCCGAAAGAAAATAGCTCACTATTTTTTTTAGTGCTTTCATTACGATCAAAAATAGAAAAACCCTTTCAAAAGAAAGGGTTTATGCTATAATTTATTTTTGCTAAGCTATTAACAGTGCTGATTGTAAGCATCCATTAAATTTTCAGCGATTATTTCGGCAGGACGACCTTCAATGTGATGACGCTCAAGCATATGAACCAATTCGCCGTCTTTGAAAAGCGCCATTGATGGCGAACTTGGCGGAAAAGGCATCATTTGAGCTCTGGCGGCATCTGTAGCTTCTCGGTCAACACCGGCAAAAACGGTGACCAATTGATCTGGTTTTTTACTGTTTTGAAGCGACATTTTGGCTCCGGGACGTGCATTTGCTGCAGCACAACCACAAACAGAATTTACTACAACAAGTGTAGTGCCTTTTTGCTGTATGGCTTGTTCAACTTCCTGAGCCGTATGTAATTCTGCAAAGCCTTCTTTAGTAAGGTCTTCGCGCATGGGTCTAACTAATTCTGGTGGGTACATAATTTCTTATTTAAACTTATTCTAAAGTACAAAGGTACTAAAAAATTCAATTTTTTTGGGATTGAATATCTAAGGTTTCGTTAAAAGTAAAATCTTATACTTCCTGATATATTGGCTCAATGCTAATTGCTATCTTTGCAGTTCTTTTAATTTTAAAAACAAGCTTTTGATTCGTTGGATAGCAGCCATAGTAGGATTTATATTTTATCGATTTATTGGAGCATTTATTGGGTATATCATTGGGAGCGCTTTAGAGGGGCTTTTTAAAAACACCCGAGTTTATTCAAGCAGGGGTTCACAACAAGTGACACCGGCAGATTTTGAGCTTAATTTACTTTCATTGGCTTCAATGGTCATTAAAGCAGACGGTAAAGTAAGCCCTCAGGAAATGCAGTTTGTACAAAGTTATTTTGTACAAGCTTATGGAAAAGAAAGAGCCAATGCAACATTTCGCACATTTAATGAGGTTGTAAAAAAGCGAGAAATATCTTCACATAAAATCTGCAATTATTTAAGAGTACGCACGAGGTATGAGTCCAGACTTCAGATCATTCATTTTTTATTTAGTATAGCTCAAGCAGATGGAACTGTATCTCAAGCCGAACTGAATCAGCTTAGAGAGATTTCCAATCATCTGGCATTGGGTCATCGGGATTTTGAGAGTATCAAAGCGATGTTCTTCAAAAACCCGGATAGTGCCTATAAAATTCTGGAAATTGAAAAAACGGCTACCAATGCCGAAATCAAAGCTGCTTTCCGTACGATGGCAAAAAAATACCATCCTGATAAATTACAGCATATGGATGAGGCCTATCGCAAAGGCGCTCAGGAAAAATTTCAAAAAGTGCAGGAAGCTTATGAACAACTACAGAAAGAGAGGGGGTTTTAAAATTGATACCTCACCGCAAGCTGCAAATTTCTCCCCGGATTGGTAATTTCAAATGCTCTCAAAATTGAAAGATGGTCAATATAGTTTTTGTTGAACAAATTTCTAATCTGAAGACTTGTGTTTAAAGTGCCTTTTTCAAAACTAAAATCGTGTGACAAACCGGTGTGAACAAGTGTGAATGCCGGTGTACTCATTTCATTGAAACCGGGTCTGTTTTGTTCTGAAGTGTGATTTATTGCTGCTGTAAACTGGGTATTTTTTGAAAAGGAAGGCGTGTATCTCAAATCAAAACCAAACTGATCAGCTGGAATAAAGGTCAAATTTTCATTTTCGTCTTTTAATTCTCCTCTCACGATAGCAGCCGTCGCTCTGAGTTGCAAATCTTTCTTTTGAAATGGTCGATAGGTAAATTCCCACTCGGTGCCGTAAAGCAAGGCGTTTTCTTGTTGAAACTCCCAGATTTCAAGTCCGTCTTCGGGTCTTATTTCTCCAGTGTTTGTGAAAAAGATATAATTTGAAATATCATTTACATAGAAGGAAGTTCCTAAATCAAATGATTCACTTGTTAAGGTATAAGTCAAATCAGTTTGCAGGCTTTGCTCTCTTTCAAAATTGGCGTTGCCCACCTCAAAACGGCTAGTACCGGGATGAGGTCCATTGGAAAACAACTCCGCAAGATCTGGTGCTCTATAGCCTGTTGACGCATTCAGCTTTAATTGGTGCTTAGGCTTGAAGCGATAACTCACCCCCAGTGAACCGGTAAAACCGCTAAAGTCTGTACTAAGTTTTCTGCTTTCCGGATTCCCTGGAAGGATAAAGCCATAATCAATTAGTGCTTGTGAATTGGCCAATGCCTCCACATTCCGGTAGTCAAAACGAATGCCGCCTTGAAAATAAAAGTTCTTCAGTTGCTTACTTCCTAAATAATACACCCCCATATCATGTGTTCTGGCATTGGGAATTAATATTTCTTCTGCCTCTTCTTTGTTTGCAGTATTCATTAAACTTGCTTGTACCCCAAAGGTGTGATTAAAACCCGAATCGGGAAAAAAGCTTATTCGGCCAGTGAAAAAAGTATGGTTTTGTTTGATGCCCAAATCGAGTTGGTCAAATTCTTCTTCAATTTCGTTTCTATCATTAAAATGATGGGAAATGTGTAAAAAGGTTTGAACCCTTTCGAGAAAGCGTTCTTCACTAAATGAAATCAAGTAATCGCTTACCTCTTGAAAAGGCAACTGCATACTTCGGTCATTGCGGCTTGTGGCAAGGGTTTCTTGCAATTCATTGTCGTCAATAATTCCCAGATTTTGTTTTTGATAAGTAAATGACAGTTTGTTCTTATAATTTTCTTTGTCAATCCCCGCGTGTAACCTAATGGTGTTGTAATTAAATCGACTATTACCAATGGTTCGGTTTTCTCCGTCTTTGTAGTCGGCATGATTTTCGTAAGCAGCATCGGTAGCGAAAAAGATGTTATTTTGAAACTTTTTACCAACCGAGCCATAGGTCCTCAAACCATTTGAAGTACTATGAAAAGTGGTGCCTACATTGCCTGTGAATCTATCAGAAGTTAAATAAGATTCATCATCTTTTACAATAAGCACCCCACCAATGGCACCTGAACCATAAAGGATAGAAGCGGGTCCTTTTATAACATCAACGCTTTTTACCCCAAGACCGTTTAAGCCCAGACCGTGGTCTTGACCCCATTGATGGTTTTCCAATTTGTTGTTTTGATACAAAGTAACCACTCTTGAAAAACCCAACCCTCGAATAAATGGTTTCACAATTCCAGGGCCCAACTCGGCGCCACTAATGCCGGGTTGCTCTTTTAAGACGCCGGCAATACCTCCCGGGTTGCTGCTTTGCGAAATGTGTTGCATTTCCACCTGAGTCAATGCATAGGGCGTACGGCGAGTAAGGCCACTTTGTTTATCGATTATGAGTATGGTGTTGAGGGTTTCGGGATTGGCATCTAGATTGATATCTAAATAGAGGGATGTTTTATTTTCAAAGTAAATGTCTTTTTCATTAGTAAGATAGCCAAGAGCCTGTATTTCGATAGTAAAGACTTTCAAAGAGGTTTGTATGCTGAACAACCCATTTTCATCTGCTTGCGTTCCTGTTGAGGAATTTTTGATGATAATGTTTGCAAAGGGAACAGGCCCGTGTATATCACTAATTTTTCCCTCTAATGTGTTAAGTTCTTGTCCAGAAACAAAAAGACTCGTAATTAAAAAAAAAGTAAAAATAAGGGCTTTCATTGATTTAAATTTCAGCAAATATATAAAATAAATTTAGACAAGACTAAAAAAGTAATTAATGTCAAATAAATTTGTATTTTTGTAAATGAAAACTAAATGCTATGATGTATAGTGATTCTGAAGAAAATTATTTAAAAGCCATTTTTCACTTGGAACGTTTTTCCAAAGAGGGTGTTTCAACAAATGCCATTGCAGAACAAATGCAAACCAAAGCCTCTTCAGTGACTGATATGCTCAAAAAGCTAGCAGATAAAAAGCTGGTAAACTATGTAAAATATCAAGGAGTTACGCTAACAAATCAAGGTAAAAAAACAGCTGCATCCATAATAAGAAAGCATCGTTTATGGGAGGTATTTTTGGTTGAAAAACTTGATTTTAGTTGGGATGAGGTCCATGAAATAGCAGAACAGCTTGAACATATTGCTTCAGAAAAGTTGGTGGATAGGCTTGACAAACACCTTGATTTTCCAAAATTTGATCCTCATGGCGACCCTATTCCCTCAAAGGAAGGCACTTTCCCGGAAAGGAATAAAGTGTTACTCAGCACATTAAAAGCAGGAGAAAGCGGTATATGTGTGGGTGTAAAAGATACTTCAACATCATTTTTAAAATTTCTAGATAAAAACGGAATTGCGTTAGGAATAACCATTTCCGTTTTGGAAAGAGAAGAGTTTGATGGCTCACTTGAAATAAGAGTGGGAAATGAAAAAATGACAATTTCTCAATTAATTTCTTCAAATTTATACCTTAAAACCAACTAATTTATGGAAGCAATTATTGCCTATTTTGAACAGTTAGATCCAATTTTAGCTGCTTTATATGCCACATTATTTACCTGGGGTTTGACAGCACTTGGTGCTTCTGTGGTTTTTTTGTTTAAAACCATGAGCAGGGCGGCACTTGACGGAATGCTAGGGTTTACGGGAGGAGTGATGGTGGCTGCCAGTTTCTGGAGTTTACTAGCGCCCGGAATTGAAATGAGCCCCGGTGAAGGGTTTGTAAAGGTTATACCTGCTGCTGTGGGCTTTTTTTTAGGAGCTGTTTTCTTGTTTGGGCTTGATAAGGTATTACCTCATTTACACATTAACTTTAAAGAAAGCGAAAAAGAAGGTGTAAAAACCCCCTGGCATAAATCTACCTTGTTAACCTTAGCAATTACAATGCATAATATTCCGGAAGGTTTGGCAGTTGGGGTGCTTTTTGGAGGTGTCGCTTTGGGAATGGACGGCGCAACCATCGGAGGGGCTGTGGCACTTGCTATGGGAATTGGGCTTCAAAATCTACCGGAAGGTGTTGCAGTTGCAATGCCTTTGCGTCGGGCAGGAATGAGCCGAAAAAAGAGCTTTATGTATGGGCAGGCTTCAGCAATAGTTGAACCTATTGCAGCAGTTATTGGAGCTTGGGCAGTATTAACCTTTGAACCCATTTTGCCTTATGCGCTTGCTTTTGCAGCGGGAGCAATGATTTTTGTAGTTGTGGAGGAAGTGATTCCCGAAACGCAACAAGACAAACACACAGATATTGCTACGATGGGATTCATTGGCGGATTTATTATAATGATGATTTTGGATGTGGGTCTCGGTTAGAGACTGTTTGAATTTGTTATTAATTATTTCTCTCCCAGGTTTGGGATTTCATTTTCATAGAAGCTCTTAAAATGTCTTTCTGGCTTATAAGCCCTATCAATTTTTTATCCTCAATGATGGGGAAGCGTCTTCGCTTTGCGGTTAAAAACAACTTAGCTGCATCAAAAATAGAGGTGTTCCCATCAATTGTTTCAACCTCTTTTACCATACAGCTTTCTACAGTTATGTTGTCAATGGGCATATTGTAATATTGGCTGTCTGAAAGTTGTTTTATACAATCACCTTCAGAAATGATACCCACAAGTTCATTTTTATCATTGACAACCGGTCCCCCTGAAATTTTATTTTTAATGAGAACTTCTATGACTTCCGGTATGGATTGCTCCGGTTTGAAAGTGGTTAATGATGTGGACATAAAGTCACATACTCTTATGCTATCTGCAGGGTTTTTGTCTTTACCAACAAATTTCCCTTGAAAACTTTTGATACCCAAACTATTTTGATTTTAAACCATTAAAATACGAAAAATAGTTGAATTAATTTCAATTCCTAAAATAATGTATCTTTAAACAGAAATATATTTTACCTCTATGAAGCTAACAAACATCTCAACCCTAATTTCATTTCTTGTTTTAATACTGCTGGTTAATTTCAGTTTTAAATCGTTAATGCCATCAAAAATTTCTGATGACTCCACCCCCAAAACCCAATTTTCAACAGAAAGAGCACTCTCTCAATTAAAAGTAATTTCAGAAAAACCCCACTACATAGGCAGCGAGGCTCATCATGAGGTTCGGGAGTATTTGCTTTTACAGTTGGAGCTTTTAGGCCTTGAGCCTCACGTTCAAGAGGGATTTACCTTAAATAAAAACTGGGGTGTTTTAGCCAAACCCAAAAATATTCTTGCGCGCATTCAGGGAAGAGAACAAGGAAAAGCACTGATGTTGCTTGCTCATTATGACAGTGCACCACATTCAAAAAGTTATGGTGCCAGCGATGCCGGGTCAGGCGTAGTAGCAATTCTTGAAGGTGTTAGAGCTTATTTGTCAAGCGGACAAACCCCCAAAAATGATATCATTATCCTTTTTAGTGATGCCGAAGAAATAGGACTTATGGGTGCTAAGCTTTTTGTTGAAGAACACCCCTGGGTAAAGGATGTGGGCATCGTTGTTAATTTTGAAGCACGAGGCAGTGGTGGTCCCTCCAATATGATTTTGGAAACAAACCAAGGCAATGCCACTTTGGTCAAAGAATTTATTCAGGCAAACCCCTCACACCCCGTTGCCTCCTCTTTGATGTATAGTGTCTATAAAATGCTGCCCAACGATACAGACTCTACTATTTTTAGAGAACTTGCTGATATAGACAGCTATTTCTTTGCTTTTATTGACGACCACTACCATTATCACACTGCAGCTGATACGTATGAGAATCTGGATAGAAATACACTGGAGCATCAGGGTACTTATGTGATGGCTATTTTAAATCATTTTACTGAAAGCAATCTGGAAAACCTAAAAGCAGAAGAGGACTTTATTTATTTTAATGTGCCTTTTATTAAAATGGTGAGTTACCCCTTTTCCTGGATAGTTCCCATGCTCATTGTGGCAATTTTACTGTTTATCGGGCTGGTGTTATTTGGTATTTCCCGACAAAAATTAAATAGAATTGAAATTATAAAAGGCATTATACCCTTTCTGTCATCACTTTTAGTGAGCGGATTGCTCACATTTTTCGGATGGAAAATTCTGCTGAAACTCTATCCCGCTTACGGTGAGGTCTTACATGGCTTTACTTACAATGGTCATTTGTATATCCTAGCATTTGTTTCTTTGACGCTGGCGATTGCGTTTAGTTTTTACGGAAAATTTCATCGCAAAGAACGACCTGCAAATCTTGTTATTGCTCCTTTATTTATCTGGATGATACTTTGTACTCTATTAGCCATTTATCTAAAAGGAGGTGCCTTTTTTATCATTCCTGTATATTTTACATTGTTAATGCTTTTCATTCTAATTGTTCAAGAACGTCCAAATCTGATTGTTCTGTTACTTTTATGCGCTCCTGCAATTTTTATCTTTTCACCTTTCATACAGTTTTTCCCGGTTGGACTGGGGCTAAAAATGCTTGTGATTAGTGCTGTCTTTACAATTTTACTATTTGGGTTATTAATTCCGGTTTTGGCTTCTTTCCGAAAAAAGAAAAGCTTTGCCTTGTTGTTTTTACTTCTTGCATTTGTGGCTTTTTTAGGCGCTCATTTTAAATCTGATTTTTCTGACGAGAGGCACAAACCCAATAGTTTGGTCTTTTTTCAGGATGCAGACCTGCAGCAGTCATACTGGGTTACTTATGACAATTTGCTGGACTCCTGGACCAAAAATTATTTGGGTGATGCCCCATTAGATGCAAATGAAATCATTTCAAATGTGGCAAGCAGTAAATATGGAACCGGTTTTTCTTATGCAGTCGAAACCCAACAAAAAGAACTTATATCACCTCAAATCAAGTTTCTTAAAGACACTATTCTGGGTGATTCCAGAGAAGTGACTTTGCTCATATCGCCTCAGCGAAAAGTCAATAGACTGGCACTGTTTGCAGATGAAGAGGCCGTCTTTAAAGATTTTGAAATTAATGGCTTGTCGCTTCCCAAAAATTCGAGAACCGGAAATGCGGTTGATAAGAGAAGAAGTAAAATTCTACTGAGTTATTATGTGTCAGACAGTGATTCTTTAGAGCTTAGATACAGTTACCACAAAGATTCAAAGCACCCCATTACTTTGCAGGAAATTTCGTTTGACTTGCTTGAGCATCCTCAATTTACCATTCCGGAGAGAAAATCTTCTGAAATGCCCAAACCCTTTATTACTACAGATGCAATCATTTATCAAAAAGTAATCAACCTTGATGAATTAGAAACCCAACAAATGACAGATAAAAAAGAAATTGAAGATGCAACAGATTAGTATTTTAGGTTGTGGATGGTTGGGATTTCCTTTGGCACTTTCGCTTAAGCGAAAAGGGTATTTTTCGAAAGGTTCTACCACTTCAAAAGAAAAGCTAGCTATTTTAAGTGAACACGGTATTGAACCCTATTTAATCCATTTAACTGAAAATACCATTGGCGGAAAAATCGATTCTTTCTTAGCCGGAAGTCAAACGCTCATCATCAATGTACCACCGGGAATGAGAGGTCAGAATGCTCCTCCTTTTAGTAAAAAGATAAAAGCTTTAATTCCATTTATTGAAACGTCTGAAGTTAAGCAGGTACTTTTTGTGAGCTCTACCTCAGTATTTAGTGATATTCAAGGAAAAGTTGATGAAGGTACTCCTCCACAACCCGATTCAGCTTCCGGCAAAGAGCTGTTCAAAGCAGAGCAGCTATTAATGAAAAATGATTTTTTTAAAACTACGGTAGTGCGTTTTGGCGGACTTCTTGGTGAAGACCGTCATCCTGTACATTTTCTCGCAGGAAAAGAAGGCCTTTCAGGAGGTGATGCTCCTGTAAATTTAATTCACCGTGTTGATTGCATTGGTATTATTGAAGCTATTATTGAAAACCAGTTTTGGGGAAAGATTGTCCATGGGGTAGCTCCAGAGCATCCTTTAAAAAAAGAGTATTACACTAAAATTGCATTGGAGAAAAACCTGATACCGCCTGATTTTAAAACAGAAAACAAGATACTTTACAAATGTGTGTCAAGCAAGTATGTGTCAATAGATTTGGGTTATACTTTTAAAAAAGCCATTTAGTTTTTGAAAGCACAAAATATTGAAAGCAAAAAAAGGGAGCCAACAGACTCCCTTTTTTTTAAACATTATAGTGGAATTACCAAATTTTAATTCTGTCTTCAGGCGCAAGATACATGGCATCTCCTTCTTGAGTTGCAAAGGCTTCATGAAAGGCATCTAAATTTCTGATTGGCACCCAGGCTCTGTAATTACCGGGAGAGTGAGGTCCCAGTTTTAATTGGCGCATCATCGCTTCCTCGCGGTATTGAATTCTCCAGATGGTTGCCCAGGAGAGAAAGAACCTTTGTTCTTGAGTAAACCCGTCAATCAATCCGGGGTCACCGTGTTCAGCTAAATACAATCTCAAGCCATCAAGTGCCGCATTGGTTCCACCAAGGTCACCAATGTTTTCACCAAGAGAAAGTTTTCCGTTGATAAATTGACCGGGCAATACTTCTATAGCACTGTATTGATCAGCAAGCCCTTCTCCTAAAGCTTCAAAAGCGGTAAGATCTTCTTCTGTCCACCAGTTATTGAGGTTTCCTTCTGCATCAAAACGCGCTCCACTGTCATCAAAACCGTGAGAGATTTCGTGACCAATTACCGCTCCGATTCCACCAAAGTTTACAGCAGGATCTGCTTTGTAATCGTAGAAAGGTGGTTGCAAAATAGCCGCAGGAAAAACTATTTCATTGAATGTTGGACTGTAATAGGCGTTCACAATTTGAGGAGGCATAAACCATTCTGTTTTATCAACAGGCTTGCTTAATTTTTCAATGGTTCGGTTATAGTTCCATTGTGAGGCAGCCATACGGTTGTCAAAAAATGTGGCATCTTCTTTTACTTCCAGCTCTGAATAGTCTTTCCAAACATCAGGATATCCTATTTTAATATTTATTTTATGCAGTTTTTCAAGGGCTTTCACTTTAGTGTCTTCAGTCATCCAAGGTAGTGCTTTGATGCGGGTGTCATAAGCTTGAACCACTTTAGCAATCATTTCTTCAGCTGTTTTTTTGGCTTCTGCCGGAAACATTTTATCTACATAAAGTTTTCCAAGCGCTTCACCAAGAACACCATTTACAGTACTTAAAGCTCTTTCATCAAGAGGCTTTTGTTTTTCAGCACCGCTCATTGTTTTGGCATAAAAATCCCAATTTGCTTTTTCAATTTCCATAGTAAGCATTCCTGAAGCACCGTTTAGACCAGACCATCTCAGGAATGTTTTCCAATCATCAACTTCGTTTTCTGCAAAAATATCTTTTAAAGATTCTGTATATTTCAGTTCTGTTATGATGATGGTGTCAATTTCTTTGGCTCCAATACCTTCAAAATACTTCGTCCAGTTAATTTGAGGTACCATTGACTGAAGTTGCTCAACAGATCTTGGGTTATTTCTTTTTCTGGCATCACGACGTTCTGCTCTGTCCATTCTGTGTGTTGCTAGTTTGGTTTCAAAGGCTAGGATTCGTTGCGCTTGGTCAGCGGCTTCTTCTTGAGTGTCTCCCAAAAATTGTAACATTCTGGTAACGTGTGCTACATATTTCTCGCGTTTATCTTTTGAGTCATCGTCGTCGTTTAAGTAATAGTCTTTATCAGGAAGACCCAAACCGGAAGCGCCCAGATAAGCTACATTTTTGTTACTGTCATTGGGTGCTCCTGAAACATAGAACCCAAAGAAGTCTGAGCTTCCTTTAGACTGCATTTCTGTAAGGTAGTTTTGCAGACCTTCAATGTCTTCAATCGCATCAATTTTTTCCAGGTAAGGAAGTAAAGGCTCGATTCCTGCAGCATCTCTGGCAACAGTATCCATAATTGATTTAAACAAATAAACTGCTTTTGCCTGGTCTGAACCGGCTTCTATGGTTGGGTCATCCATCGCTTCCTTAAGAATGTTCAACACATCGTCATTGGTTTTTTTACGCAAAGCACCAAAGCTTCCCCAGTTTGTTTCGTCTTCAGGAATGGGGTTTTCATCCAACCAGGTTCCGTTAACATATCTAAAAAAATCTTCAGTGGGACTCACGGTGGTATCCATATAAGCCAGATTAATACCGTGATGGGTATCATCTTGTTGCTCTTGTTTGTCTGTTTTACAAGCCACGGAAATAGCAGTCACTGCAATTATGGCAAGCAAAGAATTTAATGTGTTGGTTTTCATTGTTTGAATATAAGTTTTGGATTTAATAAGGCGTCTAATATATTACTATTGTATCAGTTGAACTGTTAAATTAAAATTAAAATATAAACTTTACTTAAAGAGAATCACGTGTTTGGTTGGTTTCTGCACGTTCCATATTTTCTTTCAATCGGGTCATTTCGTCGATGCGTTGTTTTTCAAAAAGCTCATTAATTTGAATGATTAAGTTTGAAAATGCCGTGTTGGTTTCTTTGAGGTTTTCTGTTATTACATCAGTTTTGACTGTGGGCTGATGCAATGTTTCATCTAAGAGTTTAACTCTCACATTGAGAACCCGCATTCTTGAAGAAATGGCATTTGTGTTCAAATCTTTGGGAATGTTTTTTAATAAGGAGTCTGAAACAGCAACCATTCTTTCAGTTTCAGCTCTGTAATCTCTTACATTGCCTTGATTGATGCGTTTCAGATCATTTTCAAACTCTTTAAAATATTGCCAGGAAGTGATTTGGTTTTGAGCTTGAGCCGACAGAAGAGGAAAGCGACTGTCAAGTTGTGGCAAATTCAAATCGATTTCACTATTTGACTGATTTCCATTCTCCTCTTTACTGGTGTTACAAGACACTAAAAAAGCGCTCAAAATCAAAATTAGTGATGTAATAAAAGATTTCATTTAAATAGTTCTTATTAAAAACGAAAGTACTTATTTTTAAGAAGAACGCGATAGAAACCTTTTAAAATTAATTTTAAGAACTCTTTTTTGGACGTTATATTTTTCAGAAGGAATGCCTCTTGCCACTTTGATTTTATATCTTTACGACTCAAAATACAAAACCAATGAAATCAAGAATTCTCATTCTGGGTGCCTGTGGACAAATTGGCACCGAATTAACCACTGCTTTACGACAAAAATATGGCAACCACAAAGTCATTGCCAGCGATATAAGAGAAGGTGATGAAGAGATGATGAAAAGCGGTCCCTTTGAAATCATTGATGCAACCAACTATGAAGCCATTGAAAATATAGTGATTCAATATGAAATCAACGAAGTCTATTTGATGGCAGCGATGCTTTCAGCGACAGCCGAAAAATTTCCGGCAAAAGCCTGGCAATTGAATATGAGTTCTTTATTTAATGTATTGAATTTGGCCAAAGAGAAAAAAATTGAAAAGATTTTTTGGCCCTCGAGCATTGCCGTTTTTGGACCTTCGACCCCCAAAGTTAACACCCCACAACGCACAGTGATGGAGCCCTCAACCGTTTATGGTATTAGTAAACAGGCGGGCGAGCGTTGGTGTGAATATTACTTTAATAAATATGGTGTTGATGTGCGCAGTATTCGATATCCGGGGATTATAAGCTGGCAAACACTTCCTGGAGGTGGCACTACAGATTATGCCATCGACATCTATCACAAAGCCTTAAAACACAATAAATATATATGTTTTCTCAAATCAGGTACAACATTACCGATGATTTATATGGACGATGCCATCAGGGCAACACTTGATTTGATGAGTGCTTCTTCAGAGAAAATAAAGATACGCTCCTCCTACAATCTGGCAGCAATAAGCTTTGAGCCTGAAGAGATTACAGCAAGTATCCAAAAACAATTACCGGACTTTAAAATTGAATATGAACCAGACTTCAGACAAAACATTGCAGACAGCTGGCCACAAAGTATCGACGATCAGGATGCCCGTGATCACTGGGGATGGCTTCATCAATATGATTTGGATGCTATCACTGAAGATATGCTCAAAAATTTAGGTCCAAAATACAAGAATTAATGTCTAAAGATACTGAAATACTTACAGCTGCCTCTCAACTTGAAATTGCAGCGGCATCAAAAATACCTTGCGATCCGGTACGGATTTTCATAGGAGAATCTTCACAAGAAAAAGCCTATGCCGTTCAAAAACTCATCACCAAAAGCCGAATCCTACAAGGCGCAAAACCCATCGGAAAAAAAATTGGCCTCACCTCGGTAAAAGTGCAACAACAACTGGGAGTTGACCAGCCTGATTTTGGGATGCTTTTTGACGATATGGAAATAGAAAATGGTGAAAACCTTTCCATTTCAGAGACTATGCAACCCAAAGTAGAAGCAGAAATTGCCTTTGTGCTTAAAAAGGACCTCCATTCAAAAAACCCATCCCTTGCTGAAATTGAGGAAGCCATCGACTATGCCGTGGCCGCTATCGAAATCGTGGGAAGCCGCATTGCCGATTGGGACATCAAAATCACAGATACCATTGCAGACAATGCCTCGGCGAGTCATTTTGTGCTGGGAGATGTAAAAAAGCAGCTCTCAGAAATTGACCTGATTGATTGTGAAATGCAACTCTTTCAAAACAACCAATTAGTTTCGCAGGGAACTGGTTCTGCCTGTTTAGGATCACCACTTATCGCGGTACAATGGCTGGCAAAAAAAATGGTGGAAATGGAAACTCCGCTAAAAGCCGGTGATGTTGTTTTATCCGGTGCTTTGGGACCTATGGTCAATATCTTTGAGGGAGATAAAATCAAAGCAACCGTGGAGGGTCTGGGACAAGTTAGTCTTGAATTTACAAACTAATAAAAATGCAAAAAACCAAAGTCGCCATCATCGGTTCGGGTAATATAGGAACCGATTTGTTAATCAAAATTATCCGCACCTCCAAATTGCTGGAAGTGACTGTTCTGGTGGGCATCGACCCAGATTCTGACGGACTCAAACGTGCCGAGCGATTGGGTGTAAAAACCACCCCAAAAGGAATTGACGGCTTGATTGAAATGCCCGAGTTTAATGACATCAAAATCATTTTTGACGCCACTTCTGCGAAAGCGCACCACTACAATTATGAAAAAATAAAAGCCTTTCCCGGGAAGAAAATGGTGGATTTAACTCCGGCTGCTATCGGTCCGTTTCTGGTGCCTGCGGTTAATTTTAAAGGAATACAAGAACTCGACAACGTCAATATGGTTACATGTGGCGGGCAAGCAACCATCCCCATGGTCGCTGCGGTATCGCGTGTTACTAAGGTGCATTATGCTGAAATTGTCGCTGCCATAGCCAGCAAATCTGCCGGTCCCGGTACGCGTGCCAATATTGATGAGTTTACCGAAACCACATCAGACGCCATCGTAAAAGTAGGTGGCGCTTCACGCGGAAAAGCCATCATCATCCTCAATCCAGCCGAACCACCACTAGTGATGCGGGACACGATACTGACTCTTAGCAAACCGGCAGACCGGGAAGCCATTCGGCAAAGTATTAAAGAAATGGAAACCGAAGTCCAACAGTATGTCCCGGGTTATAAATTAAAACAGGAAGTACAATTTGAAGACATTCCGGAAAGCGACCCGGTGTTTATTGAAGGATTGGGAAAAGTACACGGACTCAAAACCACGATTTTACTGGAAGTCATCGGTGCCGGGCATTATTTGCCTGAATACGCAGGGAATCTGGATATCATGACCTCAGCGGCTTTGGCAGCGGGCGAGCGGATGGCCCTTCGACTCCGCTCAGGGACCGGCAAATGAAAAAGATAAAACGGAACAAAACGGAGATTGAGCGGAGTCGAAATCGAAGTGGGTGGCTTCGACTTCGCTCAGCCACCGGTATTAATTGAATTAAATGATAAAATTATGAGTAATAATAACGAGACCCCCGATTTCTCGGGGGTGTATATACAAGACGTTACGTTAAGAGACGGTATGCACGCCATTGGCCATCAATACACCAAAGAACAGGTCTTTCAAATTGCAAAAGCACTTGATGACGCCAAGGTGGATGCTATCGAAATTGCGCACGGCGACGGACTTGCCGGGGGGAGTTTTAATTATGGTTTTGGTGCGCATACTGACTGGGACTGGCTGGAAGGCATTGCCGAAACACTCAATCACGCGGTTTTAACCACACTCTTGTTACCGGGTATAGGCACTATAGCAGATTTGAAACGCGCTGAAAAACTGGGAGTCAAATCTGTGCGCATTGCGACCCATTGTACCGAAGCCGATGTCGCGGCACAACACATTGCTGCTGCTAAAGATTTGGGGATGGATGTCGCCGGCTTTTTAATGATGGCCCATATGAATCCGCCAAAAAAACTGGCTGAGCAGGCAAAGCTGATGGAAAGCTACGGAGCCGATTGTGTCTATGTAACTGATTCTGCCGGGGCTTTACTAATGCAAGATGTTGTGGATAGAATGAACGCCTTTAAAGATGTCTTAGACCCCAATACCCAAATCGGGATTCATTGCCATCACAACCTGTCCTTAGGTGTTGCCAATACCATTGTCGCGATGGAACACGGTGCCACACGACTCGATGCCTCGCTGGCAGGAATGGGAGCCGGAGCAGGCAATTGCCCCCTGGAAGTACTTATTGCGGTACTCAACAGAATGAATGTGCCGGTAAACTGTGATTTATATGCCCTGATGGATCTGGCTGACGATGTCATCAGACCTTTGCAAAAAAGACCGGTGCGGGTGGACAGGGAAACACTTTCCCTGGGATATGCCGGTATTTATTCCAGCTTTTTGCTTCATGCTGAAAAGGCGGCAAACACTTACGGTCTCAAAACAGGGGACATACTCCAGGAACTGGGCAGACGCAAAATGGTAGGCGGGCAGGAAGATATGATTGTGGATGTGGCTTTGGATATGTTGAAGAACCGATATTAGTATTCTTGAAACAAATTCAAAAATTTTAAACATTCTATTTGTGAGCGAAAAAAATTCATTTATATTTGCATCCGCTTAGCGAAAGTTAGGCTTGCACAAAGGTATTACTACCTTCCTCCTTAGCTCAGTTGGTTAGAGCATCTGACTGTTAATCAGAGGGTCCTTGGTTCGAGCCCAAGAGGGGGAGCTCAGTAAATACAAGGGGTTGCAGAGATGCGGCCCCTTTTCTTTTTTTCCCTTGTAACACATTTGTAACACAAATCTTAAATAAGGGTGGTTTTTTGCCTTTGATAAGCGCTCCATGATTTTTACTTTTAAATTAATATTTTAGTAATTTATTTTATATATAATTGGATCATTTGTAAAATCATCACTTTCCGAAATGAAATTACCATAATTTGATTTAACAGATAATGAGTCTGTATTTTCAACAGCATCCTCAAATATCTGCTTCGTATAGTTGCGAGATATTATAATGAAGGTAGGTCTAAAAACATGCTCATAAAAAAAATATGGGTGATTGTCAGAATAAATATATTCTATAATCGATTTTTTACAGAATCCCCACGCAAGCCCTTCTCGTGTAGAACACAAGTATAATATTTCAAAAATATTGACCAAGATAACTTTCTTAAAAAATTCTATGTTCTCAACTTGGAAATACAGTATTTTCTGGACTTCTAAATAGTTTTCACCTGCAACCTCAATCTCAAAATATAATGCTGTGTTTGTTTGATTCTCAGCGTTCTCTAGCACCTCAAAATCAATATATTCTGGGTTTGTTTCAAAAATTATATCATCTCTAATCTCTAGAGACTGGTAGTTTTTTGCCTTTATTATTGTATTATGGTCGTTGAAAAGATTAACTTCAATTTCTTGTTCAAGCTTTCTTCTTAAATCTGTTACCTCGGAGCCCAAACAATTTAAAATAAATAGGTCTGGCTTTCTATAATTTCTTCCGTGATATTTTTTCTCATGCTGAATACGAAAATAAGTAAATGCAACGGGACCCCGGAAATCAATACCAGCGCTGGGATACCAATATACGCAAGGTTGCGCTGGTAAAGACTCTAATTCTGGAATTCTAGCTGTAAAGAGTTGCGATGAATCCATAATAATTATTTTAGCATAAAGATAACAGCTTCAGATCAATATGCATTATTACAGACTTAAAAATACCTTTATCTATACATATTATTATATAAGTTCTTATTCTATTAGATAAATCCCCTATTAAACTTTCACATCTCTTCCTTTTTTTCAATATAAGGTTTACTCAAAAAAACTATATTTGAAGATTTCTATATTTTTCAATTAGGTTGACTTTTAATCCACTTAAACTTTTACTAACTTGATGAAAAGAACCTTTTTTTAGCGTTAAAGTGTGGCTCAATTAGAAAAATTCATAGCTTATAAAATCATGCAGGGGCACGTCTTAAAAAAATAAGTAAATTTCACAAATGTCAAGAAAATATATTCCTGAAAAGGTTAAACGAATACTACAAAAAGAAATTAATTCCGAATGTCCCTTTTGTGATAATACCGATGTTGACCACTTCCAAGTTCATCATATTGATGAAGATTCTTCAAATGACTTTCCTGATAACTTATTAATGCTCTGTGCCATTTGTCATTCTAAAATCACTAAAGGAGATATCACGCAGGCAGAAGTTTTAATCGTTAAGAAACAACTACCTCAACAAAAACCAAGTATTGAGTTTGTATCTGTAGTTCCTGATGAATATCGCTCCTGTTGGGTATTGCTTGATAACATAACGAATGTCTTTATAAGCGAAAGGAGTTCTGAAAACCGGGAGCATTTGGTATTGAACTGGAGTTTTATAAACAACACAAAATCAACCATTATATTAAAAAGCCTAAGCTATTCTGCCATAAGTTTGCCAGTTGGTTTAACAGGAATTGTAAGTCCTTCCAAATTAGAACCTATTGCGACATATAGTATTCCCATACATTTTGATAAGGGAAGTAAGTTGGAACACTTAACTCCACAAATTCAAATTCCTGAAGGCCATGGATTCCAAATTCAAACAGAACACTTTTCTCTATATAATGATATGGTATTCGCTTTAGGTGGTAGGTTTTACATTGATTTTGTGTTTGAATTTTCTTCAAATCTTAAAGTAGAAATTCCCAGATTGTTTTATAATTGTCGATCTGAAAACGAACAATTAAGACATTATGTGATGAAATAGCCTTTGTTGCTTTATAAGCTTTCAATTAGATTAATTCCAGTAAAATTTTATCTGAATGGTTGCAGGCTTCAAGCAGACCATTATACCAAACTGCTAAAGGTCTATTAGGATTTTTTGATTTCTCAAGGAGATGGTTTTGCTTATAAAATATGACTGGTTGGGATAAAGCACCATCACTTATACCCATGTCGTGTCCGTTAAATGGCAAGGTGTTATATAAACCCAAATGCCAATTATCCCGTCTATGACTTAATCCATCTTTATTATCAAGAGACCAATCAATAACCACAACCTTTCTTGTTTTATTTTTGTCGTACCTGATAAAAGGAAAAACACTGTTCAAATGATTATCATGAAAACCATACCCTATAAATAAAATAGAATCTGCTTCATAAACTAACCGGTCAAGTTGCATAAAGTAGGAAGCGAACGGTTCGCGTAATAATTGATTTGACTTATCAAGCCCTGTAATAATATTAGAGTTTAAATGATCACTTCCCTCACTTGTATAATTTTTATTTCTCCCAGATGAGTTTTGTCTAAATGAAGAATTTAAGTCATTATTCCAACCTATTTTATGCATTTCTGTATTGTTGTCACCTCCTCGCATATCAAAATGAACAGAACCATGCATATGATAACAAAAATTCCATCTTGATTCGTATAAAAGGGCTCTATTGAATTTCCCTGTTAGATTATCGAAACCTGTGTTTAAATCGGGGACTGATGAAAGTAATACATTATCGTAATTCAAATTAATAAACCCCAATTCAAATTTTGTCTTGAGGCTCTTAAAAAATGAACTCAAAAGACATAACTCATTTTGTTTATTGCTATACAGAGACTTGCATTTCCCTCTAAAAAAATCCAATAGTTTATCTACTAAATAGGAATGCAAAAAACTGAAATCGATACTATCTGCTCTTTTTACTTTTCCAATATGAATAATTTCCGGAAATTCATTGATATTAATAAAAGGGTTCAGCCTATGGTTATGATGAGAAAGGTCGATGTCCCTAGAAAGCCAATGAAGGTTTTGAATAGTGTATAGCAGATTTTCAAAACCCATAATATGATCTAGCCGGTTACCTGAATTTTGGCTTGCATATTTTAATAGACTTGATTTCACCCACGTGTATAAGCTTTTGGTATTATCGTCCTTTAACGGTAAAATCTCAAGTGCCCACTTTTCAAAGAGTGTATCAATATATTTAACGGATGGCATTCCGAAATCAATTGAAGCCCCTGCTCCAGTAATTATTAAAAGCTTTTTCATTAGAAGGAAATCTCTATCCTATAGTTGTATATTAAAAAATATCAGTGAATATTGAGATTATTATAGTAGAATTAAGACATCATTTTAATTATAAATTCCCTTACCGTATTACAAATATCAACACCTCTTTTGGTTAAAATATCTTGTTTGTTACTATTATCTTCTTTCCATCTAGACCACGTTTCTGTTGTACCTTCTTTAATCTCAAAGATTTTTATTTTATAATCATTTTCATTTAAAAAGTCCATTGTATTATGGAATTCAGAACCATTTTTTTGTTCTGCGACAATAATGATTTCAGGTAAAAGAAATTCAAATCTACTCCTTAATGGAAAATTAGTTTCTGTTGGAGATGCCGGAACGAAATACATTGACACAAATAAAGCTCCTAATTTTTCTTTAAAAATTTGAAGATGCCTCCAGCCTCTTTTACACTGAACTTTATCAAGTTCACGTTCATCATACATTTTATCAAAATGATGGATTGTAGTCGTTTTTCCTGAGTTTTGTTTGCCAATGAGAAGAATGGCGAGACGTTTATTTTCCATATATTAATTAAGTTTTAAAATTTCATCTGTTAAGGTTTTATAAACATAGACAACTGTTTCTTTACTAATCAGTTTGTTCAAAGCTAAATCCATTAACTTGCCTTTTAATACCTGTTTCCATGTTTTCTTGGGCAACTTAGAATAAAGGTTTCTTAACTCATCAAATTCGTCAAAGATGATATTTTGTCCATAACCTAATTCTGTAAGCTTTTCAATGATGAAATCTATTTTTTCATTCATTTCATCAAGTTCACTTTTTTTCTTCGTGGTACTTTTTTGTTTTCTCTCAATAAATGCAGCTCCCTTGATTGATATTTTCACCTTATCTCCATTGTAATTGTTTTCCCTTATTATATATCCCTTTTTTTGAAGTAGTTCACTAATTTCTTCAGGCTCTCCATCACGGTATGAAATATTATTAAATTTTAAAATATCTCCAACCGAAAAATATTTATCATTAAAAACTGTATTTAATTTCCCAAGAATAAAGTCTAATTTTTCCTGAACAGTCTGAATATGTTCAGCGGTCCAGGCAGAATTTTCAAACGTTTCTATCAATGAAAATAAATCTGTTAAATAATCTAGATTTTTTAGTTCTATATTTAATTGTTGGAGTAAAACTTTTTCTTCCTTAACATTCATACCCCAATATGCAAAATCAATAGCAACAGGAACATATTTTATCCTATCTATAAATTCTTCAGCCTTACAATTCATTGATTCTAAAAAATAGTTTGAAACTTTATTTTGCCATAGATCAACTTTCATTTTTAGATTGTCTACCGACAATGAGGAGTCATAACAAATATCATATCCTTCATTTTTTAATTCAATGAGCTTCCTTTTAAAATCTTGATATGGAATATGTAGGGTGTACTTCACAAAGCTAATTTAAGCATTCACAATTAATAGCAAGTATTATTTTCTATATAAATATAGATTCTGTACGCTATCCATATTCTCGGAATTTTTTATAAGAATTAGCAGAGAATTTACTCATTTTTCAACTCGAGACTCTTACATCGAATTCTTTGATAGCCTCTCAGTAATATCTATCAGTAGAAATTGATACTTTTGACAATTGTGGTTGTGTGTGACGCAATTACTCCCTCACTCTGTTTCTCTATAACTAACATAAGCTATTCATTGATGAAAAGCACAACATAATTTTTAATCTATCTTTATTATATAAATTATTTCAAATCCATAGTGGTATTTTCTAGCATAAATTCTGCAATATCAGGCCTTGTTTTCTTTACAATTGTATCAAACATATCTTGTATATATGGAGGGATCCAATATTGTGACCCTTCAGGTGGGGTTCTGCTAATATCTAAATAATCAGTATAATCACTCGACATCATATACTTCTCATGAAGGGTAAAAATATACGCAAAATGGAAAATAAAGATATTGTCCAAATCATATAAAAAAGTATTGAGCCTCCTTGCCCGGTTTTGAAAATGGATTTCATTGTCATTTGCTAATACGGTATGATAAAAATTGTAATGCGTATAGTCATTACAACGGTTTCGTATGGTTTTATATCTCTCGTCTTTTTCCAGTAATTCAGTAATAGGTTTAAGTTTTTTTGATTTTTTTATGTATGGGGCTATTTTTTCAAACCGGGGTAGCTGTTTTTCTCCTTTAACCCACTTATCTATTTCCTTCACTTTTAAGTTTTCTAAATCAAAATTTTCTTCCAGATAAATACTGATATTAATATTAATAACCACGACATCATATAATTTTCTTAATAAGGAATAAGCATCGTTTATTCGTCCCTTTTTCAATACCATCTGAATGGATTCGAATGTCCCTTGTATTGAAGAAAACATGTAAGTATCAATATTTGTTACTGATGTTCCGAAATTAATCCAATTCATAACACCAAAAGAAATTAATCTATAAAAACCAATATATCCTTCAAGTCTTTTAAAAACTTCATGTCCGTTATATTCTTCCCCTAATTTTTCTTCAATTGTTGGTGTTTTAAAGCTCATAATTTCGTTATAAATTACTCCTTATTTCTTTTATAGATTTTCATTTTCTTCTAATCTATTTATAGTAATATTTGGATTAGCCACATTAATTTCCCAATAATTGTCTTCCCTTTTGGTAAAGTACACACCCTCCAGGTTAATTACTTCAGAAATATATAATCCATCAATTGAAGCTACTAGAACCATTGTTTCTAAATCAGAACTTACCAAGTACTCTTTCCCATTGATTGTCTTAGGCATAAGAACAACATTATTCAATCCATCCAATTGGTCTGATTGAAATGGACGTATATCATTTATAATTTTTTGTTTTTTCTCATTATATTGGAGAAACAAATCAATCCACTTCGCCGTTTCATCTGAGAGCAATACTTTAAATAAGTCTGCATTTTCTATTATTCTATGTTTATAATATACTACTCCTTTGTCCCAGGAATCTTCATCGAACATAGAGCTAATTTCAATTGATGCCTTTCTTGAGCGTATTCCTGCCTGATATATTTTAACTGTCATAAGGTTTGGCAATCCTGTTTCGCATAGAACTGAAATCTCCTGAAGTAACTCTGAATGACTATCTAATTCCAATAAATAAAGTTTTTTAGCTATCCCATTTAAAACCCACGGTAATTTAAATCTGAAATGTTCATTCACAATTATTGAAGCACCATCTATGCTTTTTATATTAATCATAGGCTCACCAAAGAGCCAAAGTTCTCTTATTTGTTCAAGGTATTTACTTTCTATATACTCATTATACAGAACAGGAGTTTTGTTTATAATGTTTTCAATAGAAGAAAGTAACTCTATTTTTCTTTCAATAGAGTAATCCTCCCAAAGAAAGAAATCCTCAATAAAGCCAATTATTTCTTTAATGTTATCTTCAAGTATCAGATCACTTTGTAGAGGAATACCAGAGCGTATATGTACATCCCATTTGGATGGATCAGTCCCAACAGATTTTAAAATTCCTTTAATTCTTGCCCGAACAAGTGGAATTATTTCATGTTCTTCTATTAAGTCATTCTGTTCTTGTTGTGATTGAATATAGGCAAGTGATTTTTTAAAAAAACTTTCTACCCAAGAAACATCTAGGGGATTGTCCTTCTCATGATGTAATTGATGAAGTGTCAATAAAGTATCATCTATCAAGTCCAACCTTTGTATAAAGTCATTTTTGTTTTCTAAATGACTGAAATTGTTTTCAGATACTAGCTCAAGAAATTTATCAAAGCTAATGTTTTCAAAACGGATTGCAGTATGCTTCATGGATTTAATCAACCAAAGAAGTCCACTCTTTGCATTTTGCAGATTTGATTTTTTAAAATAATTTAAAATTAATTCTTGATTAAAAGTTACTTTTCTTCTTTCTTTCCGTGAACTTCCTTTAGAGTTATCAAGAGCTACTAAAATTTTCCCTTCTTGGTCAACGAAGGCACGCCCTGCTCTTCCTGCAATATTCCAAAAACCACTATGGGATAATTTATTTTCGCCTTGATAAAGAGTTGAAAAAATAACAGAAGAAACTCCCAAATTAACACCTTGCCCTAAAGTTGACGTTGCTATAATAACACGAGGTCTTTCTGTTCGCATCAAACGTTCTAATGGAATTCGAACATCAGATGGGAGGTCGGCATTGTGACAAAGGATACCCTTTTTAGCAAACTCCAACCAATGGCTATCTTCACCATCAAACTCAATACAGGCAAGCTCAAAGGCTTCCCAATTATTTTTGTTCTTCCAGATAAAATCCTCACTTTCACCTAATACTTTTTTGTAGGCTTTAGCCATAGTAAAAACTGACCCCTTTCTTCCTACAAAGATGAGTACAGGGCCAAAAGTAAATAACTTCAACGCGGTTGCAGCAACAGCGTCGTTTTTATCCGCCGGTATATATTTGTCAATTCGTTCACGTGGTTTTCTTGGCTGTTTTTCTGCTACTACAAACCTCCTGTTAAAAGAATCTCTCTCATCATCAGCACTTAGCCAGTTTAAGTTTACATTACGTCCAGTCCATTCTAAAATTCCTAATCTCTCTTCTGATGGCCTCCAATCACTTTTATAAATATTATCCGAGGAATTTGTAAGCCAAATCGATAAGTCTTCAGGATTTGGCAAAACTGCCGATAGAACAATAAATTTACCTTGGTTTTTATTAATGTGATACCTAAGCTCTTCCATAAATAGCTCATTCCGAATATTTCGCTCATCTCCACCCAATAAGTGCCCTTCATCGATAACCACAAGCTTAATTGTTTTTATCATTTCGGAATCACTTCTAAATAGAGCTTTTGCCTTTTCTTGAGTGGCAATAATTACATCTGTATCTTGAATTAATTTTTCATCAATCTTGCTAAATAAACTTCCCCCGTAAAGTTGTGAAACCGTAATACCGATTGGAGTAAAGATTCTTCCGAGATCATTTTCAATTTCAAAGGCTAATGACCTGTATGGTGTTATAAATAGAATTTTTGATTCTGGGCTTTTTGCTTTAGTATCTATAATAGCAACTTCTGCAATACGTGTTTTACCACTACTTGTAGGCATGCTAATTATTACCCCTTCATCTTTGTGTATTACTCTTCCAATAGCACTTCTTTGAGTGGTAAAGAATTCATGTATTTTACCCTCAGTGGCAAATACGTGTGAATAAATGAAGTTTGATACTAAAAATGGAAGCTGTTGATAATGATTGGTGAGGACACTCCATAATGAAGCCTGTCTAATTCCAGAAATAATAAGTAGTATAAGTCTAATCAACCACCACATATCCACATCTCTTCTAAGACTGGCAATGTTTTTCAAAGTATCTAATTCCCTTTCTGCATC
This sequence comes from uncultured Flavobacteriaceae bacterium, assembly GCA_963977065.1. GTDB lineage: Bacteria > Bacteroidota > Bacteroidia > Flavobacteriales > Flavobacteriaceae > Planktosalinus. Next base: position 65,804 of record CAXBNF010000001.1, on the reverse strand, counting down.
AACGATAAGTGATTGATTGCCAAAATTCAAATAATTTACAACCTTAGAGAGCGAGCGGGCAATAACGATTTCATAGATTCGACTGGACTCCTCATCAACATCATTAGTTTTTTTAAAATCAAGATATCTTTTATTAACAACTATGGCATTAATATCATTTTGAAGCTCATTAAATTTTCTACTTAGAAATAAGCTAAGAAGTTTAGCTATTGTAGTCCCATTCTCAACTTTTTTGATGAGAATAAATGATTTGGAATATTGAAAAGCAGAATAATAGGCTAACGCTGAAATTAATACGTGGTAATTTCTGTAATTGATTTCATTGTTTTTAGATCCATAAATGTATTCTAATATTTGAGCTCCTCGCTCCAATGGCTCTGTAGCAATTTGTATGTCGTCATTTTCTACTAATCTACAACCAAGGTTTAAGTACTGAAAAGCCAATAGGGTCATTTCCTCATCCTTTACACTATAGTTTGGAAAATTATCCCTGTTTTCATTGGTATTAAAAAGAATGTATCTGGCATTAAGTTGAGCTATTCTATCCTGAAGATACTTATCACCATTTAATTCATTTATTGTTGTAAGTGTGTGTTCATTATTCATATTTCTTCAGGATTTGCTAATTTTTCCTCAACTCTTTCAAACACCTTTTCCATAAAAACTGTCGGATTATCAATTCCCAGTGAAAGAAATACTAATTTCGGATTATCACTATCTAAATTTTTCTGTACTGTATTGGCACAGCTGATATTACTTAACAAGAGACCAGAATATGTTATTTTTCTTTGTTGTTTTATTGATTCTATAACATATTCCCCCAACCGGTTACCAATATCTTTTGTAGATTCAGACTCTAAAAGTCTCTCCACCAAGAAAGTAAAAGAAAGTGGCTTGGTATCCTTTGCCAATGAGGCTGCAATCTTTCTGACCGCAAGTGCAGAAGGGGTTTGCCTGAATTTTGCTTCTCCTAAATAAATTTCTATATCTTCTTTTTCACCATCATAATCAATCATCAACATATCATCCCCCTTCATTGATTGATCAATATTTGTACTATATCTGAAGCGAAAAGTTTTAATTAATGGTTTGGTGGTTGAACTGAGTATATATTCGCATAAAACAACTTCAGCCATATTTCCTTTTCTTGTCTTATCATCATTAGGAATCATTCTAAGATTTTCAGCATATTCTGTAAATCCTAATTGGCGGTACTTTCTTTTGAGCCTTTCTATTTGTTCTTCCTTATAATGATAAGCTATGATTTTTTCTGATAACCATTCTATAAGTTCATCTTCAATCGAAGGATCTATTTGTGAGAGACTTCGGTGACATTGTCGGTCATTTTCCGGATGATTTTCACTATTCAACCATTTACCAAATATATTAGGTGGTGGTGGGTGCTTACCAATTAGTTTATCTTGTTTAACCATATTATTAAATTATACATTAAATTTTGATATTTTAGATGTTTTTGAGGTAAAAAAAATCACCTATTTGTTTTCACAGACTCTTTAATAATTTAACAACATCAACCAAATCTTGTTTAACTCCAGAAAATACAACCGTGTTATATTTTTTATCAAGACCTAAATCACAGATTTCATATTTTCTCTTCTTATCAGTGAAAAAAATATCTACTGAAAATAGATAGCTTGATATTCTCATTATATCTATATGATCCCCAGAGTTTTCTTGCTTATTTTTTACAGCTAAATAAGACCCAATTGAAAATTTGGTGTTCAGTGTTGGGATACGGTTAAATCCATATGCTTTTAATTCTTCAAATAGCTGCTTAAGCTGCTTTTCTTTAAATTGATGTTTGTTAGTAAGTTGGTAAAGAAGTTGGTCAATCCAATTGGGTATTTGATGTTCTCCAAAATTATCTGCTCTTATTCTAATTGACTTGGCTTTAATATATTCATCCAAACGATTTTTAAAATTTTGTACTTCTAAATTTTTTATAATGCTTATGAGTCCAATTTCATTTTTATGATTCTTGGTGGGGCTTATTAACTTTCTTATCTCATTTTGTTTAGAAAGGGTTGATGTAATTCCTTCACTATACATTGTATGGTTTAGATTAATATCAGAATAAATGTCTTCAATATTTTTTAGATTTTTTACAATTAAGAAAGTATTTAAAGTTGTGTTATTTTTTCGAATTAAGGAAGATATAAGCTGAGAAGTTAAAAAAGGTTCTGTTTTAAGCAAATAATTATCTGAAATTTTTCTAAAATAAACATCGTGTTCTTTTGCGTCGTTGATGTTTTTTCCAACAGTCTCTAAAAAATGTTCGGTTGACAGGGGGCAATAGATTTTTCCATTGGAATAATTAATTTCTAATAGTTCTTTTATTTCAGCCCATAAAGGATTTTTCCCTTCAATAATGTCACTTATTACAAATTGGTCAAGATAGATGCAAATTTTATTTTTTGGGTTTATTTTTTTCATGATATGTGAACATTGATCATAACAGCAGTCTATCTCAAAATTGATCTTACGTTCTTGTTGAATTATAAACTGCTGCTAACAGTTTCGTATAACCATCAGTTACGGGTTTTAAACACTAATTCTCTTATGCACAGACGTTAATAATTCCGAGTGGATTCGGACGTAGTCGAATCCAAACGGAATTACTGTTATACATCATTGGCAACTGACTTTATCAACCATTATTAGACTTCAATTTATAAGCGAGTCTATTTTCTAAATGACAAATAACTTTAAGAACGAATTTTAAATAACTCTCAGCATTTTTTTTTGTAAACTCATATATTAAATAAGTATGAAAACTGGGGGGCACTTTTTTCCTGCTTAATTCATTTGTTATAATTTTTTGTTTATTATTATCATATGTTGAAATAACTATTTTTCCTTCATTATTAAGTATTTGGGATGGTGAATAATGCGAAAATCCGTCTCTATACTTTTCTTTATAAACCACTAATTCATCATATTCATCTTTATTAATTAAGCCTATATTAATATCTTTGCAAAAGCATAATATTTTACCCATTGGTTTATCAGCATATTTTTTGTACACTACTTCTAGCTTACTCCAATCAGTAAGATCAAGGTGTAAAACGCCAATTTCATTTTGAATTAATGCAAGTTTTAATGCTTTTTCAAGTATATGATTTGTCAGAGTTATGGAAGCAGTATATGATTCAATAATTAAGCAATCACAAGCTTCTTTTATATTCAAGTCCAGTTCTCTAAAATAGAAAAATAAAGGTATATGTAAGTATTTTTTATATAAAGAGAAGTTTGAATTAAACTTACCAACTAATTCATTTTTATGGGAATCCTCAATGTAGTTTTTAGTATTTAGAATATCTTTATCTTCAATCTTTTTCTCAATAAAATCTAAGATGTATTCTCCATATTCCCATTTACTATTCATGATTTTGTTTTTTAGCTTGCTACCAACACCCAAATATAAACATCTATATTGTTTACACCTCCTTATTTTATTAACAATTAGGGTGTTAAAAACAAAAACGCCCACCATCATGACAAGCGCTTTAAACATATTCAATTATTTCAACCAGAATTCTCCTGCTTTTCCAAATCCACACCAACGGTGGTTTTCGTCATATCCCCGTGAGGCCAGTTCAAAACGGATGAACTTCTCAAGTGGAATTTTTGCCTGAAGCGGAGGATTTCCACGTCTAGTAGTGGACTCCCAAGGAGGAAGGTTTTCAAGGTTGTTAAATATTTAAGCTCCCAATTTTTGATTAAAAGTCTTAAACCATAAAAAATATGACTGCTTTCCAAAAAATGAAGAGTTACTTTTTATACTAATACTAACTCTGCTACATTACGGTCTGGAAACGTAATAGACACATCCTATTTGATGGTAAGTCCAGCGTATCTATATTTCATCATTATTACAGTTAGAATTAACCTCCGAGTAGGGTTCAATCATCTAAATTCGTTAAATCAAAAATACATTTTCTCGATTTTAATATCAATTGCTGATTTCCTTTGTTTAAGTTTTTTTTACTATATTAGTTAAAAATTCATGCCACGGCTCCTAGACAAGGAACCTAAGTGGTAAGCTTAATCAAAAAATTATGTCAAACAAAAAATGGAAAGATAATTTACTTTCATCTAGTCTGCCACTGGAACACGAAGTTTTAAAAATATTAACTAAATTAAGATGTGCCACCAAATACGACTATTCCTATCAATTAAAAGATAATGGATATTTAAAAGAATCTTCTGTTGATATTTTAAGTACTAAACATACAATTGAAGATGGTGTAAATGGAACTATAGAATTATTCATTGAGTGTAAGGGTGGAGATCCGAATAATAAATTAGTCTTTTTACCCGAAATTAACCACGAATTTTCTGACTTTACACTTGGTCATACTATTAGGGATCTTCAAGCATTTTCAAAGGTTAATATTGATAATAATAAACTGTACGAACTTGAAAGTGCTTGCGATTACGGACATAAAGGTATAGAGATAAATCCAAATACTGGAGAGGTATTTGACAAAGATATTATTCAAGGAATAAATCAATTAAAATACGGATTACCCCACTTGTTAAAACAAAACATTTTATTCAATCTTCATTATTCTGAAGAAGATATTACTTCAAGTTTCATAATTCCAATTTTAGTTACCAATGCTGATCTTTATTTACTGGATGATGATTTTGGAATTGATAAAGTTAAAAACTCAGAAAAAATAGATGATTTCGGAAAAGAAGTTCCTTATATAATTTTATTGAGTGAAACAGGACCCGATTTCAAAGAACATCATCGGGAAGTTTTTAATGATTTTAATGATATCGATCAAGAAAACACTAATCTAAATTATTTAGAGGAAATTCAGGAAAAATTTAAGGATCCAAGCATGGGAATATATGAATCACCTGAAAGAATTTTTCAAGAATTGATTGATTCAGATCTCGATACTTTAAATAGGTATTACTCTCAGTACATTGTGTGTTCACTCAAAAATTTTGATAAATTAGTATCAGATTTGATAACTGTTATCGGAAGTGAAGTTAAAAAAGCTAACCAATAATCGATTTGACGGTTCCACCCCTAAAAAGGAACGTTATGTTCAAATCACACAGTGATGTCATATCGATTTTAAATGGAGTAAAATTTGTGAATTTACATTCTTAATTTTCGACAAGAGCTATAAACAGAAAAGGTTATATATGGCAATAGATTTCTACTACCTTCTTGTGATATTTACTTTTTAATTATTAATTTTTGATTTTTGATTAGATTTTCATTCCCAGAACTCCTCAACGCTAATCCTTTCAATCTTTAATTTAGCTTTTGGGGGATCAGGTGGCCTCTTTATCTTCTTATTTTTAAGATACTTCGTATCAAGAGACATAATAAATAAATTCATCAACAAATTTGATACCTTTCTTATTCCTAATTCTAACATAAGCTTATTTAATTTACCCTTTCCTTTACTAAAAGAATTACTTGAAGGTTTCATTAAATCAGATTCTACATAACTCTTAATGACATCACTATTATCTCTATCTACAAATCTCTTTACCCCATAATTAATTCCTATAATATTCAACTCTTCTTTGGTTAATTTATCTCTTTGATATTCTACATCAACCATTTTTATTCCAACTTTTCTCAATTCTACTATTATACTCTCAATAACTAAATGCTCAACATCCTCGGGTAGTATAAATGAATCATGCTTCGTGAAACATTCAATATCGTTATCAATACAAACTTCTCTCAATATACTCTTAACTACATTAGATTCAGTTAACTGTAATTTTTGTGCCATCACCTTACCCCCATCACGATAAATATTAACTTCTTTATATGAAGAACCATATTCTTTATAATTCCCTTTCTTTAACTGTTCTATCATAGAATAATAAACAGGAAATTCATTTATCATCAATGTCATAATAGATTTCGTCACTTCTTTCTTTTCCATACCCATTATCTCTCTTATCTCATTGCGCATAAATGCAGGGTCTATACCTCCATATAGATAATGAAAAAAAGAAGATTTAATTTGTGATCTGGAAATATGTTCCAAGCCTAATTTCTGCTGAAAATAATCATAAAGCAAGCCACATTCAATTAAATCACTCAGTCGGGATACATCACTATCTTTGTCATTTAAATCTCTATCAAACAAATGGGGATGTACTTTTTTTAAATAGCTATTAAGAAATTGAAATTGACTGTTCTTTATGTCGATCTGGACGTATAGTTTATCACCCTTAAAAGTTAAATATTTAAAGAGTTCATTTGATAAAGATGTGTGTGGCAGGAAAAATCTTGCTTCTTGTGAATCAAAGGTGATATTATCCACTCTGTGGTAAATATTCTCAATGCTATACTTATAAGAGTAGTATTTATGTTTCAATTCCTCTTTTAAAATCTTATTTTCAGTTCTTAAAAATTGAAACTTAACGTGGTTTAATTTCCTTCTAGCAAGAACCATCCCTTTTTTGAATGAAAAAACATCATTGTTAATCATTTTTCTGTAATAATTAGCGATATGAAGATTGCCATCCACCTTTAGCAGAGAATTAAACTTATATTTCTTCCATTCATTCCATTTCTTTAGTAAATCAATATATTTCTTATCAGCACTAATGGCTTTTATACCCTTATGTATTTCAGTGTTTTGGTTAATTATAAACCCTATGGATTTCATACCTACAATATAAATTCGATCAGTATGTAAATAATCATTATCTATTAAGTAATTTAAAACTACCCTATACCTTTCATGTGTTTTTTGCATTATGTTTGAGGATACATTTATGTAGAATTCCTTATCATTAATCATTTGCTGAAAGTATGCCTTATTTGAATATGAAAGGTTATGTATATAACTTAATATCAAGTTTGTGAACCTGATGTCCGAATCTATAAAGTCGCTCGGGATGTTATTTAATTTGTCTGTAAAATCGTAAATCCTCATATACTTATATATTAAACAGACTCCCCTTTGTTTACCTTTTTCCGAAGTTTTTTAATGAAAAAAGCGGATCCATAGTATGAATACTATTTCACCGCTTTAAGTATGAAATATATTAGATGTATATATTAAAAATATTTTGGCTTGTTTTGTGCAAACTTGAATTTGGATATAATTTAATACTCCCCCAACTTATCATGTACTTTATCAATTTCCCGGTCAATATATACTTGTGCGTAATGCACATAGCGATTAAATGAATTACTGTTACTGCTGTGGCCACTTACTTTACGGACAAGGTGTTCCGGCAGCCCCAGAATTAGAAGTGTTGTAATAGCGGTCCTGCGCATCATGTGGGAGCTCATTTTATCACAGAACCTCACTCCTGTCCTACCGTTATGAATTTTCATTTTTTTGGGTTGACCTTGTATTTCCCGTGAAACCGTTATGGGGTCTGTAAAGTTTGACTTTTCTCCAAGGATTTTGAGTAAGTCATTGAAGTTGGAGAGTGAAAAGAGTGGGAAAACAGGGGTTATATTTGAGTTAGATCTGTGTTTTTTATAAATATCAACCCCATAAGCCGGTAGTTTGATAAAGCTGTAGGTTTTTGTTTTTTGCGACTTCATTTTAAGGTACCAATCATTTTCCTGCTTTTCAAAGTTTTTGTTGGTAAGCTTGAAAATATCTGAATACCTAAGACCGGTTGTACATCCAAAAACAAAAATGTCTTTTACTGTTTTTAATTTGGGCTTAAGAGTTTCTTCAAACACTTTATCATGGATCAGAAATTTCAACTGATTGGGTGATAAGACCAGTATGTCAACTTCTTCTTTTCGAACATAAAACAGTTTGTGAAAGTCTCCAGTATTGATGTTTTTTTCTTCTTTAAGATAATTGAAAAAGACCCGTATCATTTTTATAGTGCTGCCTACATAATTGTCATAGCAACCTTTTTTATACAAAAAGCCGGTGAATTTTTTATAGAATTTCTTCCAATAGTTTTTCTCAGAAATAAATTCCCTTTTATTGAGACGGGATGCATCACATATGTGTAATTCAAAGTTTTCTTTTATGGAAAATTCGATCAGGTTTTGCAAGGCATATTTGTAGTTTTGAACAGTTTCCTTTTTTATCTTTTCACCGTTCTTTTTAAGTCTTTTCCCGGTTTGGGTATCTCTGATAAATTGTTTGAATAGCGGTAGTAGTGGAATTGCTTTTTTCATGGGATGAAAATAGCAAACTTTTTAGAATTGGTTTGTTTTGGTGGATTTTAGCAGAATAATAGTAGCAAGCTACTGTTTGATGCTAATTAAAATTATTGATGCGTAATGGTAGGAAATATAAGATATTCAAGACCTCGTTGTGAACTAACTCAATGATAGAGGATCAAAATTAATGGCCAAAAGACCACGCAATCGTGCGGTAGCGGGGGCTTAAGACCAAATAAACATTTATTAAATGGACTTTACTCCAATAGATGGAGATTAATCAAGAGAAACACCTCCTTTGATATATAATTTATCATCAATAGTTTGTTTAAGACTCAAAAATTTATAACATTTATTGCTACTTTTGTAGTAATTGTATTTACTGATGCTGTGTGAATTAATAAAATCGTCATTAACCTTTAATTTTTTTAATTCATTAATAAAATTTCTAAAAAAAGTCACATCATTTCCTATATCTATTTCAAAGTGGTAACTAATTAATTTAGAGTTTTTAAAAAACAAAAAATAATCTATTACCTTAATTTCATTTAAAATATCTATTTTTTTCTGATAAGAATAAACAATAATCCCATCATCGTGTTCTTCATTTTTAACCATCATCGGATATTTATCTGTAACGGAAACAAAGGTTGAACCAAGTTTAAAGTTATCTATTCCAATTAATGAAAAGTCAATACTACATTCATAGTTAGTTATAAAAAAATGAATAATAAAAGTAAGAGTAAAGAATTTAATTAACGTCATCATTTAAAAAATTTAAATCAAAATAAAAGTCTGATTGTTTATTTTTATTTATATAAATATAAGTTCCTTTTTTTAATGCCATTTTTAACTTTAGGTTATCTAGAGATATGTTGAAAATTCTAGTTTCAAAAACTTTTCTCTTATTATCAATACTAAGAGAACACTTCAACATAATTTGATAATTGACTCTGCTTATATTATTTTGAGAATTATCATACATTGAATCATAAATATAAGCTCTAGAAGATTTTTTTTTTCTCTCATTAACATATTCTTTCCTGAAAACAATATCACATTTATCAAATTCAATAAAGTATTTATCACCATTATTCTTTAAATAATCGACCTTGTCATTATTGAAATTCTTGTAAGAAGTAAGTTTTTGGTTAGCTAAGTATATTAATAAAAAAACTCCCACAAAAACCGAAATACCCCCAAGAACAATCCATAATATTGGATATGAAAAAAAGTCTCCTTTATATTTTCTAAATACAAGTATACTTAATAAACCAAGTAGTATTAAAAATATAGATATTAGGTTAATAAATACATTAAATATTTTATTAATTTTCATCATCAGAAATAAAATTTTCGTGAATATAATGCTTTTCCGCAGAAACTTTTTCAATTAGAACCGCATTATTTCTTTCTTCATATAAATAATTATCTCCATAAATATCATCATATAATTGCTCCATATCAGTAACTTCACCACTCAATAATAACCCTAAGCTTCTATCGGATATCATTACAATTTCAAAGCTTCTAGTATAATTGTGTTTATATTTTTGTATATAACCACTAGTAGATTTTAGCCCATTGACTGTCGATTTAAAAACGCCATCAACTATGCTATTTTTTAAATTTTGAGTATCTTCTTCAAACATATCTTTGACAACAAAAGATAAAGGCATAAATGTAAATGGGTCTACTTCACCACTCTCTGAAATATCTTGTGCAATTGCAATTAAATCGAATAAGAACCCTGCATTACTTAACACTTTCCCTACTTTATTTAAAGTACTTTTGGATGTTTGAGAAGCTATTTGATCAATACCTCTTGTTGTTACAACCTCACCACCTTCTTTTACAAATCCAAAATTTTGTCCTCTCCTGACTGCTTCATAAGAGTTACCATCAATTGTAAATAAGTCATATTTATTCATTTGAGGGTTTACATATACTTTCCCATCAGAAGCAATCAAACGACCAGTTTCCATTTCCGATAAAGCTATTTGAATAGACTTTTGAATAATCCTTTCACCACTCTGTTCAATAGTTTCAGAAATTATTAAAAAAGCTAACTCTTTACCTGATGTGGTTCTTAATTTTGGGAATGCTTGATTATTAGGAATAATAGAAATTAATTCTTCTTTACCCTCTAATTCTCTATGTGCAATTACTTTGTTACCACTAAACTGATAAGGAGAGTAATGCGCATATTGACGTACAAGTGGATCCATCGCAAAAAACCTCCCCACTCTTGGGTCGTGCATCCTAAAAGTATAATTCACAGAATTACCTTCCCCTTTGATCTCATCATCCATCTCTTGCCCTTGGAAGCCATAGCGGTAATCACTGGTGTTTGCGTGCCTTCCGGGAAGGAGCATGCCGAACGGACATAGGAAATTTTACTGGTTTCTAATTCAAAATTTTAAAAGAACGTGGTGTAAATATAAAATTATTTGTTGCGGTTTTTTTAAAATTGTAAACAAATAGTTTTGAGAAGGGGATACCTTAAACATCCTCAAAAATCATCAATGCCATGCTCACAACAAAGAAGCTCAATGACTTTTTCAACAAGAACGGCGCCTCCATTTAGGGAATAAAAAAAGCCCCTCCCATGGAGAAGCTTTTTTATTTTACATTATCGGTACAGACTATAGAAATAGAAAAGTTTCTAATTAAAATGTTTGTTAAGAAATTCAATTATACCATTCATTTTTATATCCTCTATTGAATCACAAAATATTTCGTTTGTTGATTTCTTAATTTTTGTTAATTCTGCTGTTTTATTTTCCCAAAAGGTCAATACATAAATATCATTATCTGATTCCACATCAAAGGTTATTGAGTTTTTAATAGGCTCATCTTGGAAGTTAAATTTATAATTTATTTCCAATAACTTTTTTTCAACTATTGGTTTTATTAATGTTAAAAAATCCATTTCTATTGCTTTTGTTCTACTACTTTAATATTTCTTACCGTTGGCATTTCAATTTTCACCCCTTTCTCAGCTAAATATTTGCCAATTGAGGAATCCTTACTAAAAATCAAACCCCAATTAGTATTTCCTGCTTGTCCTATATGCGTAGAGGTTGGTATTTCAAATTCAACATAGAAATCACCCTTAGGAGCGGCCCTGTAAGAGTTTTTATCTCCACTCAAAATAATTCTAGTTTGATTACCTGAACCCACTTGAAGTCTTCCTGTTTCTCTCATTGCCGTCAATTCAACTTCAGACATCCATCTTCCAACTTTTGTCGTTTTTTCTGTAACACTCATTAATCGAGAGATAGGCGCAAAAGAAAGTAATGTTAGTGAAAATTCGGTATCAAATGCATCTTTTTCTGCATTTGAAATCTCATCTTTACCTGAAAAAGCAGCAGCATAATCATAAGCATCAAAAGTATTTGCCGCTGCATAACCCGATCCTGCTTGTGACATGGTAGAGACATCCTTAAAACTTTCATGAATCTTTTTAGCTTTTTCAGCATAGGTGTCTGACCTTCCATCTCTCCCATGACCATAACTTGGATCATAAATATCAACGATTAATTTCTTTCTGATGTTTATTCTATTTTCGTAGTGATATTCACCAGGATCTAACCATTGTGTAGATTTTCTAGTAACTACTACAACCTTATCGATTATATCAACAGAGTGTGAATATTTTAGGACTGCTTCTCCATCTTTAATCGTTAATGTATAATGTAATTCTTCCAATCCATCTATATCAATAGCTTGAATAGGTGTATTACCAGCGTATTGATAGGGTGTATACCAAGGAAAAGATTTAGCTAATGGATCCACACTTAAAAACCTCCCAACCCTTGGGTCGTGCATCCTAAAAGTGTAATTATAACTATTCCCTTCCCCTTTGATCTCTTCATCCATTTCCTGCCCCTGGAAGCCGTAACGGTAATCAGAAGTGTTCGCATGGCGCCCAGGCAGGAGCATGCCGAACGGATATATGATTTTTTACTGGTTTCTAATTCAAAATTTTAAAAGAACGTGGTGTAAATATAAGATTTTTTGAAGCAGTTTTATAAACTACAATTTATTTTGTTTTGATAGTTTATCTACAGTACTGATGACAAGCTTAATGAAGGGGGACTGCTACAAACTCCTCCTTTAAGTGCAACTGTTAAAGGAAGGGGATATCACGAGCGTAAAAGCGATGCTCATTTGTGTTCCAGAAAGACCTGCTTAAACAGCTTGCATAAAAAAAAGCTACCTTTTACAGTAGCTTTTTTGTTATTGATTATAGTGGTTGAGGGAGCACGATTGTCCTTATATTTTTAAATGCACCGGCTTTAAATTTTAATTATGAATAATTTACATAGTGATAAATAACCTATCAACACTTCTGATACACTGCCATACTACCAAATAGTCGTGGAAGTAGCAGACCAATTACCAAGGTCTTCTACCTTTCCTAGATTGAAACGCATCAACAATAACTTTGCCAGTTGTTGGCTCAATAATGACATAACTACTGTCCCAATTATACAATTTTACATTGTCACCCTCCTTATCAATACCTACAAAAGGGCTTCTGTCATAAATATAATCATATTTAGGAACTTGCCATTTTATAACCCCATCAGTATCTAAGCAAAAAACATTTTCATTATCTTTTTTATAGTAATCCCTACAAAGTAGGACTACAATACATTCTTCAAACTCAAGTAAATCACTAATTGGCGCAATGAATGTGTGTATTAATTTTTCCTTAAAAAATAGTGTTTCATTTTTGAATGAAAATTTCATAGTAATGATGTTTTAGTCTATATCTCTTATATTTTTAAATGAAGAATCTGGAATATTCTGTAACAACTCAAATTGCATCCCACCACCTTGAGTACCAAACTCTTTTATCCCGGCAGCCTCTCCGCTTCTCATGAAGGTATTAATAGGAACTTCAACATCTACCATTTTATTAGGAGTAAATGGTAATGAAAATGTGTCTTTTATCTCTGCTGGAGATAATCCTTTTATTTCCGACTCTTTCATAAGCCAACTACCTTTAGCTTTATTTTTTGAAGAATTAAATACCCTCACAAATTTTTCGTTAGTCCCTGTCTGAAATTCTACCACAGCTGTACCAGCTTTATAAGGAGCATGAAAATTTCTTGCTTTATAAGCAGCATTTATCACATCTGCACTAACGGCAAAGGCATTTTTAAAAACTCTTACGCCTGTTTTTAATAAACCGCTATTTATAAACGGCAAAAATGTTGCAGCCGTAGCCAAAGTATAATCGAATCCACTTGCCTGAGGGTTATCGTAATCAAGAGTTTGTCCGGCACCAAGTATCAGAACATCTTCTACCCCTGAAAATATTACTGCCTGCCGCATAGGTTCAAGAGCGGGCTTTATAGTCAATTCAACTCCTGCCTCAAGAGCCTGTACCTTGTGAGCAAAATCCTTTTGATTCTCATTGATTAATGGGTTGTTATTTATGTACTCATTGCTCCTCGTTGCTCCTTGAACGAAGTTGTCCATATGGTTTCGCGTTTTAGCTCTTTTTCCATAAACCCATTCATTGAATTTTAGAACTATTCCTATTTCCCATTCAGCCCCTTCCAACTCGATTCCATCTATTACCCTATTCTCACTAAAAGCATAGGGTGAATTCCAAGGATAAGTAGAGCTTAGAGGGTCAATACTTAAAAACCGTCCCACCCTTGGGTCGTGCATCCTGTATTTGAAGTTTGTGGAATTCCCTTCCCCTTTAATCTCATCATCCATCTCCTGCCCTTGGAAGCCATACCTGTAATCACTGGTGTTGGCGTGCCTTCCGGGCAGCAACATACCGAACGGATATAATGCATTTACCGGTTTTTAATTCAAAATTTTAAAAGAACGTATTGTAAATATAAGATTATTTGTAGCAGTTTTATAAATTACAATTGATTTTGTTTTAAAGGGATTTAAAAACAATGAATTAAAAAGTTTGTTGAAAAGAAAACCACCACACCCTACTAAAAATCACTGATATCATGATCATATTAAGAAGTTAAAGTGCTTTTTTGCCAAATTTTGGCCTCGTTTTAGGGAATTAAAAAGCCAACGCTTCGGATGATTTTGTGAATTATTTCTCTTCCCGCTAATTTCTATTTTTCAAGATGCGACCGAATAGGATATAGACTAATATCAATACAATAATCAGCAACAGGATATAATAGGGCTCCGAAAGCATTATATAACCTAACGTCCTTGTCAGACTTTCTTCTCTAGAAAAATAATACTCAAAGTTCTCTACAAATAATATAGCTGGTATAAAACGATAGGTCAACAAAAACAAAATCAAGAATATTATAAATGAAAAGTATAACTTATTTCTAAAAAGCACTCTTAGCCTTTTAAATGCAAATAAAATTCCAAAGAAAACAATTAGGTAAAGTAACGTATTAATTGTTAAATATAGCATCTGTTTCTGTTTAGTTTCCAGATTCATCATTGGTGCCATCACCAAATATTCCCCATAAAGTCAATGCTTTAAAACCTCCGTGTGGAACCCAGTCCTTGATATTAATTCGTTTCATATCTGTTGCATTGTTCACATCCAGTCCCATACTCTTCATTAGACCTCTTTTCCAAATTTTGTATTCAACTATGTGTGAGAATAGCCTTCTTGCATCCGTAGATGATTTTACAGCTTCATCGCTTACGGGTCGATTAGTATAAGGGTCTATTGCATTGGGATTGTTTTTGATAAATTCCAATGCCAAATGATTTCCTTTCAAAAATTCTATATCCCCCTCAAAAATAGGATCTCTTACATCCTCCAATGGATTCAGATAATCATCAAAACCATCTTGGCTGATATCATGGGCCTTTGCCAAACCATCTTGAAAATCGTTAGGTGTTTGCCCAAAATCATAACCGTAAACGTTCGCCGCTCCTTTGGTATTAAATATCGGTCCAAACAGAGTAATGCTTCCTCTACCAGAATAAAGGCCATTCCTTCCAATATCTTCCGCAAAAGAATTTTGAGTTACTTCCCATTGGTCACTAAGGAAAACTTTTCCGTCATTTCCTGTCAATAGGTAATAGGAATATTTAACTCCCCTACCTTCTGGGCCAAAGGATTGCGAAAACTTTTTATAAAAATCTTGAGCCGTCTTCCCGTGTATTGCGAGTAATTGGGAATTCGAAAGATTTCTATAATCCTTCGCGGTAGATTTAGATACCGGCTTTCCTTTCATGTCAAGCAATACAATATAGTGTATATATTCCAGACCCTCTAACTCAATCCCGTCAATAACCCTATTCTCACCAAAAGCATAATCTGAATTCCAAGGGTAAGATTTAAAGAGAGGATCCCTTGCAAAAAACCTCCCCACCCTTGGGTCATGCATCCTAAAAGTATAATTCACAGAATTACCCTCACCTTTTATCTCATCATCCATTTCCTGTCCTTGGAAACCATAACGGTAATCACTGGTGTTCGCATGCCGCCCCGGAAGGAGCATGCCGAACGGATGTATAATTTTTACCTATTTTTTAACTCAAAATTTTAAATAGAACGTGTAATGTAAATGTAATTTTTTTGATTTTAATAGAGTAAACATTCCCACTATTTTGGCGCAGGCTTACTCTTCATCCTTAAAGCACTTAAATATGTTTTTTCACTATCAAGGGAAATTTGCACCCTATAGTGCAGGTTGGTTTGCCCCAAGGTGTCAATATAAAGGTCATAAACCCCTTCTAACCTGATATCATCACTCTTTGCTATACGGACTTTTAAAGTGTCATTTTCCTTGAAAATCTCATATGTGGCACGTACAAATTTAGGGTTTCTATTTTCTCTTTTTACAAAAAACAAATGATTATGGTTTTCAAAGCCTATTGTGTAGTATCGTTCCGGCCAGGTTAAATCAATAATTTTGTTTTCAGTATAATCAATGTGCTCAAAGTCGCTTATTCTCCATGAACCCTGTATTTTTTCGTAATATTGGTCATGCAAAGAGGGCTTACAAGAGAATACAAAAATTATAATGATGACTATGCTAAAAATTGTTTTATACGTTTTCATCGAGGTCATCGGTTAATTGTCTCTTGTATCGTCATTAGTCTCGCTACTCTCTTCATTTGTATGATTGTCCGGGTTATTTATTATTAGTTCTGCCATCTTTTTTGACAAAAACAAACGGTTTCTGGCTTCGTCACTTGAAACTTCATTTATTATTCTTTCTGCCGTTTCTCTGATTTCCCGCCCCTCATTACCGTTACCACCAAACATGACTATATTGGCAATATCAGTCAAATCTTTAGTGTTTATATCGGGTTGGATAATACCCCGTTTTATTGCAGCTTCGAGGTCGTCTAATACATTATCTACTGTGGCAGAATTTGAATTGTAAATATAACCTGTCCAACGATCTTTCACCTCCCAAGATCTTGTTTGTCTATCAACAGCCATTTTGTCTTTAACATTTGCCTTTGTGTTGACAAAATCCTTGTATGCAAAATAAGCATCAAATGCAGCAAAAGCAATCATCATGCCTCCCTTAGCCTTAGAAGGGGACACCTTTACTTCTCTTGCATAAGTTTTACCATCAATAAACTTTCCATCTTTGAATCTTTGTCTTGCATCAAGCATGCCATTTCCTTTATTAAATCTAGCATCTCTTTGTATTTTGTAATTACCGTCGTTTAAAGCACCATCCATATTTCCAACAAGTGAAGGCGGTGCATTTGAATAAGCCTTTTGGAAATTTTTATTGAAATTTTCTAACTTCAGGGCTAGCCTTCCATTTGTAAATTCTACTCTTGCCTCTCTAAAATCTAAGTACTCCATTCCTTCCAATTCAATCCCATCAATGACACGATTTTCTCCAAAGGCATAATCTGAGTTCCAAGGGTAAGATTTAAAGAGTGGATCTCTTGCAAAAAACCTTCCTACTCTAGGGTCATGCATCCTGTACTTATAATTCACAGAATTCCCTTCCCCCTTAACCTCATCATCCATCTCCTGCCCCTGGAAGCCATACCTGTAATCACTGGTGTTTGCGTGCCTTCCGGGAAGGAGCATGCCGAACGGATAATAATCGTTATATGCCTTGACATCAGGGTTAAAATATTGCAAAGAACTTCCTGCTAATTTAGGGATTTTTTTGTCACTTACAACACTAAGTACATTGCCTAGATGGTTGGAAAGCTCATAGCGTTTGTCTCCCACATATTTTGCATAAGGGTCTATGGTTGGCAAAGTACCTTGGGTTGTAAAAATCAAATGACTTTTTTGTTCCATTCCCAATCGACTGCTGCCAAAAATGTGGTGCTCTCTTAAAACGATATTTGCAGAAGTTGCATCAGAATTGTCTTTCTCTATGGTGTTTACGCCCAGCACATTGCCTTGTGCATCCCTTATATAATGAGTAATCGTTTCATGAATTTGCCCCTCAATGCTAACTCGTTTTGCAATCCTATTGCCCAGTCCGTCATAATCAAACCTAATTATGGTATTGGTTTTTGAACCAAAAGGTGCTTTTAAAATTTCTTTCACTTTTCCGTCAACCTTCCAGGATATTTCAAGACCTTCTGTCCTGTCTTTTACAAGCTGACCAATCCTGTCATATACATAATTATGGGTTGTTTCATCTGTTTCATCATAGGTTGTGCTGTATTGTGAATTTAATAGCGCGTGCTGATCTTTTAAATCTGTTTCAAAATCTACAATTTCATTGGAGGTATTAATGTTATCCTTTACAATTTGTAATTTATTTGTAGTTGTTTTATAACTGTATTCAAAGTCATCCATGGTAATTGGAATCCCATTATTGTTATTATCAAAATCAAGCACCGTCCTAACCAAGGTTTGTAAATTGCCGTTTCTGTCGAAGTTGTAGTTTGCTCCATAGCTATTTTGAACAGTTGTTCCTCCGGTTAATGTAACAGATGCAGATGACATAGATTTTATCCTGTTCAACTGGTCATATTCATATAAATTAACTTGTGATGGATTTAAAGCATCTTCCAACTCTCTCAATGATGTGGTCATTTGCTTTATATTCCCATTATAAAGTTCGTTTTGGCTTGCCGGAACCCCTGTTGTCCCAGTTACACTCATTGCGTTATAGGAGGGGGCAAAAGTGGCCAAGTAATCACCGTTGTAATAAGAGAGCGAATATCCAAAAGCATCTTTACTTGTTCCGATTTGTAGATTACCGTCGTTGCCCGGATCTTTTGTATGGTCTCCCAAATCTTCAGCATTTACACTTTTCAACCACCCTTGTAAAGTATAAACATAATCAAGACCTTGTACTTTTTTATCCCCAACCAGCACCCTGGCCAAGGGACCATGGTGATAATATTCATAAACAGCTTCATTCTCCCATACATAACCGTTTGAAGATGTTTCAACCTTTACTATCCTGTTATCTGCATCATAATCATAGCGATGTATAAATTGATCGGGTTTGTCTTTCTGATAAATGACTTTATTAACATTTCCGCTTATTAAATCATATTCATAATTAACCCGTTTAATATGGTTTTCATTATCGAATGAATCACCACTAATAATTGGGTAAATATTTATAAGCTCTTTAACATTGCCGTGGATATCATAATTGTATAATATAGCGTGATCATATAAATAACCAGTGTGAGTGCTTAAAGAAGGTATTGATTCAATATAAACTACAGCAGTTACTCTATTTCTTGAAGTGAAAGGGGTGTAATCCAAAAACAATTCATTGGAATAAGTATTGTTTAATACATTGACTAATATCGGGCTGTCATAAAAAGTCCGGGTGATTTCAGTTAATACACATCGTGAAAAGTCAAAACTATTAACAGGTAAAACAGTATTTCCATCATCATATAGTAGTCTTCCATTTTCTGATATTGAATACAAATCATTGCTTTTTGGCTCGTATTGTCCGGCTTCTTTTATTCTTCCTAAATCATCATAAAGGGTATAGCTGTAAAGTTCTTTTTCATTATTGTCGCTATTGTACTCCACCATAGATAATTCAGCTATTTTGTTTTTATGATTTAATAATCCAAACTCTGCAAACATAGGGAGGGAAGGGTTGCTTTCAACAAGCGATTGAATCAATTCTCCATTTCTATAAAAATTAATAGAACCATTATTGCGCTCTACAACAAGTAAATCTCCCGGATTAAAAGTGTTTGTAACTCCATTTTGCAACCCAACAATTGTACCTTGATTATAAACGGTCAATTTATTTGTGCCATTATCGTCATAGGTTAGTATGCCATAGTGAATTCTGTCTCTAACATTTGCAGAAGTTGGAGAAGGTATAGGATAACTTAATCCTAAAATAACATCTTTATTGTCATCTACTTCCTCACTTACAAGTACTCTGGAAACAAAACCATCCCCTTCCAATGTATTAACAGTTTTACCGCCGGCATTGCCCCAACCGGTATTTATTTTACCAATTGTACCATCGGTATCTAAAAATACATTTGCTTCAAATACATAATTTAAGTCTGTTATAACTGTTTGATAATAAATATTTTGATTTGCATTTTGAGAGGCAATAATTCTTCCCAAATCATCATAAGCAAATTTTGTTTGACCACCATCTGGGGTATTTTGCCAGACCAATTGGTTTAATGAGTTGTATTTATATAAAGTTTTAAAACTATGACTGGGTTTTAGATTTGGAATTTCATTGGGCTGGCCATCTACGCGGTGCTGGTTGATTTGATTGTTAAGATTAGTATCTGTGATATCCAATCTTGACACACCCTCAGGAGCCACTGTTTGAATCAGGTTGCCTGCTTGATCATAATAATACAAGGTGTATTGATATTCCTTATCAAAATAAGTCATATCCAAATTTTCAATTACTTCACCCATCGCTTTAGTGATATAATCACGCTTGAATGTTTCAACCCGGTTGTTGAGATAGTTATTAATGGCGTCTTGTTCATAGGTCTCAGATATAATAAGCTCCAATTGTTGACAAGGCCCTTCAGGGTCATCAATCACGTAAGGTCCAGTGGGCATGAAAGCAGGGGGGCAAACATCGTTGTTCACCATATAATCATTATTTACAAAGTCATTCCATAATATATAACCATTGGTCTGTACTTCAGAAGCATAAGCAATTATTACATCGTTGATTCCCGCATAACCATAGTTCAAGCCAGTATCCCCAAACTCTGCTATGGAAAGAAAGAAGTCACTGTCAGTACTTGTTACACTCATTGTGGAGAGGTAATCAAAATAAGAGTCAACAAGATAGGCATAATTAAAGGCACAGAAGTTTTCCAAAACACTGAACGCCTCTGGCATGGAATAATCTGTCACGATAGCTTCAATACCTGTAACCGGATCTGTAAACTGCTCATGTTTTTCTGTACAGCTTACAGGGGCTACGGTTTGGGGGATGCATTCTTCGCAAGGTTGGTTTGAGGAGGAACTTCCACCACCCGCTAAAAGCTCATCGTATGCATCTAATAAAAAGTTTGAAAGTATAATTCTAAAATTAATATTATCATCAAGTAATGTATGATCATATGCAATAAAATCTGAATTGAAAACACCTAAACTTGGAGAATACTCACCGGGTATAGTATTACCTAATAATAAATCAACATACTGATAAGGGGAAATACCTCCTGAAACCCCAATTGTTTTAAGAATGTTATTATCCCCATTCTCATTTATTATTATAAAAAAAACTTTATTTACTTTTTGGGAACTTAATAAATTGTTATAAGAGTCAATTGTTTGTGATAAGTTAGTGACATTATCAACCATAAGAAAATAAAAAAGGACATCTATTGGCGCTGTAATAAATGTATTGTTGATTATTCCATTATTTATTTTAAAAACTTTATTAGAATGTCGCTCATCCTGAATTTGTAATTTACTTACCTGACCACCAGTTACTGGATTAACTGAAATTACCTCATTTGAAGCAGTAAGAGAAATGCCAAAAAAAGTATTTTCATTACTCTGTCTCATTCTAAATCTTACACCAGTCATTACGTCATCAACTGAAGTTAAATAGAGCTCATCTGAGATGGTTGCCTCAACAAAATCAGCTATACCCCATCCTATATTTAATCGTTTATTATTATTTAATTTTGCATTTGGATTATTAGGTTCACTTGGATTTTCATTTGCCGCCATAAACCCAAAGCCTATATGATTTATACCATCATCAACAGTACCACAACAGGAGTAATCAAGACCTGGAGTGAAATTTGCCTCTAAATGTGTCAATTCACCCTCATCATTAGTATAATATATTTTTATAAAATCGTTTGAACCTGGTGAGTCAATATAATGAATACTTTCAAAATTTGAAATAGTTAAATCATTTAACAGGCCATCTAACACATTTAAATTCACGGGATTTGTTACATTATTAATACTGTAAAGGGGTGTGCCATCATAAGACCATACAGCAGTAGTGGTTAGGGGATCATCCTCAAGAAATTCAGGAATAAAACTTTCTGTGTATTCAGATAAAAGACTTAAAGAATAACTAGATGCGTGAAGCTGTTCTAATTCTTTTAACTTATTGATTAATATAATGTAATCTCTATAAAACTTCGCCCTTCTGGTACACCCATAAGGACTATCAGGATCTGTTATCTGATCATCCAGTACCTGGCCATCACTATCTGGGTCTGTACCACATTCTCCAATGGCAGCTTTAACCACACCACTAAAAATAATTTCTTCAAAGTTGCCATTGTTGAAAACCTGCCCTTTGAACTGGAAAGCAAAAACATCATTTTCAGGGTCATTATCTGGAGAAGAAGCATCATAATAGGTTTGTGAAACAGTAGAAATCCTCCAACCACTCGTCCCGGTAAAGTCATAATTATTCCAACTCAGGGTAGGACTTTGAATAATAACCTGGTCACTCACCGTATTTGTGCCGTTGGTATTAATGGTGAGTGTGTTTCCACCTCCTCCTGTAATTGTTCCTGTTTGGGTCAACGTTGTGTTATCTGGTATCTGTCCCCCAAAGGCCTCAAAAAGGTCGGCGGTTAAATATTGACCTGTATAGACTTGATTTCGATCGGGGTCTGCCAGTTCAGAAAAATAGCCGTTTAAATAAATCTCAAAATCAAAAATCAAAGGGCATTTTCCGGTTTGTAACCAAATGATATAATCATTGTCCCCCTCCATATTGCCAATGGCATCTCCTGGGTCTATCCCAGAGTCATATAACTCATCAGCAGGCACAAACCGCTTTTGTTTATCCTCATACAATGAAGCATTTTGATGGTCACAAAATTGAGTTAAGGCAGTATTGTTATTTATATAACTGCTAATATCCTGCAAATTATATGCTGCTAAAACTGTCGTTATGGAAGTGCTATCGTCCCCACCTATACAACCATTGTAGCAACCTTGTTCTTTTGCATAAATATTGAGAAACACATATTTTATTTTTTCCTTTAAACTAATGTAATTGGTCTTATAGTTGTCCCAAAGTTTATTTTTTTGAAATTCATTTAAATTGTTTATTGCAGCTCCATCAATAGTGGTAGGGATTGTACAATTATTTAAGCCGGTACAGACTGTAAGCGCATAGGCATATTTTATTAAGTTGAGCGGTTGAGAATCATTTTCAAAGTCTTCATATTGGTTATTAAGCGCTTCAAGCATAACATCCCGTCTAAAGCCAAATAAGTTGGTGTTTTCAAATCCTGTAAGCTCTGATTCGAAATAAGGGTCTAAATTAAAGACAGAAAGGTTGTTTTGGGGATCAAAAATGTTATGAGTGATTGTTGCGTCTTCAAAAGAATTCACTGATAGTATAAAATTGTCAAATTCATCTGAACTCAACATATCCCCATTGATACTAGCTTCCTTTTGTGTACACATAGCTTCACTATAGTCTAGGTAACAACGCTCCGGATGATACTGTATTAGTGATTGTGCCCAGTTTGGATCCCAAGCATTAAAAAAATCTGCAACAAATTCCAGATTTCCAGGAACAGTCCATAAAAATGTTGAACCATCTGGCTCTTGACCTTCAAATATTTGATTATTATCCACTACTGATGGTGATGGTATATAATTACCTTCACTATTAATTATCATTGAAATAGTAATTATTGATTGGTTACCAAAAGCATCTTGATAGGGTGGGTCTGGGAATCTCCAATTATTGTTTATCGTTGAATTGTTAAAAATAATCCCATTATCTTCATTAAAAACGCTCAAGGGGTCAGTAACCACTGTTTGATCTTCTTCCAAAACTGCCCCATATTGTCCCATAGGGCTTACATCTTGTAAAAGCATTAGGTTACTTATAAAACAAGAAGTTGTATTCGTTTCTGAACAATAAATATCAATACAAGCTTCAACCAATAACTCCCATTCCCTTATAAAGCGTTGAATCATTAAGTCTAATTCTCCTCCAGAGGAATTATCAATATTGGCTTCACCGTTTATATCGGTGGGCAAATCAATATATGAAATATCATCTACATCTTCTATTGGGGAGTTATCTATTAGAAATGTATCATTATTATAAAAAAGGATTAAAGCATCAATTATATAATCATCTCTCGTTCCAAAGTGTGTCTCACACTCCAAACAATCTATCGGTTCACAAAACATGAACGACGTGTCCGGATTAAATTGACCTAATGAATAGCAGTTCCCGTTTGGGTCTGAAAGGTTGAAAAGATAATCTGCCGCATAATCTTCCAATGCCTGTGCGTTTACTGTAAGTTCTTTTAAGTAACTATAAGTGCCAATGGGTAAAGAGCCGGAATCATAAGAGTCTTCAAAAGGTAATGATTGATTTTGGTCAAAATTGGAAATGAGGGGAGTTGCACAATCATCAGTAAGTGATGATTTAACATCATAGATAAACGGGTACCCTTCCTCGCATATTTCAAAGGAATCATTGTGTAATGCTGAATAGTTAAATTCAAGGTTTGTAGATTCTGAAGATACAGCAACATGCCTGACAACCCTTAAACCATCGTTATTAACCCCAAAATTACCTGTGCTAAATCTTTCATTATTATCCTGCTCTGTATCAAAATCGTTTGGATTTAACTTATTTAAAAGATCTGTGGTTACAAATTGGTGGATGCCTGTTGCATTGTCTTCATCATCTAAGCCAATTAAATTATCAGGAGAATTGCCTGATAAAGCTGTGGCAATTGTGCGTCCTTGAGGGTCTATATAGCTGATGCTTACTTGGCCGTTAGGGTCAACGACCATATTTTTTTTATAATGTTGTACATTTCCAACACGGTATCCAAACAGTCGATTGAGTTCTTCTTGGGTGGGTACCGTATAGTAATACTTCATCTCCTGATTTGAGCCTATTTGATGTGTAGGCCCCACACCACCTTTTTTTCTAATTCTACCTGTATTGTCTGGGGTGTATTGAATTTGCGAAAAGGGAAAATTTTGAGCATCGGGTACAAAATCCTGAAAAGTGTTTGTAGATTCATTTTTTATGCCATAATATTTTGATGATCCTGAAGCGATTGACATTCCTTCTGCATCTGCATCACAGTCTTCTTCACCCCCCCAATCAAAATCAAAATGAGTGTAAATATTATCTGATAAGTTTAAATTAAACTCAGGATAAAATTTTATGGCATTCTCATCATAAACAGGCACCGGTAATACTTCAATGGCAGGCCTTCCTTGATTGTCATAAATCACCTCTCCAACAATTGCATTTTCATCACTGTTTATTTTGGTGACTGTTTGCCTGTTTCTCAAGGTGCCGTCAAAATAGCTCACTACCTCTTTCTTTTTCCCATCTTCTGCAAAAGAGGATTGAAACTGCCAATTCATTTTAGATTCGTGAGGTGTTATTTCTTCTTTGTCTGGCCAATCAGAAACCAATGTTTCGCTAGCGTTGCCACTTGACCAATTAGTATAAAAGTTTTGGGATGTATTGCTTAGGTTTCGTGCAACTGCTCTAACCCTATATATATAAAACCCTGAATCATATATAAGCGGCACTTTAAAACTTGTAAGTTTTGTTGAAATACGGGTATTGTTCAATTCAAAATCCCTTGTTGAAAGCAATATTTGATTGGCAGGAAGAAAAGTTCCCAGAGAAGTTGTATAATTATCAACCCAGGTATATTCCAATTCATATTCAATTGCACCAGGTTTAGGGTTCCAGCTAATTTCTATTTCTTTTAATGCACTATTATTACCACTATCGGTAGTAGTAGTTAAAGAATGAGTGAGACCGGAAGGAGCATTTTCATCCATATCAAAATATCGCTCCACCATAAACCATCCAGATAATGTGACATTTTGAGGAGTTACTGTTGTACTGGTACTTCCATTTACATAATTTGTTAAAAATGAATTTACTTTTATATGAGCACCGTGACTATTTTCAATTAAATGACCTCTTAAATCCACAAAATTTCCACCGGTACTGTATGGATTGTTTTCAATTTCAAGTGATATGTCAAAAGGAGATAAAAGACTACCGGATGCATCTATGGGCGTAATATTGAGGCTTATGGTGTATTCTATGTGTTCAAATGGAGGAATATCAGTATCAAATTGAACACTCACGAATACTTTGGGGTTTAAAGAAAGGCATGAAGTACAATTGATATCAGGATCTGTGATTTCAAGTATGTTATTTGAATTACCTGAAGCACTTTCTATAGCCCCGCTATTGGCTGTTAGAACCGGATATTCTATAAATTGTGAATATGAGGTATTATTAATCAGTAAAAGAAGTGCAATCGTTAAAACTGAAAAATAGGTGCTTAAATCGTGGTTCTTTCTGTACATAGCTTATTGGCTTAAATTATACAACTTATAAGAATCAAACTTTTGAGAAAGTTTGAGAGTTTTTGAATTTGAAATGTAATTTGACAACGATAATAAACTACCCGGATAATTTTTATTGGAAGGGGTTAACGTAATTATCATTTTTGCTTCATTAATTGGTTTTTCAAAGTTATATGTCCAGGGGAATTTTTGATTTTCCTTGAAGTACAACTCCTGTCTATTGATTTCAAAGGTTTTGCTATTTATAAGCAAAACCATTTTGGTATAAGGAATACTCAATTCTTCTTTAAATGACAAATCAAAAACAATTTCATTTTTATTTGAGGTTGCAACAATGCTTTCAAAATGGGCAATCATAGAAGACAATTCTATGGGTAAAAAAGAATTTTTACCTTCAGATTTTGAATAAATTACAGCTTTCTCTGCATGGTCAAGCTTTAAAAAGACATCTTGGATATATACAAAATCTGTTGTTCCTATTTTAGAAAAGTAATTTGTATTGTTCTTGAATATAAATCCTTCAAGGGTTTCCAAAGGTTGTGAAGCGTTTTGAGTTTCAAAATACTCATATTTTGTTTCTATGCTATATGACTGGGTATTTTTATAAAACGCTTCTGTTTTGACTAAAACTTCCTTAAAAAATTGATTGTCTTGGGAAAAGACATTTTTTCCCATCAAGATGCTAAAAAAAAGTAAAGGTAGAATATGACTATGGCCTTTCATTATTGATTTTTAATTATTAATTTTTGAGCTGCTTGACCTCGTTTCTTGTATGGTATAAATCCCTTTTTCTGTTTCTTTTTTAACCCTTACAAGCCCCCCCTCATTGTCATATTCATAAAAGGTTGCAAAGTTGTTTTCATCTAACTCGGCCATAAGTCGCAAGTTAACAGGGTCATAAACAAATGACTTCATATTGCTGTTAAATGGAAAGAACCTGATGTCATCAAAAAACGATGTGCCATTTTCTTTTGAAATCAATTTAATATTGAGCGATGAGGAATTTTCATGCATTGTGAACTCTCCTATGATTCGTTGCCAGCCATCAATGATGTTTCCTGATGCGTAAAAATCATTGATAGTTTCTGAAGCATCATGTGTGTTCACGATTTTAATATACCCATCATAAGAAGTTACTTGAGTCGATATATCATCTTTCACCCAAGCACTTACTACATACTTTTCACCGGGGATGGGTTTAAATGAATTATCGACACAATCAGGTGATGATGTTTGGGCGATTAACCTAACACTAAATAAAAAAAGAAAAGGTAAAATATAATTTTTCATAATATTAAATTAATTAATAGTTAAATCAACTTCTCTGGGGCAACATGTCTCACCACCTGCATGCCATAGAGCGAATTTAGCACTATCTGGTATTACAAAACATTCAACTCCACCAACTGGAGGAGTATGACATACAACAGAATATAAGATACGTAAATCTCCTCCAGGGTCTGGAATACCCCACTCAACCTCAGTACTGTAATTAGGATGATCATCTATTAAAAGCCCACAATTATTATTTTCATCTAATAATAAGTCCATATCTACAGAGCCTACAATTTCTATTACTGCTTCGAAAGTGGAAGTGGTTTGATTCATTACAGCTGTAATTACTGTAAAGTCTAAATTTTGACAAGGCGGTGGCGGGTCGTCTCCACAAGCAGGGTCTTCATATTCAGGAGCAACATAGCTGCAATCTTCAAAATTTATTTCTAATGATGCCTGCCCTGTGACTACTATGCTCGTTCTTCCTGTATGAGAAGTTTCTGTTGTTAGGGCAACACTAGAGTTATTTGGCGCAAAAAAACCAAAATGTGGGTCATTGACTCCATCTTGATTTAGAAAATAGAAATCTTCAAATCCGTCAAACCCAATTTCATTATATTGGCTATTTGAAGCAACAGCAACAGGTAAAGAGTAGTTATAACCATATTGAGCTGTTGAATAGCGGTTGAGGGCATCTTTGTTTTCAATCTCAGGTCCATAGGGACTGTATTGGCTCACTTGACTAGCAAAAGTCCAGTTTTCTTCAGTTATTTTCCATTTATTTTGTTGCGTTTCATCAATATGGTAAAATGGATGAAATTTATTGAAGAAGCCTTCATACCTAGGAGAGGCTTCTCCAGTTATATTTGATGCCCTACCGGTTAAATAAGCATACGATTTTTTTGCTCTCCACAATCCCCTCACATTATATAAATAAGGATTGAAACCATAACTGTAAGGATCAATTTCTGTACTTTGATGTATAGTTTCACCGTAGAAAATATCATCAAAGCTTCCAATCAAATGATGGGGAAATTTTGGCAAGTTATTTTCCCATTGTAAAGCCCAGGCTTCTGAATATGCAACGGCACTTGAATTAACAATTTTTGGGTTAGTTTGACTGCTCTCAGAAAAGATAAAAGTATCTGCATCGATATTGTCTAAAGTTTCATCACCGTTTAAGTTTATGGGGTTTAACATACTTGTCACAGATGCCATGGAGGACGGTTGCATATTCCTGAACCCGGATCTTGTAATATTAAAGTCCAAATCTATTTCTTCACATAAGTGGTTAATAATGTAACCATCACGTTTCATTAAAACTAAATTATCGTCTTCAACTTTAACTACCCAAAGTTTGTAAAAATCTTGCCCTTCATTCACATTCAATTCATCGCCCGGGAAAAATACTTCTCTTAAATTTTGTCCTGAGTGTTGTCCTGATAGATTAAAGCTATGTTGATCTTCATTTTTTAGCAGTTGCCCTTTTACCCCTATATTAGTTGTTGCCATATCCATTCCTTTATAATACCAATGTGATGGATAGTTAAAACTATAATAGTAATCATCATACTCATTTATGGTTTCTGTAAGTAAGACATTACCGGTGTGGGCATCCCATGCAAGGTTTTTAGTAGAAACCTTTGAGCCTAAATCATAGGCAATTGTTTCTTTCAAAATAGCCGTTCTATGAATTACCTTTGTGGTAGATGCCGTTCTTAATTTTGTTTCATGGTAAGCATAAGTTGGAATAGGCAATGGAACAACCACAGGAACAATAAAAATAACAAACCCGGCTATATTAAATTCAAAGCCCAAAGTTGTGGATTCTGAGTAATTTTCCCTAAAGTCATTATAAAGATCATAGATTAGCCCAACCTCTGTTTCATCATTTACAGTACCATCCTTATCTATAGTAGTAACAGTACTGCTTATTTTATCATCCTCTGTTGTATTATAAATATAATCTACACCTGAGATATAGGTATCTTGGCCTTCTGGATAAACCCGCTGAGATTTTATTCTGCCATTTATATCATTAGTTTCAACTACAAAGCCTTGAGAAAATGCCAAATGATTTCTCACATTTAAATTCAAGATGTTGTTTAATGGTGATGGTGGTGAATATAGAGGGGTAATGTCAGTATAATCTGTTAAAGTGGGAAAATCTTTAGTTGTATAAAACTCTGTCACTACTTTACCTGTGGCATTTTGTTTAACAATATTATCACCATCAACCCTATCTAGATTTTTTACTGTCACCCTGCCATAAGTAACAGTAGCTGCCGGGAAAAAGGATTCGCCAAATGGTTTTTCAGAATAATTTGACTCTTTTGGCGCAACTAGTCTGTCCTTTGCATTACCTGCATTATCATAGAAGGGTTCAACAAAGGGATTTTCAGCACTGCCGTTAGGCTCATAAGCTGCAACACCACTTGAAGTGCCATCATCTAAATCATAATTATATTCTTGACCGTAAAATTGTTTATACAAAGAATTTTCAATATTATTTGTCATAACATTCCATTGGTCGTGCAATTGAAGTGTTTTAACCCGTGCACCCCCTCCAAATTTCCTTCCTGTAGGATTTTCCAATCTAACCCAGGATTTATCAAGAATGAGGTTTCTTGCAATTTGCTTTTCTTGCAATTTACCGTTTGGTCCACTAAAAATTTCAAAAACCGCACCTAAACTTGAAACTAAATCCTCTACAATAGAAATAAAGCTAGTGTTAGTTGCATTGCCCCCTAATGAATATACAACTCTGTTTAAATGGGTTCTTCCAAAATACCATCCGGCTTTTGCAATAGGATTAACTTGATCATTTGAATTGATAAAACCTCCTTCTTTTTCAAGCATTTTCATAGGGATGGTCACATAGGTTCCATTTGCATTTGTTGCTATAGTAAAATCATTTCCCGTTATTACATTATCACTGCCAGGGTCTATTTCAAAGTAACCGGAAACATAGTCATATTGAGTTGTGGTATTTTTGAACATGTTTAATAGTGCCCTGAAATAAATAGGTTTATAGGCATTTTCTTTTAAATAGTCATTTAAAAAGTCTTGCCCTGAATAAGGGCTTAATACTTCATCACTTATTTTAACATGTATGTAATTTGTATGATCATTTCCATTATATAAAGTATTACTTGAAGCTGCGGGATTTGATCCATCTGTACTGAAGCCATGAATTTTAAACATCTGCATGGCTTTTTTGTTCTGCACAAATTGATGATCATCAGCTTCTGTTTCAATTTCCAATTTACCCCCTGAGGGTAAGTCAATAGATGTTAACATCCAAGCACTTGCATTCATGTCAGCACTTTCTTTATTTTGCTCCACAAATGGAAACTCTGAAGTTGATAAGGGTTGTGAAATTCCACAACCTTGAGCTAGATTCTCTTTATAATTCCCCCAAATATCGTGGCCTTTAAGATTATATGAAGGATTGAAACCATCATAATTAAACTTATAAGGAGTAAACATTCCCATATTAGAACCTCTATATGTAAAATAAAGTTTTTTAAGTGTTAACTTGCCAAATTGATTAGCAAGTTCGTTTTCAGTCAATACCGTACTGAGGTTGTTGTTTGGTATCCCTAAACAAAGCCCATAATCATAGATAAAATGCGCGGTTTTAATTGCACTTTTACTTAATAAGGTTTCATTAATAGCGTCAATATTTCCACCGTTTTCAGAAAGGAGTTGATTGTATTCTGCCAATGTAAAAAGGAAAATCTTATTGATTTTTTTCATTTGAGCATTACCAGATGATGATTTTGCATCTTTTCTATCTGATAATTTAAAATAAGCAACATGAGTTTTTGTTTGGATTGTCTTTAGATATCTTAGTTCTTTAGTTCCCTTGATGATACTTGCTTTTTGGTCATTATTTAAGGATTTTAAACCTTCATTATAACTGGCTTTACCTTCCTCAAAAGGAATTCGCCAATTATAATTTTCTACATAATGGCTTTGATCTCCCAATTTTCCATAATTAAAAAGTGTAAAAGAACCCAAGTCATCAATACTAGGTCCATCTCCGCTTATATCCTCATAATCATTTGATAAAATTGAACTTAATAAAAAGGTATGCGCATAAGCAGGTGTTTTTATAATGTTTTTGTACCGATCGCTATTATTACCAGCGTTGACAGTGCCGTTATTTTGAATTAAACCGGTTGCACAATTTGCATCTGAGGTCCCGGAAACGTCCACTGTTATTGCTTCTTTTGTTAAATTGTAAGCCGTTTCACCATAAACATACGTTGACCCATCAGGTTTTAATATTTTAATCCCGGCAGTGTGATGCTCAATGTCTCTGCTGGTTACAAACGGATCATTGCTTGCTTCACCGGATGTAACTTTATAAATAGCGGTATTTCGCTTATTTCTATCATCTCTTTTAATTTTAGAAGAAATAGGAACAGTCGTCTGAATTGGCAGACCATCAATATCATAATCTTTAACAACAAAATTTGGCAATAGTGTATGTGACCAATTGTTTCCTCCAATACCAATTTTAATTGGTTTACTATCTTTTATTTTATCATAATACAATGAAGGTTCGCTGTCCACATTCATTTCACCTACCATGCTAAAGTATACCGGTTCATATTTTAAGGAATTAGTATCAGTATTACTCTCTCCAAAATGATTGATTGTATAATTTTGATCAAACCAACCACCAGTATAACTATAAGAAGGGGAAATTTTAATATCTGCTCCCGTATGAACATTCCATCCTAAACCAAATTCAATACCAGCACTAGCACCATCACCATAATCTGATACTTTGTTGTCAACAAGATAACTTACTTGCCCTCTATGAGGCCTAAACATTCCTGAAATTCCTTGACCTTGTAAGGAATATATGTCATAGGTATGATTTGCAATAGGCAAAACCGTGGTGTTTTTATTAAAGCTTCTGTCATTTTCACGGTTAAAATCCAAAATGCTGTTTCCCTTATTAGCAAATTCAGAATAGTCATAACCAAATGCAGGTACCGTTTTATTTTTCTCTTCACTTCTTATTTTCTGGTAGGAGCCATATCCCATGATATGTCCTTGTCCTTCAATACCTAAAACTTCAGTTCCAATAGCTGCATTGAAAGAAAAATTTCCACTTACTGTACCTGCTCTTTTGAAAGGGGTGTATAAATTGTTATTATTCAAGGAAATTACACCGCTGGCTCCCCCTAAAGATTTTTTACCAGTTGGTATTTGAAATAAAGGAGAATTTAAAATTCTTAATGACATATATTTAGTTTGTGAAGCCGAAGCAGACATACTTAGACTTCCTAATCCTTTTCTTGAGCTTAAACTAAGCCCAACTCCGCCAGTAATAGAAGTGATTTGTTCCTTTTCTTTATCATCAATATTAGCGGTAAAACTCACACTTGGTGATACAGTAGCTCCGTCAGCAGTTGAACTTGAAATGTTCATACCCACTTGTACATTATCATGAATTCCAAAGGACACCCCATATGATGGATGAAAAGTGATGCCTTGATAATTATTATATTGAACACCTAAACCTAAATTCAGACCAATTTCACCGGGAAAACCAAAAACGGAACCCTGTATTCCAAAATTGGATCCTACTGTTATATTATCTTTCATATCGTTTTCATACACCATCCCATCCCCTTTAAAATCATCGGGGATACCCCTAACATCTCTATTTATCTGACCAACATTCAAATTCCAGCCCAATCCCACCCAAGAAGCTTCCTGATCCATTCCAATTCCTGAATCGTAAGCCAAATTCAATGGGTAGCCCCCCACATCCATTATTGGGATGTTGTAATTAAAATCACCCGAGGAAAGGTTAACCATATCTGAGGTTCCGATGGGGGTAAACGAATTAAACTCCGGTTGGGAAGGTCCACTGGTCAATGCATAAGTAGCCGTTGGCTCCACAACTGTAGTAATCAACAATACTGATAAAAAACTTGCTATAAATTTTGAAGAACGGCTGGTCTTGATTCTGTGTATCATAAGTAACGAGCTTTATGTTTTAAAGGGAGTTTCATTAAATTTAAATTTAAATATCCCTTGTTGGAATAATCTATCTTGATAAATAAGTTGAATGTTTTCTGAGGGAGCAATACCTTCAAAGTAAAGGAGAATACGGTTAAAAGGACTGACTTTGAAATGGCGCTCAAAATGAACACCTGAACAAGGGATGGTATCATTTGATTCAGTTACTACAAGAAAGTCATTCTTTATAATTGATGCCATATAGTTGACCGATTTGTCATAGTCCAAACCTGTGAATTCTGAATCAAGTAAATCTTTACTTTGGATTTGTTCAAATTCAAATTCTATTATACGCTCATTCTCATAGGTTTTAGAAATCGAGTCTATGGCTTGAATAGTTTGATCTGTATTGTTTTTAAGGATGTAATATTCTATTGGAACTGCGGTGGCTTTGTATGAGATATCCTTAAAACTATGGGTTATACTTTTTGATTTCCATCCCGTTTTTTCCAGGTTATAAATACGGTAAGAAGAATCTTCTTGAGATTTATTTTCATTGCTAGTATTCCCGCAAGCAATAAGCAAGCTAGATATCCAAAAAACAGTAATAAAATAGTTACTCCCCCTCATATTTTTTATTTACAAATTCCAACAATTCCTTAGTAATATTCATATCATCTTTGGCATACATTAAATTTCCCGCTCCTTGTGTCCCAAGAATAATGGAATAATCATTAAGCTCTCCAAATTCCTGAATATAAGAGTTCAAGCGTTCCCATACCTGACCACTTAAATCATTCATAAAATAGTCGTTCATTTCCTTTAACTTGTTATTTTCAGAAACAAACCGGAGTTGAAGGTCTTCTTTGATTGTTCCTTCTTCTGATTGTTGAAGGTCGATAAGCAAGCTATCCACGATGCTTTTTTGTTTTTTGAGCTCGTTTTCATAAGTACTCTTAATATCATTGGTCATATTAAAACCTGAAAAAAGCAAAACATTATCGATATAAACAGTATTTTT
Organism: uncultured Flavobacteriaceae bacterium; assembly: GCA_963977065.1. Classification (GTDB taxonomy): domain Bacteria; phylum Bacteroidota; class Bacteroidia; order Flavobacteriales; family Flavobacteriaceae; genus Planktosalinus. The sequence continues at coordinate 31,634 of CAXBNF010000001.1, read as the reverse complement.
ATTTTTTTCTCCATTATTGAAGATAAGGTGATAAGTAACTAATAAAACAAGAAGGATGAGTAATTGAAAGACTGGTTGTAGGTAAGTTTTTAATTTCACAAAAAAATATATTATAGATTATATTTTATAAAAACGGGGAGGGAATGGTTAATAATTTAACACACTGCAAAATATAAAAAAATGTTAAAAACACAACTGTTTTTGTTAAAAAAAATAAAATTTATTTTAATAATATAAAGTTCCAGTCTGAAAATCAAAAGATTAAACTCTATTTATTTTTTAAAAATATTTTGATTTGAGACCCTCTTTTTATTGAAATGGAATCCCTAAAAACATCTTGAATTTTTAGACCTTCATATTCTGTACCTTTTTTGATTCTTATTAGTTTATTATTTACACTTAACATTACTAATGGGTTTTTACTTGTTTCATTCTGTATAAAACCAAAATATTCAATTAAAGGCCAAGAGGTATTATTTCTTTTTTGATTACTAATTATTTTTTTTTCAGTATTAACTTGTGGGGGAGGTTTTGTAGTATAAGTCCCTAAAAAGGGATCTCTGTCAACTAACTTTAGCTCAAAATCTTTCTTTTTAAGTGCTGAATTAACCGCAGGTATTTGAATCTCTTGCAAAGGAATTTCAGACGTGGAAGAAAACCCATAGAAAAACTTATATCCAATGAGAGCCCAAATAATTAGTAGAGCTACAATTAAAGTTTTATTTAATAAAGACTTATTCATTAACAATAAATTGACCATTTTGATTGAAAGGCCCAATATTTCCAGCAAAATCTTCACCTCTTACTCTCCAATAGTAAATGCCCGGTGTTTCAAACTCTAAACTAACATTTGTGCTTTCAATGAATACATTTTCAATTGTGGTATTAAAATTTACATCGGTTGCTAATTCAAAATAACTTGTTACCGGAGAGGGAAAGTTACCCGGATCAGCTCCAAAAATCCAAGAAAAATTAACTTGTTCATTTAATTCAAACTCTTCTTCAAACTCTGGAGTAAGTAAAGTAGGTGTTACTGGATCAACAGTGTCAATAAATAAGTTTCTCGATGAAAAAGCAGTTGCACTAGTTTCATTAACTGCTTTTGCTTTCCAGATATAATGTGCATCTTCATCCAAAATAGTACTATCTATTGTAATACTGTTAGTATTGACTTCCTCCTCAAGTAATATTGTAATATTACCAGATTGGGTGACCTTTTGTACTTCAAAAGAATAACTAGTGGCATTGGGTAATGTTTCCCAAGTAAAAGTAATTAGCGTGTTGTTAGTATATAAATTATCAGATGGGCTACTAAGAATTAATGTTTGATTTGAAAGATCCTCAGTTTGGATAACCTCAAATTGAACCGGAAATGTATAATCTGTTTGGTAAGCAAAGTTTTCACCTTTTACCCTCCATTGATAAGTTCCTTCATTAAGCACCATTATAAAAGGGGGTGCAGTAATACTAGTATCAACGGCCAATTGGTTATCTCCATACACCTGTATATTATATTCAGTTGCACCTTTTAAGGAATTCCATAAAAACTGAACAGAATTGCCTTCAATAAGATCGCCATTTTGGGGGTTAACGATTATTATAGATTCACCTGATATATCTTCCTCAAATATATCATCACAAGAAGTGAGAAATAAAAATAAAAGTAATAGCCACGACAAGTTAATTTTGTTTTTCATAATTTTGGAATATAATGTCACAATACAATTCTTTTTTAGATGTTCTCACATCCCTTATAGTGTAGATTTTTAAAGATGCTATTCTGGCATACTCAAACTCTCTTTCAAATTTATTTAAGGTTTTCATTAAATCGTTGAATCCGCCATTTACGGTAATTTTATTTGAATAAATTTTGAAATATGAATCGCTGTATATATGAAGATTATCGATTTTTGTGAGTTTGGTAAATTCTTGATTTTGACTCAAAAAGTTTAAAATTTCATTTTGAATAATTTTTGGGTTTTCTGAGTTTTTCCCTATTAACACGTCCATTTCCTTAAGAGTCACATGTAAGTTTATCAAATCATCTGGCAGGTTTTTACTCTCCTTTATTTTCCCCATAGATTCGATATAAAAAACTACTGTATTTTTTGTGCTTTTAAAAGACCTATTATATGCAATCAAGAGAAATACTATCATTAATACTATGACAACATTAAATTTATTTTTATTTGAGAGTTTATTAAACATTTACAATGTCAAACTTATAGTAAATACATATTCATTCTTAACAAAAGCATAAGAATTCATCTCTGCTTTTTCCACCCATTCAAGCGATTCCAATTTCAATATCCATTGATTAAAGCTGATGTTTGATGATGTTGCTCCAGAAATGGTGATTCTATTGGGGAATATATTTATTTTGTCGTTTTGGCTGATTTGACCTTGAACAGGATAGACATTCAGTTCATTAAAAATAATATCGGGTCCTAATTCACTCGCAATTTGCGACAGAAAGAAAGTCACACTTCCATAAGAGCCTATGTTTGATCCGGATATTACATTTTGCTTGTATTGAACGTCATTTTCCAATTTTAAAATTTGTTCTTTAACTTGCTCATTTATTACTAATTCTTTTTGAATTTCCCTGCTTTTTTCAGCATAGATATTGTTGGTCAAGTAGCTTGCGACCAACAATAAAAAAAGGGTGATTATAAAGTAAGTACTTACTGTTGTAGTTGCCTTTTTATAGCTAAAGTCTTGTGCTAAAGTTATTAAAAAGGAGTCAAAATTGGAGTAAGTGTTTTCTCGGTTTAAATAATTAATAAAACCGGAAAAGGCTATTAAACCCCTTGTATCCATAGTTTCCCCACCAATGTTGATAAAAATAAGGCGATCATCATTAGGGTCAAAAAAAGAAAACGCTTTGGATGTAAAGTCATAATTGAAATTTGGGGATTTTATTTCTTGAAGACCCGGAGTAAAGCTTTTAATGTTTTCAAGAATGAATGGACCAACTGAAAGGTCAATAACACTTAGTTCCTGTTTTTTGAACAAACCCAATACCTCATCAACAACTTCCTTTCTCACTAGTGATATCAAAACATTCTCATTCTCAAATAATTCAAAAATAAAAAAATCTTCAGGGTCTTTGTTAAACAAGATTTTATCTAAATAGTTACTTTGCTTTACCACAGTTTTATTAATAACTTTTCTACCAGCAAATGAGAGTATTAATGGAGTGTTTTTATTTAGCTTTGCAGTTAAATCATCAAAACTTAAATTGTATTCCTGATTTTGAATTTTTACAGAACCTTTCTTTATAATGACTTTTATCAAATGATAAACAGAATCTGAATCACTGGTTTGAACTTGTACCAAATGATATTCTTTCAATAAATATTTATTTACGATTGACTCAACCATTAATAAAGGATTGTGGGTTTAATAAAGACATGTAGCTTGGATTTTGACCTTGACTTTCTTTTACTGCTAAAAAACCATTTTATGATGGGCACCCTTGAAAGAAAAGGTGTTCCTGCCCCTGTGTCTTGCTTATCCAATTCATCAAGCCCTCCCAAAAGAATCATCTCGTTGTTTTTGACACGTATTAATGATTGAAATTGTTGTGTAGCCCTGTCTGGAGGAGCATTTTCACCTGACCTACCAATAAATGCGCTTTTTTCAACATTAACTGTAAGGGTTACCTGCTCATCTTTTGAAACAAAGGGAGTTATGGTCACTCTAAGATTGGCCTCCGTGGGTTTCCATTGCCCTGATTGAAGAATGTTTTCATTAATGCCACTATTGATGAGCCTATTTGTTTGCTCAAAGTAATAACTTGTCTGTCCAATTGAGACAACTGCCTGATTTCCATTTAGAGTTGCAATTTTTGGTGTTGATTGAAGGTTGATGATAGAATTATTTTCAAGTGCAGTTAAATTGGCATAAAAGTTTTCTGTCACTTTTCCCAAATTAATAATCCCAAATCCATTAAAACTATCAATAAGATTATTAATGGAGGTTGCATTTATTGTGACATCCGTTGTTGGGAAAATCACACCCTGCGTCTTAACATCTCTTCCTTCTTCACTTAAAATAGCACTCAAGCCTGTTTGTACCTCATGTGATTTTTGATATTGAACTATTAAAACCTCAATTTGTATCAAGGGAACAATTTTATCAATTTCCCTGATAAAAACTTTTAACTCCTCCAATTTTGGTTTGGATCCTGAAATTATCAAACCATTCAATTCTTTTATCTCTTTGACTTCAACTCCTTCAATAAGTGCTTTAGGTAAAGTAAGTAAAACTGATTCGATAGTTCTATTTTCAAGTTGCACGAGTTCAGTTACTCTAAGCCCTTCTGTACTCTGTTCCCCAATAACATAAACATTATCATTTTCAATTTTATAGGTATATTTTTTCCCTTTGAAAATATGGTTAAGTAAATCATCAAAACTGATTTCATTTGCAAAAAAAGTTGTCGTTTCATCACCAAGTTTGTTATACATAAAATAGCTTAAGTCTAAAATTTCAGCAGCTTGTAAAATTATGCTAGTCAAATCAGCTTCATAGGCTTTTACGTTAAGATATCCATTCTCATTCAATGATATTGTCAACTCACCCATACTTTGTTGTATGTTATTAATCCTCCTATTCCTGTTTGTATTTCGGTTTGGATTTTCAATATCATCTTGGTTGACTTCTTTTTCCAGATAATAAAAGTCGTTTTCATCTTTAGTCATTTTTAGCTGATTTGACTTGGCCATCATTTCCAATACTTGCTCAAAAGGGCGATTAATTATAAATGAAGAAATCAATAAGTCCTTTACATCGGGTGCCAAAACAACATTTTTATTTGTGAGTTCTGTTATGCGTTTTGCGACTTTTGGAAGCGAATCATTAGAAAGTTTAACTGATAAGAAATCATTTTGTGGGTTATAACTAATATCAATTGGCTTTTCAACTTTTGGAGGCACTTTTATTTCTACAGGTTCCTTTTTGGTAAAAGAAATTATATTATTTAAAAATCCTACGTCAAGGTCATACTTTTGAATTAGAAAGAGGAAAACATCTTTCACCTCTACATCATAGAAATTATTGGTCACCACCTGATTAAGTTCACGATCCACACTCACATTAATTCTGTGTTCATCAGCTATAGAAATTATAAAATCATAAAGCGTAAGTCCGGATATATCAATTCTAACTTTATCATTGATCCCCTTTCTATTTTGGGCTATTTCATCAAAAAGCCTTTCAATTTCCCTGATGTCGTTGGACTGTGAATATAATGACTGACAAATACTTATTATTAGTACTAAAAAAAATAATCTAATCATGGGTTTTTAACTATCAATTATTATTGAATAGACTTCCTCTATTGTTGTTATACCGTCATTCACCAAGTTTATAGCTTTCTGTGAAAGACTTTGATATTTTATTGAATTAAGGTTGTGTTTTGAATCGTTATTGTTGTTTTTAATTAAATCTATTACTTCAGGTGTAATTAATACAAATTCATAAATCGCGACCCTCCCTTTATAACCTGTATGATAACAGTGGTCACAGCCAACCGGCAAATAATGGCTTTTAAATTCAGTTTTGAAATCCAGGGTCAAGTTTAAGTCTTTGTTATCTCCTTTGATTTTACAGTAATCACAAAGTTTTCTAACGAGTCTTTGTGCTACTGAAATCCTTAATGTTTCTGCTATTAAAAAAGGTGGGATTCCCATATCAACTAATCTTGAGATTGTTCCAATAGCAGAATTAGTGTGTATTGTGGAAAGAACTAAATGTCCTGTTAAACTTGCACGAATGGCCATTTGAGCTGTTTTTTCATCCCTGATTTCACCCAACATTATGATATCTGGATCTTGCCTTAAAAATGTTTTTAAAGCACTAGTAAAGGTTAGCCCAATCTCCTCTTTTATCTGAACTTGGTTAACTCCCTCCAAAGTGTATTCAATGGGATCTTCAATAGTTAAGATGTTACTGGACATCTTATTTAAAAGTTTTAAAGTAGCATATAGGGTGGTTGTTTTTCCTGAACCGGTGGGGCCACTAATCAAGACAATACCCTTGGAAGAATTAACCGCTTGAAGATAGACTTTCTGTTCTTCTACATTCATCCCCAGCATATTCATACTTAATTCTGAGGTATCCCTTCCTAGTATTCTCATTACTATTTTTTCACCGTATAATGTCGGTAATATGGAAATCCTGATATCAAAATCCCTATAATTAATCCTACCGTCTTGAGGAAGCCTTTTTTCAGTGATATTTAAATTTGATTTGATTTTTATTTTATTGACCAATTCTGAATAATCTTCAAGCTTCACTTTATATCTCTCAATAAGTTTACCATCAATTCTGAAGCGTATTCTTGCTGAATCTTTAAATACCTCAAAGTGGATATCGCTACTATCTGTAGATTTAGCATCCCAAATTAAGTTTTCAAGAAAATCACCCCCTAATTTAAACTCGTTATTTGAATTTGACTTTCCGCTATTACGATAATATTTTGACAGGGCTTTATTTATGATACTGCTTTCAACAATCTCAAGAACTATCTTTTTACCCAAAATTAGTTCAAGCTCGTTTGTAGAGGACTCAATATCAATTTCATCCTTGGCAAAAAAAGTTAAAATATCATTTTCAAGATATTTTGGAATCACACCATAGTGATAAGCAACATCAGCTTGAATTAACTGTTGGTTCTCAGTTGATATTTTTATTTCGCTTATGTTACTCATTTCATAAAAGAGAATCTTTAAAAATGTCTTTTTCTAAAAAAAATGAACCAATTTTTAAAATGGTCAAATACAATGCTAAAATTCCTGCTAAAGGAATCATTCTATTCTTTTTTGTAAATAAACCGGATACAATTAATGAAAGTAACATTCCGGTTATGAAAAACAACATATAATTATGTAAATTGAATAAAGGGGTAATGGCCAAGAAAAAAAATACATCACCCAGACCAATATGGTTTTTCAAGGGGTTTAAAAATCGTTTCTGTTTCAAGCTCAAATAAATCCACAAAACAAACAAAACTATTATTACAAAAAGGACAGGTGAGATAAGGTCAGACAAAGCTTGACCCTGTATCCAAAGTAAAGCAATTGCACATAAAAAAACAGCAATTAGCCAAGCTAAGTGTATTGAGCGATCCTTGAAATCTTGATAGGTTATAATCAAAAGAGAACAACCCAAAATGATATTTAATATTAAAACGATCAAGTTTAATCTTTTACCACTTCTTTTAATACTTTATTTTGATCAATTTCCCAAACATTGAAAACCCCATCACCATCAAAATCAGAAAGGGCTGTGGCCCTTGCTTTAAAAGTATTTGTTGAAGCGTCAATAACCTCAATCTTATATACAGCTTGACCACCCTCCTGAATGGTCAATGTGGGCTCAAAGCCCAATTCATCAAAACTAGATGAATACCTTGAAAATCTGTAAAAATGGCTTTTCTGTAGTGCATAGACATGATTGAGCATGCTTTGGGCTTCAATGGATTTTGCCTGACTGATTACAGAAGTTTGGTTTGGAAGAACCATCAAAATAAGAATGCCAATGATACATAACACAATTAAAATTTCCGTCATGGAATAAGCTTTTAGCCGAAACTTATTCTCAATTTTAACTTCTTTGTACATAAAAATTGAATATTAAATAAAAACACAGATTGTTAAACAAAAGTTAAATATACTGTTTTAAAAGTATAAAAAAAATTAATTTCCTCCTATCACTTCACTTAAATCAAACATTGGTGCATACATGGCAATCATAATCACTCCCACTATAGCTCCAATTAATAAAATGAGCATAGGTTCAATAATACTTCCCATTGTTTTTGTTTTATGTTCAACTTCTTCATCATAATGTTCTGCCAGGTTTTGGAACATACTGTCCAACTGGTTTACTTGCTCTGAAACTTTTACCATGGAGGTCATATTTTTATCAAAAAAACTGAACTTTGACATGGAATCACCTAAGGTAGCACCTTTCTCAATGTCAGTTTGAATGGTATTTAAAGCCTCCTCAATTGGGTAAAAACCAACCATCTTTTTCACTAAGTTTAACGACTCGGTCAATGATGTTTTGGATACCAGCAACAAGGCCATAGATTGACAAAATCGTGTGAGATATATTTCTTTTACCAATTTCCCAAAAAAAGGTATTTTTAAGATAAACTTTGAGGTAAACCTTTTATAAGCAACCCTTTTTTTAACTGTATTATATAGTATCGCTATAGCTGCCATGCAAACTATGATACCTATAAAAATCGCACTAAAATTTTCAGATAGTAAAATCACATATTTGGTCAATTTGGGCAGTTCCCTGTCAAATTGGTTAAATACAGATTCAAACAGGGGCACCACATATGTAAGCATAAAATATAAAGTGGCAAATGTTAACACCAATATAAAAGCCGGATAAGTGAGGATAGAGATTATTTGCTTTTTCAGCTTTACTTTTCGTTGAAAATACTTTTGAAGCTCATCCAGAATAGTATCCAACATCCTGGTTTCTTCACCTATTTTAATGCTAAAAATTTCATATTGTGAAAAATACCCTGTTTTGTCCATTGCCTCATGAAGTGATTTACCTTTAATCACTGCATCCAGAATAGAATTGAGCACGTTTTTTGAAAGTTCGTTGGTTTGCTGGTCCCTTACAATGGTAAGTGCAGACTTGAAATCAATACCCGCCCTCAAAAGAGTGGCCATATCCTTATAAATAAAGACTTTCTTTTTATCTGTTATCTTTCTTGAAAATGAAAATTCCTTTTTAAAGAATGCACTCCCTGTTTGCTGATTTGCAAAAGTACTTTTATTTACTTTTTGAATATTTCTAATTTCTATGCTCATTCCTTTATATTCAAATAATTTGAAAAGTAAGTTTTATAAAAATAAAGTGGTATGTCTGTTTTGTTTTGGTTTGTTTCAATAATCAAATTTTTAACAAGTTGTAAAGAATCATTTGGTGGGGCCTCAAAAAGGTATTGGATTTGCAGGTTTGTAATCTTTAATGAGTCAGTACTCACCGGTGTTTTCCTGTATAAAAAATTATTATTTTGATAATAATAAACCTGGGTTTCATCATAAAATTGAACAGTAAAGCCCTGGGCGTCATTTGAGATAACACTTTCAGAGTTAAAAAAATCCTCCCTCAGTTGTAAACTATATAGGTTTAGTTCAAAATTTTTGGTGCTTATTAAAGTATAGTCACTTACATTTTTGGAAAAATAAACAATAACCAAGTAAACCATGCTAATAATAATGCTTATGAGTGCCAGTGTAATAATTGATTCCAATATGGTGAATGCTTTGGTTTTCATGTTATCAATCTATATGGGATGTCAATAAATTATAATGATATACATTCTTGCCCATTTTAACCAAAAAAGAAATTCTATTGACTCCTGGTAAAGGGGTGTTGTGTTCCACCTTTCTTTCGATTGTGAAGTCATCATACTTATAAATGTAACCTGTATGCTCATTATTGGTTATCGTTTTTTCAATGATCTGTTCCAACTCAAACTCAAAGGCATATTTCTTTATGGGTTCAGTTGAATTTATTACATTGGCAAAGACAAGTGTGGCAATCAATGAACACATAGCGATAATTGTAATTGCAATCACTGTTTCAACTATAGATGATCCTTTTAAGCTTGATTTTAAAGATACCATATTTATAATTTTTTCAAGATGACAGGTTGATCCGTCATATATTTTTCAAGGGTTTGTACTTGAAAATAGGGGTTAGGGATTTTATCAGCTAGTATCTTCCCGTTAAAAATTAAGTTCCTATGATGGGTGGTTGGGGTTTTATGTTCAAGTAAAGAGGCAATTACAGAACCGTTAACCGTCCCATATAAGGCTAACACACCATCACAATAAATGGTTCCATTCACAGTGGCATTAGGCCCTATGTTGATTTTGTGTTTTGATTCGTCCTTAAGGCCGTTTCCATATAATAGTATCGAACCATTCATATTTGAGTCCTCCTTTAACACGATCGATTTCCCTTCACTTTCATTGGGCCCAACAACAATAACAGACGGGTAAGCCAGCAAAGTCCCGGTTTCCATTACAACTTCTTTAGAGGCAAAAACCTGTAGATTACCTTTAAAGCCCTCCTGAAAAACAATTTTTGGGGCTTCAATTATAATATCTTCCAGGATGGCAGTGTCCTTTATGTTTATAGTATCTTGTGACCTGATAATGATATTGCCTTTTAATTTTATGTTTTCCAATACCGTACCTACGTCGATTACAATGGTTTTTTTATCGAAACCATTGATGACCACATTTGTTTTTATATCAGATGGCAACTTTAAAACAAACTCCTCTGGGTATATCAATTCCAATGGCGTTATATTGGGCACTATTTTTTCAGAAGTATAAATAGTACCGGAGTGAACTGGTTTGTCAACTGACTGGATACCTGCGAGATTGACTATTTTCAATCCTCTTCCGGATATGTAAATGTCTCCTTGCAGGATAGTATTGCCGGAAATTTTAAAGTCTTCATCATTATCCCTAAGGTAAAGGGCCGGCATATCCTTATTAAAAGCACTTGAGAGTAAATAAGCTTGTTTAACGGTGTCCCTTCCAGAATAGGAAATAATCTGGGATTTTTTAAAGGCTCCCCAGTCTGTTGCCTCCATAGTGGTGATGATTGCCGCATCTTGTGGAAACAGTTGTGAACTATTTATACCTTCAAAGGTGGGGTAATTTGCGTTCATTACAGCAATGGCAGACTGATTGTGCATCAGTAATTTTTTTCGCAAAGTGAAATAATCATTCAGGTCATTGTTAAAGGAAAAGACCAAGAGGAGCGCATAGCAAAGGATTGCTATAATAAGGGTAATAAATATAGCATAAGCTAAGCTAGCCGCTTTTAGTTTCATTATTAATTATCTGTATCATTATCCTTGGTAAACCATCGTTTAAGGAAAAAGGGCTTGTTTTCTTTAACAGTAGTTGTATCCTTTTGCTTGCTGAAAACCCTTTTAAAAAATGGTTTTCTATTTTCATTTATATCTGTACTGTCTTTTTTCTTGAAGATTTTTTTAAACAACGATTCTTTACCATTTATAGAATCAAGGCGTTTTTTTATGATCCTTGGATGTTCTTTATAAGCAATCCCTTTTTTATACCAAGTTGTATCACTTTCTTGGATATTTATCCAAGTCCCATTTTTTATATCTCTTCTGTATTGTCCCTTGATGTTGAGGTTTCCATTTTGATCATACAATAAAAAACTGCCATTTTTCTTTCCTGCCCTCCATTGGGTTTCTTCTATTAAAGTTCCATTGGGGTGCCATTTCCTCCAGAGCCCAACCTTTAAACCATAATTAAACTTTCCTTTTTCTGCAAGGCTATTATTAGAATAATACTTAATAAATTCATCATGTAGTAAATCACCACCAGCATCACCAAAACTTTCATGAATCTCACCTGATTTATACCAAGAATAAAACGCTTCCTTATCAGTTTTTTTCTTATCGATATACACAAAAAAGTGAGTGTCAAAACTTGCATCTCTGATTACTCTTTTCTGAACCTTATCCCCAATAAAACTATAAAAAGTAACTATCAGTAAAAGAAAGAGAAGATATTTTGGGAATTTGTATTTGGACATTTAACTAAATTTTAACTTTGTAAATATAAACGAAAATATTAAACCTCATAAAATGAAAATCATTAATTCATTTTTTGTAATAATTACAGCGGGTATAATTTTTTTTACTATTTTAACCTCCGAAATCATCATTTATTAAATAAAATTTAGGATGATTATTTGTATTTATTTTGTATTAAATGATCCATATCGAGCCATTTTTTAACGAAGTAACAATGATGTAAGTTCTTATAAATTCTGGATGTTTAGCCATTTTGACTACTATCCGTTCGGCATGCTCCTACCGGGGCGCCATGCGAACACCAGTAATTACCGTTATGGCTTCCAAGGACAGGAGATGGATGATGAGATCAAGGGTGAGGGGAATTCTGTGAATTATAAATATAGAATGCACGACCCCAGGGTTGGGAGGTTTTTTGCTGTTGATCCTTTATATAAGTCTTATCCTTGGAATTCTCAATATGCGTTTAGTGAAAATAGGGTTATAAATTCTGTTGAATTAGAAGGATTAGAAGCTAAGGATTTGATATCTGGTGAAATAATTAATATGCCCAGCCAACCAGAACTTCAAGTTCTAAATAGCAATGATTATGCCTTATGGGCTGATATGTTGGCTTTCGAGCATTCAAATGAATATAGGGTGGTTGGCGTTTATGCAAATGCAAATAAAGGAAATATATACCGACAACCTTTGAATGCGGCTTTTGGCGGACAATTAAATAACGATTATTATGCTGTCAAAATAAGTAAGTTGCCTGATAATGTTTCTGCCAGTGAACTTTATACAATTATACGAACTAATTTTAGTAGTTTAGTTGATCCTGATGTTAGTACTCTTGATTATCCCCAAGGAGACCCCGAGTCTAAAGCTAGTTGGTTAAGCGACAATCCGTATGGTACAGTAATGGCTTTTGATGGTGGTCCGGATACAGCACCAGTATTAGTAACCCAAGCAACTAAAAATTCTTGGGTGTTTACACCCATAGCTACATTTTGGGATATGCAGCATCCATTAGCAGGCCACAGGCAATTTGGATTGACTGATAATGAAGACGGGACATATACCTTTTATACCCGTGGAATCGACAGACTTTACGAACCTATTGATGCATTTTATAATGCTTTCTTTCCAGGTGGTGGTGGAGAAAAATTCTTTAGACAAGCAGACCAATTATGGAATCATGTAATGGATGAAATTGTTAAAAGAATTAATGAAAAGGGTGGTTCTGCAGAAAAAACACATAACTTCAATAGAAGAATTGATTGGAAAAAAGATGTTAAGGAACAAGATAAAAATGGCGGCTAATGAAAAAGATTTTTAAGTTCCTAAAGTATTGTTGCCTAATTTTATTTGTAGGTTCATTAGGGTATTCAATTTACTTTATTTTTTTACTTACATATAATCAACCGAGAGGGTTTAAAGATATTACAAGCGCTTATTTCTACGGTTATTTATTACATATACCATTATGGATTTTAGCCATCCTTGCTATATATTCAATTATTAGATATGGATTTAAGCGTAAACTACCAATGGCTTTGTTTTTAATAAGCATAAGTGCTTCATTAATAATATTATGCTTACCTTACTTATCTATTTTTTTTGTAATATATAGTGACACTATACTTCTAATTTTATATGCAACATCTTTCTTAATGTGCGTCTCTCTTTTAGATTATGTACTCAGAAAGATAAACTAAAAACATCTGAAGCACTGTTTTGCCCAAAAGTTAGGCAACGTTTTTGTGATCAAGCTTTCAATTATTTTTTGAATCTTAGAGGTAGCCTTTTCGTCAAACTATTTGATTAAGTATTTAAATTTCTGCTTCAAATTATCATATATTTACAACACGTTCTTTTAATTTTTGAGTTAAAAATCAGGTAAAAACCCTATATCCGTTCGGCATGCTCCTACCCGGAAGGCACGCAAACACCAGTGATTACAGGTATGGTTTCCAGGGTCAAGAGATGGATGATGAGATAAAGGGGGAAGGAAATTCAGTTAACTATACCTTTAGGATGCATGATCCACGAGTGGGGAGGTTTTTTGCTACGGACCCTTTATTTAAGGAATATCCTTGGTATTCACCATATCAATTTAGTGGTAATAGGCTAATTGACATGAAAGAGCTTGAAGGACTTGAGCCTACTTCAGCAGGCAAAGAAGAAGGGCAACGACAAGTTGCAGGAGAGGATGGATCTTTTAGCCCAAAAACAAAAGGGGAAATCCCAAAAGCTTGGATTTGGCATGATGGAGGGGTTAATCAACCTGACGGCACTACAACTTGTGCAGGTTGGTATGCAGAGGAAGCTTATGCCATTATGATACAGCCAATGGCAGTTCAATTTGCTGAAACTATGGGTTGGCAAAGAGGGACTACTTGGAGCGAAGCAAAAGAACTGATAAGTAACCCAGGAAAGCCAGATTTAAATAATATGTCTCAAGAAGAAATGGACTTCTTTTCTTCTAGAGAGTTTGCAACTGGTTATGAAACATTCTTATATCAATATGGAGCGAATACAATAAATGCAGAAAATAAAGCTAGATATCTAAGTGCTAAGGGAGATATAGCTTCTAATGAATTCAGTTCACCATTCTTTATTTTTGGAGGTGCACTAAAGAGTTTAATATCACCTAAAAATTATGTTTACAGAGTTGTTAGACCAGATGAGAATATAAAAGTTGGACTATTTGCTAAAAATCCAAATGCTACTTATACTATAGAAGGGCACGTTATAAATGGTTCGCGAACGAATTTTAAAAGTCAATTTATATCAACAACAAAAGACTTAAAAGTTGCTAAAATTTGGGCAGAAAGAACTGGAAATAGTATAGTCAAAATAGACATGAAATATATTAAAGGGAAAGTACATGATATCTCCACAAAGCAAGGCCAAGAAGGAGTTCTAAAAGGAAGTACAGCGACAAGAAATGCTACTTATTCCAAGGAAGTATTAATAGAAGGTTCAGTATCGCCAAAAGGGATTGAAGTAATTAAACAATAAAAGAATGACGAAAATAATTTATAATAAGATTGAAGATTTATTAATTGGAGAAAATGGAATTTTAATCGATTTAAGATTTGGTTATGGTCTAAAAAGAAAAAAAGTAGACAATCTTTTTGAAGAACTAGATAAATTAATTAAAATTACCTCAAAAGAAGAATTTATTCTAAAATCATTCTTTTGCTTAATTATGGATTCTATTCTAGTGATTTCTGCATCTGTAGATTCATACGAGGATAAATCAGAGATTTTACTTTTTTTAGATGAGTATACTGATAAACTTAGAGATTTTAATAATTAGGAGTGCTAATTCTAAGTTTATTGGATATTTTATGTCTATTTAGATAAAAAAGGTAAGGCACACTTGTTTAAAAAATAAAGAAATTTTTTATTACAAATTAATCTAAATTTATCTTTTAAGTTCTTTAAAATATTGTACAAATAGCATCAAATCCCTATCCTTTCGGAATGATTATGCCTGGAAGGCACGCCAACACCGGTGATTACAGGTACGGATTCCAGGGGCAGGAGATGGATGATGAGATTAAAGGGGAAGGAAATTCTGTGAATTATAATTACAGGATGCACGACCCACGGGTGGGACGGTTTTTTGCGAGAGATCCGCTTGAAAAGAGTTATCCTTGGAACAGTCCATATGCTTTCAGTGAAAATAGATTGATTGATGGGTTAGAATTAGAAGGATTGGAATATATCTCTGTCCACCATCACGCAAATGGAGCAGTTTCGAAAACGGAGTTCTATAAAATGACTTCAAAAGAGATTAAAAGACTTGGCGGTACAACCGCAGGCGGACACAACTCTGTTCCTTATGGTTCGGGAGGAAGAGGAATTGTTCACTACTATTACGATGAAACAGGCGAAATAACTGATACTTATTGGGAACAACGTCAGACTGGTGGAATGTCGGATATTGCATTTCACGGGTTGTATTCTGGACCAGGTTCTGTAACCAATGATGGTTTTGATGGCAGCATAAACTATAGTTTTGATGAACAACCCATAGATTGGGCAGATGCTATAGCCAAACAGCACGATATAGACTATTCTATAGCTGCACCAAAAAATTATTTAGGTTATTTAGAAGATGAGAGAACCTTACAGGCTGATAGGGATATGGTTGCACGAATTGACAATCTTCTCAAAGATAACTGGTATAAGTTACCAGGAATGGATTTAAATGGACCAGAAGGATTAGACACTCCAGTTAGAACAACAACATCCAGAGAGATGGTAAGTTCGTTATTAGGTCAAAGAATCTTGATAAATGCTTTAGCTACATATAAACAATGGAAAGTCGATAATAATCTTCTAGGGAATAAATATTATGGAATCCAACATTACAGAGACGCATTCGCAGAAGATAATCCAATTGAAGCTGCTATACTTGACCAATTACCCAAAGAATAATTATGAAAACTTGTAAAATAACTTTTTTAGTTTTAATGGTCTACATACTTCTTTTTTGCGTAAGCTGTAAAGAAAAAGAAGTTGTTATAACTAAAGACTATGTGATTAACCCTTATTGGGATGAAATAGATAATTCATTTACGGTAACTAAAATGAAATTAAAAGATAGTAATATTTTAAAGTTAAAAAAAGTTACTCCGCAAAAATTATTAAGAGAGTTGGTTAAGGACTCTAGTTTTTCATTTACAGCAAATGTTAAGAACGATGGTCAGAACTATGCTGAACGAAAAGTATATTTTAATAAGGATAATGGTTTTCTTTGGCGAAAGCCACCAAATATTGACCCTAGCAGAAGTTTAGTATTCAATACTTTTGGCGATCTACAAAAAAAAGCTTGGTATTTTTTAGGAGGATTAGACAAGGAGAAAACACTTTACTATGTATATATAGATTCTCTTGATAAACTACATACTTTTAAGGTTCCATCTACATCTTGGACAAACTATTAAGTAAACTTACAACTTTTGAAATCAATTTCAAGTAAATGTGTAAGTCTTCGAATAACGCAAATGCGCATCAATGGCACCCATGAGTGTTTAATCCTTGTTATCGAGATACTGAATCCATTTAGTATCTAAAAAGTTATCCAATTCTAGATTAGTCAAACCAGTCAGTAGTCTTGGACATCTCATGAAGAGGTTTTTTAAACATTAAAACGAGACCATTTTTATTGAAAAGTTTTGAAATCTTTTTAGGAATGTATTGATGATCTTGACGCTGATATATTATAATCTTCCATGAATAATCTAATCAGTTTTAAGTATATTACAAAAACTATTGGAGGTTATAGAATTGTTATAAGTATTCTTATATTTACAAAAAGTTCTTTAAAATTTTGAGTGGGAAAGCCAATAAAAACCTTATATCCTTTCGGCATGCTCCTACCGGGGCGCCATGCGAACACCTCTGATTACCGCTATGGCTTCCAGGGGCAAGAAATGGATGACGAGATCAAAGGGGAAGGAAATTCTGTGAATTATACCTTTAGGATGCACGATCCTCGGGTGGGTCGTTTCTTCACACTGGATCCTTTGTTTAGGGATTATCCTTGGAACTCACCATATGCATTTTCTGAGAACAAAACTATAGCATACATTGAATTAGAAGGTTTAGAAAGTTTTTTTGCTTCTGATTTAACCTATTTAGGCTCTTTGGATGGTCCTTTTTCAAAAAGGATATATATTGTTAATGACAAAGACCTTCAAAAGGATGTCATTAAAACCACTCAAAACCTTAATCGGTTTAAGTACTCGAGTATCCATGCACACATGTCGGAAAAGTTTCGTAATAATTCTAATGAAGTAACAAACGTTGATGCCAAAGATTTTTTAAGATCATTTGTACCTCAGACACCCATATCAACATTAGCCCAAAAAAAACCTATATTACATGAGAACAGCAACCCTTTTACCAGACAAAGTCTTAGAGATTTTGCCGATCAATTAGAGTTGGGAGGTGATAGTATGGTTCTTCTAGGAATTGTAGCAGCTCCTGAGACAGGTGGCCTATCTTTAATAGTAACAGGTGTAGGTAAGGTAGCAGGGACAGCGGGTCTTATAATTAATTTAACTTTAGATATAGAAGAAAAAAACTGGGATAAGGCAATAGGTCGAGGGGTTGTAGAAGTTTCTTCGTTTGGTCTAGCCAGTGTAATAAAAAAAGCTTACCCAAAATCTAAAATGGCCGAATCTGACATTAATGAACAAGTAGGTAAAGCAATTATTGAGCTTTTTAATGAGACTATGAGACAGGCTGGACATATAGGAGTAGATGCTATAGATAAAAAATTAGATGAAAATAATGAATAAAGTTAAATGATTTATGTGGATTTTAAAGTTTGTGCTTGGTCTTATAATTATGTCATTAGGTATAAAAATGGTTATTAAAGTACTAAAAGATTATGAATCTGATTATGCTGATATGTCGAGGCTTTCAAGTAGTATTATCATATGCATTATTGGCTTTTTACTAATTTTAAGTTCTTTTGGTATTTTATAAGTAAATATTTTATATTATTAAGGTCAAATAACTTTAAGTTCTTTAAAATTTTGATTTAAAAAAATTAGTAAAAACCCAATGTCCGTTCGGAATGTTGCTTCCCGGAAGGCACGCCAACACGAGTGACTACAGGTATGGATTCCAGGGCCAGGAGATGGATGATGAGGTGAAAGGTGAAGGAAACTCGGTTAACTACACTTTTAGGATGCATGACCCTAGGGTAGGGAGATTTTTAAGTATTGATCCCTTAGCAAAATCCTATCCGTGGAATAGTACATATGCATTTGCTGAAAATAGGGTAATAGATGGTATCGATTTAGAAGGAAAAGAATATTTAAATTCAAATGAAACCTTGATATATTTCAATAGAGGAACTGTTTTTATAAAACTTAATAATTTTTCAACTATTTATCAAAGGGAATATAAAAATGCACATCCCTATTCATTTGGCCTTCAATATATAGGTAGAGATGGTATGGCTTATGGAGATGGTGCACTAATTACCCCTTTTCAACCTGTTTACGATTCAGCTCCAACAGCACGTGCGACAGCTTCTCCTGACAACCCTTCAGGGCAAGTAGAATTCTCTAGAAAAAGAACAACTATAGAAGAAAGAAATGACAATAGGTTTACAGGAAGAAGAGCTCCAGTTAGAGGAACAGGAAGCATTGCCGGTTTCGCAATGATTGTCAATGGGATTAACTTCACCTGGGAGAACGTAAGGAATGTCACTCTTGCTTCAGATAAAAAAAATATTTTTAATCAATCAAACTTAACCGCATGGTACACCGTTGATCCTTGGACTGGTAATAGAACAGTTCATAGGTCTCCATTGTTAAATACGGTCGAAGCGATGAGCATTGCATTGGAAACAGATGAATATATAAGTCAAAATCAAAGAAAGGATATAAATGCATTGAGTGAGATTGCAAACATAATTCTCTTTGGTGGTACGGGAGAAGAAAGTAAAGAGAATAGGCTTTCTGCAATAAAAATAATGAAGGAAATAACAAATAATTATAAACCAAATCTAGATGTAAATGTTATACATGATGAAGACATTCAAGAATTCATTTTAAATTTTTTAAATGATGAAAATGATAAATAAAATATATAAAATTTTGAATTTAAATTTTATAACGAAATCACTACCCTTATTATTAACATTTTTATTATTTATATCATGCGATAGAAAGAAGAATCTTAATGGAATATGGGAAGTATATACCCTTTTTAATCAAAATAAAGATATTCTGAAAGACTCTTTTTTTGAGTCGATTCATGTTCCCGTTTTAGAGTTTGATTATAAGAAAGTTAGATTGAGAGTTGATATGGATTATTATTTTATTTGTGATTATAAGATGAAAGGTGATAATATTATTTTCAAAAACTGTGACAAGCAAAATTTTGAAGGCATTTATTTAATTAAGCAAGAGGAAATTTATAACACAAAATCCAGAAGTTTATATTATATGGTTTTAAAAAGCGAAAATGTGTTATTAGAATTGGAAAAAACAACTATTAAATTATGAGATATTCATGTTAATTTTAATAATATCAAACTTTACATTTGTTCTAAACGTTCTTTAAAATTTTGAATTGAAAAACAGGTAAAAACCCTATATCCGTTCGGCATGCTCCTACCCGGAAGGCACGCCAATACCTGTGATTACCGCTACGGCTTCCAAGGACAGGAAATGGACGATGAGATCAAAGGAGAAGGAAACTCATACAATTATACTTTTAGACATTATGACTCTCGTTTAATAAGGTTTTTTACGCCAGATCCATTAGAAGCTCAATTTCCTTGGTGGACACCTTATGCTTACGCTGGTAATAGCCCTATTCTTTACCAAGATTTAGAAGGATTAGAACCAACTAAACCTGAATTATTTTGGAATCGATTAAACAAAGCTCAAGAAAAAGTATTGTTTGGTAAAGATTTAGAACGTACAGTTATATTTGAAACGGTTGGATTACATAACCTACATGGAAAATTTTTTGATGAATTGTTGCCAAGCAAAATGTATGTTGCAAGAACATATTCAGAAAACGAAATCCATAATTATTATTATAATAAAGTAAAAAATGCTTGGGTAGTCTTTGATCCAACAGATATTGGTGCAGATGCCAATGAGGTTAGGAAATTTGCAGTATATAGTATAGGTTCAGCAGGCGCAATTGTTGGGGCATTGCAAATATTTGGTTTAGCAGCAGTTACAAGTGAAGTAATAGATGCAGGTGTAGAATCTGTCACAGGAGTTCCAATGGTTACAAGTATTAGGGATTTAGCTACTGATGCGCCTAAAATATATAGAAATGCAGCTAAACTTTATGATAAAATAAGAAAAGGAGCAAGCACCACTCTTAAGAATAATATGAAAAAGGAAGGTGCTAAAATTGCAGGACAGGCTCACCACGTTTTGCCTGTAGCATTAATAAAACAAAATAAACATTTTTATGAATTAATAGAGAGTGGTTGGGATATAAATAAGGCTTTAAACGGTAAAGATTTAGCAAAAGGATTCCATACAAATCATCCAGCTTATACTAATTATATAAATGACCAAATAAACAAATTTGTTGAAAAGAATGGTTCTAGCAAGTTGAAGGATTTTATTGAAAAAACTTTAATACCTGAATTGAATGGAGCCATTGATGAAGCTTATGAAATATACAAAAAAACAGGAGATAACCTAAACACTCAATTTAAGAAAGCGGCTAATGGAGGGTAAAATGAAATACTATAAATTAATTTTAGAAACTGATACAGAAAAAATTGGTAATGTAGATGGTATACAGTCTGATATTGTAGGTTATGGAGATATGCAGTCGGAACTATTAATGAACAAAAGTTTATATGAACCTATTAATATTGATGAAATAACGTCTTTGACAATAGACGAAAAAGCTATTGTTACTGATGTAATTTCAACAGGTACTTTAAGTTTAAAGGGGTTTATAGTAAATGAAAAATTTAAAGAAATAATAACCAAATATTCTTTAGCTGACACTCAATTTATAAAAGCTGCTTTTTTTAATAAACCTGATATAAAGGGGTATTATTTTATGTTCTTTAATTCTGACTTTACAAATAACATTAATTATAGTTTGACCAAATTTGGTATTAAAGAAAACTCATTTTTCTCTAATAAAGTAACTATGTCTGAATTAGAATCTTCTAAAAATAACTTGAAATCAATTATTGCGTTAGATAAAGAGTATGCAGGTAGTATAAAAAAATCAGTAGTTCCAGTTGATAAATACGTGTTTAAAGAAGCTATATCTTATGATGTTTTTAGAATAGGTCATTTTGATTTATTTTTTTATTTTTCGGAAAGGGTGAAAAGAGAAATAGAGTCTAGTGAGTTGACAGGTTTTTATTTTGTTGAAACAGAAAGGTTCAATTAAAATTAGAGGATATATACCTTTTCATATTAATAATTACTTCAAATGTTTACGCTAAGAGCTGAGCAACGACTACGGGGATATCAGAAATAGACATGCTCAACCAGGGGGAGTGTTCAGAAGTGTTGATAGGTTATTTGTCAATTTGTAAATGTTTTTAATCATTTTTTAAAGTCGATGTATGTAAAGATATAAGGACAACCGTGCTCCCTTAACCACTAGAGTATAAAAAGAAAAAGCTTCTCACTGCGAGGGGCTTTTTTTATTCCCTAAATCGAGGCGACTTTTTTGTTGAAAAAGTTCTTGGACTTCTTTTTTGTTAGTTAAAATCTAGATTTTTGGATGAGTTTACTATAACACTGAAGAGAATTCTTTTTTAAAAGCGATGACATAACATTTAAAAGGGGGAATTATACTATTTTTTCAAAAAGGGTGAAATGAACTACAACACTTAGTTCAGCTCACAAATGATGTATAAAGATAAGTATTAACCATTATTAATTTGCAATTTGATTTAATTTTGAGTTATTTTTGGTGAAAGTGTTAATTATGGAATCTGAACGTGATATTCTGTGGAAGTACTATGAATTTGAACTGAGTCAAGCTATTAATCATGAAAGCTCAAGAGTATCTATAACTAATATGATACTTATAATTACTGGTGTAATTATAACAATAATCACATATGATGAAAACTTAAGCACTAATGATTTACCCCTTTCATTATTTTTAATTGTAGTGGGAATATTTGGGGTTGTATTCAATGCTAAATCATATGAAAGATTTAATTTTCATAACACAAGGGCAGGCGGTTATAGGAATCTATTAGAGGAGCGCTATCCAAATATTGATTTTTTAAAAGCTAGGGAATTATCAGATAGAGAAAATAAAGAAAAATTCTTCTTCATAAATAAATTAAGATTAAATTGGCTTTGGTTAATACTTAATGGTTTAATCTCTCTTTTTGGCTTAACAATAACTATTATTATTCTTTTTACATAAATGGGAAAACCTTTCAAATCAGAATTACTTAATTTAAAAGATACTTATAAATGGGCAATGAACCTCGAAATAGATTTATTAAAAAATGCCTTTTCAAATTTTGACTCACCTATTTATTTTGTTGGCTCTGGAGGTTCTTTAAGTGCATGTTATTTTGGAGTTACATTAGCTGAACAAAAGGGTATATTTGCTAAAGCTATAACGCCCCTAGAATTATATAATGTTAAAAATACTATTAGAACTGCAACAGTAGTTTTTATTAGTGCTAGTGGAAAAAATACTGATATTTTATTTGGCTTTAAAACGGCAATAAATAATGAAGCAAAATCTATTGTAAGTATATGTATGCAAAATGGCTCAAAGTTAGCTGAGCTTTCTAAAAAATACACAATTAGTAAAATATTTGAATTTTCTCTCCCTGTTGGTAAAGACGGTTTTTTAGCAACCAATTCATTATTTGCTTATTTTACCCTTTTAAATAGAATATTTTGCTCCTCAAAAATTAAATTAAGTTTTTCAAAAAATTCAGTTTTAAAAGAAATTAATGATTTCACAAATTCGCTCAAAGCACACAGTAGTATTACAGTTCTGTATAACGGATTCTCTAAATCAATTGCATTTGATATTGAATCTAAGTCTATTGAGGCTGCATTGTATCCGATACTCTTGTCAGATTATAGAAATTTTGGACACGGGAGACATCATTGGTTTGCAAAGAAAAATGAAAACTCAGCAATAATATGCATAGCAACCCCTGATGATCAATTTTTGGCAGAAAAAACTCTTGATGCACTTCCATTGAATATTCCGAAGTTGTTACTGAAAACAATGAATAAAAATTCATTAGGAACCTTAGATTTATTAATTCAATCTTTCTATCTAATAGATAAATTTGGTGACTCCTTAGGCATTGATCCTGGTAGACCTGGTGTACCTGCTTTTGGTAGAAAATTATATAATTTAAAGTATACTTCAATCTTAACCAATTCAGAAAATGACATTGAATTATCAATTAAAGCTAAAAACGCTATATCTCGAAAAATTAAAAACCCTATTACCGGTCTTGATAAAAAGGAGATTCAAAAATGGGAAATAGCATATGGCGATTTCATAAAAAGCCTCAACAAGGCAAGTTATGGGGCAATTGTGTTTGACTATGATGGTACAATTTGTTCATCCGAAAGGAAATTTGATGGCCCGGATGAATTAATGAGCAACAAACTCAACAAAATTGTTGAAAATGGTTTTTATATTGGAATTGTAACTGGTAGAGGAAAATCAGTAAGAAAAGATCTTCAAAAAGTAATTTTAAAAAAACATTGGTCTCAAGTAATAATTGGATATTATAATGGTGCAGATATTGGTTTATTACAAGATAATTCTCTACCTGACACTAATTTAAAAAACATTATTGCCCTAGAAAATATAAACCATATTTTAAAATCAGAAAAAGAATTGGAAATTAAATGTTCCTTAAGACCAAATCAACTCTCTATTGAATTTAATAATCAACATAACCTTACTGACGTAAAAGAAACTATTATACAATTAGTAAAATCTTCAGGTCAGAAAAATGTTGAGATTTTGGAATCAAGTCATTCAGTGGATATTATACCTTCCGAAGTTTCGAAAACCGATATTCTAAATCCTTTAAAAAAAATCCTATCAAGCAAACAACTACCTACGGATTTGCTTTGTATAGGAGACCGAGGAAAATGGCCTGGGAATGATTTTAGATTACTCGATACTCCTTATAGCTTAAGTGTTTTTGAAGTCAATAATAAAAAAACAACTTGTTGGAATATAGCTCCTGCTGGAATAACACATGTAGATGCTACACTGTATTATCTTAATTTGATTAAGTTTGAGCATTCTCGAATGAAACTAAAAATTAATAGATGAGAACGAGATTAGCAGAAAGATTATTAGTAAAAATAATGGAATGGGAGCCTCAAGAGGTAAGCATAGAAAGACCTTTACTACAGGCATTATCAAATTTTAAATACAATGAATATCAACAATTTTCAATTGGAACTCTTTTCATTGAAAGTTTAGTAAAATGGCTTAATAATTTTAAAACTATAGAAGAAAGAAGAATAGCTTATCAATTTTTAAGAAATCGGGTCATCTTTTATTCAAATAATCAAATTTTGCATTTAGTTAATACAACATTTAATACTGTAATTCAACCAATACTTGTTAATAAAACGGCAAGAAATCTTAAAATTAATAAAAATCTAGTTACAAAAATAACAAAGAGTAATGAATATGAAAAAATTCTCAGAAGAAGCTTGTTTATTGGGTTAAGTGATGGAGCAAAGATTGATCATTTGAGAAGAAATAGCAACCTAAATAATGAACAGGTTATACCGACGTATGAAGTAAATTTGACTAAGGTAAAAGATATGATTAAAGAGCTTAAAAACACTGGTGAAACTAGAAAATTTGACACAGTGTTTTTGGTAGATGATTTTACAGCAAGTGGCACAAGTTATTTTAGGAAAGAAGGAGATAAATGGAAAGGTAAAATTTACAATACATTAAAATCATTTTTTGATAATAAGGAATCTTTATCTAAACTTATTAACCTAAACAAAGAACTTGAAATACACTTGATTTTTTATATCGCCACAACTGAAGCAGTTAATAAAATTTATGAATTAAAAGATAAAGCTTTAGAAAATGGCGAGTTTGGAAACTTTACTTTTAAAATTCATACTCTCCAAAAGATTGAACCAATAATAAAGGAAGAAATACTATCTGACGAAAAAGATTTCATAGAATTATCTAAAAAATATATTGATAAATCCATTATTGACAGGCATTTTAAAAAAGCAAAACATAAACAATATTTTTTAGGTTATAATGAATGTTGCTTACCAATAGTTTTAGGTCATAATACACCTAATAACTCACTCCCTTTATTGTGGTGGACATCCAAAGAAAATGAGTTTATAGGATTATTCCCGAGGATAACAAGGCATAGTTGATTATGAGCAATAAATTTAGGAATCCATTTAAATTAAGAGCCTCTGAAAAAATTGAAACAGAGGTAGGGTTTTTGCGCTTATTCAGTCCTCACGTTTTGGAAGCTTTATCAAATGAGCATCAAACTGGAAAACTTTGGGAAAATATTTTATTAATCCATAGTTCTCCAGGAGGGGGTAAAAGTTCACTACTAAGAGCATTTGAACCAGCATCTTTAATAACTCTTTTAAATAATAAGTCAGCAACAGAATATAGAGTGTTGTTTAATGCGCTAAAAAAAATTGAAGTAATTAATAATGACAGAGTAGAGCTACTTGGAGTTTCATTACAATGTACAAGAAATTATCAAATTCTTGAAGAGTTAAGTGTTTCGGATGCACAAAAAAAGCGTCTTTTCTTTTCACTATTTAATTCAAGAATAATGATTGCTACTCTTAGATCAGCTTGTAAGTTAAAAGCCAAAAAGTTTCCTGAAGATTTACATGAATTTTCTTTTCAACTAAACGACGATGTAAACTTTTTCAAATCAATAGATATACCTTGCACCGGAAACGATTTATATAAATGGGCATCTAACATAGAAAGAGAAATCTATAGACTGGTTGATAGCTTTCTGCCTATTAAAGATATTACAGTTGAAGGACACGACGAGTTATTATCCATATTAGCCGTTCGCCCTGAGAACTTAACATTAAATGGTGAAAAAATTTGTTCACGTATCCTATTTATGTTTGATGACGCCCACAAGCTTTCTATTTCTCAAAGGAAAATATTTAAGCAATACCTTCTAGAGAATAGGAGTGATTGTAATGTTTGGATTTCCGAAAGATTAGAAGCTCTAGAAGCTAAAGATCACTTAGGTTCTTATTATGAAAGGGATTTTCAAATTCTTAATTTAGAGAACTTTTGGAAGAAGTATCCAGCTAAATTAAGTAAAATTTTACAGAATATTTCAGATAAACGAGCTTCAATTTCTACAGAAGAAGTAACGTCTTTTCAAGAATATCTTACTGAAAATATAAATGAAGAAAATATAAAGGAAAAGTTAAAAATAATTATTGAAAAAACACAAAATCAATTTAAAAATATATCTAAATATACGAATAAATTTGATGAATGGATCAATTTTGCTCATCTGTTTGAAGGAAGTTTATTGGAGAAAGCAATATTGGTGAAAGAAGTTGAGATTTTAATAAATAGAAATGCCGGGAAATCACAGTTGAGTTTAGATTTCCCAATGGTGGTAGAGGAAATGCTCAATAAAAAAAACTCTGACGTTACTAATGCCGCTATACTTTTTATTTCTAAAGAATACGAGATTCCATATTATTTTAGCTTCAAAACACTTTCAAAATTATCCTCAAATAATATAGAACAATTTTTATCTTTTGGAGCAGAATTGTTTGAAGAAATGATTTCAAATAATATGAGAGGAGATGAAATTTTATTATCTGATTTTAAACAAGATAAAATTATCGAAAATGTCGTTAATAAAAAATGGAAAAGAATTGATTCTGAAGTACCTCATGCTAAGGATATTCAGAAATTTTTAAAATCATTTGGTAGCTTTTCAAAAAAACAAACGTTTCAACCTAATGCTCCATATGCACCAGGAATTAGTGGTTTTTCAATCAAACAAAAAAATCAAGCTCTATTTAAAGAATCTGACTGGATTGATAATCCAATATATGAACCTCTTATTAATGTAATTTCTACCTGTGTTGCATATAATTTACTTGAGAAGCATACCGTATTACAAGGAAAAAAAGGACAAGTTTGGGATGTATATTATATGAATAGATGGTTATGTGTCTTTTTTGGTTTGCCACTTTCACACGGTGGTTTCAGACACAAAACTCCTGATGAATTAATTAAATGGATAAAATAATGGCTGATTTACGATGGAGTCCACATATAATGTTCAACAATGAAAATATAGATGAGTTCTGGAAAGAACACTTTAGTAATGAACATAAAGTATTATTCATTTTAGGAAAAGGATTTGATATTCGGATGAATTTAACTATATCTAGATTATTAACACAATGCCCAGATATAAATATTACTTTTTTGATGATAGACTTTGATGAAGGTAAAAATTCAACTTCAAAAAAATATCAAGAGTTTATTGATGCAAACATGTTAGAATTTAAAAATTTAATTGGAGTTAGAGATCTTATAATAAAAAAAATAAAGATTTGGAGCAAAACTGGAAAAGGCAGAAGAATCATTGGTGACCGAAAGGCTGCGGATATTTTTATAGATTATGCTGATATTAAATGTTATTCCGATATTATAATTGACATTAGTGCGTTGCCACGTGGTGTTTACTTTTCATTAGTGGGTAAAGTTTTATCTTTATTAGATTCACAGCTTAACAATAGTCAAAATTTGTTTTTAACTGTAGCAGAAAACGCGAAAATTGATTCACAAATTCAAGAAACAGCTACAGACGATGATTTGGCATATTTACATGGATTTGGCGGAGAAATTGAACTAGAATCTGAAAAAGACAAACCTTTAATTTGGTTTCCAATATTAGGAGAGGAAAAAAGCTCTCATATATTACGTGGTGCAGATAAAATAGCAGAAGATAAAAATAGGCTTTATGAAATATGTCCAGTGCTTCCATTTCCGTCTAAAGATCCCAGAAGGTCTGATTCATTACTAATAGAATACCACAGTCTATTATTTGACACCTTAGATATTGAGTCTCAAAACATTATGTATATTACAGAAAGGGATCCCTTTCAAGCCTATATACAATTAAGCAAAGCTATTAATAATTACAAAAATTCACTTAGCATAATAAATGGATGTAAGATTACAATATCTACCTTTTCTAGTAAACTATTGTCTATAGGTAGCTTGTTAGTAGCTTATGAAAATCAGGATTTTGTTGGAATTATGAATGTGAACTCTGGAGGCTATCATATTCTTGACCAGAATAAAATTAAAAATTTGAAAAACCAAAGTGAACTTTTTGTAACTTGGCTCACTGGTATTCCTTACAATAAATAACTTTTTGAATGAAAAATAAAACTTGCGTAGGCACTGGTCTATTAGCACTAGATGTATTAATTAAAGGTAAAACAGACCATAACCCAAAAATTTTTGCAGGAGGTTCTTGTGGAAATGTATTGAGTATTTTATCTTATTTAAACTTTAGTACATATCCAATAGCACGGCTTGGCAATAATGACGCTACTGATTTGTTGTTTGAAGATTTAGAAAAGTGGGGGGTTAATTTAGATTTTATTGAAAAGGAAGAAAAAGGTAGCACACCTATTATTATTCATAGGATTTTAGAATCTCCATTAAACGAACCTAAACACCGGTTTGAATTCAGAAATCCGAATAATGGTAAATGGCTGCCAAGTTTTAGGCCTGTTCTTGCAAAAAAAGTTGACAGTATAAAAAACAACTTGCCTAAAATTGATGTTTTCTACTTTGACCGTACTAGTAGATCTTCAATTGAGCTAGCTAATTATGCAAAATCGCAAGGGGCTCTTATTTTCTTTGAACCCTCCTCTTCTCGAGATACAAAACAATTTGAAGAATGCCTCAAAATTTCTGATATTATAAAGTTCTCAGATCAAAGAATTAAATCATACAAAGAAGATTATCCCCATATTCAAACAGTTTTAGAAATAGAAACAACAGGAAAAAATGGTTTAAATTATAGGTTCAATTCAAACCGATGGAAGAGCCTTAGTTCATTTTCAATTGATAATGCAATTGATACCGCAGGAGCAGGTGATTGGTGTTCCGCAGGCATCATAGAGCAATTAATTTCAAATAAAGGAAATCAACTTATGAATATAAATGAAGAAAACTTATGTAATGCTTTGAAGTATGGTCAAGCCTTAGGTGCCGTAAACTGTTTGTTCAGTGGAGCAAGAGGACTAATGTATGAAATTAACAAATCAACACTAAATTTGATGATAAATTTAGTTTTAGAAGGCAAACCTGTTTCTGAAATTTTTAATTCTCAAAAAACTTCAAATGTTAAATTTGATAGAGATATACTTGAGTTAGATGTTTTACTTCAATCAAGTTAAATAAGATTCATATTCAAAGAGAGTTTAAAAAATTTTCTATCACAAATTATTATCACTAAGATTATAATTCCTTAATCACATTCAGCATTAAATATGAAGAAAAGTTGTCTAATACTTTCATTTCTTTAAAGATAAATTTGCAATACTAAAACCCAGCCGTCAATGCCTTTGTTGCTTGTTTTATTTGCTTTACTTCAAATCCTGCTAAATAATTTTCTGTCACTTTCGTAGAACTATGCCCTAATAATTCAGATATCATTTCTGTTTTCGCTCCAGCTCTTTTTAAAACAGTAGCAAAGCTATGCCGAGCGACATATGTTGTAACATTTTTGTTTATCTCAAGTTCCTTCGCTATTTCCTTTACATGTTTGTTTATTCTTTTTGTCAAGCTCTGATAAACATTTCTTTGTTGAACAGCCGACATGCCTTGTCTTAAATGAGGAAATATATACGAATCGTCTACAATTGAAGGCTGACTCCATTTTTTGATAATCTCTATAGCTTCTTTTTTTAAATCAAGTGTTATTAATTTCTTTTCACTCGTGCTACTTTTTGTTTTGGCACGTTGATAAGTTATCATACTATCTTCAATGTCACTCCATTTTAACATACAAAAATCTTTAACGTTCATACCTCCTGTCAGATATAAAAATATCCAATAATCCTTTGCTCTATCTTTTGCACTATTTGCTTTTGCAGGATAACTATATATTGTATTTATTTCTTCTATGCTTAATGCCTTTTTAATATTTCTTGGGGATGGTATTTTATATTTATTTTTCCCTAAACCAAATGGATACATACTATGTGGAAAATTTTGTAAATTATAAATAGCCCGTAAACACCTCACATAAAAACCTACTGTTGTTATACTTCTATTTTTTTTAATCATCCAGGTTTCATAACTATATAAAAAAGTAGCTGTGATTTCCCCAAATGTTAAATTTTTTTTAAATTTTTCAAAACTATTTATTGCGCACTGATAGCTTGAAGCCGTACCAAGCCTTTCAACACTTATCAACTCCTTTATATATTCATCAAAAGCAAATGAGACAGAGATATTTGCATTTCGTTTGTCTAAAAAATATATCTTAAAATCATCAAAATTAAATGCCGTCAAACTTCGGATAACTTCATTAGCTTTATTTAGATATTTATCAAGATCTGTTTTTATTTCATATTGCCTTGCATCTCTTCTCATCCCATTCATAATTTGATTGAATTCTTTTGGTAAAAGATAATATCCAGTCGAATAATACTTCCGAATTCTGTTATAAGTAACTCTAATTTTTACGCAACATTTACCTACTCTATTTGGTCTGTTAATGTCTAAATAAATAATTGCTTGTGCTCTTTTCATGGTTTTATATTTTTTTTTATAAATTAGTATCTACTCCCTAGGTTAATAGAGCCATCATCTTTTATATGCTTAAAACTTTTTGATTTTCCTTTATTAATGTAATCTTCTAGATCATTTTGAGAAAAGTAAAGTATTTTGTCTGGCTTCATAAACGGAATTTGATTTTTACTAACTTTAGTATATAAAGTGGACTCACTTATTTTCAAAAATTCCGCGGCTTCACTAACGCTTAAATATTTTAACGGTCTATCCTCTAAAAATAGATTGTTAATAACCTCTTTCAACTCGCTGACTTCGTTTATTAATTTCTGCATCAATTCTGGTAAATTTTCAAATGGTATTTTGTTTGTCATCTTCATATCTTTTACTCTTATATGATGACGAGTTAAAAAGTTTAAAATAAAAATGAATCTTTTTTTATTTAAAAAAATTGTAACACATTTGTAACACACAAGTATCCAAGCAAAAACAAGAATTAACAAATAAATACGTTTTACGTTCTATAACATCTTGAAATGAAAGGATATAGGTGTTGTAATTTTGCCGTTCTTAATTGTTGTTTGCCAAAAGAATCTGACTGTTAATCAGAGGGTCCTTGGTTCGAGCCCAAGAGGGGGAGCAAAGTTCGAGTCCGCCAAAGGCGGAGGAGCAAAGTTCGAGTCCGCCAAAGGCGGAGGAGCAAAGTTCGAGTCCGCCAAAG